>NZ_BBMZ01000010.1 GCF_000759795.1 Pseudescherichia vulneris NBRC 102420
ATAAAAAAACCCGCCGAGGCGGGTTTTTTTATTAGTTCTCGGTGTCGAGCTCGTCGAAGCTCTTCACCAGATCGTCAATGGCTTTGATCTGCTTGAGGAACGGCTCCAGCTTGTCCAGCGGTAGCGCGGACGGGCCGTCGCATTTAGCATGGGCTGGATCCGGATGCGCCTCAATGAACAGGCCCGCCAAACCGGTAGCCATACCGGCACGCGCCAGCTCGGTCACCTGACCACGACGGCCGCTGGAAGCTTCGCCAAACGGGTCGCGGCACTGCAGAGCGTGGGTTACGTCGAAGATCACCGGCGAGTTGCCAGAGACCTTTTTCATCACGCTGAAGCCCAGCATGTCCACAACCAGGTTATCGTAACCAAAGTTTGCGCCACGGTCACAGAGGATCACCTTCTCATTGCCGCCTTCGCGGAACTTGTCGACGATGTTGCCCATCTGCCCAGGGCTAACGAACTGCGGCTTCTTCACGTTGATCACCGCGCCGGTTTTCGCCATCGCTTCTACCAGATCGGTCTGGCGAGCAAGGAACGCCGGAAGCTGGATCACATCAACCACCTCAGATACCGGCTGCGCCTGGTGAGCTTCGTGGACGTCGGTGATCACTTTTACGCCGAAGGTCTGCTTCAGCTCCTGGAAGATTTTCATCCCCTCTTCGAGGCCCGGGCCACGATAGGAGTGAATAGAGGAGCGGTTGGCTTTATCAAAAGAGGCCTTGAACACGTACGGAATGCCCAGCTTCTGGGTCACGGTCACGTAGTGCTCGCAAATACGCATCGCAAGGTCGCGTGACTCCAGCACGTTCATGCCGCCAAACAGCACGAACGGCAGATCGTTTGCCACGTTAATATCGCCAATGCTAACCACTTTTTGTTTCATAGAATCGCCTTATCAGGTTTGAATCGGAACTCATCGGATTAATGCAGCGTAATCTGCCGATGCGAAATAGTATTAATCTGCGCGCGGATCATTTCGCTGATCGGATCTTCCGGACACTGCTCCACAAAATAGCTTAAATCATGCAGCGCGACGTGATCGCAATCGAGCTGGGCGTAAATCAGCCCGCGATCGCGGATCTCATAGGGATCTTCCGGGTTAAACTGTAACAGCGCTTCGCTGGCCCGCAGCGCCAGCTCCATCTGCTGCTCTTCCATCAGCGCCGATTTCAGCGTGTCGAGCAGCTTGCGGATCACCTCGGCGTTATCCGCCTCGTCGAGATCCTCGTTAAACAGCTCCGCCATCGGGCTGATATTGCCCTTCAGCCACACTTCCAGCGTGTGCTCATCCAGCGTATCGCCGTTGAACGGGTTAATCAGCCACATCTCACCGTCCATCCACTCGGCGCGCAGGATCAGCTGCGTCGGGAAGATCACCGGCGACAGCGGAATATCCAGCTGCTCGGCTACCCACAGCAGGATCGCCCCAAGGGAGACGGCGCTGCCCTGGCGGTCTTTCAGCACGCTATCAAGCCACAGCGCATCGGACAGGCGATAGACGCCCTGCGAATCCTGAAAACCCCAGTCGCCATAAAAGAGTGCCAGCAGCTTCTCTAGCTGCCCCTCCTGCGGCTGCGCCTCGCTTATCTCTTCGCGAGCCAGCGCAACCAGCTTCTCCAGCTCCTCACAGACATACTGCGACGGAAAGTCGTCGCGGATAAGTTGTGAAACGAGGATCATCCCGTCGCATAACGGTGCTTTATTAAATTCGAAATCGGCTAACGACCTCATTACTTACCCCAGTCACGGTATTCGACGTTGATGATAACGCCAAACGGCGCTTCAGTCAGCCTTGCTTATGGTTGCGATGGACCTAACCTACCCGCAGTCAGCCGCTCGTTGCCGCCGTAATCCCGCGTGGTTTCAACGTCCTGATAGTCATTTTTAGCAAAAAGTGCCCGCACGGCCTCTCCCTGCTGCCAGCCATGCTCCAGCAGCAGCCAGCCGTCAGGCAGCAGAAACGCGCGCCCCTGCTCGATAATCCACGCCAGATCTGCCAGGCCGCGATCCGCCGCCACCAGCGCACTGCGCGGCTCAAAGCGCACGTCGCCCTCGGCAAGATGCGGATCCTGCTCGTCAATATAGGGCGGATTGCTAACGATAGTGGCGAAGTGCTGCCCGCTAAGCGCGCTGAACCAGTGGCTCTGCCGCAGGGTCACGTTAGCTATGCCTAAGTGCTCGGCGTTACGCTGGGCAAGGGCCACCGCGTCGGGCATAAGATCCACGGCGGTGATGTGGCAGTCGGGACGCTCGCTGGCCAGCGCCAGCGCAATCGCGCCGGTGCCGGTGCCTAAATCGAGGATATCGCACGGCGTGGCCGGCAGACGGGCAAGCGCCTGTTCAACCAGGCACTCGGTATCCGGACGGGGGATCAGCGTGGCCGGAGAGACAAATAGCGGCAGCGACCAGAACTCGCGCGTACCCACCAGGTGGGCCACCGGCTCGCCGCGCTGGCGACGGGCCAGCAGCGCCTCAAGCTGCGCCTGCTCGGCGGGCAGCAGTTCGGTTTCGCCGAAGGCCAGAATATAGGTGCGCGCCCTGCCGGTAACAAAACCGAGCAGGATCTCCGCATCGCGGCGGGGGCTTTCGCTTGCCGCAAGCTGACTTACCGCCTGGCGTAGCCAGTGCTGATAATCCATTATTCCTGCTCGGCCAGCGCCGCCAGCTGATCGGCCTGGTACTCCTGCACGATAGGCTCAATCAGCATATCGAGCTTGCCTTCCATCACCTCGTCCAGACGGTAGAGCGTCAGGTTGATTCGGTGATCGGTAACGCGCCCCTGCGGGAAGTTATAGGTCCGGTTACGGTCGCTGCGATCGCCGCTGCCCAGCAGGTTGCGGCGGGTTGAGGCTTCTGCCTGCTGGCGTTTAGCGATCTCGGCGGCGCGGATACGTGAGCCGAGCACCGCCAGCGCTTTGGCTTTGTTCTTGTGCTGGGAACGTTCGTCCTGGCACTCCACCACGATCCCGGTGGGCAGGTGGGTAATACGGATCGCCGAGTCGGTGGTGTTAACGTGCTGACCGCCCGCACCGGAGGAGCGGAAGGTATCGATACGCAGATCCGCCGGGTTGATATCCGGCAGTTCGGCTTCCGGCAGCTCCGGCATCAACGCCACGGTACAGGCCGAGGTGTGGATCCGTCCCTGTGATTCGGTGGCCGGGACGCGCTGTACGCGGTGGCCGCCGGATTCAAACTTCAGGCGTCCGTAAACGCCTTCGCCGCTCACCTTAGCGATCACCTCTTTAAAGCCGCCATGCTCGCCTTCGTTGGCGCTCATGATCTCTACGCGCCAGCGGCGGGACTCCGCGTAGCGACTGTACATGCGGAACAGATCGCCGGCAAAGAGCGCGGCTTCGTCACCGCCGGTTCCGGCGCGGACTTCAAGGAAGGCGTTGCGTTCGTCGTCCGGATCCTTCGGCAGAAGCAGAACCTGCAGGTGCGCCTCAAGGGCTTCACCCTTCTCTTTCAGCTCGCGCAGCTCTTCCTGCGCCATCTCGCGCATCTCGGGATCGTCGAGCATCATCTGCGCGGTTTCTATATCTTCCTGAATCTGTCGCCAGTCAGTAAAGCAGCGCGAGACATCGCTTAATTGCGCATATTCACGCGACAGCGCACGAAAGCGGTCTTGATCTGCGATGGTTCCTGCATCACCGAGCAGCGCCTGAACTTCTTCATGGCGTTCGTGCAGGGCTTCCAGTTTGGCAACAATAGAAGGCTTCATAGGCGTAAATGCACCCTGTAATAAGAGGTTGTTGTGCTACTCCAGCCCGAGGCTGTTGCGCAGAATATGCAGGCGTTCATCGTCCCCGTTACGGGCAGCCTGCTGAAGTGATTTGGTTGGAGAGTGGATCAGGCGGTTGGTCAGCTTGCGGGCCAGATCCTGCATAATGGCCTGGGCATCGCCGCCCTGCTCAAGCGCGGCAAGGGCTTTTGCGGTGAGCTCGTCGCGAACCTGCTCTGCCTGGCCGCGATATTCACGGATCGTCTCGCTGGCGCTCTGGGCGCGCAGCCAGGCCATGAACTCGCTGCTCTCCTGAGCAACGATGGTCTCCGCTTCCACGGCGGCGGCTTTCCGCTGCGCCAGGTTGTGCGAAATAATGCTTTGTAGGTCATCAACGCTGTAGAGATAGGCGTTCGCCAGCTTGCCAACGTCCGGCTCGACGTCGCGGGGAACGGCGATATCCACCAGCAGCATGGGCTGGTTACGGCGGGATTTCAGCGCGCGCTCAACCATCCCTTTACCGATAATCGGCAGCGGGCTGGCGGTGGAGCTGATGATGATATCCGCGTCCTGCAGGCGGGCGTCGATGTCGCTGAGGGAGATCACCTCTGCGCCCACCTCATCGGCCAGCAGCTCGGCACGTTCGCGGGTGCGGTTGGCGATGATCATCTTCTGCACCTTATGTTCGCGCAGATGACGAGCCACCAGCTCAATGGTTTCACCCGCGCCCACCAGCAGCACCGTCACGCTGGAGAGCGACTCAAAGATCTGCCGCGCCAGCGTACAGGCGGCAAAGGCCACCGATACGGCGCTGGCCCCGATATCCGTTTCGGTACGTACCCGCTTGGCCACGGAGAAGGATTTCTGGAACATGCGCTCCAGCGCGCTGGCGTTCAGGTGTCCACGGCTGGAATCGGCGAAGGCTTTTTTCACCTGGCCCAGGATCTGTGGCTCGCCCAGCACCAATGAATCAAGGCCGCTGGCAACACGCATCAGGTGGCTCACGGCATCGTTGTCTTCGTGCCAGTAGAGGCTTTTACGCAGCTCGGCTTCGTCCAGATGATGATAGTCACACAGCCAGCGGATAAGCGCTTCCTGCAGGTTATCCTGCTCTTCCACGCTCAGGTAAAGCTCGGTGCGGTTACACGTCGACAGGACTACCCCACCCTGCACCATAGGCTGCGCCAGCAGGCTCTCTAAAGCCTGGTCGAGCGTGTCCGGCGTGAACGTAACGCGTTCCCGCAGTGAGACAGGTGCTGTTTTGTGGTTGATGCCGAGCGCTAAAAGAGTCATGTCAGCGGGAGTAGTACCAGTGTTGATAAGGTTAGTCTGTGCGCATCATACAGGATGCGTCGGGTCAATAAAAGAGACAGCCCCCTTTTGGAGTAATTGGTAATTTCATGATTTAAGACAACTTGAACGTAGACGGTATTCCTGCTCAGCGCTAGCATTAAAGATTATAACCGTAACGCACCACAAGGATTTGTCCTCATTATGACTTTACCGGACCGTCGACTGCTTCGCCTGTTACCGCTTGCTAGCCTGGTACTTACCGCCTGTTCTATTCATGCTCCGAAAGGCCCGGGTAAAAGTCCGGACTCGCCGCAGTGGCGTCAGCATCAGCAGGAGGTGCGTAACCTGAGCCAGTACCAGACGCGCGGGGCCTTTGCCTACCTCTCTGATAGCCAAAAAGTATACGCCCGTTTCTTCTGGCAGCAGACCGGCCAAGATAACTACCGCCTGCTGCTGACCAATCCCCTTGGCAGCACCGAGCTGGAGCTGAACGCCAAGCCGGGCAGCGTGGAGCTGGTAGATAACAAAGGTCAGCACTACACCGCTACCGACGCCGAAGAGATGATTGGCAAGCTGACCGGCATGCCTATCCCGCTTAACAGCCTGCGCCAGTGGATCCTCGGCCTGCCTGGCGACGCCACCGACTATAAGCTGGATAGCCAGTACCGTCTGAGCGAGCTCAACTACACCCAGAACGGCAAGACCTGGAAGGTCACCTACGGCGGCTACGATGCGAAATCTAGCCCGGCAATGCCGTCAAATATGGAGCTCAACCAGGACGGCCAGCGGATCAAACTGAAGATGGATAACTGGATTGTAAAATGATGACCCAGTGGCCTTCGCCGGCAAAACTTAATCTTTTTTTATATATCACCGGCCAGCGGCATGATGGTTATCACGACCTGCAGACGCTGTTTCAGTTTCTCGACTACGGCGATACCCTCAGCATTGAACCGCGCACCGACGGTAAGATCCGTCTGCTGACGCCGGTAGAGGGCGTGGCGGAGAGCGATAACCTGATCGTGCGCGCTGCCAAACTGCTTCAGCAGGCGGCCACGGAGCGCGACTCCCTGCCTGCGGGCAGCGGCGCAGATATCCGCATCGATAAACGCCTGCCAATGGGCGGCGGGCTGGGAGGAGGCTCCTCTAACGCGGCGACGGTGCTGGTCGCGCTTAACCATCTCTGGGGCTGCGGGCTGTCGGCAGATGCGCTGGCGACGCTGGGGTTAACCCTTGGTGCGGACGTGCCGGTATTTGTCCACGGTCACGCGGCCTTTGCCGAGGGCGTTGGCGAAGAGCTGACCCCGGTGGATCCACCGGAAAAATGGTATCTGGTGGCCCACCCTGGCATACATATTTCGACCCCGGCCATCTTCAACGATCCTGATTTGCCTCGCAATACGCCAAAGCGGCCAATTAATACGTTACTAAACTGTGAATTCGGCAACGATTGCGAGGTTATCGCAAGAAAACGTTTTCGCGAGGTTGATGCGGCGCTTTCCTGGCTGTTAGAATACGCGCCGTCGCGCCTGACTGGCACAGGAGCCTGCGTCTTTGCTGAATTTGACTCAGAGTCCTCCGCTCGTCAGGTGCTTGAGCAAGCCCCGGAATGGCTGCAGGGTTTTGTCGCGCGAGGCGTAAACGTTTCGCCGCTTATGCAAGCGCTACACCCTAAAGATTTCTAATAATGCTCTAACGAGCATTTGGGGCTTAATGAGACTCGGTGACAACGTCACCTCTGATCCAGACGTTGCATCGCGCTCTTTAAATACATCGCCTGGATAGCGTAGCCTGGCCCGCACAGTTTTCGGCGACGCTATCCACCACTGGACGCATGCCTGAGGTTCTTCTCGTGCCTGATATGAAGCTTTTTGCTGGTAACGCCACCCCGGAACTAGCACAACGTATTGCCAACCGCCTGTACACTTCTCTCGGCGACGCCGCCGTAGGTCGCTTTAGCGACGGCGAAGTCAGCGTACAAATCAACGAAAATGTACGCGGTGGTGATATTTTCATCATCCAGTCCACTTGTGCTCCAACGAATGACAACCTGATGGAGTTAGTTGTCATGGTTGATGCGCTGCGTCGTGCTTCCGCAGGCCGTATCACTGCCGTTATCCCCTACTTCGGCTATGCCCGTCAGGATCGCCGCGTGCGCTCCGCGCGTGTACCTATCACCGCGAAAGTAGTTGCCGACTTCCTCTCCAGCGTAGGCGTTGACCGTGTCCTGACCGTTGACCTGCACGCCGAGCAGATCCAGGGCTTCTTCGACGTTCCGGTTGATAACGTATTCGGCAGCCCAATCCTGCTGGAAGATATGCTGCAGCTGAACCTCGATAATCCAATCGTTGTCTCTCCGGACATCGGCGGCGTGGTGCGTGCGCGTGCTATCGCTAAGCTGCTGAACGATACCGATATGGCTATCATCGACAAACGCCGCCCCCGTGCGAACGTTTCTCAGGTTATGCATATCATTGGTGACGTTGCTGGCCGCGACTGCGTGCTGGTTGACGACATGATCGATACTGGCGGTACGCTGTGTAAAGCGGCAGAAGCGCTGAAAGAGCGCGGCGCGAAGCGTGTCTTTGCCTACGCTACCCACCCGATCTTCTCCGGCAACGCGGTAAACAACCTGCGTCATTCCGTGATCGATGAAGTGGTCGTCTGCGACACTATCCCGCTCTCCCCTGAGATCAAAGCCCTGCCGAACGTGCGTACCCTGACGCTCTCCGGCATGTTGGCCGAAGCGATTCGTCGTATCAGCAACGAAGAATCTATCTCCGCGATGTTTGAGCATTAATCGCGCTGTATAATAGAAACCCGCTTCGGCGGGTTTTTTTGTGCCTGAAAAACATTTGTATGATGTATTCACGCATTATCTACCATTCATATGGCGGATAATGCGTGTATGAATGACTAGCCTTTATGAAGATGATGAACCTTTCAGAAATTTTACCCTTCCGCGCGCTAATCGATGCCTGCTGGAAAGAGCGATACAGCTTCCCACGTTTCACCCGCGACCTTGTGGCGGGCATCACCGTCGGCATTATTGCCATTCCGCTGGCGATGGCGTTGGCTATCGGCAGCGGCGTTGCGCCGCAGTATGGCCTCTACACCTCGGCGGTGGCCGGGATTGTTATTGCCCTCTGCGGCGGCTCGCGCTTTAGCGTCTCTGGTCCCACGGCGGCATTTGTGGTGATCCTCTATCCGGTCTCCCAGCAGTTTGGTCTGGCGGGACTGCTGGTGGCCACGCTTCTCTCTGGACTGTTTCTGATCCTGTTCGGCCTCGCCCGCTTTGGCCGTCTGATCGAGTACATTCCGCTACCCGTCACGCTGGGCTTTACCGCCGGGATTGGGATCACCATCGGCACCATGCAGATAAAAGATTTTCTCGGTCTGGAGATGGCCCAGGTGCCGGAGCACTATTTGCAGAAGGTCGGCGCGCTGGCGATGGCGCTGCCCACCCTTAACCTGGGGGATGCCGCCATCGGCGTGGTCACGCTTGGGGTGCTCATCCTCTGGCCGCGCCTCGGGATCCGCCTTCCGGGCCATCTTCCCGCCCTGCTGGCCGGATGCGCAGTGATGGCGCTGGTCAAGCTGGCTGGCGTTGACGTGGCGACCATCGGCTCGCGCTTTCACTATCTGCTGGCCGACGGCACTCAAGGCAGCGGCATTCCGCAGCTTCTGCCCCAGCTGGTGCTGCCGTGGCAGATGCCCGGCTCCTCGTTTACCCTGAACTGGGCCTCGGTGCAGGCGCTGTTGCCCGCCGCTTTTTCCATGGCGATGCTTGGGGCAATTGAGTCGCTGCTTTGCGCGGTGGTGCTCGACGGCATGACCGGCACGCGGCACAAGGCCAATAACGAGCTGATCGGTCAGGGGCTGGGCAACCTGATCGCTCCCTTCTTCGGCGGTATTACCGCGACCGCGGCGATTGCCCGCTCGGCGGCAAACGTGCGGGCGGGCGCAACCTCGCCGGTGGCGGCTATTATCCATGCCCTGCTGGTGATCCTCGCCCTGCTGGTACTCGCCCCCCTGCTCTCATGGCTGCCGCTGTCAGCCATGGCCGCCCTGCTGCTGATGGTGGCCTGGAACATGAGCGAAGCGCATAAGGTGGTTAACCTGCTGCGACGCGCCCCGACGGACGACATCATGGTGATGCTGATGTGCATGTCACTGACGGTGCTGTTCGATATGGTTATCGCCATCAGCGTCGGCATCGTGCTGGCGTCGCTGCTGTTTATGCGCCGCATCGCCCGTTTGACCCGACTCGCCCCGGTTAACGTCGAGGTGCCCGATGACGTCACCGTGCTGCGGGTCATTGGGCCGCTCTTCTTCGCTGCGGCCGACGGGCTATTTAACGATCTGGAGTCACGGATTGCCGGCAAGCGTATCGTGGTGCTGAAGTGCGATGCCGTACCGGTGCTGGACGCGGGTGGACTGGATGCCTTCCAGCGCTTTGTCAAACGGCTGCCGGAAGGCTGTGAGCTGCGGGTTAGCAACCTGGAGTTTCAGCCCCTGCGCACGATGGCGCGCGCAGGCGTGAAGCCGATTGCCGGGCGGCTGGCGTTCTATCCCAACCGGGAAGCGGCGCTGGCGGATCTGTAATGATTAGGGTGCAGCGTACCGGCGCTGCATCATTACCCCAATCGCCTGCTGTAGCCAGGCCAGCACCTCGGGGGTCATCCAGGTTCCCTTCATCAGCAGCGGCTCCTGCTGCATCGCAACGCGGAATTTCTGCTGGGTAGCGGGACTGTCCCCGGCGTAGGACTGGAAAAGCTCAAGCCAGTTCTGCGCCAGCTGCTGACCCTGTTCAGACGCAGGATCGCACGCCTCCCGCGTCGCCTGGTGCAGCTTCGCCACCAGCGGCGGCCACTCCGCCAGTCGGTCAAAATAGTGCGCGCGGGTAAAGGCCATCTCCTGCGGGGTAAGATAACGCTGCCAGATAGCCAGCTTGCTCTCTGCAAAGGCGCGGGTGATGTAGGCGATAATCTGCGGCGTAATGCCCGTCCGCTCGCGCATCTGCGGCTCCACGCTATGCATCTCATTAAGACGGGTCAGAAACTCCGGCTTGCCTGCCGTATCCTGCTCCAGACGATCCATCCAGCGGATCGCCAGATCCATTGCGTTGGCATCGGTCTCGGCAACCTTTTGCGCCATCAGGGTCTGTGCTTCCGTGACCAGCGCCGCCCAGAGGGAAGCCAGCCGTTCGCCTTCGGCGGCAAACGGCAGCTGCTGTAGCTCTTCTTTGGTAAACCAGCGATCGTACATATTCATTAACTCCAGAGTCTGTAGCCAGGACTCCAGATCCGGTTCGCTCTCCTCTTCCAACCCGCTACGCAGCGTGCAAAGCTGGTCGCGCAGCGTATGAATGCTGCGCAGCTGCCTGGCCAGCAGTGCGATTTGCGCATCGAGCAGATCGGGAAGTGAGAGCGTATCCTGCTCCAGAAAGTCCTTGATTTCGGCAAGCTCCAGCCCCGCTTTTGCCAGCGCCTGGATCATATGCAGGCGCTGTACATCCGCAAGGTTATAGAGCCGGTAGCCTGCCTCGCTTCTGGCGGAGGGCAGCAGCAGCCCGGTTTGTTCGTAGTGGTGTAACGTGCGAACGGTGATGCCGGCGCGTTTCGCCAGCTCGCCTACCTGAATTAACATTGCTGCCCCTTGTCCTAACCAGTCACGCTACTCTGGGGCCTTACGTTACGTGAGGGTCAAGGCGCAATGCAAAAATAAAAGCGAAAAAAAACGACTCCCATGAGTCGCTTAGTGTTTTCCAGGCCGGGTAAGCGCAGCGCCACCCGGCAAAATAGATAGTGACCATCAGCTATGCTTATGTTGATCCCGGCGGCAGCGTTTGTCGTAGTGGCGTACCCACCAGTACTTATCGCACACCTGCTCGTGGCCGCCGACGCGTGCCCCTGCCAGCCAGAGAATGGCCCCCAGGAAGATGCTCAGTATGGCCCCGTGAGCGAAATACTGCGGCAGGTTAAGCTGCGGAAGCTGATTTAAGATGGAGTAACCGACGCCAACGACCATCACCACTAACCCTAAACCCATGAGCGCATTACCAAGTCTCGATGCGTTTTTGCGTTTCATATGTCACCTCCGGCGTTGTGGTCTGAACGGGAAACATCCCCAATCCTTATGGATAAAGTATAGGCAGGGCGTCTTTGACAGGGTGCGGGCGGGATCACATTTATAAATATCTTATTCACAGAACTTTACATATAAACCGCTGAACTCAATCAATTTCTAATAGTTGTTAAGACTAATTATTTCAAAGTTTATCTTTAAAGAATGCCGGGTTTCTCCAGCTTTGGACCTTGAGCATCACCACCGCCTCCTCAAGAGGCGGCATAACGGCGGATTAGCGTCCTTGAGGGTTTTTATTCCACGCATCTTCGTATTTGATCATACCCTCCAGATAATACCACTCAATCCCTCTGTATCTGATGGCGACATTTTCAATCATATTATGGTGTTGCGAACCAGGGAAATAACTGTGATTGGCATTTACAGAAATGATGACAATGCTGTCTAACGTTACCCTATAGATCTCATACTCCACGCCCGCTTCGTTAACATCATAATAGTGTATAATCGCCTTTTGTAGTCTTTTACTTTGACAAACGGCGTTGGCGAGAAAAGGCGATGCTTTATCTATTTGCTTATGAATAGTATAAGCATTATGTTGCCGCGTGCCCATTAGCGAACCGGTATTAGAGCAGACAACCTGACTTACTCCATATCCGCTGCTCATCACTTCGATAGCACCTTCGCGGCCTAATGCCACACAACCACCATTGATCATAACGCCGTTTTCGTCATATAAATACATATAGGCTGGCAAAGACATTTAATTACCTCCTGAACCAACAACATTCCAGTTATTATCTATAAAGAACTCATAGTGATAATTAATATCGTTTAGAGTATACATTGTGCCATACTGGTAGCCCGGCTTAAGTTTGATATTGAAGCATGTATCAGGATATGAAAGCTTCACAGGGACCGGAGGAGAATTAAGAATAACATTAAGTTTATTATTCTCATTCGACTCCAGGTAATAACGACTCAACCTATCTTTGCTATCAACGCTGTAACATACCCTTTCGTTATCAACAGAGATCCATCTTGATTCACCTATCTCTGCTCCTTCGCCTTTGCCTCCAGGACAACCGGTAAGTAAAAAAAGCATAGGAATCATAAAAATAAGAGCCTTCATGCCGGAAAACTCCCGAGCACCTTTTTATACATTTCAATGTACTTACGCTCAGGAATTGAAGCATCATAATCTCTAAGCTGTATAGCTGCCTTCGTATGATAGAAACCATAGTGAACTAACACCCAATAATCGCTGACTATACTGGCCTGCTGTTCCAGACCATAATCAAGCAAGCTTGCCTTATCAAGGCTATAACTATAATCAACAGCCCAGGAGAAAGCACCACGAGTTCTGACCCACATTCCGTGCTGATGTTGCCAAACGTGCATCATTTCATGAAGAAAAAGGTATTTGAAATATACACCCGTAGTAGTTGAAAAATCTTCTTGATAGCGCCCTTCCCGAAACCACATTTCACCGTCTGGGCTCATAGCCTGGAGGTTACTTTGTAAATTAAACGGCAAATAACTTTCTTTATGGATCCAAACTTGATTATAATGAATACTGAAGCCGTAGAGCGAAGAAGCCAAGTTAATTTCCCCTAATCTTAACCGCCTTAGTCCGCCCTCAGCTGTTTTAGGCCATCTGATAGAGTCAGCATAAAACATTTACACGCCCTCCGTGCTAAAACTCCAATATAACACCGTAGGCGACGAGTACAATTATTTAATTTATGAATGCATTGTTGTAAACCATTAATTACCTAAATAGAAAACCCCACCTTTTCCAAATCACGCCCCTTATTAGACATCTATTCGTTAGAATAGCAGGCAAAGCTTTTAACGTTTCTATATAACGGTGACAAGTTAGAAGCTTTATCTTTCTCAATTTTTTTGCGCAGAATTTTGTCAACGCTCGCGCTACCACGTAAACTACGCGCCAAAGAGTGAACTTTTCAGGAAAAGAGACGTGACGATTAAACTGATTGTCGGCCTTGCCAACCCGGGCGCGGAGTATGCTGCTACCCGGCATAACGCCGGAGCCTGGTATGTCGACCTGCTGGCCGAACGCTATCGCGCCCCGCTGCGGGAAGAGCCTAAATTCTTTGGCTTTACTTCACGCATTAACCTGGCAGGCGAAGATGTGCGTCTGTTGGTGCCGACAACCTTTATGAACCTCAGCGGTAAAGCCGTTGCGGCGATGGCAACCTTCTACCGTATCAACCCGGACGAGGTGCTGGTGGCCCACGACGAGTTGGATCTTCCTCCCGGCGTAGCAAAGTTTAAGCTGGGCGGCGGCCACGGCGGTCATAACGGCTTAAAAGATATCATTAGCAAATTTGGCAATAACCCCAACTTTCATCGCTTACGGATAGGAATTGGCCATCCAGGGGATAAAAACAAAGTTGTGGGCTTTGTGCTGGGCAAACCGCCTGCCTCTGAACAGAAGCTCATTGATGACGCCGTTGACGAAGCGGTGCGCTGCACCGAGCTGTGGCTGAAAGAGGATTTGGTCAAGGCGACCAATCGCCTGCACGCCTTTAAGGCCCAGTAGCCCTGGGCGATGCCATTTTTGCCGCGCAGCGCGTCTGTAACGTGTATAATAGGCTAAGTTATTAACTTTTCAGCAATCTGTTTCATCTAACAGGTTGTTTATCAAGATATTAAGGTGATGTAAACCATGGGATTCAAATGCGGTATCGTCGGCTTGCCGAACGTCGGTAAATCTACCCTGTTCAATGCGCTGACTAAGGCGGGCATCGAAGCTGCCAACTTCCCGTTCTGTACTATTGAACCGAACACCGGCGTCGTGCCGATGCCGGATCCGCGCCTCGATCAGCTGGCGGAGATCGTTAAGCCGCAGCGCATTCTGCCGACCACGATGGAGTTCGTTGACATCGCGGGTCTGGTAAAAGGCGCCTCCAAAGGTGAAGGCCTGGGCAACCAGTTCCTGACCAACATCCGTGAAACCGAAGCCATCGGTCACGTGGTGCGCTGCTTTGAGAACGACAATATCATCCACGTGAATAACAAAGTGGATCCCGCTGACGATATCGAGGTGATCAACACCGAGCTGGCGCTTTCCGACCTCGACACCTGCGAGCGCGCCCTGCAGCGCGTGCAGAAGAAAGCCAAAGGCGGCGATAAAGACGCGAAAGCGGAACAGGCAGCCCTGGAAAAATGCCTGCCGCAGCTGGAAAACGCGGGCATGCTGCGCGCGCTGAAAAACCTGACGGAAGAAGACAAGGCTGCCATCAAGTACCTGAGCTTCCTGACTCTGAAACCGACCATGTATATCGCTAACGTCAACGAAGACGGTTTCGAGAACAATCCTTACCTGGACAAAGTGCGTGAAATCGCTGCCGCTGAAGGCTCAGTCGTGGTTGCTGTCTGCGCCGCCGTTGAGTCCGACATTGCCGAGCTGGATGATGCCGACCGCGAAGAGTTTATGGCCGAGCTGGGCATCGAAGAGCCGGGCCTGAACCGCGTTATTCGCGCAGGTTACGAGCTGCTGAACCTGCAAACCTACTTCACCGCCGGTGTGAAAGAGGTTCGCGCCTGGACTATTCCTGTGGGCGCAACCGCTCCGCAGGCCGCAGGCAAGATCCACACCGATTTCGAGAAGGGCTTTATCCGCGCTCAGACCATCGCCTTTGAAGACTTTATTACCTATAAGGGCGAACAGGGTGCGAAAGAGGCCGGTAAAATGCGTGCCGAAGGGAAAGACTACATCGTAAAAGATGGCGATGTGATGAACTTCCTGTTCAACGTTTAATTCGCTTCCGCTGCAAATGAACATCCACGCTTCGGCGTGGATTTTTTTCGTCGTTATTAACGATCCCTCTAATAATCAGCCGCATACCCTCACCTCATTTTTAGCCGAGCAATAGCTGTCTGAATTTTCAAATTTCAACAACAACCCTGCCCTAAATCAAATTCAAGGCATGTTATCCCGCCTCGTCAATTGACATGTTCCGTCGGAAGTATTTAATGCCAGAGCATTAGAGACCCTCTATTTATCTGCAACATACGTCAGGGACGCGCTATATGTCGGAACTCAGCTCATTCACTCTGCTCAATGAAGGTCAGATAATACTTCCTGACGGCTATCAGGATCGCACCGTCAATATCTTTACGTCCTTTGCTAAGGACGCCCCGTCATTCACCGTCTCCCGCGATAGCCTGGAGCCAAACGAAGCCCTGGCCGCCTACATTGACCGCCAGCTCGCTCAGATGCAGCAGCACCTAAAACAGTGGCAGCAGAGCGAGCGCTGCCCTGCCACGCTGGGCGAGAACCTGTCGCACGGTGAGATTGTTCATGGCAGCTACCAGCGCAACGGGAGACAGGTCTGGCAGCAGCAGGCGGTGTTTAATCTGCAGGGAGCGCACATCCTTGTGTTCACCATGACCGCAACGGTGATGCTGACCGAAGCGGATAATGTCCTGTTCGATTCCCTGCTTAAGCGCTTTCGTCTTCACGCCTGACCACAGGGAGAGGTGTTATGTTTGCAGCCGCACGCGTCGGGGATGATATCGGTCACTCCGCTGCCCTGGCCGGAATGGTGGCCGGTACGCTCGTGGGTGGTTTCATTGCCGCTGCGGGAGGCCTCGCCGCAGGGGCACTGCTCTTCACCGGTCTGGGCGCGTCCTGCCTGGGCGTGGGTGTGCTGCTTGTCGGACTCAGCGTTGCCGTGGGCTGGCTTACCGGCGAACTGGCAACCACGGCACGGGACACGCTGGCTGAAGGCGGTGCCGACAGCATGACGCAGCAGGGCGTCATCACTACCGGCTCGCCCAATGTCTTCATCAACGGCAGGCCCGCCGCAGTGGCCTCCGCCAGTCTGGTCTCCTGTCAGGAGGATGGCGCTCAGCACCTGACCGAAGGGGCGTCACGGGTCCTCATCAACGGCCTGCCTGCCGGGCGCCGGGGTGACCGGACAACCTGCGGGGCGACCGTCATGACCGGTTCGCCCAACGTCCTGATTGGGGGTGCATCAGAGCAGACCCTGCCCGTTCAGGCTGAGGTCCCGGACGAATTATACAAGGCCTCAGATCTGACGCTGCTCTTCGCCGGGCTGCTCGGCGGGGGCGGAGGTGCTGGCGGGGAAGCCGGTGCCCTGGGCAGCCTGCTGAGTAAACTGCCCGGTATTAACAAACTGGCCCGTATCGCCTGTCGTGCCGGACAACTGCTGACCAGCGTCGCGGCGGTGGGCATCATTGCCCGCCCGGTGGATATCATCAGCGGGCAAAAATTCCTTTGCGGTGATGACGAGCTGGATTTCACCCTCCCCTCCCGCCTGCCGGTACGCTGGCAGCGCTGCTGGCGCAGCGGCAATCCCGGCGACAGCGTTTTAGGCCGTGGCTGGAGTCTGTTCTGGGAAACGTCCCTGGAGCACTACGGCGACGGGCTGGTGTGGCGCGCGCCGTCGGGGGATTACATCTCCTTCCCGATGGTGCCGGAGGGCCGGCGGACCTTCTGTGAAGCGGAGAAACGCTGGCTGGAGCATCATCAGGACGACACCTGGTCGGTGTATGATATCAGCGGCGAGCGCTGGCACTATCAGCCGTTGCAGGCGTGTTCCCCTTCCCTGCCGCTGCGGCTCACCGGCCCCTGCGGCAACGCAATCCTGTTTGAATGGAACCCTGACCGCACCCTGCATGCCCTGACCGACAGTGCCGGAAAGCGCGTGATGTGCCGTTACCAGGACGGGCGTCTTGAGAGCGCCTGGCTGGATGATGAGATCTGCCTGGTCAGTTATGCTTATGATACAGAGGGCCAGCTCGTCACCGTGACGGGCCGGGGCGGTAGCGTGCGCAGGCGGTTCAGCTGGCAGGATGGCCTGATGAGCGCCCATGAGGATGCAAACGGCCTGCTGAGCGAGTACCGCTGGCAGACCATCGCGGGTCTGCCCCGCGTGGTGGCATTCCGGCACAGCGGCGGCGAACAGCTGACGTTAAAATATGATTTTGACAGAGGCACACGCCAGGCGACGCGGGACGATGATGCGCAGGCGCACTGGCTGACAGATGATGATGACAACGTCGCCAGCCATACGGATTTTGACGGACGCCGGACCGCCTTTGTGTACCGCGACGGAGAGCTCACTGATGTTATTCTTCCCGGTGGTGCCATTCGCCGCAGCGTATGGGACAGGTACGGACGCCTGACGCAGGAAACCGATCCGGAAGGACGAACCACAACCTACCACTGGTACCGCCAGACCGACGGCCTGACCCGCATCGTTTACCCTGACCAGACCACCTCGCAGGCGGCATATGACCTGAGGGGACGGCTGGAGTGCGAAACCGATCCCTGCGGGTACCGCACCACATACCATTATCCGGACGATGACGATCCTCTTGCTGACAGCGTCACCAATGCCCTGGGCGGCGTGGTACAGCTGCAGTGGAACCATCAGGGGCTGCTGACGCAACGCACCGACTGCACCGGCAGCGTCACGCGATTTGAGTACGATCGTTTCGGGCAGCTTGTCCGCAGCGAGGATGCCGAAGGTCACATCACCCGCCGGGAATGGAACGCGGCCGGGCAGCTCAGCAGCGTCATTCACCCTGACGGCAGCCGCGAGTCGCTGCTGTGGAACACACGCGGACAGTTGACAGGCTGGCGCGATCCGCTGGAAAGCGAGGTGCGCCAGGCCTATAACGTCCTGGGCCTGCCCGTCAGCCTCACCGACCGTACCGGGCACACCCGCCGCTGGCATTACGATCCGCGTGGCAACCTGTTATGCCTTGAGAACGGCAACGGCGCTGAATATCGCTTTAATTATGACGCCACGGGGCACCTGCTGAGCGAGATTCGTCCGGACGGGACGTCACGACATATGCAGTGGGACGAGCGGGGTTTTCTCACTGCGCTTGAAGAGCGCGGCAGCCCTGCCGCCGACGGCGGTTCTGGTCTCCGGTGGCAGCAGTTCGGCTATGACGACAGCGGCCTGCTCACCGCACGAACGACCCGCGATGCCGGATACCATTACCGGCGTAACCACAGGGGACAGCTTACCGGCGTGTTGCGCACGCCAACAGCCGAAGGTATGGTTCGGGGTATCGATGAGGATGCCGTTCAGTTTACGTATGACGCTGCAGGAAAGCTGCTCTGTGAACGGGGTGTAAACGGTGAGCTGCATTATGTCTGTGACGCTCCGGGCAACCTGACCGCCCTCACCCTGCCCGGCGGTCAGCGGCTGGCCTGGCTGCATTACGGTTCCGGCCACGTCAGCGCCGTCCGTTTTAACCAGCAGACAGTCTCTGAATTCACCCGCGACCGTCTGCACCGGGAAACCGGACGCAGCCAGGGAGTACGCACGCAGCACCGCGAATATGACAATCTGGGCAGACGCAGCCTGCAGCGCAGCGGGCTGAGCGCAGACGTCACGCTGCCGGAACAGGCGATTCTGGCGCGTCTTTATCGTTACACCGGACGCGGCGAGCTGGCAGGTGTCAGCGACACCCTGCGCGGTGAGATACAGTAAGGTTACGACGCCGAAGGCCGCCTGCTCAAACACTATGAAGCCCGTCGGGGTCACAGCACCCTGCATTTTCGCTACGACGCTGCCGGTAACCTGCTGCCGGATGATGACCTGCCCGCCCTGCCGGTTACTGATAACCGCCTGACGCACTGGCAGCACCGGGTAATGAACTATGACACCTGGGGCAATCTTGCCAGCCGCCGCAGCAGCACGGGCGAGCAGCATTACGTCTATGACGCAGAAAACAGGTTGATAAAGGCAGAAGGCACCGGCCCGGAAGGCCGGTTTGCGGCACAGTACCACTATGATGCACTGGGCAGACGGACCCGTAAAACCGTCACCACGCAGCGCGGCACGTCAGAGACCCGCTTCCTGTGGCAGGGCTGTCGCCTGTTGCAGGAGCAGCAAAAAGATCGGTGCCAGACCTATGTTTATGACCCGAACGAGACTTACAGCCCGCTGGCGCGTGTCGATCATCTCAGGGACGACAGCCAGGGTGATATCTTCTGGTTCGGTACCGATCTCAACGGCGCACCGCTGGACGTGACGGATGAGCAGGGCAACATCTGCTGGAGCGGCCAGTACGGCAGCTTCGGTGAGGTGCGGTATCAGAGCGACGGCTTCTCGCGGCTGTTGCGGAGCGGAACCCTGTATCATCAGCCCCTGCGCTATGACGGGCAGTACGCCGACAGCGAGACGGGACTGCATTATAATCTGTTCAGGTATTACGATCCGCAGGTGGGGCGGTTTACGACGCAGGACCCGATTGGGGTACTGGGCGGGATAAATCTATATCAGTACGCACCGAATCCGCTGGGATGGATTGATCCGTGGGGGCTTTCCAAAGATACTTGTGTAGGCACGCCTAGAGACGCTCAGAAAAAAGTAGATAGGGGTCAGGGTCCCCGTGACATAAAACGCATTGATGAACCAGAACAAAGCGTTCCGGATAGCCAATGGCATGCACACCAAATAAAACCGGAAAAAGGGAAAAATCCAGCCTTGAATCAGGATGGGTCAACACATGACGGCGCTCCATCTTTTTCAAAGAAAACCTTAAAATGGTTACATAATTACGGTTGGAATATTGAGGATTGGATATGAATTACATTGATAAAAAAATACAGAGCCTTATAAAAAAAGGAGGGCTAGATAATCCTCGAGTTTATTTTGCCGAGTATGACACCTTTGAGGAAATACCATTATTCTCAAGATGGAATGACATATCATTTCTATCACAATTATCTTTTGATGAGAGAAACAAAGTTTTACTTAAAGCCGCAATAGATTTGCTTAAAAAAAATTTAAAGCCTGCTAAGAGCATTGCCAAGGATGTTGAGTTAGCTGACTTTTTTTCTTGTGTAACCATAACAGGATGGGACGATGCAATAGAAATGGGTAGTTTAAGACCTAACATTTTACTCACCCAAAGAAAAAAATGGCTGTTATCCAATCTCAATCTTAAGCAATCAGATGTCCCTGAGGCAAACCTGATAAAAGATTACCTGTCCTCTATTTCGGCTTTGAATTATAGCGCTTTCATTTCAAATGGTTTTGAAAAAAATAAAAGAGTTTATATAGTAGCTAATTAAAAATATTATTACTAATACTACAAACTATTCTTCCAGTAAAATTTTAAGCCACTAGGCATAAAGAATAACCTTGCAGCTAGAAGTCACTCAACAACAAGGCCACGTCCGCAGGAGCGGCCAGTACAGCAGCTTCGGTGAGGTACGGTATCACAGTGACGGCTTCTCATGGCTGTTGCAGACTACCACCCTACACCAGCTTTTACTCACCCCTGCCCTATTACGCCCGCACCACCATCCGCCATCTAAACCACAGCTGGGCCACCAGGATCAGTATCCCACCGGTAATTTTCTGCATCGGCAGCTTTTCCCCATACCAGATTGCCGCCGCAATCACCGTCAGTAGCGGCTCCAGCACCATAATAATTGCCGCATTGGCGACCGCGGCATGCTTTTGCCCCTGGAGCTGAAGGCCGAAGCGCAGGCTGGTGGCGATCAGAATGCTGGCGAGCAGCCACATCGCAGTGGTAGCGGTAAACGGCTGAGTCCACGTCTCCGTCAGCCCTGACAGTACCAGTCCCACCACGCCGGTCATCCCCAACTGCACCGCCGTCAGCGGCAGCAGCGGCACGTCTCTGGCACAGCGGCTGGTGTAGCAAAACGAGATCGACTGCACCACAGCGGTCAGCAAAAACCAACCCTGGCTGGCGTGAAACGACACCGGGAACTGTAAGCTCAGCAGTCCCAGACCGACAAAGGCCAGCGGCAGACACTCCCAGTAGGCACGGGCGGGCCGCACCTTCATCATCCCCCAGGCCACCAGCGGCACGAACAGCATCGACAGGCTCATGATAAATGCGCCTTCGCCGAGCGAGGGAGTCGTTGAAACGGAGTAGATCCACAGACACATGGTCAGCGCCATCCAGGCCCCGCTGATAAGCACCCTGATGATCTGCTCACGCTGAATACGCTGTCCCCGGCAGAACGGCAGCAACACCAGGGCGGCACAGCCAAAACGTAAACCCAGGAAAGCGAAAACCGGCATCCCAGAGATGCCCTCGCGGGAAAAAATCCAGCCGCAGGCGGCAATAAGGGTGACCATAATGAGGAAGAGATCGGCTTGCCGCTGGGGATTCATTGAAATAGTCATCACTACAGAAAAATATAAAAAGGTTGTGCCATCATAGTGCTAATGGCCGCAATTAAATAGATCGTTAGCAGGCGAAATAATATCCCGCGTAATTTACGAGGTTTATTTATTGCTGTAACGCCCTTCAGATTAAGCTGATACCACCACTATTTCAGAGAAAAGCAGCTATTCCCGCCAAAAAGTTGCACCCGTCGACTATTTTATTTATGGTGTACCCCCGCCGCTAAACGTGGCGAACCATCATTCTTTGCATCTTATAGCTTTCATTTCCTTTTATTTGGGTTTTACGGCTGCGAAAGCTATAAGGTTGCGCCATCCACACTCATGGGGAGTTTATGAGCAACGGAACGACGTTAAACCAGCACCAGAATAACGCTTCAACAAGCAACGAATTAACCGTAGACGACATCACCGTTATCGATAGCAGCCTGCTTAAAAAGGCCGTCGGCGCAGCCGCACTTGGTAACACCATGGAGTGGTTCGACTTCGGGGTCTACAGCTATCTGGCCGTGATCATCGGTCAGGTCTTCTTCCCGGGTGCCAGCAGCACCGCACAGCTGATCGCCTCCTTCGGGACCTTTGCCGCCGCCTTCCTCGTGCGCCCAATCGGCGGAATGGTATTCGGTCCGCTCGGCGATCGCTTCGGTCGGCAGAAGATCCTCGCCCTGACGATGATCATGATGTCGATCGGTACGTTCAGCATCGGCCTGATCCCCGACTATGACAGCATTGGTATCGCCGCGCCGATCCTGCTGCTGGTAGCGCGTCTGGTACAGGGTTTCTCCACCGGGGGCGAGTATGGCGGCGCCGCAACCTTTATCGCGGAGTACTCTACGGACAAACGCCGCGGATTTATGGGCAGCTTCCTGGAGTTCGGTACCCTCGGCGGCTATCTGCTGGGTGCCAGCCTGGTAACAATTATGATCGCGGTTCTGCCTACCGAGGCGATGCACGCCTGGGGCTGGCGTATTCCGTTCTTCCTGGCCGCGCCGCTGGGGCTGTTTGGCCTCTACATTCGTCTTAAGCTTGAGGAGACGCCCGCGTTTAAAGATCACATGGATAAGCAGGAGGCACTGGAGCACAGCAAGCCGCAGCTTAGCCTGATCCAGATGCTGAACAAACATCGCAAGCAGATCCTGAAGTGCATCGGCCTGGTGCTGGTGTTCAACGTCTCGAACTATATGCTCACCTCTTACATGCCAAGCTACCTGACCAGCGTGCTGGGCATGAGCGAGCTGACCGGCCTGCTGCTGGTGATGGTGATCATGTTTGTGATGATGCCGTTGACCCTGGCCTGGGGTTACTGGACCGATCGCATCGGCCGCCGTCCGGTCATCGCCCTCGGCGCTGCCGGGCTAGTCCTGCTGGCGATCCCGAGCTTTATGCTGATCGGATCTGGCAATATGCTGGCGGTATTTGGCGGGCTGGTTATTCTTGGCGTGCTGCACACCTGCTTTAGCGGCACCATGCCTGCGACGCTCCCGGCCCTGTTCGTGACCGATATCCGCTATAGCGCGCTGGCGATTGGCTTTAACCTCTCGGTCTCTCTGTTCGGTGGTACCACGCCGCTGGTGACCGCCTGGCTGGTGGATACCACGCACAACGTGATGATGCCGGCTTACTATATGATGGGTGCGGGGATTATCGGTCTGATTACGGTCCTGACACTGCGCGAGACGGCCCAGAAGCCGCTCAGCGGTTCATCTCCGGCGGTGGCGACGCATGCCGAGGCGCACCGCCTGATCGATAAGCTGCGCAAGCAGAAACGCAGCAAGCATCTGCAGGTGCAAGTGGCGAGCAAATAAGGTAGTGTAAAGGCTGCAACAAACAACATTGCAGCCTATTTATATTTTGACTTTTCACATCGTAATAGTTCTTCTGACGTCACTTTTTCGCATAAAAAATTCGCCACCACCACTTACAGGCAGAGAAACCACATAATGTGGCTTTCCATCATCAGAATGACTATTAATGTCCACTTTTTTAGTAATATCTATTATACCTACATATCCAGATAGCTTTCCACTGAATTCAGGAATTTCCTCTTTGAGATCTTCTGCAAACTGATCAAGAAAAGCAATATCTTCTCCAGCAACTAAATCGAATATCTTCCCTTCTGCAAACGCTTGCTGATACTCTTCAACTGTAATACCCTCAGGTTGTGAGGATGCACCGCTCCAGCAAAAATCTATTTTGATATTAAAATTATTAGGTAAACCTTTTATCTTCAGCCGTTCCACAATTTCATCACTGGACTTCTCTTTTACAGAGCCTTTAGTTGAATTTGAAAAGATAAAATCACTTCCCGCTGCACCATGCCCTGAGATATAAAGAGTTCCCCCGCTACTTTCAGGTGGAAATTTAAATAACCCCTCTTGAGAGTAAGCCTGTTTAAACTTATTAAAGATATCTGTTGCCTGAGCATGTTTAAGATTGGGATCGTTCTCGGGTAAAATCCTTTCAAGCATTGAGATTAACAAACCCTCATCCTTCTCTATTTGTGCATTAAAAGATCTTTGTTGATCTTTATTAACAAAAATCGGTTTAATTATCTCTGTTTCTTTTTTCTCGATATGAGAATAATAAAATTTATAAAAAAGATCATACAGTAATGAATCAATAGCAGTTATGAATGGTGAAAACATATATTTTTGTGGAGTACTTTCACTTGATGAAGATGCCGTAGGCTCTCGCCCATCATTATCCTTAAGCGTCACAGGATTATTGCGCACCATCCGGAACAGGTTCAGACCATCCACCTCGCCTGCCGGGTCAGCACTGGCCCAGCGGCAGAGCCACGGCGCATAGTAGCGGTAGCCGTAGTAGTACAGGCCGGTACTGTCCCGCTCCTTGCCGGAGTAGCGCACGGTTTTGTAACTCGCGTCCACCTCGCTGCTCGCTGCCCACACCGCCGTGCCGCCGAACGGGTAGTACTCCTCCCGGCTGATAAGCTGGCCCTCACCGTCCAGCTCCAGCGACAGCGAGCCGATGTTGTCGTCCACGCTCCAGCGCCCCTGGTTGTTATCAATACCGTCCGGTTTACCCGCTTCCCAGTGCAGCACCCGGATACCCGCCCGGCCCGCCTGGCTGGTAATGACATGCAACTCCTCTGACAGAGAAGGTGAAGCGCTGCTGCCCGCCGTCTCCTGCCAGCTCCGCCGCAGTTCCAGCCCCGGCAGGTAGCGCACCTCGTCAACGCTCCACAGCTGCGTTTCACCGTTCACCAGCGTCCGGGTCTGCTTACGCACCCGCTGGCTGCCGCTGTACTGGTACATCTCCCGGTCACTGTCGCCACTGCTGCGGCTCATCAGCGTCACCGAGTGCAGGTTATTACTGCCATCCCAGACCAGTGGATCCAGACCGTTATCATCCGTAACCGGAACCCGGGCCTGGAGCGTCAGCAGGTTACCGCTACCGTCGAACCAGCTCCCCACCGCATCCGGCGTCTGCGGCCCGCCATCATTCTGCTGTACGCTGCGGTTAGAAGTCGTGTCCGTGGTCATGATGCGGGTAAAATTCCCCGCCCCGGCATGCTTCAGCGTGGCGAGGTTGCCGCTGTCGTCATAACGGTAGCTGCGGGTGTAGTTCACATACTGGCTGCTGTCCGGCTCCACACCCGGAAGATCGCTGTATTGCATCCCCGTGCTGCCTGCACTCTCGCGTCCGGTGGCGCTCAGCAACTGGTAGAGCGCATCATAGGTAAACTGCCGGGTGCCGTTTGTGGCCTGGTTGCGCCAGTAACCTGCCGCCACCGTGCCGTCACTTATCGAAGTGACGTTGCCGGTGAAGTCGTACCCGTAGATCAGGGCCTGCAGCGTGGTGTTATCTGCCCGTTGTGCCGTAATGGTGGCGAGCCACTGGTTCTGCGGGTCGTAGCTGTATGCGGTGGTGACGCCGTTCCCGGCGGACTCCGTCAGCACCTGACCTGCAGCACTCCAGGCCATGCCTGCCAACAACGTCATTTTCTCCCCACCTGCCGGGGTTACGTCCTGATAACAGACGTTGCCGCTGACGTTATAACGCCAGGTCTGCACATGGCCCTTTGCATCCGTCTGCTTCAGAGTAGCGCCGCGGGCATCACTGGCAATAAGCGTGTCATAACGGTCCGCCTCCAGCAACGCCTCCCGCTCAGCCTCATCTTCCGGCCAGTCGGGTAACCCCTCTGCCGAAGACAGAAAGCGCTGCGTCTGACTAAGCACCGCCCCGCTCAGCGCCACTGAGTTCACCTGAACCAGGCCGCCATCGTCGTACTGCGCCACACCCGCTCCACGCAGATTATTCCCCTGCGAACCCTCATCCGCCGGACCGGCATCGCCATACTCGCTGCGCCAGCTGACCCGGATTTCACTCCCGTTCAGCTGCTCACTGCCTTTTGCCGGACGGCCCAGTTCATCATAGGCCACTGTCTTTACCGTACCGCGTCCGTCCCGGCTCCATACCGGACGGCCTGCGGCATCAAACAGCATCACCTGTTCGCCGCTGTCGGTACTCTGGCGCCGCAACACCTGTCCTGCCAGCGAGGGCGTGGTGCGCAGGTTCGCCGGAGCCGTGCTGTCACCGGTCCAGGTGGCAAACAGGCGTGCATCACGGTGCGACATGACCCGGCTGGCGTCATTGGTCTGCGAATGAGTGATCAGCAGGCGCAGCGAATCGCTGTCCTGCTCCCGGTTCCAGTTGAGGGCGCGCAAGGTCAGCCCCCGGTTATCATGTACGCTGACGATCGGTGTTCCGGTGGAGGCAGTTGTATTAGCCATAGTTCACTCCCAGAAGAACTAGCAGAATTACTCATAAAAAGAGATATATTCAAACAGCATATAAAAAGGGAGTGTTACTCAGCTGTGCATTAATAAACCAAGAAGGCATAAGAATAACGCAATCAAGCCGATTGACATTTTCCCCATGCCCGAAGCGTTACTGCTCCTGCAAATTATCCGACCCTACGCCGCCGATAAACGGCAGGCGCAGGCGCAGGGGCGTAAAGTCGAGGCCGACGTTCAATCCAAGCACGTTAAGCTCAAACCCCTCCTCTGCCCCCAGAGTGACTCCCGCCACGCCCAGCAGCGAGATTTGCAGTCCACGCCCCGAGGGTGGTAAGCCGATGGGCCGGTAGATCGGACGATAGTCTTTCCCCACCGCGTTGGCTGGTAGATCGAGCCTCAGGTCAGGCACCTCTCGCCCAATATGGGCAATAAAGGTGTTGCTGTTGGGGCCCGGCCATGCGTGATAGGTAGTCGGCCACGGATAAGAGGCGATGGCCGCTTCAATCTGCGGGATCAGCGCTTCGGCTTCAGGCCCACGACGATCCACCAGCAGGCGCGGCCTGGATCCGTACCAGTAGCCATCCGCGAGGTTGCTGTTACGGCGCACCTTGTCGCCGCTGCCCCAGCTGATCACCTCGTAACGACTGTAGTGGGTCTCCCCGGCACGCTTGAAGATGATCCACGGATGCACGGCCACCGCCCCTTTCCAGCCGTAGGTAGGGGCGGCATAGACCTGGACAATTGCCAGTCGGGCAAACTTAGCCGGATCGGGCGCGATGCCGGACGAATCACGCCGGGCGGACCACCACCCCTCATTGGCTTTGGCGTCGCGCTGGCTTACCGCCTGGGCGATGCTGGCAACGAGGGAGAGCAGAATAATACACAGCAAACTCAGACAAACTGTTTTGAGAGCGATCATGGCACCTGTAGGGGAAGTAAACAACGGCGGGAGTTGACCTATTCTAGCGTCGTTTTTTTGCCCAGCAAGCGCTGTGCTTAAATAATCACCAAACTTTACGCAGCGTTGTATCAATAACAACACTTTGCAATACATCTCAGCTAGAACAATCTACGTAAAGCCTATAACCTCCGAGCAAAATAACTCAGTAATATCAGTTATTTAATAAGCAAATACATTAGGCTTTATGTATTCATTCCCAATATATTTTACTGGAGTCGTTATGGGTCAGGATAACGTTTTTGCTGTGGAGAAGAGCGCAGAAGATTTTCGCTTTGATAGCCAGGTGGCGGGCGTTTTTGACGATATGGTCGACCGCTCGGTGCCTTTCTACCAGGAGATCCAGCGCATGGTGGGCGAGCTAGCAGCTGAGTACGCTACCGAAGGGAGCCAGCTTTACGATCTGGGGTGCGCCACTGGCACCACCCTCGCCCTGCTGGACGGCGCGCTGCCGCAGAATATCGCTTTTACCGGCATCGACAACTCGCCGGATATGCTGGAGAAGTGCCGGAGCAAATTCGCCCAGCTACACTCTGCGCGTGAGACGCGTTTCCTTTGTCAGGATCTCAAAGAGAGGCTGACGTTAGATAACGCCTCGGTGGTGGCGATGATCCTGACGCTAATGTTTGTCCGCCCTCTGCACCGTCGGGAGCTGCTCTCCTCTATCTACCAAGGGCTTAACCCCGGCGGGGCGTTGATTCTGGTGGAGAAGGTGGTCTGTGACTCACCGGATCTCAATAGGCGCTTTATCAACTACTACTATGATATGAAGCGCCGCCACGGCTACAGCGAGCTAGAAATTAGCCAGAAACGCGAGGCGCTGGAGAACGTGTTGATCCCCTATAGCGAAGGCGAAAATCGGCAGATGCTCACCGACACCGGCTTTCGCAGCGTAGAGGTCTTCTTCCGCTGGTATAACTTCTGCGCAATGGTGGCAATAAAATGAGGGTCACCATCGGCAATTTTCTCTTTCGTACCCGCAACGCGCTCTTTCCGCTGCTCTATCTGACGCTGTTTGTTAGTCAGCAGCAGGTCAGCCAGAACGCCGTTGCCATGTTGCTCGCAGGTGCCGCCGTTGCCCTGCTCGGACAGGGGATCCGTGTCTTAACCGTCGGGCTAGACTACATCGTACGCGGCGGACGCCAGCGTAAAGTCTATGCCGACAGCCTGGTACAGACCGGACTGTTTGCCCACTGCCGCAATCCCCTCTACCTTGGCAATCTGTTGATGATTATCGGCTTCGGCATTGCCGCCAATAATCCTTGGTATCTGGCAATTGCGATGCCGCTCTTTTTTCTCGGCTACGCCTGCATCATTGCTGCGGAAGAATGCTATCTGCTGGAGCGTTTTGGCGACGACTACCGGCACTACTGTGCCCGTACGCCGCGCCTGCTGCCGCGTCTGGCAGGGATGAGCGAGACGCTGCGCACCTTTGCCTTTAACTGGCGGCGGGTGGTGGTGAAGGAGTACACCACGCTCTGTATGACCCTGCTAATGCTGGTGCTGCTGGCCGCCCGAGCTCTTCACGCCGATGCTCATGGCTGGATAATCTCCGCTGGCCTCATTATCCTGATTTTGCTGGCCTGCTGCGCGGTACGGATCCTGAAAAAATCGGGGCGGCTTCACGCTGGCTCGCCACGTCAATAATCTCTTCCTCGCTGCCTGATTCATGCCCCCTGCTCAATAGCGTATGCAAAAAGCGGGGGTAATCCCTGTTTCACCGCCTACTATTATTTATCGCACGTATAAAAACAACGCTATAGATGTGGAGGCAATTATGAGCAATCAGAGCAACGAAGCGGACAGAGGGCCGTACGATTTCAGCGTAACCCGTCGGGTGCTGATCAAGGCCAGCGCGGCGTCTGCGGCGGCGGCGGCCATTTCCCCCTCCGTCGCGATCGGCGCGGGGGAGCCTCCGGTAACGCCACCGCCTGAAACGATGCCGGTCTCGTTCAAGGTCAACGGTGAAGTCCACCAGCTAGAGCTGGATACGCGCACCACCCTGCTCGACGCCCTGCGCGAACACCTGCACCTCACCGGCAGCAAAAAAGGGTGCGATCACGGCCAGTGCGGGGCCTGCACCGTTATCGTTGACGGTCGCCGAATCAATTCCTGCCTGACCCTTGCCGTGATGCACCAGGATGCCGAGATCACCACCATTGAAGGACTGGGCACGCCGGATAACCTGCACCCGATGCAGGCCGCCTTTGTGAAACACGATGGCTTTCAGTGCGGCTACTGTACGCCGGGGCAAATCTGCTCCTCGGTGGCAGTGCTGAAAGAGATTGAGGCAGGTATTCCCAGCCACGTGACCCTGGATCTGGTCTCCCCTCCGCAGGCCACGCCGGATGAGATCCGCGAGCGGATGAGCGGCAATATCTGCCGCTGCGGGGCCTACAGCAATATCCTTGCTGCTATTGATGACGTTGCCGGAGGGCTGAAATCATGAAGGCGTTTACCTATGAGCGCGTCAATACCCCGGCGGAAGCGGCAGCCAGCGCCGGGCGCACCCCCCATGCTAAATTTATCGCGGGCGGCACCAACCTGCTCGATCTGATGAAGCTGGAGATCGAGGCTCCGCTGCACCTGATCGATATTAACACTCTGGCGCTGGATAAGATTGAACAGACGCCCGAAGGCGGTTTGCGCATCGGCGCGCTGGTGCGTAATACCGATCTGGCAGCCGACGAGCGAGTGCGTCGCGACTACGCCGTGCTCTCCCGGGCGCTGTTGGCCGGTGCTTCCGGACAGCTGCGTAACCAGGCCACCACGGCGGGTAACCTGCTTCAGCGCACCCGCTGCCCCTACTTCTACGACACGAACCAGCCCTGCAACAAGCGTCTTCCCGGCAGCGGCTGCGCGGCGCTAGAGGGGTTCAGCCGTCAGCATGCGGTGGTGGGCACCAGCAAAGCCTGCATCGCTACTCATCCCAGCGACATGGCCGTCGCCATGCGCCTGCTTGATGCGGTGGTCGAGACGGTGCGCCCGGATGGACAGAAGCGAGCGATCCCCATCGCCCAATTTTACCGTGCGCCGGGCACAACGCCGCACATTGAGACAGACCTCGCACCTGGGGAGCTGATCACCGCCGTCACCCTGCCAGCGCCGCTGGGCGGCAGCCATATCTACCGCAAAGTGCGGGACCGGGCCTCCTACGCCTTCGCGCTGGTCTCCGTCGCTGCCATCGTGCAGCAGGACGGCAGTGGCCGGGTCGCGCTGGGTGGTGTGGCTCACCAGCCCTGGCGTCGGGAGGATGCCGATGCGGCGATGGCTCAGGGTGCGCAGGCGGTCTATGACCGACTGTTTGCTGAGGCTCAGCCGACCCATGAGAACGCATTTAAATTAACCCTGGCGAAGCGTACCCTCGCCTCGGTGCTGGCAGAAGCGAGGGCATAAAGCGATGAAATTTGATAAACCAGCCACGGAAAACCCTATCGATCAAATGAAGGTGGTCGGCCGCCCCCACGATCGTATCGATGGCCCGCTAAAAACCACTGGCACCGCCCACTACGCCTACGAGTGGCATGACAAGGTGCCCAATGCCGCCTACGGCTACGTGCTCGGGGCGGGGATCGCCAAAGGGCGAATTAACCGCATCGATATTCAGGCCGCCCGCAGCGCACCTGGCGTGCTGGCCGTGGTGACCGCTGACAACGCGGGAAAACTGGGCAAAGGGGAGAAGAATACCGCCATCCTGCTCGGCGGCCCGGAGATCCAGCACTATCACCAGGCCATCGCCGTGGTCGTCGCGGAAACCTTCGAGCAGGCGCGTGCGGCCGCGTCGCTGATCGAGGTGGATTACCAGCGGGATCGGGGCGAATACGACTTAGCCGAGGTTAAACCCAGCATCACTGCGCCAATGGAGGATCAGCCTGACAGCGTCACCGGTGATTTTGCTACCGCCTTTGCCTCGTCCCCGGTCAAGCTCGACGCGACCTACACGACGCCGGATCAGAGCCATATGGCGATGGAGCCGCATGCGTCAATGGCGGTTTGGGAGGGGGATAAGCTCACCGTCTGGACCTCAAACCAGATGATTGACTGGTGCCGCTCTGACCTCGCGCTAACGCTGAATATGCCGAAAGAGAACATCCGCGTGCTGTCGCCCTACATCGGCGGTGGCTTTGGCGGCAAGCTGTTCTTGCGCAGCGATGCCCTGCTGGCCGCGCTGGGTGCCCGGGCGGCGAAGCGTCCGGTGAAGGTGATGCTCTCCCGCCCGCTGATCCCTAACAATACCACTCACCGTCCAGCCACTATCCAGCAGGTGCGGATTGGCACCGACGAGGCCGGGCATATTACCGCCATCTCCCATGAGAGCTGGTCCGGTAACCTGCCTGAAGGCGAGCCAGAAACCGCCGTGCAGCAGACTAACTTTCTCTATGCCGGCGCGAACCGCCACACCGGCCTGCGGCTGGCGGAGCTGGATCTGCCCGAGGGGAACGCGATGCGCGCCCCGGGTGAAGCGCCTGGCATGATGGTGCTGGAGATTGCTATCGACGAGATCGCCGAGAAGGCAGGCGTCGATCCGGTGGAGTTCCGCATTCTGAACGATACCCAGGTCGACCCTACCCATCCGGATCGTCCCTTCTCCCGTCGCCAGCTGGTGGAGTGCCTGCGTACCGGCGCTCAGCACTTTGGCTGGCAGCGCCGTCACCCGACGCCGGGGCAGATCCGCGACGGCCGCTGGCTGGTGGGCATGGGGGTCGCTGCCGGTTTCCGTAATAACCTGGTGATGACCTCCGGGGCGCGGGTGCATCTTGATGCCCAGGGCACGCTCACCGTTGAGACTGACATGACCGATATCGGCACCGGCAGCTACACCATTATTGCCCAGACGGCAGCCGAAATGCTGGGCCTGCCGCTGGAGAAGGTGGTGGTTCAGCTCGGGGATTCAACCTTCCCGGTCTCTGCCGGGTCGGGTGGCCAGTGGGGAGCCAACAGCTCCACGGCGGGCGTCTATGCCGCCTGCGTCAAGCTGCGCGAAGCGGTAGCAAACAAGCTGGGATTCGATGCGCAAAACGCGGTCTTTGCCGATGGTAAGGTCAGCGTGGATGGCCGCAGCGCCCCGCTCACCGATGCCGCCGCAGCCGGGACGCTCAGCGCCGAAGACACTATCGAGTTTGCCGAGCTGCAGGAGAAGTATCAGCAGTCCACCTTTGCCGGGCACTTTGTCGAGGTTGGGGTGGATATCGCCACCGGTGAGGTGCGGGTGCGCCGGATGCTGGCCGTCTGCGCCGCCGGGCGGATCCTCAACCCGAAAACGGCGCGCAGCCAGGTCATTGGTGCGATGACCATGGGCCTTGGTGGGGCGTTAATGGAGGAGCTGGCGGTCGATACCCGGCTGGGCTACTTCGTCAATCACGATCTCGCCGCCTATGAGGTGCCGGTCCATGCTGATATCCCGCAGCAGGAGGTGATCTTCCTTGACGATACCGATCCGGTTTCATCCCCGATGAAGGCCAAGGGGGTCGGCGAGCTGGGGCTGTGCGGGGTTAGCGCTGCTATTGCCAATGCGATCTACAACGCCACCGGCGTGCGGGTACGCGACTACCCTATTACGCTCGACAAGCTGCTGAGCGGCCTGCCGGAAGCGATATAGGAGAAGGACGTGCAGCCACAATTCGCTCAACCACAACCTGCCCACATCCCCGTCGCGAGGGACCCCGCTGCCACGCCGCAGCGGGCGTTCTTAACCGACGACAGCGTGGCGGTGCTGCGCTTCGCGGCGCAGGCGCTGGCCTCCGGCATGGCGGCAGCGCTGATCGTCCTGACCGAGATCCGCGGCGGCGCGGCGCGTCCCCTCGGGGCGCAGATGGCTGTTCGTGAGGATGGCCTCTACTGCGGCTTCGTCTCTGGCGGCTGCGTTGAGGCCGCTGCGGCCTGGGAGGGGCTGGAGGCGATCAAATCCGGCGCGGATCGCACGGTCATCTACGGAGAGGGATCGCCCTGGTTTGATATTGTTCTGCCCTGCGGGGGCGGGATTACCCTCAGCATTCACCCGCTGCGCTCGGCGCGTCCTCTGCTGGCGGTGCTGTCGGCGCTGGAGCGACGTCATGCTCCGGCGCTGCGCTACAGCCCTGATACCCAGACGCTTGACGTTGGCGCGCCTGACGAAGAGACCGGCTGGCAAGAGGATGCATTTGTTATCCACTACCGCCCTGCGACGCGGGTGATTATCTTTGGCCGCTCCGTTGAGGCCGACATGACGGCGACGCTCGCCGAAGCGGCGGGATACGATGTACATATTGACGACGGCTCCCGGCTGCGGACCCTGTCTGGCCTGATCGATGCCCATACGGCAGTGATCTTTCTCTGGCACGATCTCGACCGGGAGCTGCCCCTGCTGAGTGCCGCCCTCACCGCCGCCCCCTTTTACATCGGCGCGCTGGGCAGTCGACGCACGCATGAAAAACGCATCCGCGCCTTGACCGATCGCGGGTTTCATCCCGACGAGATTGCGCGGATCAAAGCGCCAATCGGCATTTTTCCTCAGGCACGGGATGCCAGCTCGCTGGCGCTATCGGTACTGGCCGACGTGGCGGCTGCCCGTGGCCGGAGGCCGGCGTGATGCCTGCGCTACCCGTGGTGACAACGCTACCCGTGGTAATTGTACTGGCTGCTGGACGGGGCGAGCGGTTTCTCGCGTCGGGCGGCACTGCCCACAAGCTTGATACGCTGCTCGACGGCAAAGCGGTGCTTTCTCACACCCTTGCGGCGGTGCACGCCTCCGGACTGCCGTGGCATCTTGTCCGGCCCGAGGGCGGCACCGGCGGCATGGGGGAGTCCATCGCGATGGGCGTGCAGGCAACGGCTGAGGCCGCAGGCTGGCTGATCCTACCCGGCGATCTGCCCCTTGTTCAGGCGATAACCCTCCAGCGCGTTGCCCAGGCGCTGGCGGAGCAAACCATTATTGTGCCTCGCTTTCACCAGCAGCAGGGACATCCGGTGGGGTTCGGCCGCCACTACTTTCATACGCTGGCTTCGCTCCAGGGCGACGTGGGCGCCGCGGCAATTGTGCGAGAGGCCAGGGTCAGCGGTAACGTTCAGGATCTGTCCGTTGCAGATGACGGTATCGTGCGCGATGTTGATACGCGCGCCGATCTTGATCTGGCACAAGACCTGCTGCGTACCCGGCGGTTACAAATAGATCCCTATACCCGATGACGCCAGCCAAAATCGTTTTAATAAGAATATATGCACGTAAACATCATATTTAACAATCTCTCCCCATCAGAAGGCGATTGAATTGTTATAAACTCAATGTAGAATCATCAGACTATGCTTAAGCTGTATTAATCTTTAATAGTCAGCGGCGGTCGGGTTTAATCATTTTTTCAGGGAAAGTTATAATGAAATTGCGAGGCCTGTTTCTTCTTCTTATGGTCACTGTCGTTGTCGGCTGTAAAGCACCACCGCCGAAGATGACGGACGATACGCTGGTGACCAGTCAGGTCAATGGCGTCACGCTTACACACCGCTATGCGGTCTCGCCACCCTCTACCTTTACGCCTGTCAACGAGGCCTACCGGGCGCTCTACCCCGGCTCGATCCTCAGCACTCCCACCTACGGCGGTAAAGTCCTCGGCCAGCTGAAAAACGGTGATACCTATACCGTTTTAGGTGAGGTGGATAACGCCTGGCTGGCGATCGCCGAGCAGGATAGCGAGCAGCTGATTGGCTACGTGCCGCCGCGTGCGCTGGTGAAAAGCGCCCTCTACGAGCAGACGCTGAAAAACGATCGCCGCCGTCCTAAACGCGCCGCGAAAAAAGCGACCTGCGTGGCGGTAGATGACAGCAGCAAGGCATGCCAAAAAGGCGATAGCGGCACCTGGATTATTGATTAATTACTCTGGCTAACAAGGAATTTTATGAAAGTCTGGCTTTCGGGTTTGGCGTTGCTTTTAGCATCCACAACCGTGTCGGCAGGGAATTATCGTATTGCCCAATCCCCCTCTCAGAAGCTGGATGTCTGGATAGACAACGTTAACGATAAATCGCCGCAAAGCTGGTGTTCCGCAAAATTACCGCTGCGCATTGTTGCCAGCGGTGATAAAACGCCCTCGATTCTTACCAGCTTTATGCCGCGCCTCGGGGCGCTGCTGGAGAACCAGTGCAGCACCATCGGCCAGGTAAACTGGCAGATGGTCGACCCGGCAGGTGAAATGCTCGCCGAAGGTATCGCCACCAAAGAGAGCGACTGGGCCGTGGTTATTACGCCGCGTGCAGCCCAGTCTGCGACTAACGCAGCCCAGGCGCAGCAGCCCTCTCCGGCGGCCGACCGCACGCCGTGGCTTGAATTTACCTTGCAGGATGGCTGCCATCTGCGCACCTTCTGGCAGGGTGACGCCAATGCCTCAGCGCTGTTTATCCCCGCCAAAGCCAACGGCAAGTGCGAGCGCGGCGGCTGGCTTAACGGCCGCAGCGAGGTGATCCAGCAGGGTAAGAAGGGTGAAAAGCGCTCGGTGATGACCTTCGTGCACGGTTTCCCGGTCAGCGGCCTGAGCGATAAAGCCAACGCCGACAGCCTGCTGATCACCAGCGTCAATAATGAACGCATGGTGGTGAGCAACAGCCAGGCTCCCCAAAGCTGGCTGATTATGCCCTACGATCCGCAGCTCAACGGCTGGAAAAACAGCGGCACGGTGGCGGTAGAGGTATCGCGGGATCAGGCGCTGGATGACACCCGTCTGCAAACCCGGCTCACCGAAGTGCGTAAAGTGTGGTCCGCCTTTCTGACGCCGGGCACCAGCCTGACGCTGCTGCTGATCGACAATCTGCATCCGCAGCTGCGGGATCCGGCAGCCGGAGCCTGGCGCACGCAAAAGTGATCCTGAAATACCTATTCTGAATAGCCGTCAGTATTGAACAGAGATCTGCATATAATGACAGACAGCGAGAACAATCCGAGCACCCCCGACGCGTTGCCGCCGGGTTTTCGTTTCGATGAGCTAGAGATCCAGGACGTTATTCAAACCCGCCACACGGATATTCTCTATCACGCCCTTGACCGCGAGCTTGAGCGTCCGGTCATGGTCAGGGAGTATATGCCCCGGGCGCTGAGCCTGCGCGGCGAAGATATGCGCCTGGTGCTGCGGAGCAAACAGGACAGCGCCGCCTTTGCCGCTGGCCTGAACGCGTTTGTCCAGCAGGCCCGCCAGCTGGCACGCTTTACCCATCCTAACCTGATGCTGGTCCTGCGCTTTTGGCAGCATAACGATACCGCCTATATCCTGACGCCGCGCTATGACGGCACTACCCTGGCGGAGCTGCATCAGCAGCAGCCAAACCTCATTAACGAAGCCTGGATTTTACAGCGGCTGCCAATGCTATGTAGCGCGCTTGCCACCCTGCACCACGCGGGCGAGTTGCACCGTAATATTTCCCTGAAGAGTATTCAGATTGAGGAGAGTGGCCAGCCGCTGCTACTGGACGTTGCCGTTCCAGCTACCGTGGGCGAGCCTGGTGACACCAGCAAGCGGCTGCTTAACCCTGGCTTTACGCCTCTTGAGCAGTACGCGGACGCCAGTGAGAACCTTCTCGGGCCGTGGACGGACATCTATGCGCTGGGGGCGGTGCTCTACACGCTGATTACCGGCTCTGTGCCGCCCGCCAGCGTCGCGCGCAGCATTCAGGACAGCTGTGCGCCGCTGGCCGAGAACCCGCCGTCGGGCTACTCTCCTGCGCTGCTGCAGGCGGTCGATCGCGCTCTGGCGCTGAAGCCGGAGGATCGTCCTCAGAGCATTGCAGAGTTTGCCGCCCTGGCGGGGATCACCGTGGGCGACACCGGACAGCTTCCGGCGGTGAAAAAAACCGGTACCATGCTGGTTCCCGTGGAGGAGACGCCCGCCTCCGCCGCGTCCCTCTGGCAGCGCGTTAAAACCCCGGCACAGATTGCGGCAGGCGTGCTGGTGGGCATTGTTGCAGGTGCGCTGATCTTTGGTTCGACGCAGAGCGATACGGAGACGGCGGCCGCTGTCTCCTCTGCTCAGCCTGTAGCAGCCCCGGAGGCGAAGGTAGCCAGCGCGCCCGCCAGCGGCCCCATCGCTCGGATCTACATTCGCATGAGCGATGCCGACAGGTTGCAGGTGAACGGCAAGCCGCAGGAGATTGCGCCCGCGCCCAGCGGTTTTGCTTATCTCCAGCTGCCAGCGGGCAAGTATGAGTTTACCTTGCAGAACGGCAGCCAGCGCCGCAGCGAAACGCTGACGGTGGTGACACCCGGCACCTGGCTCATCAATCCCCAGGGTTAAAGACGCGGTTATGCCCTGCTCACGCGGGGCTTTTTTTGGCAAAAAATGTTTGTAAGGACGCAAATTTTTACTTCTGGTACTCCGGGCGTCGGATATTCGTCTACTGTTTTCAAAGGTTGATTACAGCGGGACGCTGTTCATTGCTATGGAGAATAATAGATGAGAAGAAATTTATCGCGCCGACCCCAGACGCTGTTTTTTGCCATGCAGCTGGCGCTAGGGGGCGCGTTTCTCGCGTTGACTTCCGCACAGGCGCTGGCCGCCGAGACTGAAAGCCAAACCCCGATCCAGTCCCCGGATATCCTGCTGGGCCCGCTGTTTGCCGACGTGCAGACCGCTAAACTCTTTCCCGATCAGAAAACCTTCGCCGACGCCGTACCGAAAAGCGACCCTTACATGATTCTGGCCGACTACCGGATGCAGCGTAACCAGTCCGGCTTCGACCTGCGCCACTTTGTTGAGATGAACTTTACCCTGCCAGCCCCGAACGAGAAGTATGTTCCGCCGGCTGGACAGACGCTGCGCCAGCACATTGACGGCCTGTGGACGGTGCTGACCCGCACCACCGATCGCACTGACAAGTGGGATTCGCTCCTGCCGCTGCCTGAACCCTACGTGGTACCCGGCGGCCGCTTCCGCGAGATCTACTATTGGGACAGCTACTTCACCATGCTCGGTCTGGCCGAGAGCGGCCACTGGGATAAAGTGGAAGATATGGTGGCGAACTTCGCCCACGAAATCGATGCCTGGGGCCATATCCCTAACGGTAACCGCACCTACTACCTCAGCCGCTCCCAGCCGCCGTTCTTTGCCTTTATGGTGGAGCTGCTGGCAAGCCATAAAGGCGATGAGGCGCTGAAAACCTACCGCCCACAGCTGGAGAAAGAGTACAGCTACTGGATGGAAGGCGCAGACACCTTGCAGCCGGGCCAGGCCAACAAGCGCGTGGTGAAGCTGGAGGATGGCTCTGTTCTCAACCGCTACTGGGACGATCGCGATACGCCGCGTCCGGAATCCTGGCTGGATGACGTGACCACTGCGAAGAATAATCCAAACCGCCCGGCGACGGAGATCTATCGCGATCTGCGCTCTGCCGCCGCATCTGGCTGGGACTTCAGCTCGCGCTGGATGGACGATCCTAATCAGCTCGGCACCATCCGTACCACCAGCATCGTGCCGGTGGATCTCAACGCCCTGATGTTCAAGATGGAGAAAGTGCTGGCCCGCGCCAGCCAGGCCGCCGGGGACAGCGCTAAGTCGAGCCAGTATGACGCTATGGCCAATGCCCGACAGAAAGGGATGGAGGCCAACCTGTGGAACGACAAAGAGGGCTGGTATGCGGATTACGATCTGAAGACCAAAAAAGTACGTAGCCCGCTGACGGCGGCGGCACTCTTCCCGCTGTACGTCAACGCGGCAGCGAAGGATCGCGCTGCCAAGGTTGCGGCCGCTACCCAGGCTCACCTGCTGAAGCCTGGCGGCATCGCCACCACCACGGTCAACAGCGGCCAGCAGTGGGACGCGCCTAACGGCTGGGCACCGTTGCAGTGGGTCGCCACCACCGGCCTGCAAAACTACGATCAGGATAAGCTGGCGATGGACGTCACCTGGCGTTTCCTCTCCAACGTCCAGCACACCTACGATCGCGAACAGAAGCTGGTTGAGAAGTATGACGTCAGCAGCACCGGTACCGGCGGCGGTGGCGGTGAATATCCGTTGCAGGATGGCTTCGGCTGGACTAATGGCGTCACGCTGATGATGCTGGACCTGGTCTGTCCGAAGGCGCAGCCGTGCGACAGCGTGCCAAAAGCGCAGCCTGCTGCGGCAGCCTCCGCTACGCCATCAACGGCTACATCATCCGCTAATACATCATCAACCGCCCAACAACCGGCTCCGCAGAGCACGCCTGAAGCACAGAAAGTGGCGCAGTAAGCCTCTCTCCGGTCCCGCTACTAAATCTGGTAGCGGGACCGCCTCCTCCCCCGTAAAAAGCTTGTATACGCAAATATAAACAATAATAATTCGCGTTCCGCTTAAGAGAGTATGGATTGCGAATGAAAACAACATTAAAACGCTCTGTCTGGTTTTGCGCGTTGGGCATTGCCCTTCCCCATGCCGTTCTGGCTGAAGATACCGTCGTCGTTAGCGCTACCGCTCCCCAGTCGGCCACTGCGCCGACCGAGGGCTATACGGTGCAGAGCACCCGCGGCGCAACCAAAACCGATCAGCCGCTGATTGTTACCGGCCAGTCGGTATCGGTCGTCACGCGTCAGCAGATGGAAGATCAGGGTGTAATGAGCGTCAACCAGGCCCTGAGCTATACGCCTGGGGTCAATTCCAACTTTGGCGGTGGCGCAACACGCTTTGATACCGTCTCGCTGCGCGGCTTCCACGGCGGCGACGTGGATAACATCTTCCTCGACGGCATGCGCCTGATGAGCGACGGCGGAAGCCACAGCGTATTGCAGATCGACCCGTGGTTTGTCGAACGCATCGACGTGGTGAAGGGTCCCTCTTCAGCGCTGTATGGGCAGAGCGTGCCCGGCGGGCTGGTCAACCTCACCTCGAAGCGCCCGCAGTTTAAGTCCGAAGGCCACTTCCGTCTCTCCGGCGGCACGCAGAATACCAAGGGCGGCGCGTTTGATTACACCGACGCCATTAACGACCAGTGGGCGTTTCGTCTGACCGGGATGACCCGCAGCAGCGACACCCAGTATGACAATACCCGCGAAGAGCGCTACGCCCTCTCGCCGTCCCTGCTCTGGCAGCCGGACTCCGATACCAGCCTGCTGCTGCGGGCCTACCTGCAAAAAGATCCCTCCGGCGGTTACCACGGCTCGCTGCCGATGGACGGGACGCGCTTTGATCACAACGGCAAGCGGCTGTCGAACAGCACCAACGAGGGCGAGAGCGGGGACGGCTATCGCCGCCGCGAGCAGCTCTATAGCGTAGAGTTTGACCACCAGTTTAACGATGTCTGGTCGGTGCACTCCAGCGGCAGCTATACCCATGCCAACGTTGCCCTCGATCAGGTCTACCAGACCGGCTGGATCGCTAACTCAGATGAGCTGGCTCGCGGCTACAGCGGCTCGCGCGGCTCGCTTGACGCCTGGTCAACCGATAACCGCCTGCAGGCCGACTTTGGCACCGGCGAGGTAATGCATACCGTGGTGCTCGGCGGGGAATATCACCGCTACCGCAACGATCTCTGGACCGGCGCAGGCTCTGCCGCCCCGCTTAACCCGTTCACCGGCTATACGCCGCAGCACGGTTACACCGTCACCTACAGCGATGACAACAATCGCCGCTATTATCAGGCAGGTGCCTATCTGCAAGACGAGATGGTGTGGGACCGCTGGCATCTGGATCTCTCTGGACGCTACGACCGCATCGTCTCCGAGCAGGCCAGCGACACCTTTGGCACCGACAGCCGCCGCTCTGATGACCACGTCAGCAGCCGCGCCTCTCTGCTCTACGCATTCGAAAACGGCCTCTCGCCTTATCTGAGCTACAGCCAGGCGATCACCCCTGCCTCGCTGCCGGGTGCAGACGGTAAGCTGCTGAAGCCGACCACCGCCGAGCAGTATGAAGCGGGCCTGAAGTTCCAGCCGCCGGGCACGTCGGATATCTACAGCATCGCCATCTACGACCTGACGCAGAAAGACGTAGCAACCCGCGATATCAACATTGCCACTGCCACCTACCTGCCCGCCGGGAAGGTACACTCCCAGGGCGTGGAGATTGAAGCGCGTAACCAGCTTACGTCACGCCTGAGCACGATTGCAGGCTATACGTGGAACCATCTGCGCTTCGAGGATTCGCTGGACGGCAACGAGTCTAATACGCCGCAGCTCACCCCGGACCAGATGGCTTCCCTGTGGGCGCACTATCAGTTTGATTACGGCTTAAGCGTGGGCGCAGGCGTGCGCTATATCGGCAAACAGTACGCCGACGATGCCAATACGGCCCGTCTGCCATCGGTTACGCTGTTTGATGCTTCGGTTAGAGCCGATCTCGGCGCATGGTCGCCGCAGCTGAAGGGCGCATTTGTGCAGGTCAATGCCAGCAACCTTGGCGATCGGGACTATATCTCTGGCTGCTATGGGACAAATAACTGCTACTTTGGTGCGGAGCGCAGCGTACTTGCCACGGTGGGATATGATTTTTGATAGGGTAGGATAAGGGAGATGCCAGCCGGCAAGATCGCCGGCTGGCATTGAACATTAGTTCCGACGTACCATCCGGTAGATAGCCAGAACCACAATCGCACCCACTACTGCGACGAGGAAACTTGGTAAATTGAAGCCTGTAACGTCACCGCCAACACCAAACATCGTCGCCAGCCAGCCACCGACTACGGCACCGACGATACCCAGAATAACGGTAATGATGAAGCCACCCCCGTCGCGCCCTGGCATGATGAACTTAGCGATAATACCGGCAATAAGGCCAAAAATAATCCACGCAATAATACCCATTTTGCGTTGTCTCCTTTTACATGGTTGCTTACTTTGCAGGCCCAAACGCCTGCACCGTAAATTGAGTATAGGCAATAGATCCAAAAAAGGTTAAATGTCACAGACTTATTAATTTTTTTGTTGCTAAAAAAATTTACATTACGGCTGAAGTTCCCGCCCCGCGTGCCGATAAATCAACGATGGGCGATAAGTCAGCAAGGAGCCATCCGGCGTGAGTAACTACAGTGAGCAGTTCCTGAAACAAACCCCTCTGGCCGTTTTGGGCATACTGCGCGATCTGCACAAAGAGCAGGTGCCGATCTGTATTTCCTGGGGCAGCGGGCAATTCATCAGCAAGATCCTCGATGCGGATCTCGACCGGCTGGTGGTGGACCTCGGCAGCCAGGAGTATGAGAACAAAGCGGTGCAGCGTGTCGACAGTCTGACCATTACCGCCGAGACCCGAGGGGCGAAGGTTGAATTTATCGTCTCTGGATTGCAGATGAGCGATTATCAGGCGCTGCCGGCGTTTGTCACGCCGCTCCCCTCCTCCGTATGGTTTATCCAGCGCCGGGAATACTTCCGTATCAGCGCCCCGCTGCATCCGGCCTACTTTGGCAAGGCTACGCTGCCGGACAAGCGCCCGATGCGCTTTCGCCTGTATGACCTGTCGGTTGGCGGCATGGGCGCGCTGCTGGAAGGTGCCACGCCAGAGGGCGTGAAAGAGGGACAGCGCTTCTCGCAAATCGAACTGGATATGGGCGGCTGGGGGCAGTTCTATTTTGATGCCCAGCTGATCTCTATCAGCGAGCGTAAGGTGGTAGACGGCAAGAACGACACCGTCACCACCCCGCGTTTGAGCTTCCGCTTCTTAAATACGAACCCAGCGGTGGAGCGCGAGCTCCAGCGGATCATCTTCTCGCTGGAGCGTGAGGCGCGCGAGCGGGCCAATAAGGTGCGATGATTTACATCGCATCCATGGCTTTCTGCACCTTCCAGATATAGCGTGGTGCCTGCGGCGCAGGATGATTTTCGGCAACGTGCTCGACAAATTCATCCGCGTCCAGGTCGTTGATCTCGCTAATGGCCTTCTTGCGATCCGATGAGAAGGTGCGCAGCAGCGCCCCTGCGCCGTTGACGTAAGAGACCACCAGCGCGTACTGCATCACCTCTGGATCTTTAATCCCGGCAAGTACGCCGTGTTCAAGAATGCTCAGGTAGGCCGTCCCCATCGAGATATTGCGCTCCGGGTTTTTCAGCTCGCTGGTCGAGGGTTGCCCGCTCCAGCCCATGTGCCGGTAAACCTCTCTCCCGGCGGTAGAGGCTTTAAGCTGCATCAGACCCACGGCGTTGGATTTACTCACCAGCGTCGGATTTCCACCAGACTCTACGGCGATAATGGCCGTTATCAGCCGCGGGCTGACGCCCCACGCCGCACCCGCTTTCTCGCTGATCGGCATCCACTGCATCGCCCGTTTGACCGGGACCTCCGGGTTCCACGGCGGATTTTTATAATCCTGTTTTGAACTACACCCTGCCAGCAGCACCACCAAAAAAGCAAACCATCTCAATTTCACACCAACAATCCTTTTACCGGGAGTTTAGATGACAATGACAATCCTAAGCGGCATGATAACCGTTTCATTTACTATGTCAGCAAGGATTTGCCATGTCCCGGATTCATCTGATCGCCCCCTCCGGCTACTGCATTAATCAGCCCGCCGCCCTCAGGGGCATCCAGCGCCTTGAGGCCGCAGGCCACCATGTAGAGAACCAGCAGGTGATCGCCCGCCGCGATAGTCGCTTTGCCGGGAATGACGTCGAGCGGCTGGCGGATCTGAATGCCCTGGTGACGCTGGACACGGCGAACACGATTGTGATGCCGGTACGCGGCGGCTACGGTGCCAGCCGTCTGCTGGAGGGGATCGACTGGCAGGGGCTGGCCGAGCGCCAGCGACACGCGCCGCTGCTGATCTGCGGCCACAGCGACTTCACCGCCGTGCAGCTTGGCCTGCTGGCGACGGATAACGTCATCACCTTTTGCGGGCCGATGCTGGCGGGTAACTTTGGCGCAGAGGCGCTGGATGACTTTACGCAGGCGCACTTCTGGCGCGCGCTGCGCAATGAGATCTTTACCGTGACCTGGGAAGGCAATGGTCCGGCGTGCGACGTTGCGGGAACGCTCTGGGGGGGGAACCTGGCGATGCTGGTCTCGCTCATCGGCACGCCGTGGCTGCCGGCCATAGAAAACGGTATTCTGGTGGTCGAGGATATTAATGAGCACCCGTTCCGCGTGGAGCGCATGCTGCTCCAGCTTCATCATGCGGGCATCCTGTCGCGGCAGAGGGCGCTGATCCTCGGCAGCTTCAGCCGCAGCGCCCCTAACGACTATGATGCCGGGTTCGATCTTGACGCGATGATAGCCTACCTGCGTACGCGCCTGGCGATCCCGGTGGTGAGCGGCCTCGCCTTTGGTCATGAGCCGCAGACGGTGACCCTGCCGCTGGGCGCGCAGGCGCGCTTACAGCATCAAGATTTTCATACGCAGCTTACCCTTAGCGGCCATCCTGTTTTACGTGAATAAAAATATCGTTTTTAGCCTCTATTAAAACGCTGCTACCGCCGTGGATATGGTAAGGTTTTAGAGGGTCGTGCCGCGCCATCTCTGGCGCGAGCGCCCTCGGCCCCGTTTGGGTGGTAATTGTATTTAGAGGAGAAAAACGACATTGGAAGCTGAGGCAATCATCGGTCTTTTCATTTTGGGTTCAGTGCTTGTAACCTGCAGTATCTTATTAAGTTCTTTTTCATCACGCCTTGGTATTCCCATCCTGGTTATCTTTCTCGCCATCGGCATGCTGGCCGGTGTCGACGGCGTCGGCGGTATCCCTTTCGATAACTATCCGCTCGCCTACATGATCAGTAACCTCGCGCTGGCGATCATTCTACTGGATGGCGGCATGCGCACCCAGGCCAGTTCGTTCCGCGTCGCCCTCGGTCCGGCCCTGTCGCTGGCTACGGTCGGGGTGCTGATCACCTCCGGCCTTACCGGAATGATGGCCGCCTGGCTGTTCAAGCTAGACATGATGGAAGGCCTGCTGATTGGCGCGATCGTCGGCTCGACGGATGCGGCGGCGGTCTTCTCCCTGCTGGGCGGCAAGGGGCTTAACGAGCGTGTCGGCTCGACCCTGGAGATTGAGTCCGGCAGCAACGATCCGATGGCCGTGTTTCTCACCATTACCCTGATAGATATGATCCAGCATCACCAGCTTGGGCTGGACTGGAAGTTTGCCCTGCATATTGTTCAGGAGTTTGGCCTCGGGATTATCGTCGGCCTGGCGGGTGGCTACCTGCTGCTGCAGATGATCAACCGTATTGCGCTGCCCGCCGGGCTCTACCCATTGCTGGCCCTGAGCGGCGGCATTCTTATTTTCGCGGTCACCACGGCAATCCATGGCAGCGGCATCCTGGCAGTCTACCTGTGCGGTTTTGTGCTCGGCAACCGCCCCATTCGTAACCGCTATACTATTCAGCAGAACTTTGACGGCCTGGCCTGGCTGGCGCAGATCGGCATGTTCCTCGTGCTGGGGCTGCTGGTTTCCCCCTCCGATCTGCTGGTGATTGCCGTTCCGGCCCTGCTGCTCTCGGCGTGGATGATCTTTATTGCCCGCCCGCTGTCGGTGTTTGCAGGCCTGCTGCCGTTCCGCGGCTTCAACCTGCGCGAGCGTATCTTTATTAGCTGGGTGGGGCTGCGCGGCGCGGTGCCTATCATCCTTGCGGTATTCCCGATGATGGCTGGACTGGAAAATGCCCGCCTGTTCTTCAACGTCGCCTTCTTCGTGGTGCTGGTCTCCCTGCTGTTCCAGGGGACCTCTCTGGGCTGGGCAGCGAAAAAAGCCAGGGTGGTGGTTCCCCCGGTGGGCTGGCCCGAGTCGCGGGTTGGGCTGGACATCAGCCCGGAGAATGCCTGGGAGCAGTTTATCTACCAGCTGAGCGCCGATAAGTGGTGCGTCGGTGCGGCGCTGCGCGATCTGCATATGCCGCCGGAGACGCGCATTGCGGCCCTGTTCCGGGGCAACGCGCTGCTGCACCCGACCGGCAGCACCCACCTGCGTGAAGGCGACGTGCTGTGCGTAATTGGCCGCGAGCGCGACCTGCCTGCGCTGGGCAAGCTGTTTAGCCACTCGCCGCCGGTGGCGCTGGATCAGCGCTTCTTCGGGGACTTTATTCTGGAGGCCAGCGCCAAGTTTGCCGACGTGGCGCTGATCTACGGTCTCGATCAGGGAACGGAGTATCCCGACAAACAACAGACGCTGGGGGATATTGTGCAGAAGCTGATCGGTGCTGCGCCGGTGGTCGGTGACCAGGTGGAGTTTGCCGGCATGATCTGGACGGTGGCGGAGAAAGAGGACAACGCCGTGCGTAAGGTCGGTGTCCGAGTAGCAGAACAAGAGAGTGAATAACATGGTAGGCCCGGCAAGCATAGCGCCGCCGGGCGAAAAGTGACAACGTCACAATCATTGCGTAACAACAGGCACACGGGGCGCAAGCGCGCACATCAGCTCATACCCCACCGTGCCCGCTGCGGCAGCGACGTCATCAATCTTGATTTCGCTGCCCCACAGCTCAACCGGCGTACCGATCCCAGCCTGCGGGCACGGGGTTAGGTCTACCGCCAGCATATCCATCGAAACCGTTCCGACAATCCCCGTGCGTACGCCATCCACCAGCACCGGCGTGCCGTCCGGAGCGTGGCGCGGATAGCCATCGGCATAGCCCGCCGCAACAATGCCGATCCGCTGCTCGCCCGTGGCCTGATAGCGCCCGCCGTAGCCCACCCGCTCGCCCCGCTTCAGGGTCTGCACGCCGATAATCTCGCTCTGCAGGGTCATCACCGGCTTGATGCCGCTGTTCGCGACGTCGTGCCACTGCCCGGAGGGCGACGCGCCGTAGAGAATAATGCCCGGTCTGACCCAGTCAAAATGGGCCTGAGGATGCCAGAGCGTGGCCGCCGAGTTGGCGAGGGAGCGCGGACAGTTAAGCCCTTCCGCCGCCTGCTCTACCCGCACCATCGCCTCAACAATGCCGTCGGGCTTCTCCCCCGAGGCAAAGTGCGACATCAGCGTCATCTGATCCACGTTTTTCATCGCCCGCAGCTGCTGCCATACCGAACTGACCCGCTCCGGCATAAACCCTAGCCGGTTCATACCGGTGTTGACCTTCAGGTAGATATCCAGCGGGGCGCTAAGCCGGGCATTTTGCAGCGCCTTTAGCTGCCAGTTGCTGTGGATGCTGGTAGTCAGACGCAGACTATCCAGCAGCGGCAGCTCGTCGGCATTGAAGAAGCCCTCCAGCAGCAGGATCGGCCCCTTCCAGCCGCGCTCGCGCAGCAACACCGCCTCCTCCAGATTCAGCAGGGCAAAACCGTCCGTGGTACCCAGCGCGCGCCAGATGCGGTCGATCCCGTGCCCGTAGGCGTTGGCTTTTACTACCGACCAGACCCGCGCCCCAGGCGCGGCGCGGCGAACCACCTGTAAATTATGCTGTAAGGCCGATAAATCAAGCGTGGCCTGAACAGGACGCGTCATGACTGCCCCTTATGTATTGTGTACGCCGTGCAGATGGCTGGCTTGCGCAGGAGTAAAATTGTCGCTGTAACGGGCTACGCCTAAATCATCGTATGGAATAGCCGGGGAGCGGCCAGAGATCAGATCGCTCAGCAGTTGGCCGGAGCCGCAGGCCATGGTCCAGCCAAGCGTGCCGTGCCCAGTGTTGAGCCAGAGATTTTTAAACGGCGTACGTCCTACGACCGGTGTGCCGTCCGGCGTCATCGGACGTAGCCCGGTCCAGAAGGTGGCCTCTTCGACGCGGCCTCCGCGTGGGAAGAGATCGCGCACCACCATCTCCAGTGTCTCCCGACGCGGTTGCAGCAGCTCGGTGTTGAAGCCGACAATCTCTGCCATCCCGCCCACGCGGATGCGGTTATCGAAGCGGGTGATAGCAATCTTGTAGCTCTCATCAAGGATAGTCGACACCGGGGCACCGCTCTCTTCCGCCACGGGAATGGTGAGCGAGTAGCCTTTCAGGGGATAGACCGGAATATCGACGATGCCTTTCAGCATGGCGGTGGAGTATGAGCCAAAGGCCATCACATAGGCATCGGCCTTGATCACCTCATCGCCACACTTCACGCCGTAGATCTTCTCGCCCTCATAGAGCAGGCGATCGACCGGGGTGTTGTAGCGGAACACCACGCCTGTCTGCTCGGCCATCTGCGCCAGACGCTGGGTAAAGAGCTGGCAGTCACCGGTTTCGTCATTGGGCAGACGCAGGCCACCGGTGAGCTTGTGCGCCACCTCGGCCAGGGCGGGTTCAACCTCTGCCAGCCGGGCAGACTCCAGCAGCTGGTAGGGGACCCCGGCCTCTTCCAGCACGGCAATGTCGCGGGTGGCGTTCTCATACTGCTGTTCTGTGCGGAAGAGCTGTAGCGTGCCGCCCTGCCGCCCCTCATACTCAATGCCGGTGCTGTCGCGCAGGGCCTTCAGGCAGTCGCGGCTGTACTCGGCCAGACGCACCATCCGCTCTTTATTCTCCATGTAGTGGCGGGTGTCGCAGTTACGCAGCATCTGCCACATCCACTTCAGCTGGAACGCCGTCCCGTCAAGGCCGATAGCCAACGGGGCATGACGTTCAAACATCCACTTGATCGCCTTCAGCGGTACACCCGGTGCGGCCCAGGGTGAAGCATAGCCTGGTGAGATCTGTCCGGCGTTGGCCGCGCTGGTTTGCAGCGCCGATCCCGGCTCTCGTTCAATTACCGTTACCTCATGCCCCGCCTGACTTAGATACCAGGCGCTGGTCACGCCCACGACGCCACTTCCCAGAACCACAACGCGCATAGCCACTCCCTATGAGTAAAACTGACGAGTTACGAACATTCATCGGTTAAGAACAATCATCTGATTACAAATTGATAACTCAGATGAAAATGTTATTCAACATATGGCTTTTTTATGGTGACTTAACTCACATCTCTGCCTATGGCCGCGGATGGGGAGTATTTGGTATCTCCTGCTGAGCCGTCTTGTAACGCAGCATAAAATAGCGCAAACGCCTGGCCTACCCCCCTTTTTACACGGCGAAATGGCGAAGAAAAAATTTCCCCGCCAGTCCGGTTTCCGGTGCGGTGATCTATGCTTGAAAGGAGACTCTCCTGCAAGAGAGAGTCGCCAACAATGAGGGTGCGCTAATGGCTACGATTGACTCCATGAATAAGGACACCTCCCGTCTCAGCGATGGACCCGACTGGACATTCGAACTGCTTGATACCTACCTGGCCGAGATCGATCGGGTAGCCAAACTCTACCGGCTGGATACCTATCCCCACCAGATCGAAGTGATCACCTCTGAACAGATGATGGACGCCTACTCCAGCGTCGGGATGCCGATTAACTATACCCACTGGTCGTTTGGTAAGAAGTTTATCGAGACCGAGCGGCTCTATAAGCACGGACAGCAGGGATTGGCCTATGAGATCGTCATCAACTCCAACCCCTGTATCGCCTACCTGATGGAGGAGAACACCATTACCATGCAGGCGCTGGTAATGGCCCATGCCTGCTACGGGCATAACTCCTTCTTCAAAAATAACTACCTGTTCCGTAGCTGGACCGATGCCAGCTCCATTGTTGACTACCTGATTTTTGCCCGTAACTACATCACCGACTGTGAAGAGCGCTATGGCGTGGTCGAGGTAGAGAAGCTGCTCGACTCCTGCCATGCCCTGATGAACTACGGCGTCGATCGCTACAAACGACCGCAGAAGATCTCTCTCCAGGAGGAGAAAGCGCGGCAGAAGAGCCGGGAAGAGTATCTGCAGAGCCAGGTAAACACCCTGTGGCGCACCCTGCCGAAGCGCGAGGAGGAGAAAACGGTCGCCGAAGTGCGGCGCTACCCCTCTGAGCCGCAGGAGAACCTGCTCTATTTTATGGAGAAAAATGCCCCGCTGCTGGAGCCGTGGCAGCGCGAGATTTTGCGCATCGTGCGTAAGGTGAGCCAGTATTTCTATCCGCAGAAACAGACCCAGGTGATGAACGAGGGGTGGGCGACCTTCTGGCACTACACCATCCTCAACCATCTCTACGATGAGGGGAAAGTGACCGATCGCTTTATGCTGGAGTTTCTCCATAGCCACACCAACGTGGTGTTCCAGCCGCCCTACAACAGCCCGTGGTATAGCGGGATCAACCCCTACGCGCTGGGCTTCGCCATGTTCCAGGATATCAAACGGATCTGTCAGTCCCCTACCGAGGAGGACAGATACTGGTTCCCGGATATTGCCGGATCGGACTGGCTGGAGACGCTGCACTTCGCCATGCGCGACTTCAAAGACGAGAGTTTTATTAGCCAGTTCCTGTCACCGAAGGTGATGCGTGACTTCCGCTTCTTCACGGTGCTGGATGACGATCGCAATAACTATCTGGAGATTGCCGCTATCCATAACGAAGATGGCTACCGTGAGATCCGGGCTAAGCTCTCGGCACAGTACAATCTCAGCAATCTTGAGCCAAATATCCAGGTATGGAATGTGGATCTGCGTGGGGATCGCTCTTTGACCCTGCGCTATGTGCCGCACAACCGTGCGCCGCTGGATAAGGGCCGTCGGGAGGTGCTGAAGCACGTGCACCGCCTGTGGGGATTTGATGTGATGCTGGAGCAGCAGAACGAAGATGGCAGCGTAGAGCTGTTGGACCGCTGCCCGCCGCGTCAGAATAGCCTGTAACGCCTGTCCCTCTCCTGGCGGAGAGGGCTTTCCCTGTTTCTCTCTGAACTTAACGACTCTGGATAGCAAGATCGCCCGGCAGGTTTTTCTGCATCCGGTGCCAGATCTCTCCGCTGTCGCGTCCATAGTGGCGCACGATATCATACACCTTGTCATGATCGCCGCGCTCACACACCTCACCCAGACGGTGGTAGAAGCCCAGCGCCAGGCTGCGCGCCTCGGGGTTGGCAAAGTAGTGCCGCCCGATACGGGTGTAGAGCCCCTTCATGCCGTTGAGGATCAGCCCATAGATAGGGTTGCCGGAGGCAAAAGCGAGGCCGCGGAAAATGTTGTAGTCCAGCTCGGCAAAGGCATCGGCGTGATCTTCTACCTCACGCGCGCGGGCCAGTACGTCCAGGGCGTCCTGCGGATGCTGGCGAAACGCGGTGCGGATGAAAATGGTGGCGATGTTGGTGCGCACCGACAGCAGGTTGTCGATCAGCTGCGGAACGCTCTCATGATCGAGCCGGGCCAGCGTCTCCAGAATATTGAGGCCTGACGTCTCCCAAAAGTTATTCACCTTGGTCGGCTTCCCGTGCTGGATGGTCAGCCAGCCGTCACGCGCCAGACGCTGTAACACCTCGCGCAGCGTGGTGCGGGTGACGCCAATCAGTTCGGAAAGTTCTCTTTCAGCTGGCAGGATCGTTCCGGGTGGAAAGCGATTATTCCAGATACTTTCAATGATGTACTCTTCCGCGAAACCCGCCGGGCTCTGCGCCTTAATGACCATAGAGAAATTTCCATTACACAGCGAAACAAAGAGACTCATCATACCAGAGCGAGGGGGCAGCAGATAGCATGAAACGGGAAGAAAAAGGGATCGCCGTTCTGTTTTTACGCTTTTCTTAAACGGCCATTTTTAGCGTATTGTGCTGACCGTTTACCCTTTGCCACGCTTTTGCACTTCCAGCATAAACAACGCTTATTTCCCCCACTTTCACCCGCATCTGAACCCTTTGTCATCTCAGGGTGAATTCGTTTACACTGCGGTGTCTAGCATCTCCCAGGGAAATGATTATGTTACAATTTTTAAACAAGTGCTCTCACGGGCGCGGTGCCTGGTTACTTATGGCACTGACGGCGTTGGCGCTTGAGCTGGTGGCGTTATGGTTCCAGCATGTGATGCTGCTTAAACCGTGCGTTTTATGTATTTATGAGCGTTGCGCCCTGTTTGGCGTAATGGGCGCCGGGCTGGTGGGTGCAATCGCGCCGAAAACGCCGCTGCGCTATGTGGCGATTGCTATCTGGCTCTACAGCGCGTGGCGCGGCATTCAGCTGGCATGGGAGCATACGATGATCCAGCTGCACCCTAACCCGTTTATGACCTGCGATTTCGCCGCCCGTTTCCCGAGCTGGCTGCCGCTGGATAAGTGGCTGCCGCAGGTGTTTGTTGCCTCTGGCGACTGCGCCGAACGCCAGTGGTCCTTCCTGACCCTGGAGATGCCGCAGTGGCTGGTAGGGATCTTTATCGCCTACTTCGCCGTGGCAATCCTCGTGCTGATTGCCCAGGCGTTCAAACCGAAAAAACGCGACCTCTTTGGTCGTTAAGCGCCGGGCTTGTTGAGGATGTGATCCTCCCAGTCCCGTACCTCGGACTCCGTCACGGCAATGTGGCGGACCGAGATGCGCTCGGCGTGCATCGCCGCTTTTGAGCCGCTACGCAGCGGATGCCAGAGCGGCAATGTTTTCCCCTCCGCCAGCAGGCGATAGGCACAGGTCGGCGGCAGCCACTCAAAGGTCGGCAGATTCTCCCGCGTTAGCTTGATGCAGTCCGGTTCATACTCGAAGCGCCGCTCGTAGTTGCGGCACTGGCAGGTTTTGATATTAAGCTGACGGCAGGCGACGTTGGTGAAGTAGATCTCGTCGGTGTCTTCATCCTGAAGCTTGTGCAGGCAGCACTGGCCGCAGCCGTCGCACAGCGACTCCCACTCGGCATCGGTCATCTGCTCAAGGGTTTTGCTCTGCCAGAAAGGTGTATCGCTCATAAGGAAGTCCGCCGTGAAATTTCAGCTGCACCTTATAACCACTCTGGCACATTGATGCAAGTTTTGCCGCCCTTTCGACGGCAAAACATGGCACAGACGGTTTACAGCACGCGGGTGGTGAGGGACTGGCCGTTGAAGCTCACTTCCAGCTCGTCGCCGCTGTGCAGCGGACCGACGCCTTCCGGCGTACCGGTAAGAATGACGTCCCCGGCGCGCAGGGTGAAGTAGCGGCTCATGTAGGCAATCAGCGGCACAATCTTGTGGATCATATCCGCCGTGGTGCCCTGCTGACGCACCTCGCCGTTGATCTTCAGCCCGAGCGGCGTGTTCTGCGGATCGCTTGCGAACTCCGCTGCTGGAATAAAGCCGGAGAGCGGGCAAGAGTTGTCAAAGCCTTTGGCCTTCTCCCACGGCTGCCCGGCCTTCTTCATTTTGCCCTGAACATCACGCAGCGTCAGATCCAGCGCCACGCCGTAGCCGGCAATCGCCTGTTGAACGTGCTCTTCCGAGGCCTGGCGCAGCGTAGCGCCGATCAGCACCGCCAGCTCAACTTCGTGGTGCACCGATCCTAGCCCCTGCGGCAAGGCCAACGGCTGGCGGAGATCGCAGAGCGCGGTTTCAGGCTTGATAAACAGCACCGGCTCGTCCGGCGTAGCGCTGCCCATCTCCTGAATATGTTTCGCATAGTTACTGCCAACGCAAACAACCTTACTAACGGGAAAATCTAACAGTGCACCCTGCCAGTTATGATGCTGATACATGTTACCCCCTGAGTAACCCTTTGAACGCGAGTGAAATTTGACTATCACCGCCGTCTCAGGATTTGTCAATCTTCCCGCTGCTTTGCAGATGCTGCTTAAGGAGATCCTCCTGCGGGGGCGGCATTTGCAGGTAGTATCCCTGCTCTTTCAGCGCCGCTTTGACCTTGTCCAGATCGGCATTGGCTAAGCTTTTGCGCCCGTCGAGGGGCAGCAGCATCGTCATGACCGGCTGGCCAAAACTTTTCATTAATGGCTCAGGGACGCGAGAAAAATCATCTTTTTTCTCGATATACAAATAGGTCTGTTCACGCTTAGCACTTCGGTAGATCACACAAAACATACTTTTACTCTTAATTAAGGGGAGGTGTCTTGCCTCAATATAGCAGGGACTATAACATGCCTGAGAGTCTTCGGAATATCACCCGCTGTGCGGGGGATAATAGCTAAATGAGTAAGGTCAGGATGTCAAACACGCCCATCGAGCTTAAAGGCAGTAGTTTTACCTTATCAGTGGTTCATTTGCATGATGCGAAACCCGAGGTTATTCGTCAGGCCTTAGAAGACAAAATCGCTCAGGCTCCCGCTTTTTTACAGCATGCTCCCGTTGTTATTAACATTTCCGCGCTGGACGAGGCGGTAAACTGGTCTGCATTGCATAAAGCGATTGCCAGCACCGGTTTGCGTGTTATCGGCGTTAGCGGCTGTAAACAGGCCGAGCTGAAGGCGGAGATTGACCGCGCTGGGCTCCCACTGCTGACGGAAGGCAAAGAAAAACTGCGCCAGCCGCCTGCTGCTGTGGCCCCGGTCGTTGAAGCGCCAATTGTTGAAGCGCCGATGGTTGAAGAGCCCGTTGTCGCGCCGATCACAAAAACACGCTTAATTGATGTTCCGGTCCGTTCCGGACAGAGAATATATGCCCCGGGCTGCGATCTGATCGTTACCAGCCACGTCAGCGCGGGCGCAGAGCTGATCGCCGATGGCAATATCCATATCTATGGCATGATGCGTGGACGGGCGCTGGCGGGGGCCAACGGCGACAGAGAAGCACAAATTTTTTGCACACATCTCACCGCGGAGCTGGTCTCCATCGCGGGTGAATACTGGCTGAGCGATCAAATCCCAGCCGAATATTATGGCAAAGCGGCACGCCTGCTCCTCGCGGATAACGCTTTGACTGTTCAACCATTGAATTAAGCCCTTATAACAAGGAACACCTATGGCACGCATTATTGTTGTTACTTCGGGTAAAGGGGGCGTCGGTAAGACGACATCCAGCGCGGCCATCGCGACTGGTTTGGCCCAGAAGGGAAAGAAGACCGTCGTTATCGACTTCGATATCGGCCTGCGTAACCTCGACCTGATCATGGGTTGTGAACGCCGGGTAGTCTATGATTTCGTTAACGTTATTCAGGGCGACGCAACGCTAAACCAGGCGTTGATCAGAGATAAGCGTACGGAAAGCCTCTATATTCTTCCTGCCTCCCAGACGCGTGACAAAGACGCGCTGACCCGTGACGGCGTCGAGAAAGTGCTCGACGATCTGAAGAAGATGGATTTCGATTTCATCGTCTGCGACTCCCCTGCCGGGATCGAAACCGGCGCGCTGATGGCGCTCTACTTCGCAGATGAAGCCGTTATTACCACTAACCCAGAGGTCTCCTCAGTACGCGACTCGGACCGCATTCTGGGCATTCTCTCCTCTAAATCGCGCCGCGCCGAGAACGGTCAAGAGCCGATTAAAGAGCATCTGCTGCTGACCCGCTACAACCCGGGCCGCGTTAGTAAAGGCGACATGCTGAGCATGGAAGATGTGCTGGAGATCCTGCGCATCAAGCTGGTCGGGGTTATCCCGGAAGATCAGTCCGTGCTGCGCGCCTCTAACCAGGGCGAACCTGTGATCCTGGACGCGACATCAGATGCCGGTAAAGCGTATGCTGATACCGTGGAACGTCTGCTGGGAGAAGAACGCCCTTTCCGCTTCATCGAAGAAGAGAAGAAAGGTTTCCTCAAACGCCTGTTCGGAGGATAAATTATGGCATTACTAGACTTTTTTCTCTCACGAAAGAAGAGTACCGCTAACATAGCGAAAGAGCGCCTGCAGATCATCGTGGCCGAGCGTCGCCGCAGCGATGCCGAGCCGCACTATTTGCCGCAGCTGCGCAAAGATATTCTGGAAGTGATTTGTAAGTATGTGCAGATCGATCCGGAAATGGTGACGGTACAGCTGGAGCAAAAAGACGGCGATATTTCTATTCTTGAGCTCAACGTTACCCTACCGGAAGCTGAAGAGACGAAATAACGTTTTACCGTTATCTCCTTCATTAAAAAGGCAGCCCGTTAAGCGCTGCCTTTTTTATTTATGCTTATTCACTGTGTTTATTTACAGTGCCGCGTTCGCTAGCGGGGAAATTCCAGCAGCAGAGCCTGAAGACTTGCCACCATTAATTCACCGCGCCAGCCGGAGATAAGTTCCGGCGGAGTGGCAAACGACTTAATATTCCAGTGCCAGTTAAGCAGCTGATTTATTTGTCGACGCGAGGCCAGCAGCTCGGCGCTTACCCCTTTTGCTACGCTCACCTCCTGCACCAGCGCCTTAATCGCCTTGAAGGCCCGGCGATAGCCCGGCATATCAAGCAGGTTCAGCAGCGGCTCCGGGAGCGCCTCCTCCGGCAACGCCTGGGCCTGCGCAACCATCGCCAGCAGCGTTTTACCGTGGAAGCGGATCTCGCTCCCCGAGAGCCCGATGCTATCCAGCTCGCCGAGGCTGCCCGGCATATAGCGTGCGACCGCCCACAGGTTCTCTTCCCGCACCACAAAGTTTACCGCCAGATCGCGCTCGCGCGCCTTACGCAGACGCCACGCTGCCAGCAGCTGCAGGCAGGCCAGCTGACGGGTACGCAGCTGCCAGGCGTTGCTAATATCGCGCCACGCCTCTTCCGGGGCCAGCACTTCCTGACGACGCACCTGCATCAAGCGGCACTCGTCCAGCGCAGCAGGCAGCCACCCCGCCGCCTCGGTCTCCGCCATCAGCTTGTGGGCGATAGGCAGCAGATACCAGACGTCGGCCGCAGCGTAGTCGCACTGGCGCTCGGTCAGCGGACGCGCCAGCCAGTCGGTGCGGGATTCGCTTTTATCCAGCGCCAGACCGGTGTACTCCTCTACCATGGAGGCGAAGCCCCACGACAGCGGACGGCCGCTGAAGGCGGCAAGGATCTGGGTATCGATCAGCGGCTGCGGCAGCTCGCCAAACACGTTGAGGAAAACTTCCAGATCTTCACTGCCGGCGTGGAGAAACTTGGTGACCGCGCGATCCATCATCAGCTCGCGGAACGGCGTCCAGTCGGTGATCTCCAGCGGATCGATCAGCGAAACCTGCTGGCCGTCGTAGACCTGGATCAGGCCCAGCTGCGGATAGTAGGTGCGGGTGCGGACAAATTCGGTATCGATGGCTAGAGCCGGAAACGCGCGCGCCGCCTCGCTCATGGTCGCCAGCGCGTCGTTGGTAGTGATCATCTGGTAGTTCAAATCATACTCTCTTTGGTTTGCGCCCATAAAAAACGCCGGGCTAACCGGCGTTGGGCGACTCACTCGAAGCTTAGACCTTATTGTCTACTTTGCCGCGCGCTTCGTCACGTAATTCTCGCCGTAAAATTTTGCCGACGTTGGATTTCGGCAGCTCCTCACGAAACTCCACCAGCTTCGGTACCTTATAGCCGGTCAGCTGACGGCGGCAGAAGGTAATGAGCGCCTCTTCGCTGAGGGTGGGGTCCTTTTTCACTACGAAAATTTTGACCTTTTCCCCGCTGCTGGTGGACGGCACGCCGACGGCGGCCACTTCCTGCACGCCAGGGTGCTGCATCACCACGTCTTCAATTTCGTTAGGGTAGACGTTGAAGCCGGAGACCAGGATCATATCTTTTTTACGATCGACGATGCGCAGGAAGCCTTCGTCGTCCATCACCGCGATATCGCCAGTCATCAGCCAGCCATCTTTAATGATCTCGTCGGTAGCATCAGGGCGCTGCCAGTAGCCCAGCATCACCTGCGGCCCCTTGACGCACAGCTCGCCCGGCTCGCCGTGCGGTACTTCCCTGCCCTCGTCGTCAATCAGCTTCACTTCCGTAGAGGGCACCGGCAGGCCGATGCTGCCGCTGTGGTAGTCGATATCGTGCGGGTTCACGCTCACCAGCGGAGAGCACTCCGTCAGGCCGTAGCCTTCTAGCAGATACTGCCCGGTAAGCTTCACCCAGCGTTCGGCGACCGCCTGCTGAACGGGCATCCCGCCGCCTGCGGAGAGGTGCAGCGTAGAGAAATCGAGCTGCTGAAACTCTTTGTTGTTCAGCAGCGCGTTAAACAGGGTATTCACCCCGGTCATGGCAGTAAATGGGTACTTCGCCAGCTCCTTCACCAGCCCTGGAATATCACGCGGGTTGGTGATCAGCAGGTTCTGCCCGCCCAGCTCGATAAACAGCAGGCAGTTCATGGTCAGGGCAAAGATGTGATACAGCGGCAGAGCGGTAACCACCAGCTCTTTTCCCCGGTGCAGTAGCGGCCCGTAGGTGGCATTCACCTGTTCGAGGTTAGCCAGCATGTTGCGGTGGGTCAGCATCGCCCCTTTGGCCACGCCGGTGGTGCCGCCGGTGTACTGCAGGAAAGCGAGATCGTCCGGGACGACCTCCGGCTTAACGTACTGCATCCGGTAGCCGTTGTGCAGCGCCTGACGAAACGAGATGGCGTCCGGCAGGTGATATTTTGGGACCAGTCGCTTAACGTACTTGACCACGAAGTTGACCAGCGTCCCCTTCGCCGCAGAGAGCTGATCCCCCATGCGGGTCAAAATCACGTGCTGCACCTGGGTTTTCTGCACCACCTTTTCAAGGGTGTGGGCAAAGTTAGAGACGATGACGATAGCCGCCGCGCCGCTGTCGTTGAGCTGATGCTCCAGCTCGCGCGGGGTATAGAGCGGGTTAACGTTGACCACCACCATACCGGCACGCAAAATACCAAACAGCGCTACCGGATACTGCAGCAGGTTGGGCATCATCAGCGCCACGCGGTCGCCCTTCTTTAACCCCAGTCCGTGCTGTAGCCAGGCGGCAAAGGCACGGCTGCGCTCTTCCAGCTTACGGAAGGTCATGGTCTCGCCCATGTTGATAAACGCCGGCTGGTCCGCGTAACGGATCGCGGCGTTTTCGAAGAGTTCCACAAGGGATTGATAGCGATCGGGGTTGATGTCCGCTGGCACGTCGGCGGGATAACGGTTAAGCCAAACCTTCTTCAATGCGTCACCTCTGAAATGAAAATTCGTCGTCATCGCAACTCCGCTTAATAAACATGCCGTTAACATTATATTAACTCATTGTACCAGTTTATTAATTGGCCGATTCACAGGTTGCGAAGCGCGTCACTCTTTTATTCTTGTTATGGTCATAAAAAAGGAGAAACAGCGGATAGTCCGCTGTCTCTTCTCTTATTTAACAGAGAGTTACTCTGTTACGATGGTATGCACCGGGGCTGGACCGGCGTTGTACCAGCCGTAACCTCCGTAGCCACCGTAACGCCACGGATTAGGCCCCGGTCCCCAGTACCAGGGGTCAATCGGCTGCGGCGGCAGCATAACCTGCTGCTGTAGATGCCAGCGCTTATAGCCACTCACCTTCATGACCATAAACTTATAGGGGGTCTCGCCCACTTTGCCCTGCTCAACGCCGCTAATGGTGCCGACCACGGTCACATACTGGTTACGGAAATCCACCGGATCGAGGAAGCCGTTCACGTCGGCGTAGATACGCCCGCGGGAAGGTTCACCCAGCACGGGGCGCGCGCCGCTGTCCAGCGGTACCGAGGCAATCTCCAGCCGGGTTTGTCCCTGCTTGTTCTGCAAGCCGATAACTTTACCGCCGAAGCGCGCCTCCTGGCCGACGTACAGCTCAGGCGCATTCATCACCCGAACCAGATCCTGCTGCGGCGTTGGGCTGCTGCCTTTAATGGCGTCAGGCACCGAGATGCAGCCGCTCAACGCTAAGGCGGCTAAGCCTGCCAGCAGCCAGCGCCCGGACCTGCTTTGACCCACCTTTTGGGATACCTTCACTTACCACCTTCCTGCTATTTACATTGTTACGTTATGTATATAGCTGAGATTCATTTTCTGCCCGGAAGTTTCTTCCAGGCCACCTCGTTGCGCAAATAAACCGGCTCCGCATGCTCTACGGCGACGGTGCGGTGCTGGGCAAAAAGTTGGCAAGCGAGCGGGAGCATATCTTCAGCGGCAGGCAGGAGGATGCCACCGTCGCTGAGCGTCAGCCCGCTCTCTTGGCCGAGATCCGGCCATGCCGGCCAGCCGGTGCCCACCGTGGCCCAAGATCCGCTGAGCTGGGCCAGACGTTCGCTCACCGCGTCCGGCTTCAGCACCGCCTCGCTCTCTTCGCCGTGCCAGACGCCCTGCTCATCCCGCTGGTACTCGGCCCAGTAGACTTCGCCCATGCGGGCATCGATGGCGGCCAGCACGCGCGTTGCGCCGGTTTTACGCCATGCACCCTGCGCCATGGTGGCCAGCGTCGAGACGCCGATCATCGGCAGCTCGGCACCCAGCGCCAGGCCTTGGGCAATGCCGATGCCAATGCGCACGCCGGTAAAGCTGCCCGGCCCGCGGCCAAAGGCCAGCGCGTCGAGTTCGCCAAGGGTAACGCCGCTGTCGTTCAGCGTCTGCTGAACCAGAGGTAAAATACGTTGGGTATGTTCTCTTGGGCAGAGTTCAAAGTGGGCAGAGGTCGTACCGTCATTCCACAGGGCAACGGAACAGGCCTCTGTGGCGGTATCAATAGCCAGAATTCGCATCGGTCTTCGCGCTCTCGGGGTGTTGATTCAATAAAATGGCGCGCATCTTAGCACACTCTGCGGCAAATTACTGCGCAGAGGTCCCGGACAGGAATCTCACCGCGCGGGCGATATCCCGGGTGCGCGGCGTAGGCGGCAGACTGGCAAGGAAGGTGGCGCCATAGGGACGCATCACCAGTCGGTTGTCGCAGATCACCAGCACGCCACGGTCGTCGATGTCGCGGATCAGGCGGCCTACCCCCTGCTTGAGGGTGATCACCGCGTCCGGCAGCTGAACATCGTCAAAAGGATCGCCCCCGCGCAGGCGGCAATCCTCCATTCGCGCCTTCAGCAGCGGATCGTCCGGTGAGGTAAAGGGCAGCTTGTCGATGATCACCAGCGACAGGGTATCGCCGCGCACGTCTACCCCTTCCCAGAAGCTGCTGGTTGCCACCAGCAGGGCGTTTCCGGCGGTGACAAACTGCTGTAGCAGCTGGCCCTTGCTGGTCTCCCCCTGCAACAGCACCGGCAGCGACAGTGTAGCGCGGAACTGCTCCGCCAGATCGCGCATCATGGCGTGGGAGGTGCAGAGCATAAAGCAGCGGCCGTTGTTGGCCTCGATCATGGGCCTCAGCATGGCCGCCAGCTGGCGCGCCGCGCCGGGCTGGTTGGTCTGCGGCAGATTGCGCGGCACGCAGAGCAGCGCCTGGCGGGCGAAATCAAACGGACTGGGCAGCAGCATCGACTCTGCCGTTTCAATCCCGAGGCGGGAGGTAAAGTGGTGCAGGTCGTCGTTCACCGAGAGCGTGGCCGAGGTAAAGATCCAGCTTCCCGGCTTCTGGGCCATCACCTCTTTGAACTTCTCCGCCACGGTGAGCGGTGTCAGGGCGAGGGTAAAGTGACGCGAGGTGCACTCATACCAGTAGCTGAAGCCCGGCTGGTTGATCTCTTTCAGCCGCTTGAGGCGCGTGCGGTAGAGCGTGGCCCGTTCAAAGGCCGCGTCGAGCAGCGCCGAACGACCAAGAGAGAGCTTGGCCACGTCGTAGCACAGCTCTAAGGCATCATCGAGCAGCAGCAGCGCGCGCTGGACGTGGCTGTCCGCCAGCAGCTCGCGCAGGTTGCCGCGATAGCCCGGCTCGCCCAGCTGTAGACGGAAATCCTGCGCGCTCTGCGCCAGGCGATCCGCACACTTCTGCAGCTGCTGGGTATCTTTCAGTTCGGTGCGGTAGGCAATGGTGAAATCTTTCGCCAGATCCAGCAGCTGGCGGCTGGAGAGCGACTGGCCGAAGTACTGGCTGGCAATATCCGGCAGCTGATGCGCTTCGTCGAAGATCATCACGTCGGCCTCAGGGATCAGCTCGCCAAAGCCGCTGTCTTTCACCACCATGTCAGCGAGAAAGAGATGGTGGTTAACCACCACGACGTCAGCGTCCATCGCCTTCTTACGCGCCTTGACCACAAAGCAATCTTTATACATCGGGCAGTCGCTGCCGAGGCAGTTGTCGTTGGTGCTGGTGACCAGCGGCCAGGCCTGAGAGTCCTCCGCCACGCTGGCGCAGGTGCTGATGTCGCCATCAAGGGTCTGGCTCGACCATGACCGCAGCAGGATAACGTCGCTGAGGATCTGCACCGGCAGATCGCCTCCGGCCAGCGCCTGCTGCTCAAGACGTTCGATGCACAGGTAGTTGGAGCGCCCTTTGAGCAGCGCCAGACGGCCGGTGTACTCCAGCGCGCGGGAGACGGTCGGCAGATCGCGACTGTAGAGCTGATCCTGTAGCGCCTTCGAGCCGGTGGAGATAATGACCTTTTTCCCGGCGCGCAGGGCCGGGGCCAGATAGGCGTAGGTTTTCCCCGTCCCGGTTCCGGCCTCAACCACCAGCGGCTGGGTGTTAGCAATGGCCGCGCTGACCGCCTGGGCCATCTGCCGCTGCGGCTCACGCGGTTTAAACCCCGGTATCGCTTTCGCTAACTGCCCGTCTGTTGCAAAATCGTCCGTTACACTGTTCTCTGCCACGCCGCCCCCTGGTTATATCGCCAGTGATTATGTCAGGCGCGGGAATTTTTAGCTAGCCGAAGTCGTGACAGGATCGCTCCCCTGTGGCAGTCTTGGCCCTGCAAAAAAGCCATAACGGAGTGAAAAGTGACGATTAAACGTATTGATGCCGAGGCCCGCTGGTCCGATGCCGTGATCCACAACCAGACGCTGTACTACACCGGCGTGCCGGAGAACCTTGAGGCTGACGCCGAGGCGCAGACCGCCAACACCCTGGCGCAGATTGATGCCGTGCTGGCGAAACAGGGTAGCGATAAAACGCGCATTCTTGACGCGACGATTTTTCTGGCCGACGTTAATGATTTTGCGGCAATGAACCGCGCGTGGGATGCATGGGTGGTAGCAGGCCATGCGCCAGTACGCTGCACCGTACAGGCGACGCTGATGAACCCGCAGTACCGGGTCGAAATTAAAATTATCGCCGCGGTATAGACCTACTCTTCTTCATCCTCATCTTCAAAGCGTGCCACGATCCGTTCTCCGGTATGGTTGGCACGCAGCTCTTCGGCGACCACCGCGATCGCCTGCCCGCTGCTCATGCCTTCAGACATAAGCTGCTGAATACGTTCTACCGCCTGCTGCTGCTGCTCATGACTGAGCGAAGGTAAACCTGCAAACATCGTTAACTCCTGCTAGATTATCAGCGCTAATTATTTCACGCTACCTGGTTGTTTGCCATACATGAACACGCTTTCCCCTACCGTTATTACCCTACCGTGGCGTCACGACGCCGCTGAGTTCTGGTTTGCGCGTCTGAGCCACCTGCCGTGGGCGATGCTGCTGCACTCCGGCCATGCCGAGCACGCCTACAGCCGCTTCGATATTCTGGTCGCCGATCCGCTGGGCACGCTGGTGACCACCGGTGAGAGCACACGCGTGACGCTGAACGGCACGGAGGTGTCCACTGCCGATCCGCTGGCGCTGCTTCAGCAGGCGCTGACGTCGCTGGCACTCTCTGCCGAGGTGGATCCGGACCTCCCCTTCCTGGGCGGCGCGCTGGGGCTGTTTGGCTACGATCTGGGTCGACGCTTTGAAAAACTGCCCACGCAGGCAGAGGCCGACATCGCCCTGCCGGATATGGCGGTGGGGCTCTATGACTGGGCGCTGATTGTCGATCACCATCAGAAACGTGTGTCGCTGCTGAGCCACGGCGACGTCAATGCCCGTCTCGCCTGGCTGGAGGCCCAGCAAGTACCCGCCAGCGAGGATTTTTGCCTCACCTCCCGCTGGCGCGCCAATATGACGCCAGCGCAGTATGCCGATAAATTTGCGCGCGTGCAGGCTTATTTGCAGAGCGGCGACTGCTATCAGGTCAATCTGGCCCAGCGCTTTCAGGCTACCTATCAAGGCGATGAGTGGCAGGCGTTCACCCGCCTTAACGCCAGCAACCGCGCACCGTTCAGCGCCTTCCTGCGTCTTGAGGACGGGGCCATCCTGAGCCTCTCCCCTGAGCGGTTTATCCATCTGGAGCGGGATCGCATTCAGACCCGGCCCATCAAAGGTACCCTGCCCCGGCTGGCGGATCCGCAGGCCGATCGCCAGCAGGCGGAAAAGCTGGCGGCCTCGCCGAAGGATCGCGCTGAAAACCTGATGATCGTTGACCTGATGCGCAACGACATTGGCCGAGTGGCGATGCCCGGCTCGGTGCGCGTCCCGGAGCTGTTTGTGGTGGAGCCGTTTCCTGCCGTGCACCATCTGGTCAGCACCGTCACCGCCCGACTGCCCGCCTCACAGCACGCCTGCGATCTGCTGCGGGCTGCCTTTCCCGGCGGCTCGATCACCGGCGCGCCAAAGGTGCGGGCGATGCAGATTGTTGACGAGCTGGAGCCGCAGCGGCGTAATGCCTGGTGTGGCAGCATCGGCTATATCAGCTTCTGCGGCACCATGGACACCAGCATCACTATCCGCACTCTAAGCGCCTGCAACGGGCAGATTTACTGCTCCGCCGGGGGCGGCATCGTTGCCGATAGTCAGCCCGAGGCGGAATATCAGGAAACCTTTGATAAAGTTAATCGTATTCTGCATCAGCTGGAGAGATAACCGGTGGAGAGCACAAACCTGACCCTGGACGATTTTTTATCACGCTTCCAACTTTTACGCCCCCAGGCCAGCGGTGCGAGCCTGAACAACCGCCAGGCGGCGGTGCTGATCCCGGTGGTACGCCGTGAGCAGCCAGGGCTGCTGCTCACCCAGCGCTCAGCGCGGCTGCGTAAGCACGCGGGCCAGGTGGCTTTCCCCGGTGGGGCCGTGGACAGCAGCGATGCCTCTATTATTGCCGCCGCCCTGCGCGAGGCCGAGGAGGAGGTCGCCATTCCGCCCGAGGCGGTTGAGGTGATTGGTGTTCTGCCTCCGGTAGACAGCGTGACCGGCTTTCAGGTTACCCCGGTGGTGGGCATTATCCCGCCGGATCTGCACTACCACGCCAGCGAGGATGAGGTGGCGGCGGTGTTTGAAATGCCGCTGGCCGAAGCACTGCGCCTGGGACGTTATCACCCGCTGGATATCCACCGGCGCGGCAATGCGCACCGGGTATGGCTCTCCTGGTATCAGCATTACTTTGTCTGGGGCATGACGGCGGGCATAATTCGTGAGCTGGCCTTACAAATCGGTCTCAAACCCTGACTATACTTTACACAGCGCCCGTTTTTCACCAGGCGTGACCTGCCTCTCAGCATTAGTAAAATAGAGGTTGGCTATTAGTTTAATTCATGTGAATAGTTAAACCGATCCCACGGTTCCCTCTTACACTATGCGCAATTATTACATCGTTGCCGGAGGGTCCGGCAACCCTGTCAGGAGTGTTAGCGTGATTAGTATATTCGACATGTTTAAAGTGGGAATTGGTCCTTCCTCTTCTCATACTGTTGGGCCCATGAAGGCCGGGAAACAGTTCGTCGATGATCTGGTCGAAAAGGGATTGCTGGAGAGCGTCACCCGCGTGGCGGTGGATGTCTATGGTTCGCTGTCGCTGACCGGCCGTGGTCACCATACCGATATCGCCATTATTATGGGCCTCGCGGGTAACGAGCCGGCGACCGTCGATATCGATGCGATTCCGGCGTTCATCCGCGACGTAGAGACCCGTGGCCGCCTGCTGCTGGCTCAGGGGCGTCACGAAGTAGACTTCCCTGCCGATAACGGGATGCGTTTCCAGAGCGACAACCTGCCGCTGCATGAGAACGGCATGCGCATCCATGCATATCAGGGCGAGAAAGAGCTCTACAGCAAAACCTATTACTCCATCGGCGGCGGGTTTATCGTCGATGAAGAGCACTTTGGTAAAGAGAGCGCCCAGGCCGTCAGCGTGCCCTACCCGTACAACTCTGCCCAGGCGATCCTGAACTGGTGCAAAGAGACCGGCCTCTCCCTCTCCGGCATGGTGATGCAGAACGAGCTGGCCCTGCACAGCAAAGAAGAGATTGCCGACTACTTTGCTCACGTCTGGCAGACAATGCAGGCCTGTATCGATCGCGGCATGAACACCGAAGGCGTACTGCCGGGTCCGCTGCGGGTGCCGCGCCGTGCCTCAGCCCTGCGCCGTCTGCTGGTTGCCAGCGACAAGCACTCCAGCGATCCGATGGTGGTGGTTGACTGGGTCAACATGTTCGCGCTGGCGGTGAACGAAGAGAACGCCGCCGGTGGCCGAGTGGTCACAGCCCCGACCAACGGCGCATGCGGGATCGTGCCGGCGGTGCTGGCCTACTACGATCACTTTATCGAGCCGGTTACCCCGGATATCTACACCCGTTACTTCCTGGCCGCAGGCGCAATCGGGACGCTTTACAAGATGAACGCCTCGATCTCCGGCGCGGAAGTGGGTTGTCAGGGTGAAGTTGGCGTTGCCTGCTCTATGGCGGCGGCGGGCCTTGCGGAGCTGATGGGTGCCAGCCCGGAGCAGGTTTGCGTGGCGGCAGAGATCGGCATGGAGCATAACCTGGGTCTGACCTGTGACCCGGTCGCCGGCCAGGTGCAGGTGCCGTGCATTGAGCGTAACGCCATTGCCTCGGTGAAGGCCATCAACGCCTCTCGCATGGCGATGCGCCGTACCAGCGCCCCGCGCGTGTCGCTGGATAAGGTGATCGAAACCATGTATGAAACCGGCAAGGACATGAACGCTAAGTACCGCGAAACCTCTCGCGGCGGTCTGGCAATCAAGGTGCAGTGCGACTAATACGTTATCTGGCCCTTTCACCCGAAAGGGCTAATTGTTTCCCTTTTTGATGCCGATTATTTTTTCCCCACTACACTTGCTGTGTTGCCGTTTGCTTTTTCGCCAACGGCTCTCCTGGGGACCGTCAGGACATGCAAACAGCACAGCATATTATAAGAAGCTACCGTCGAAAACGCGCCATCGTCTGCGTGATTGTCGCGATCTTCACGCTTTTCCTGACGCTTGGCTCACGCTACATTTCCGAGCGCAACGCTAACCAACAGCGGATCCTCTCTTTTACGAGCCACGCGGTCTCGTCGTTGAACAGGATCCTGATCCCTTTGGCCCAGGGCCGGGGGGTACTTCTCCCGCTGGTGGGCCAGCCCTGCGACGAGGCGCACCTGGCGCTACGAAAACAGGCCGCGACGATGCAAACCGTACGCTCTATCGGCCTTATCAAAAACGGCGTCCTCTACTGCTCCAGCATTTTCGGTTATCGCAACGTCCCCATTCATCAGCTTCAACCCGCACTTCCTACCGCTCAGCCACTGCTCTTGCTCACTACCGATAACTCCCTGCTGCATGGCAGCCCGATACTGATCCAGTGGTTTCCCCTGACCCAGAACGGTCAGGATGGGGTGATGGAGGTGATCAATATCGACCTGCTCACTCGCCTGATGCTGGAGCCGCAGAAACCGCTGATCACCGGAGCGAGCGTAACGGTGGGTAATCGGCATTTGATCTACGGTGCCGGGGTCGTGGATAGCCTGCCGCCGCTGGTCAACGAGACACGGTTTCAGCAGAGCTCGGAACAGTTTCCCTTTACCATTAGCGTGAGGGGCCCTGGCGCAGGCGAGCTGGCGCTGCGCCACCTTCCTTCCCAGCTGCCGCTGGCGGTGATCATCAGCCTGCTGATGGGCTATATCGCCTGGATTGTTACCGCCAACCGGATGAGCTTCTCCTGGGAGATCAACCTCGGTATGGCGGCCCATGAGTTTGAGCTTTTCTGCCAGCCGTTGCTGAACGCCACCACCCATCAGTGTGAGGGGGTGGAGATCCTGCTGCGCTGGAATAATCCGCGCCAGGGCTGGATCTCGCCGGACGTCTTTATCCCCATTGCCGAGGAGCAGAACCTGATTGCTCCCCTGACGCGCTACGTGCTGGCAGAGACCCACCGCCAGATAGGCCTGTTCCCGGCCAACAGCCAGTTCCATATCGGGATCAACGTCTCCGCCAGCCATTTTCGCGACGGCGCGCTGCTGAAGGATCTTAACCGCCTCTGGTTCCATGCCCATCCGGTTCAGCAGCTCACCATTGAGCTGACCGAGCGGGAGGCGATCACCGATATCGATTACCGGCTCGTGCGGGCCCTGCACCGACGTGGGGTGAAGCTGGCGATTGATGACTTTGGTACCGGTAACACCTCTCTCTCGTGGCTGGAGAAGCTGCGTCCGGACGTATTGAAGATTGATAAGTCCTATACCATGGCGGTGGGCACCGATGCGGTGAACTCGACGGTAACGGATATTATTATCGCGCTGGGCAGGCGGCTGAAAATTGAGCTGATTGCGGAGGGGGTTGAAACCCCGCTGCAGGCGCAGCGTTTGCGCCAGCGCGGGGTGACTATCTTTCAGGGATTTCTCTACGCGAAGCCTATGCCGCTAAAAGATTTCCCCACGTGGCTGGCAGGCAGTACGCCGCCCCCAGCCACCTATAGCGGGCATGTGATGCCCATGACGCCGCTACGCTGAACGAGGCTACTCCTCTTCGTCGTCCTGTACCGGCTGCTCTTTAACAACCCGTACCAGATCGACCCGGTAGTCGTTCGCCTCAACCACGGTAATGGTTAATGGCGCAAGCTGCAGCACCTCGCCCGGCTTGGGAATTTGACCATTGATAGCAATGACCAGCCCTGCAACGGTAGCGATATCCTCTTCGTCGTTCACCAGGTTATCCATCCCCAGCGCATGCTGCAACGCGTGAAGATCGGTAGCGCCTTTGACCAGCCAGCCGTCGCCGTCGGTGACAATCTCCGGCGTCTCATCGGCGTCCGGGAACTCACCGGCAATGGCTTCCAGCACGTCAAGCGGCGTGACCAGGCCCTGCACTACGCCAAACTCGTTGGTGACCATCACGAAGCTCCCCCGTGCGCGGCGGAGAACCGCCAGCAGCTTGATGGGATCCAGCGTTTCCGGTACCACGATGGCCGGGGACGCCGAGGCGATAGCCGCCACGTCGACGCCCTCTTCCAGCGCCATCAGCAGCTCTTTCGCACGCACGATGCCGATAACTTCATCCAGCTCGCCCCGGCACACCGGGAAGAGGCTGTGCGGCGAGGAGAGCAGCTGCTGGCGAATAGCGTCCACCTCAAGGTTGGCATCGACCCAGCTGATCTCGCCCCGCGGCGTCATGATGCTGCGTAAAGAGCGTGACGCGAGGGTGAGCACGCCGTTGATCATGTAGCGCTCTTCATCCGCAAACGCGCCTTCAGGCACCGAAACCGGGGACTGGCTGTCCGGCTCATGCTGAACCGCAGCCTGACGGCGACCGCCCATCAGACGCAGGATCGCGTCGGCGGTACGCGCTCGCAGCGGCAGCGTCGACTGATGACGAATAAAGTTACGGCGTGCCACCTGGTTGAAGAACTCAATGATGATCGAGAAGCCAATTGCCGCGTAGAGGTAGCCTTTCGGAATATGGAAGCCAAAGCCTTCCGCCACCAGGCTCAGACCAATCATCAGCAGGAAGCTCAGGCAGAGCACTACCACCGTTGGGTGTTGGTTAACAAAGCGCGTCAGCGGCTTCGAGGCCAGCAGCATTACCGCCATGGCGATCACCACCGCGGCCATCATCACCGGCAGGTGGTTCACCATCCCTACCGCAGTGATCACCGCATCGAGGGAGAAGACCGCATCGAGGATAACGATCTGCACCACCACCACCCAGAAGCTGGCGTAGCCTTTCCCCTGGCCGCTGTCGTGCTCGCGGTTCTCCAGGCGCTCGTGTAATTCTGTTGTCGCTTTAAAGAGTAAGAATATCCCCCCGAGCAGCATGATGAGATCGCGGCCGGAGAAGGTGAAATCCATGACCGAAAAGAGCGGCTGGGTCAGCGTCACCATCCAGGAGATCACAGAGAGCAGCGCCAGGCGCATCACCAGCGCAAGGGAGAGACCGATCAGCCGGGCCTTGTCTCGCTGCTTCGGTGGCAGTTTGTCGGCCAGAATGGCGATAAACACCAGGTTATCGATACCGAGAACGATTTCAAGTACGACAAGCGTCAACAATCCCACCCAGATTGAGGGGTCCATTAAGAATTCCATGACAGGCTCCTGCTAAAGGAATGACAAAACGGGGCCTTACAACATGCAGGCGTGATGACAACAGAAAGGGGGTTAACACAGGCGCTAAGCGGCCTGAAGGTAAACTGACGTCGGTGACGGTCCATACGGTGGGCAGCTGCCCTCTACTCCAGTGATTATAAACAGAAAGTAAACATAACAGAGAGAATTACGATTTTGCAAAGATTTACCAGAATTTGCATTTTCGGAGATATTTTGCGCAACAAAATTTCTTTTCCGATTAAAGCTAAATTACGGATCTGAATCACATAAATTATTTTTTCACTATCTAAAATAATTCGCGAAGACTGAATTTTCTATGTCATCCCTCTCTGAATCGATTCGCTATGACGTAACGATTCACAATGCATCTGCTACGGATGTATTCACGATAATAAAGGAGGTAGCAAGTGACCATTGCTATTGTGATAGGCACACATGGCTGGGCTGCAGAGCAGCTGCTTAAAACAGCTGAAATGCTATTGGGCGAACAAGAGAACGTAGGCTGGATCGATTTCGTACCGGGTGAAAACGCCGAAACGCTGATCGAAAAGTACAATGCGCAGTTGGCAAAGCTCGACACTCATCAGGGCGTGCTGTTTCTCGTTGATACATGGGGCGGCAGCCCGTTTAACGCTGCCAGCCGTATTGTCGTCGATAAAGAGCACCATGAGGTCGTGGCCGGGGTCAATATCCCGATGCTGGTCGAGACCCTGATGGGCCGCGATGACAACCCGACGTTTGACGATCTGGTGGCCGTCGCCGTTGAAGCAGGCCGCGAAGGCGTGAAGGCACTGAAGGCGCAGCCGGTGGAGAAGGCGCAGCCTGCCGCCCCTGCCCCTGCCGCCGCCCCCCGCGCCGCCGTGCCGCAAAAGCCGATGGGGCCAGCGGACTATATGACCATTGGCCTGGCGCGTATCGACGATCGCCTGATCCACGGTCAGGTGGCCACGCGCTGGACCAAAGAGACCAACGTGCAGCGTATTATTGTCGTCAGTGACGAAGTCGCCGCCGACACGGTACGCAAGACGCTGCTCACCCAGGTGGCACCACCCGGCGTTACCGCGCACGTGGTGGACGTCGCCAAGATGGTTCGCGTTTACAACAACCCGAAATACGCCGGTGAGCGCGTGATGCTGCTGTTCACCAACCCGACCGACGTGGTACGCCTCGTTGACGAGGGGGTGAAGATCACCTCTGTCAACATTGGCGGCATGGCCTTCCGCCAGGGTAAAACCCAGGTGAATAACGCCGTGTCGGTGGATGAGCAGGATATCGCCGCGTTTAAAAAGCTCAACGCCCAGGGTATCGAGCTGGAGGTGCGGAAAGTGTCCAGCGATCAACGTCTGAAAATGATGGATTTAATCAGCAAAGTGGCGAAGTAACCGGCACCCGCCGATCGCGCTGTTTTTACACTTTAATCTGTAATGCTATAGGAGAAGTACAATGGAGATTACCACTCTTCAGATTGTGCTGGTGTTCGTCGTAGCCTGTATTGCCGGTATGGAGTCGGTGCTGGATGAATTTCAGTTTCACCGTCCGCTGGTGGCCTGTACGTTAATCGGTATCGTGCTGGGTGATATGCAAAAAGGCATTATCATCGGCGGTACCCTGGAGATGATCGCCCTCGGCTGGATGAACATCGGTGCGGCGGTCGCGCCGGATGCCGCGCTGGCTTCCATTATCTCAACCGTGCTGGTTATCGCCGGTGGTCAGAGCATCGGGGCCGGTATCGCGCTGGCTATCCCGCTGGCAGCGGCAGGCCAGGTGCTGACCATTATCGTTCGTACCATCACCGTGGCTTTCCAGCACGCAGCGGATAAGGCGGCCGAAAACGGCAACCTGACGGCGCTCTCCTGGATCCACGTCTCTTCCCTGTTCCTGCAGGCAATGCGTATCGCCATCCCGGCGGTGATCGTGGCCTACTCCGTGGGTACCAGTGAAGTACAGAGCATGCTCAACGCCATTCCGGAAGTGGTGACCAGCGGCCTGAACATCGCCGGTGGCATGATCGTGGTCGTAGGTTATGCGATGGTCATCAACATGATGCGCGCTGGCTACCTGATGCCGTTCTTCTATCTGGGCTTCGTTACCGCCGCCTTCACCAACTTTAACCTGGTGGCGCTGGGGGTAATCGGTGCCGTGATGGCCATTCTCTACATTCAGCTTAGCCCGAAATATAACCGCTCGGCGGGCGCGCCTGTTCAGGCTGCCGGTGCTAACGATCTCGATAACGAACTGGATTAACAGGTGAGCGACATGGTTGATATAACAAAAACGACGTCCGAGAAAAAACTCACGGCTGGCGATATCCGCGGCGTGTTCCTCCGCTCTAACCTCTTCCAGGGGTCGTGGAACTTCGAGCGTATGCAGGCGCTGGGCTTCTGCTTCTCTATGGTACCGGCTATCAAACGCCTCTACCCGGAGAATAACGAGGCTCGCCGCCAGGCGATCAAACGCCACCTGGAGTTCTTTAACACTCACCCCTACGTTGCCGCGCCGGTGCTCGGCGTTACCCTGGCGATGGAGGAGCAGCGTGCCAACGGCGCAGAGATCGACGATGGTGCTATCAATGGTATCAAAGTTGGTCTGATGGGGCCGCTGGCAGGCGTCGGCGACCCGATCTTCTGGGGTACCGTGCGTCCGGTGTTTGCCGCGCTCGGGGCGGGGATCGCCATGAGCGGCAGCCTGCTCGGTCCGCTGCTGTTCTTTATCCTCTTTAACGTGGTGCGCCTGGCAACCCGCTACTACGGCGTTGCCTACGGCTACCGTAAAGGGGTAGATATCGTTAAAGATATGGGCGGCGGCTTCCTGCAAAAGCTGACCGAGGGGGCGTCAATCCTCGGCCTGTTTGTCATGGGGGCGCTGGTAAACAAGTGGACGCATGTTAATATCCCGCTGGTGGTGTCGGAGATCACCGACCAGACCGGGAAAACTAACGTCACCACCGTGCAGACGATCCTTGACCAGCTGATGCCGGGCCTGGTACCGCTGCTGTTGACCTTCGCCTGCATGTGGCTGCTGCGTAAGAAAGTGAACCCGCTGTGGATCATCGTTGGCTTCTTCGTCATCGGTATCGCGGGTTACGCCGTGGGCCTGCTCGGCCTGTAAACGGTAAATGTTACGCCGGGGGCACTGCCCCCGGTTTTTATTTCTGGAGGATGAATGTCGTTAACGGACTACGTGCTGGTGCTGTGCGTGGCTGGGCTGCTGGCTTACGCTATCTATGACGAGTTTATTATGCCGCGCCGCCACGGCGCGACGCTGCTCACCGCTCCCCTGCTGCGCCGCAGCCGCGCCGACAGCGTAATCTTCACCGGCCTGCTGGCTATCCTTATCTATAATAACGTCACTCATCATGGTGCTATTTTAACCACGTGGCTATTATCTATGCTGGCGCTGGTGGTTATATATCTTTTCTGGATCCGCGCCCCAAAAATCATCTTCAAAGAAAATGGGTTTTTCTTCGCGAATATCTGGATTGAATATGGGCGTATTAACGCGATGCAGCTATCGGAAGATGGTGTGCTGGTCGTGCAATTAGAGCAGCGACGTCTGCTGATCCGTGTACGAAATATCGACGATCTGGAAAAAATCTACAGGATTATGGTTAAAACTCAATAAGTTAAAATATAGCCATGACTATGTTTTTGATATACTCACACCCTAAAACATAGCCATGGCTATATTATTCCCCCTGCAATTCATCATCTTTTTTAACGTTATTTTCACCCTTTCAGCTAAATGAAAATCGTTATCAATAGCACAGCGAAATAATGAACTCCGGTTATTGTTTTAGTTTATCAAAATATGTTAAGGTTGCGCCCGTCGTTGGGGAGTAGCCAATTTCCTGTTCCCGGAAATGTGCGTGTCAACATACTCGTTGCAAAACGTGGCACGTACGGATCGAATAGCTGACGCTGTTCGGTCAGGCGAGACCATAGACGCATCAACTGCTGATTACTGGGGGCAGTGATGTGTCATATGGATTTCCCGGTCAGGACGCTTGTATGAACCTATCCGCTACCCTGCTGCTCGCTTTTGGCATGTCGATGGATGCCTTTGCCGCCTCTATTGGTAAAGGTGCGACGCTGCACAAACCCAAATTTTCTGACGCCCTGCGTACCGGATTGATCTTCGGCTTCATTGAGACGCTGACCCCGCTGCTAGGCTGGGGCTTAGGCATGCTCGCCAGCCAGTTTGTGCTGGAGTGGAACCACTGGATTGCCTTCTTGCTGCTGGTATTTTTAGGTGGTCGAATGGTGCTGGAGGGCCTGCGCTGCCAGCCTGATGAAGAGCTCACTCCGCTGCGCCGCCACAGCTTCTGGCTGCTGGTCACGACGGCCATCGCCACCAGCCTGGACGCCATGGCCGTCGGCGTCGGTCTGGCGTTCTTGCACGTTAATATTATCACCACCGCGCTCGCCATCGGCTGCGCCACCCTGATTATGTCCACCCTCGGTATGATGATCGGCAAGTTTATCGGCCCGCTGCTAGGCAAACGGGCCGAGATCCTCGGTGGCGTAGTGCTGATCGGTATCGGCATCCAGATCCTCTGGAGCCACTTCGCCCCTTAAGCGTCGCGCTGCCAGCACTGAATGCTGAAATCTGCCTCGCAGCTGAACTGGGTCATCTCCTGCAGCGTCTGCCACACCTGCGGCTTCGCCCGCCAGGCAAACGGCGTCATCTGCAACAGCGCCACGGCTTCGGTGCCGCTTAGCGTCATTCCGTAGCCTGGCGAGTGCTGCTCCCGCAGAGTAAACCCCGCCAGCTGTTCGCTCTGCGGAGCATGCAGCTGCACCTCGTCATAGATCAGCCCTTTTAGCTCTACCAGATGCCGTGGCCCCGGCGCGGCGGTAATCACCCATCCTCCCGGTTTCACTACCCGCGCCAGCTCCTCCGCTTTACAGGGTGCATAGATGCGCACCACGGCGTCGAGGGTTTGCGCCTCAAACGGCAGGCGGTGGCTGGAGGCTACGCAGAACATCGCCTGCGGATAGCGCTTCGCCGCCGCGCGAACTGCCGCCCGGGAGACGTCGAGACCAAAGGTCTGGGCCCCGTGCTGGCGAGCGATATCGGCGAAGGCGTGGGTGTAGTACCCCTCGCCACAACCAATATCCAGCAGCGCCTCGGCCTTCTCCGGCAGGTGGGCATCCAGCAGATCGCTTAGCGTCTGGCGCAGCGGCAGGTAGTGCCCGGCGTCGAGAAAAGCACGTCGGGCCTGCATCATCTCTGCACTGTCACCCGGATCGCGTGAACGCTTATGCTGCACCGGCAGCAGGTTGACGTATCCCTCTTTCGCTATATCAAACTGGTGCCGCTGCGGGCAGACGTAGGTTTTATCAGTACGCAGCAGCGGCGCGTGGCATAGCGGACAGGTGAAGGACATAACAACTCCGGGCAGAGAGAAAGGGCGAAAGTGTAACGCCAATTGCCGCTGCGGGAAACGTCTTAACGCAGCGGATCCGCACCGCCGAGGGAATTCAGCACCACTAAATGGCTTGAGTCGGGAGCCATCCCGTCAGGCGGGACGTTTTCAGCCCGCAGTACGCTACCCATAATTTCACTAAATACCGGAGCCGATACTGCCCCGCCATAGTAAGCGCCGTTTTGCGGATCGTTTATCACCACCGCTAGAGCATATTTAGGCGCGCTGGCAGGGGCAACGCCAGCGGTATAGGCCACGTACTTATTCACGTATTTGCCGTTCTCGTCGATCTTCTTAGCGGTGCCGGTTTTCACCGCCACGCGGTAGTCGCGCACGGCGGCTTTAGTCCCACCTCCGCCCGGCAGAGCCACGCTCTCCATCATGTGTTCAACCTCATGCACAATCTCCTGCGGCATCACCTGCTTCCCGACGACCGGCGGATCGACGCGGGTGATAGAGAGCGGGCGCGCCAGGCCATAGCTGCCGATAGTGGCATAGACGTGGGCCAGCTGTAGGGGCGTGACCATTAGGCCATAGCCAAACGAGAAGGTGGCACGATCGAGCTGGCCCCAGTATTTACGCACCGGCAGGACGCCGCTGCTCTCCCCGGTCAGCCCCAGTCCCGTTGACGTACCAAAGCCAAACGCTTTATAGGTATCCAGCAGGCGCTGGATCGGCATTGCCAGCGACAGGTGCGACACGCCGGTATCACTCGATTTTTGCAGGATGCCGGTGAGGGTCAGCTCCGGATAGTATCCCACGTCGCGGATGCGGTGGCCGTCGAGGGTATAGGGATGGGTGTCGACCACGCTATCCGGCCGAACGATACCCTCTTTAAGCGCCGCCATCAGCACCATCGGCTTCACCGTTGAGCCGGGTTCAAACGTATCGCTGATGGCGCGGTTGCGAAAGTCATCGAGGGTCGCGCCGCTGCGGTTGTTGGGGTTGAAATCAGGATAGCTGGCCATCGCCAGGATTTCGCCGGTCTGGATACGCACCAGCACCGCCGCGCCGGATTCGGCTTTATTCCAGCTGACGGCATTATCCAGCGCGTCCTCGGTGAGGGTTTGCAGGCGCTTATCGATGCTTAACATCAGCGTGTGCGCCGGCACGACAGGCGTTTCGGTCATATTCTCGATGACGTGTCCGTGGCGATCTTTGCGCACCCGGCGCAGACCGGGCTTGCCGATCAGCTGGGCGTTAAAACTCTTCTCAACGCCCTCGATCCCCTGCCCGTCCACGTTGGTAAAGCCAATCAGGTTAGCGGCGACGTGCCCGCTGGGGTAAAAGCGGCGCGACTCCTCCTGCAAATTGATGCCCGGCAAGTTAAGGTTATCAATCCATTTTGCCTGCTGCGGATCGAGCTGGCGAGCAAGGTAAATAAAGCGGGAATGCGGGTTATGCCGGATGCGTTCGGCAATCTCGCTCAGCGGCATATGCAGGGCGCTGGCCAGCGCCTGCCAGCGTGAGTTCACACTTACCCCACCGCTGCTGTTAATGACTTTAGGATCGGCCCAGATCGCACTGACCGGCACGCTCACTGCCAGCGGCAGTCCGTTGCGATCGACGATCATTCCCCGGGGCGGGACTATCTTCTCTTCCCGAATTGACCGCATATCCTCCTCTTTAACCAGCTTTTCCGGCGAGACGACCTGCAGCCAGGCCGTTCGGCCCAGCAGCAGGCCCAGCGCACAGATAATGGCCACGCAGAGCAAGGCAAAACGCAGAGGGGTATAGTTGCTGGAAAGAGGATTTTTTTTCACCTTGGCTCCTGAAACGGATTAACCCGCTGATTTGACAGGAAACAAGACCAGAAAGGGAAAAAAGTGTGCTAATAACGGTATGGCTTTGCAACAAAAGAAGAATGGAGGGGCTTACAGTAACATTTTGAAAAACAAGCATTAAAAAGCCCCGCACGCGGCGAGGCTTTTACGCTGACATTGATGCGCTAATCGCGCTCAAGCAGTGGAGGAAAATCAGATAGCAGTAACGTTAACCGCTGCTGGGCCTTTCTGGCCGTCCTGAATTTCGAACTCAACGTTCTGGCCTTCAGCCAGAGTCTTGAAGCCGTTACCCTGGATTGCAGAGAAGTGCACGAACACGTCTTTGCTGCCGTCAGCAGGAGTAATGAAACCAAAGCCTTTAGACTCGTTGAACCACTTAACTTGACCTTTAATCTTTGCCATTTGCAAAATTCCTTAGAGTGTTTTCTTAGCCCGCAGGCATTGACCGAGATGAAACTGAGACATTACTGCATGAGGCACTAAATAAGGTTCGGCAGAGAAGCAGTATTCAACGACAACGTGTTTACTCAGAACTTCTTTACTGATAATGCCACACATAAACAGAACTGTACCTCGTTTAACCTACACCGTGTTATCACATACAACGTTAATTATGGCAAGCCATTTTTAATGATGTCTGGATCTGTCGCACAATTTCAGCGGCAAGCAGAACAACAGGTGTGCAGCTAACCTAGCGCAGTGATGTCGTTTCGTCCAGCCTGAACTCTACAATGGCTAAATAGAGCATGTCGTTAGCAATTTTTGTGCAATAGCTTACTGAAAAATCATGAGAATGGGTGAGTGTAAACGTTTTTGTCCGGTAATCAGAAATGGATAAGTTGACCACCGAATAATTGTTGCTCAATTAGTGCATCCCCTGCACCAAAATAATGAAAGTTTAATGACACTGCATCAATTCAAAGCAATAAAAACGTTTCGCTAAAAATAATATCGTTTATATAACCCCTTCAGGCTACTCCGCTGCCTGTTTAATAGTCTGGGCATCGAGAGATAAATACTCACCTATTTTCAGGATCCTGAAGTTATCCGTTTGCGTTACCGTCTCGCTTAATACCGCTGCCAGCTCGCGGGCTGGCTCGTCTACCGCTTCATCCGCCAGCTCAAAGACGCCCCAGTGGATAGGAAACGCCAGCGGCTCACCGATCTGCTGCCAGAGCGACACCGCATGCTGCGGATCCATGTGATGTACGGACATGAACCAGCGTGGGGCATAGGCACCGACCGGTAGCGCAGCGGAATCGGGTCGGCCCAGCCGCTCGGGAATGGCCAGCAGGTCCGGCGTGTAGCCGGTGTCGCCAGCAAACCAGAAGCGATGCGCCCGGGATTCTACGACCCAACCGCACCAGAGTGACCGATCCCTGTCCCACGGCGTACGCATGCTCCAGTGCTGGGCGGGTACGGCGCTTAAGGTCATTCCCTCGAAGGTAAAGCTCTGCCACCAGTCGAGCTCGACAACGTGACGCACGCCGTGGCGGCGGCACCAGCGGCCCAGCCCGAGGGGAACAAACAGCGTGACGTCTGGGAAGCGTTTTAGCAGGGCGCGAATGGTGCGAGTATCGAGATGATCGTAGTGGTTATGCGAAATGAGGATGGCATCCAGCGCAGGCAGATCGCTAACGTTCAGCGGCGCGGGACTTTTGCGCTGCGGCCCGGTAAAGCGTACCGGGGAGGCACGATTGAAGAAGAGCGGATCCGCCAGCAGATAACAGCCGTCCAGACGGAGCAGCATGCTGGCATGGCCCAGCCACCAGACCCCGTCCTCGCTGCCGCCTATTTCGGCGCGCTGCCACCACTGCTGAAGAAAAGTGTCGTAGCCGCCCTCGGGAGGATGCGGCAGCCCGGCGGCGCGGCGCTCTTTTTGCCAGCGCTCAACGTCACCGGGCTGATGCCCACCGGGGGTCAGATTACGAAACCCGGTGGGCGTATGGTGAGTCAGGGCTGGATTATACCAGGGATTTTTCCATGCCATCGCTCACCACCCCTTCCAACGCATTTAGCGTTCAGCCACCAAACGGATAAAATCGTCGCCGTCGGTTTGCACCGTTGCCGCCGCTTTTGCTTCCGGCTCGGCTTTTTCCGGCGCGTTGGCATCGCAGAGGCGACGCAGCAGCGCGTTCTGTCGTTTTTGCTGATCCAGCAGCGCCTCAAGCAGTTCAATTTGCTCGTTAGCACGAGAGCTGGCCCGGTTCACAAAAAACCACAGCACCAGCCCAACGACCAGCACCACCAAAGAAATTACCAGGGACGCAAGATTGAACGCGCCCGAATTCAGTACTTCGTTCATTACACCACCTCAATGTTGACGCGCTATCTTACCACTGACATTAAGGAAGGGAATGATTCGAAGCAAAAATGCCGCTACCAGGGGATAAATTTATTGATAACGCAAATACCGCTGAAAAACTGTACGTCCTGATCGCACATCACATTGAGCATCTGGGTCCAGAGCATCAGGCAAATTACCAGGATGGCAATCACAAGCAGCCACCGAAACTTTCTCACTCTTCTCTCCGAATCAACGTTTTATGCAAACAGGTTACTCCCGGCATATTAAACCGGAGCTAACTGTAGCGCTATTTGACCTTTCAGGGAACCGCGGTAAAGAGGGGATCAGAGATGAAAACGCCGCGTCTGGCGCGGCGTCTGGTATCAGAACGGATAGTCGTTGTAGCCCATCTGCTCGGAGATCTTGCGTGCTGCGGTATGCAGCATCTCAACATACTCATGCAGACGCTCTTCAGAGAAGCGCAGCGTTGGGAAGGAGATGCTCAGGCCAGCGATGACCACGCCAAAGCGGTCAAAGACCGGCACGCCGATGCAGCGCAGCCCCTCTTCCTGCTCTTCGTTGTCTTCGCCGTAACCCTGCTCGCGAACGGTATCGAGCACCGGCAGCAGATCGTCGGTAGTGGTGATGGTGCGATCGGTGCTGCGCTTGTACTCAACGCCTTCCAGGATCTGTTTAACTTCCTCGCGATCGCGCCAGGCCAGCAGCACTTTACCGATGGCGGTGCTATAGAGCGGGTTGCGGCGGCCAATACGGGAGTACATGCGCAGGTTGTACATAGAGTCGATTTTATGGATGTAGACAATGCTGTCTTCATCCAGCGCACCAAGGTGCACCGTCTCTTTGGTCAGACGCGACAGCTCACGCATCTGGATATCGGCGCTGCGAATTAAATCAACGTTTTGCAACGCGCGCGCGCCGAGTTCAAAGAGCTTAAGCGTCAGGGAGTACTTCTCCGACTCCCCCTCCTGGGCCACGTAGCCAAGGGATTTCATCGTCTGCAAAAAGCGATACACGGTGCTTTTTGACATCATCACACGCTGAGACAGTTCAGTAATGCCAATTTCCCGCTCTTCCCCGAGCGCCTGCAGAATGCCAAAGACCTTCAGTACTGAAGAGACAGAATCTGGCTGCTTATCCAAATCTGCGATTGCCATTAATCACCTCATCGCGAGTGTTTTATAAAATTTAGAATAGGTTTTTATTATAATTTCGTCGCGGGTCTCCCGCAATGGCAGTTTGTTAACTTCGTTACAAATCTGCGATATAAAAACAGCGCGTGGCTGGTAAAATCGTTCTCACGATAATAATTTCAGCTTAATCATATAAATCCCATGGATAAATCTTTTACAGAAGGGTTGCCGGTCCCGCAGCGCTACGGGGCGATACTGACGATCATCATCGGTATTGCCATGGCGGTGCTGGATGGCGTCATCACTAACGTGGCGCTGCCGACTATCGCCAGCGATCTGCACGTCTCCCCGGCAAGTTCGATCTGGGTGGTGAACGCCTACCAGATTGCCATTGTGATCTCCCTGCTCTCCTTTGCATTTCTGGGAGATATGTTTGGCTATCGACGCGTTTATCAGTGCGGGCTGGCGTTCTTTACCGTCACCTCGTTTCTCTGCGCCCTCTCCGACTCCCTCACCATGCTAACCCTTGCCCGTATCGCGCAGGGCTTCGGCGGCGCGGCGCTGATGAGCGTCAACACGGCGCTGATTCGCCTCATCTACCCTCAGCGCAGTCTGGGCCGGGGGATGGGCATCAACTCGTTTGTTGTGGCGGTCTCCTCGGCGGCGGGCCCCACCATTGCCGCCGCGATCCTCGCCGTGGGTTCGTGGCAGTGGCTTTTTTTGATCAACGTGCCGCTGGGGATCGTCTCCTTGCTGCTGGCGATGCGCTACCTGCCCGCTAACCCGCCGCGCCGCAGCACCACACGCTTCGATCTGCCCAGCGCGGTGATGAACGCCCTCACCTTCGGCCTGCTGATCCTGGCGCTGGGCGGCTTTGCCCAAGGACAGTCGCTAACGCTTATCGCTGCGGAGGTAGCGGCCATGGTAATCGTCGGTTACTTCTTTATTCGCCGCCAGCTTGGGCTGCCCGTGCCGCTGCTGCCGGTAGATCTGCTGCGTATTCCGCTCTTTTCGCTCTCTATCTGCACCTCGATCTGCTCATTCTGCGCCCAGATGCTGGCCCTGGTCTCACTGCCCTTCTTTATGCAAAGCGTGCTGGGTCGCAGTGAAGTGGAGACCGGGCTACTGCTGACCCCGTGGCCGCTGGCGACCATGGTGATGGCCCCGCTGGCGGGGTATCTGATTGAGCGGGTTCACGCCGGCCTGCTGGGTGCGGTGGGATTGGCGGTAATGGCTGCGGGGCTGCTGGCGCTGGCGCTTCTCCCTGCGGCACCGTCGGATATGGATATCATCTGGCGGATGATGCTCTGCGGGGCGGGCTTCGGGCTGTTCCAGTCACCCAATAATCACACCATTATTACCGCCGCCCCGCGCCAGCGCAGCGGCGGAGCCAGCGGCATGCTCGGCACCGCGCGCCTGCTTGGACAGAGCATCGGGGCCGCGATGGTGGCGTTGATGTTTAATCTGTTCACCGATCACGCGACGCACGTTGCGCTGCTGTTCGCGGCGGTATTAGCCGCCGTTGCCGCCACCGTCAGTGGACTGCGGATGACGCAGAAACCGCAGGCATAAAAAAAGCGCGTCATTTGACGCGCCTTTTTATTACACCTGTTTATGTTACTTCAGGTACTCACCGCTGCGCAGGGCTTCAATACGCTTATCCAGCGGCGGGTGGCTCATAAACAGTTCGCTCAGGGATTTGGATTTCCCGTTGATGCAGAAGGCCATCATCGTGCTGGCTTCCTGCGGCTCGTAGCTGGTTTTCAGACGCTGCAGGGCGGCAATCATCTTCTCACGACCCACCAGCTTCGCCGATCCGGCATCAGCATGGAATTCACGGTGACGCGAGAACCACATGGTGATAATGCTCGCCAGAATACCAAACACCAGCTCCAGCACCATCGACACGGCAAAGTAGATCAGCGGGTTGCCGTTGCTCTCTTCGCCTTCGTCGCGGTTGCCACCCATAAAACCAGCGGCGATCTGCGCCAGGATACGCGAGATAAAGATAACGAAGGTGTTCACCACGCCCTGGATCAGGGTCATGGTCACCATGTCACCGTTCGCGATGTGGCTGATCTCGTGAGCAATAACCGCTTCGGCTTCGTCACGGCTCATGTTCTGTAACAGGCCGGTGCTTACTGCAACCAGCGACGCATCACGGCGCGCGCCGGTGGCAAAGGCGTTAATATCCGGGGCGTGATAAATGGCAACCTGCGGCATCGCAATGCCCGCCTGCTGCGACTGCTGCGCCACGGTGTTCATCAGCCAGCGCTCCATATCGTTACGCGGCTGCTCAATGACTTCCCCTCCGACCGACTTCAGGGCCATCCATTTCGACATTAACAGCGAAACGAACGAGCCGCCAAAACCAAACAGCAGCGCCATGATCAACAAGCCCTGAACGCTACTCGACTGAATACCCGTCAGGCTCAGCACCAGCCCGAAGACCAGCATCACCGCCAGGTTCGTTAACAGGAAGAGCGCGATCCGCATCATAATTTTCTTTTAACCTCAACTTAACAAAACGCACTATGCGACTACCCACATCGTATGGGTATATTGGCTATTTTCAAGCATAACCCGCGCGTAAGTTACCAGAAAGACACAACTTTACATTTAGACGCGGCAGGCTTACGCCGCGATACGCATGTTAAAAAAAACAGGCACAATTTCTTGTGCCTGTTGCGGTTTACTGTGCCTTAGCGGGCTGCGCTGGCGGGCTATCTTTCTCGATATGCGCCAGGTCAAGGGCGATATGCACCGTCTCATCAAGATAGGGATCCGGCTCTTGATAATCCTTCGGCAGATCGTCCAGCTTCTTCAGCACCGGCTTACCTTCGCGCTTGAAGCGGTCGTTCAGGCGAGCCAGGCGAATCGCATCGTCTTCGGCGTTCTCTTTCTCACGCTGGGCAAGGTTGAGCGATATCTGGTTTCGCTTATCTTTCAGGGCATTGAAGCGAACAATGTCCTTCAGGATATACTGGAACTCCGGATCTTTGGCGATACGATCGTCATGCTCCTTGAGCAGCTGCGGCCCAAGCGGCGTCAGATCGCCAGACTTCACGAAGGTCGCCGCGTTGATGCTATCCCACGGCAGCGCGTTATCTTCAAACTTCTCACCGGTTTCGGTCTCTTCATTGCCGGTCGGCATGATGATATCCGGCGTCACGCCTTTACGCTGCGTGCTGCCGCCGTTAACGCGGTAGAATTTCTGAATGGTGTACTGCACCGAACCCAGCGCTGGCCACTCCGGACGCAGCATCTGATCGTAGATGCGGTTAAGGGAGCGATACTGCTGCACCGTGCCTTTACCGAAGGTCGGTTCACCGACGATCAGCGCCCGGCCATAGTCCTGCATCGCGGCAGCAAAGATCTCTGACGCCGAAGCGCTAAAGCGGTCAACCAGCACCACCAGCGGGCCTTTATAGTAGACGACGCCGTCGGTATCGCTGTCTTCGCGCACCTTGCCGTTGTTATCACGCACCTGCACCACCGGACCGGACGGAATAAACAGGCCGGAGAGCGACACCGCTTCGGTCAGTGCCCCGCCGCCGTTGGTACGCAGATCGATAATCACGCTGCTGACGTTCTGTTTCTCCAGCTTCTGCAGCTGCACCTTAACGTCATCGGTCAGGCCAACGTAGAAGCCAGGAATATCCAGCACGCCCACCTTCTCTTTGCCGACGGTTTTCACCGACATCTTCACGGCGCGATCTTCCAGGCGGATACGCTCCCGGGTCAGGGTCACGATGCGGGTCTTGGTTCCTTTACCGGCAGGCAGGATCTCAAGACGTACCTTGCTCCCCTTCGGACCTTTGATCAGGGCAACGACGTCATCAAGACGCCAGCCAATCACGTCCACCATGTTCTGGCCCGGCTGGCCGACGCCAACAATACGATCGCCAACGGTGATGGCTTTGCTCTTCGCCGCCGGACCGCCTGCAACCATGGAGTTAATCACGGTGTAGTCGTCGTCCATCTGCAGCACCGCGCCGATGCCTTCAAGGGAGAGGCTCATCTCGGTGTTGAACTGCTCGGTGTTACGCGGCGACAGATAGTTAGTGTGCGGGTCGATCTCGTGGGCAAAGGCGGTCATCGCCAGAGAGAAGACATCTTCACTGTTGGTTTGCACCAGGCGGCGAATCGCGAACTTATAGCGACGGGTCAGCGTTTCGCGGATCTCTTTCTCGTCCTTACCGGTCAGCTTCAGGCTCAGCTCATCGAACTTCACCTTGGCATCCCACTGGGCGTTCATCTCCGCATCGTCTTTCGGCCACGGCGCTTTACTGCGGTCAACGTTAAAGGTGTCGTTACCGGTGAAATCCATCGGCCGCTCAAGCACCTTCAGCGCATATTGGTAGCGCTCAAACCGGCGCTTCTGTGCCAGGTTATAGAGCGCATAAAACACGTCGAGTTTGCCGGTGCGCAGCTCCTCGCCGAGCACGCTCCGCTTCGGCATGAACTTCTCAACGTCGCTTGCCAGCAGCACGTTATGGCTGTAGTCCAGCAAGTTTAAATAGCGATCGAAAATCTTGCCCGAGAATGCCTCATCGAGATCGAATTGACGGTAGTGGGAACGGGTGAAGCGCGACGTAACGCGCTCACTGACCGTTGCATGCTGGGTCTCTTCCTTTAATACCGGAATCTGATCGGCACGCGTAATATCTTCAACGGCAAAAGCCTGTCCTGCAATCAGGAACAGGCCAGCCAACGCGGTGCGCTTAAACAAAGTGTTCATGCCGGGCCTGGCCTCCGTTTCAGAACAACAGGTGTTCTGCGCGTACAATCATCGACATGCCTGAGGTCAGCTGTACACGAACACCGTCTTTGGTGATCTCCAGTACAGTGGCGTCCATTGCGTTGTTGCCCGCTTTCACCTTGAGGTTCTGACCCACGTTCAGCGCAGTAATATCGGATACTGGCGTATGCTGTGGCTCTTCACGCGGTGCGCGCTGTGGTTTCGCGGCAGGTTTGTCGGCGCGTGGTTTACGCTGCTCGTTGCCCTCTTTACGGCGCGGTGCAGGACGCGGTTTACGCTCGCGGCGTGGCGCATCTTCCTGCTCACCGGCAGCCGCAGCGGCTTCGCGCTTTTTGGCCTGCTGTTCAGCACGCTGAGCCTGGACGCGGGCTTTCGCCTCTTCCAGCTGCTTACGCGCATGCTCAACATGCTGTTCATCCAGTACACCGCTCGGATTGCCGTCGAGATCGACGCGGGTCGCACCAGCTTTGATCCCATACAGGTAGCGCCAGCTTGAGGTGTACAGACGCAGCGCAGAACGAAGCTGAGTTTTGCTGAGGCTCATCTCTCCTTCAACGCGCTCGACCAGATCCTGAAAAATACCAATTTTCAGGGGGCGCGCTTCACCTTCTGCACTGAAACAGTGAGGAAAACGTTCGGCCAGAAAGGCGATAACTTCTTTACTGCTATTCAACTTAGGTTGATTTTCCATGAAATTTCCTGATTACAACGGACGTTGCCAACAAGCCGCAGGCATGAACAGGCGTCATTATAATGACCCCATCAGTAAATGCTACGTTATCCGTTGATTATACTGCGTCGCTCGCAAAGAATTTTTGATAATCGGTCGCTTCCAGCAGGCGTTCGAGGTGCGAAACCAGCTCGCGCAGCCCCTGCTCATCCTCGGCCGTGAAGCGAGAAAATACCGTGCTGTCGATGTCCAGCACGCCAATAATCTTATCCTGGACCACCAGCGGCAGAACAATTTCCGCGTTGCTGGCAGAATCGCAGGCGATATGCCCGTCAAACGCATGGACATCTTCCACGCGCTGGACGCTGTTTTGCGCCACTGCCGTACCGCAGACGCCGCGGCCTACCGGAATGCGCACGCAGGCAATTTTGCCCTGGAACGGGCCTAACACCAGCGTATCGCCTTCCAGCAGGTAAAATCCTGCCCAGTTAACGCCCTCAAGGCGTTCAAACAGCAGCGCGCTGGTATTCGCCAGCGTGGCTAAAAAACTGGTTTCACCTGTTATCAATGCCTGAAAATCGCGGTTCAACTCCGCGTAAAATTCACTTTTGTTCATTATTCAATCACTTGTTGTCATACAAAAAAAGGTAGCCTAGCCTATTAAAATAAACATTAAATGCCTTCATGCTCAAGATAATCCATTCATGAGTTAAGATAGATTAATTCGAACATAGTCCAAAATACGTCATGGCGCTGAAAACACAAAAGTTAGTCACCGATAAGAAAATGGCGATTCGTGCTATTGGCGACCCTCTGCCACGAGCACATTATCAGCGCTGCCCGCAGTGCGATACGCTTTTTGCGCTGCCCGCAATGAAATCACACGAAAGTGCTTATTGCCCGCGCTGCGATGCGAAGGTCCGCGATGGCCGTGACTGGTCACTCACCCGGCTGGGGGCGATGGCCATCACCATGTTGATGCTGATGCCCTTTGCGTGGGGCGAGCCGCTGCTGCACCTCTATCTGCTGGGCGTGCGCATCGATGCCAACCTGCTGATGGGGATCTGGCAGATGACCTCCCAGGGCGATCCGCTCACCGCCTCTATGGTGCTGTTTTGCACCGTCGGTGCACCGCTGGTGCTGGTGGCCTCCATCGCCTATCTCTGGTTTGGTAATCGGCTAGGGATGAACCTGCGCCCGGTGCTGCTGATGCTGGAGAGGCTCAAGGAGTGGGTGATGCTGGATATCTACCTGATCGGCATCGGCGTTGCCTCTATCAAGGTTCAGGACTATGCCTATTTGCAGCCGGGGGTGGGACTGATCGCCTTCATCGCGCTGGTGATCTTAAGCATCCTGACCCTTATCCATCTCAATATTGAGCAGCTGTGGGAACGTTTCTACCCGCAGCGCCCCGCTACGCGCCCGCACGAAAATCTGCGCGTCTGTCTGGGATGCCACTTCACCGGCCTGCCGGATCCGCGTGGACGCTGCCCCCGCTGCCATATTCCGCTGCGCTACCGCAGACGGCACAGCATTCAAAAGTGCTGGGCGGCCCTCATCGCCTCGATGGTGTTTCTGCTGCCTGCCAACCTGCTGCCTATTTCGGTTATCTATGTCAACGGCTCACGGCAGGCGGATACCATTATGTCCGGGATCATGTCGCTGGCGAGCAGCAACGTCGCCGTCGCGGGCATTGTTTTTATCGCCAGTATCCTGGTGCCGTTTACCAAAGTCATCGTCCTGTTTACACTGCTGGTGAGTATCCATTTTAAATGCGAGCAGGGTTTACGCACGCGCCTGCTGCTGTTGCGTTTCGTGACATGGATTGGCCGCTGGTCGATGCTCGATCTGTTTGTGATTTCAATAACGATGTCACTCATTAACCGCGATCAGCTTCTCGCGTTTACTATGGGTCCCGCTGCGTTTTATTTCGGCGCAGCGGTAATTTTGACTATTCTTGCTGTGGAATGGCTGGACAGCCGCTTACTTTGGGATGCACATGAGTCAGGAAACCCCCGCTTCGCCGACTGAAGCGCGCATTAAAACAAAACGTCGAATTTCGCCTTTCTGGCTGCTACCTGTTATCGCATTAATGATTGCTGGCTGGCTCTTGTGGAGCAGCTATGAGGATCGCGGTAACACCATCACCATCGATTTCGTCTCGGCTGACGGCATCGTCGCCGGGCGCACGCCGGTGCGCTACCAGGGCGTTGAGGTGGGTACCGTTCAGGACATCCGCCTGAGCGAAAATCTCAATAAAATTGAGGTGAAGGCCAGCATTAAAGCGGATATGAAGGATGCCCTGCGTAACGATACCCAGTTCTGGCTGGTCACGCCGAAAGCGTCGCTGGCGGGGATCTCCGGGCTGGATGCGCTGGTCGGCGGCAACTATATCGGTATGATGCCCGGCAAAGGCGAGCCGCAGGATCACTTTACGGCCCTTGATACCCAGCCGAAGTATCGCCTCAGCAACGGCGAGCTGATGATCCATCTGCACGCTCCCGATCTCGGCTCGCTGAGCAGCGGCTCGCTGGTCTATTTCCGTAAAATCCCCGTGGGGCGTGTTTACGACTACTCGATCAATGCCAACAAGCAGGGCGTCACCATCGACGTGCTGATTGAGCGCCGCTTCACCAGCCTGGTGAAAAAAGGCAGCCGCTTCTGGAACGTCTCCGGCGTGAAGGCAGACGTTGGCCTGAGCGGGGCGAAAGTAGAGCTGGAGAGCCTTGCTTCGCTGGTTAACGGTGCCATTGCCTTTGACTCGCCGGAGGCATCAAAACCGGCAGAGAGCGATGATGAGTTCGGCCTGTATAAAGATCTGGCCCACAGCCAGCGTGGGGTGATCGTCAAGCTCGCCCTGCCCGGCGGCGAGGGGCTGAAAGCGGGCTCTACCCCGCTGATGTACCAGGGACTGGAGGTCGGCGAGCTGACCAAGCTTGATCTTAACCCAGGCGGCGCGGTGAGCGGAGAGATGACCGTTGACCCGAGCGTGGTAAACCTGCTGCGGGCCAATACCCGTATTGAGATGCGCAGTCCTAAACTTTCCCTCGACAATGCCAGCGTCAGCTCGCTGCTTACCGGCACCACGCTTGAACTGGTCCCGGGCGAAGGCGAGCCGCGAGATAACTTTGTCGTGCTGCCCGCGGACAAAACCCTGCTCCAGGAGCCGGGGGTCGTGACGCTAACCCTGACCGCGCCGGAGAGCTACGGCATCGACGCGGGTCAGCCCATCGTGCTGCACGGAGTGCGGATAGGCCAGGTGCTGGAGCGCAACCTCTCCGCGAAAGGCGTCTCCTTTGCCGTGGCTATCGATCCTCAATATCGTGAGCTGGTGCAGGGCGACAGCAAGTTTGTGGTTAACAGCCGGGTTGATGTCAAAGTAGGCCTGGACGGCATAGAGTTCCTTGCCGCCAGCGCCAACGAGTGGATCAGCGGCGGGATCCGCATCCTGCCGGGCACCAAAGGCGAGATAAAATCCACCTATCCGCTGTTCGCGAACATCGACAAAGCGATAGAAAACAGCCTCAGCGACCTGCCAACCACCACCCTGACGCTGACCGCCGAGAAGCTGCCGGACGTGCAGGCCGGTTCGGTGGTGCTCTACCGTAAGTTCGAGGTGGGCGAGGTAATCAACGTCCGTCCGCGCGCTAACGCATTTGATATTCAGCTGCACGTTAAGCCGGAGTATCAATCCCTGCTGACGCCTAACAGCGTCTTCTGGGCTGAGGGCGGCGCGAAAGTGCAGCTCAACGGCAGCGGGCTCACGGTGCAGGCCTCCCCGCTTGCCAGAGCCATCAAGGGGGCGGTGAGCTTTGATAACCTTAACGGTGCCAACGCCTCCACCCGTAAAGGCGACAAGCGGATCCTCTTCCCGTCAGAGACCGCGGCGCGAGCCGTGGGCGGGCAGATTAAGCTTCACGCCTTTGATGCAGGCAAGCTTGCCCCTGGCATGCCGATCAAATACCTCGGCATTGATATTGGCCAGGTGCAGGATCTGGAGCTGATTACCGAGCGTAACGAAGTGCAGGCCACCGCCGTGCTCTATCCGGAGTATGTGAACACCTTTGCCCGCAGCGGTACGCGCTTCTCGGTGATTACGCCGCAGATCTCCGCGGCCGGGGTTGAGCATCTGGATACTATTCTGCAGCCCTATATCAACGTTGAACCGGGCCGGGGCGGCAGCGCCCGCCGGGAGTTTGAACTGCAGGAAGCCACCATTGCTGACTCACGCTATGTCGACGGCCTGAGCATTGTGGTTGAAGCCCCTGAAGCGGGCGGGCTGAACATCGGTACGCCGGTGCTGTTCCGCGGCATTGAGGTGGGCACGGTAACCGGCCTGACCCTGGGCACGCTCTCGGACCGGGTCATGGTGGGCCTGCGCATCAGCAAGCGCTTCGAGCATCTGGTACGTAACAACTCGGTGTTCTGGCTGGCCTCCGGCTACTCGCTGGACTTCGGTCTGGTGGGCGGCGTTGTGAAAACCGGCACCTTCAACCAGTTCATCCGCGGCGGCATTGCGTTCGCCACCCCACCGGGGACGCCGCTGGCGCCGAAGGCGCAAACCGGCAAACACTTCCTACTGCAGGATAGCGAGCCGAAAGAGTGGCGCACCTGGGGCACTGCCCTGCCACGCTAAGCCTCTGCTCCGGCGCGTCTGCTGCGCCGGAGCGTTTTATGCTACACTGCGCCCCCTGTTTTATTGCTGGTGGTGTAATTCGTGGCTCACAACGCTGTCTATCTTCCTGAAGAATTTCTTGCGCAGATGCGTCTGGCTATGCCGACGCATCTCTCCTTCGATGACTTTATTGCCGCCTGTCAGCGTCCGCTGCGCCGCAGCATTCGGGTCAACACGCTTAAAATTTCCGTGGCAGCGTTTCTGAACCTGGTCGCCCCCTATGCCTGGCAGCTGACGCCGGTTCCGTGGTGCGAAGAGGGATTCTGGATCGAGCGTGAAGATGAAGAGACCCTGCCTCTTGGCAGCACCGCCGAGCACCTCAGCGGACTGTTTTACATCCAGGAAGCCAGCTCAATGCTGCCGGTTAGCGCCCTTTTCGCCGACGGCAACCAGCCTCAGCGGGTGATGGACGTTGCCGCCGCCCCTGGCTCGAAAACCACCCAGATCGCCGCGCGGATGGATAACGGCGGGGCGATCCTCGCCAACGAGTTTTCCGCCAGCCGAGTGAAGGTATTGCATGCCAACATCAGCCGCTGCGGGATCGGCAACGTGGCCCTGACCCACTTCGATGGTCGGGTATTCGGCGCAGCGCTGCCCGAGACCTTTGACGCCATCCTGCTGGACGCGCCCTGCTCCGGTGAAGGCGTGGTGCGAAAAGATCCCGATGCCTTGAAAAACTGGTCCGTTGCCAGCAATCAAGAGATCGCCGCTACCCAGCGGGAGCTGATCGACAGCGCCTTTCACGCCCTGCGCCCCGGCGGGACGCTGGTCTACTCGACCTGCACCCTAAACCGGGACGAGAACGAAGCGATTTGCCACTGGCTCAAGGCCCAGTACCCCGATGAGGTTGAGTTTCTGCCGCTGGAGCAGCTGTTTACCGGCGCGACACAGGCGCTGACCCCCGATGGCTTCCTGCACGTCTTCCCGCAAATTTTCGACTGCGAAGGGTTCTTTGTCGCGCGGCTGCGTAAAACGGCCTCGGTCGAGGCGCTGCCCGCGCCCGGCTACAAGATGGGTAAATTCCCCTTCACGCCGGTCAAAGGCCGCGAGAGCGCCCAGATAACCCAGGCCGCAGCGGCCTCCGGGCTACAGTGGAACGACACGTTACGCCTTTGGCAGCGTGATAAAGAGCTGTGGCTCTTCCCGGCACAGATCGAAGCGTTGACCGGAAAAGTCCGCTTCTCGCGCATCGGCCTCAAGCTCGCCGAGACGCACAACAAAGGCTACCGCTGGCAGCACGAGGCGGTGATTGCTCTTGCCGGAACCGATAATCCGCTGGCCTTTGAGCTCAACCCTGCTGAAGCAGAAGAGTGGTATCGCGGCCGGGATATCTACCCACAGGCGACAATCGCGCATGACGAGGTGATTGTGACGTTTCAGGGGCAGCCCCTAGGCCTGGCAAAAAAAGTCGGCTCGCGCCTTAAGAACAGCTACCCGCGAGAGCTGGTTCGCGATGGTCGTCTGTTTGCCAGCAAAGCGTAACTCCGGAAAAAAAGCGCACTTTTTGACTGGCGGGATAGCTCATGTTGTACCAGGCTGAAAAATGGGGTGACTTTACTGGTCGTACCACATTTCGCAGATCAATGGAGAGCATTATGACGAAAACCAGCGTGCGCATTGGCCAATTTGAGATAGATGATGCTGAGCTGCAAGGCGATGGGCCAGGAGAGCGGACGTTACGCATTCCATGCAGCTCCGATCCCGATTTATGTATGCAGCTTGATGCCTGGGATGCCGAGACCAGCATTCCGGCGCTGCTCAACGGTGAACAGTCCGTGCTGTACCGTGAGCACTACGATGAACAAACCGATACCTGGATCCTGCGCCTCGGCTGATATCCATTGAACCCGCCGCTCGGCGGGTTATTTATGCCTGGAATTTCCTCTCTTTACCTTCATCCCCTACACTTAACCTAAGCGGTACGGAAGTGAGGATGGAATGGTCGCGCTGGTTCTTTTTATTTGCTACCTGGATGGTGGCTGCGATGACATCGTTATCGATGTCTACAATACCGAACAGCAGTGTCTGGTCTCTATGGAGGAGCAGCGCATCCGTCACGGCGGCTGCTATCCGGTTGAGGACTTTGTCGACGGCTTCTGGCGACCCGCTCAGGAGTTTAGCGATTTTTAATTTCCCACAATATTAACCAAAAAAAACGCTGGACGCCCGGCGGGTTGAATATGGTATGGTTAACTCAGGAAAGAGATAAAAAAAGACCGAATACGATTCCTGTATTCGGTCCAGGGAAATGGCTCTTGGGAGAGAGCCGTGCGCTAAAAGTTGGCATTAATGCAGGCTAACTACGCCTGGCACTTTAAGAATAGATGACAGCGCCAGCTTTTCCAGTCCACACACTCTGTGGCAGGAAAAAAAGAGTGATTGTCACGACCGTAAACAAAAAAACCGCAACGCTTCGTTACTGAAGCCTGCGGTTTTTTGTTATGGATCAAGCCGACATTAGCAGAGCGTTTCAGCCCGCTCGATAAACGGGGCAAGGCTCATCTTTTCCCCAGGCTTCGCCGGATCGTCAACCTGAATAATGGAGATGGGCTGGCCGCTGTTCTGACCCTTGGCGACCTGCTGCTTTGCGGCATCGTTGAGCGGATACTGCACTAGCGTGCTGGGGTTGATAGCAAACAGGGCATGGCCAGGACGGCAGGTGAGCATCACCTCTTCACGGTTAAACGCCCATTTCTCTTTACCCATATCTAAGCGGCTTACGGTGATCACCTGCGGCGCGGCCAGCGCACTGGTCGAACAGGTAAGTAATAAAAGAGTGAGAATACTTTTTTTCATTTTTTCGCCAGTTATTCAAAAAGGTTCAAGTGTCGCAAACAGGCTGACTGTTGCCAGCACCACAATGCCGAGAACCACTTCAGCTTGCGTCATCCGGATAAACGCCGCGTGCGCCTGAGCTTCCTGCACGCGAAAACGCGGCACCAGCACATAGCGGTTTACCAGGGCAATCATCACCATCAGCAGCACCAGCGCGCATTTGACCAGCAGCAGTTGGCCATACGAACTGTGCCACGGCAGCACCACGCCCTGAATAAGAAGCGCGTTGATGATGCCGGTGAGTAACACCCCTGCGACCGCCAGATGTCCGTAACGGGAGAAGCGCATCAGGCTGTTTATTGCCGATAGGCGACTGTGCGATTTTACCCGCTGCATACAATACAGCACCGGCAGCAAGCCGCCAAACCATGCGGCGGCACACAGAAGATGCACGGCATAATTAAGCCGGGTAAGTACGCCTGTCACCCCGTCATGCATTGCCGCATGGCCGGTATTCGCCAACAGCAGCAGCTGGGCGGTGACCAGTAGCAGTACCCGCCCCTGCTGATACATCACGCCCAGCAGCAGCGCTGCCAGCGCGAGAACAACCTGCCACAGCCAGACGCTGCCAAATTGCGTTTCGCTTACCGCCAGCCAGATATCCGGCTGCCAGACGTCGTGCCAGCCGTTGCCCATCATACCGCCCTGTACGGCAAACATCAGCAGCGCAGAGAAAAATGCCAGCGCCAGCGCGCCGCGCTGCATAGGCATAAAACGTCGCTGGAGCGCGGGGCGGATCGTCGGGTCAGCAAGCCAGTGCGCAAAGGCGCTGCTGCCAAATACCAACATCAGGCTCAGAAAATGGATAAACCGCAGGCCAACGTAGCAAAGCGCGAGCATATTACTTCACGCTGAACCGGTAGCTGCCCTGCGTTTTATGCCCGTCAACGGAGACAACGTGCCACTCTACGGTATACTCACCGGGCGTGAGTGCCTGTTCGATGGGCGCAATGAGCTGCGTTTTATCGTTGTCGTTACGCTTTACCGCACCGATTTTTACCGTCTGCTGCTGTGAACCGGTCACCTTTACGCCGCTGAACTTGGGTTCAATGCCCTCGGAAAAATTGAGGGTCAGCGCCTGCGGAGCCGCGGTGACGTTCGCATCGGCGGCCGGATATTGATGTTTCAGGTGAGCATGCGCGAAAACCGCAGGCGAAGCAGCGAGAGAGGCCAACAGCAGTAGCGTGCGGCTGGTAGACTTAGCGGTAAAACCCATCGTTCTATTCCCTTTTGTTATGTCTATAGGACAAAGAATAACTCTGTATAATGGTGCAGTCGAGTCTGTACCGATACGGGCTTGCCTTTCTGCAGCAGGCTTAGTACTTTTGCGCCGTTAAACCGGGAGGACCTATGAAAACCAATCTTGCACTACTGCCTCAGGACGAGATGGACAAAGTGAACGTTGACCTGGCGGCGGCTGGCGTGGCCTTTAAAGAGCGTTACAATATGCCGGTTATCGCAGAGGTGGTGGAGCGCGAACAGCCCGCTCATCTGCGCGACTGGTTTCGCGAGCGGCTGATTGCCCATCGCCTGGCATCCGTGTCGCTCTCACGCCTGCCCTACGAGCCTAAAATCAAATAATCGACCCGGTTGCTGGAGAAGAGGATGTTACGCGTAATCGATACTGAAACCTGTGGCCTGCAGGGCGGCATCGTTGAAATTGCCTCGGTGGATGTCATCGATGGTCAGATTGTGAATCCGATGAGCCACCTTGTGCGTCCGGATCGCCCCATCAGCCATCAGGCGATGGCCATCCACCGTATCACTGAAGAGATGGTGGCCGATCAGCCGTGGATCGAAGAGATACTGCCCCACTACCTGGGCAGCAGCTGGTACGTCGCGCACAACGCCAGCTTCGATCGCCGCGTGCTGCCGGAGATGCCCGGCGAGTGGATCTGCACCATGAAGCTGGCCCGTCGCCTGTGGCCGGGGATCCAGTACAGCAACATGGCGCTCTACAAGTCGCGCAAGCTGAGCGTACAGACGCCGCCGGGGCTGCATCATCACCGGGCGCTGTATGATTGCTACATCACCGCCGCGCTGCTGATTGACATCATGGAGACGTCGGGCTGGACGCCAGACCAGATGGCGACGATCACCGGTCGCCCTGCCCTGATGACCACCTTTACCTTTGGCAAATATCGCGGCAAAGCGGTATCCGACATCGCCGACCGCGATCCGGGGTACCTGCGCTGGCTGTACAACAACCTTGAGCGCATGAGCCCCGAACTGCGGCTGACGTTAAAGCACTATTTAGACGAAAACTAATCTCAATGAAAACTAGCTTTTTTTGCCCGGCAAGGTGCCCTGCGCCAGCGCCACAAGGAAAGCGAACTCCAGCGCGACGCCTTCATAGGATTTAAAGCGGCCCGACTTCCCGCCGTGGCCCGCATCCATATCCGTACAAAGCAGCAGCAGGTTATCATCGGTTTTTGTTGCCCGTAGCTTCGCCACCCACTTGGCTGGCTCCCAGTACTGTACCTGGGAGTCATGCAGGCCGGTTGTCACCAGCAGGTGCGGATAGGCCTGAGCGCTCACGTTATCGTATGGGCTGTAGCTTTTCATGTAGCGATAGTAGGTCTCGTCCTGCGGATTGCCCCACTCCTCAAACTCGCCGGTGGTTAACGGAATCGACTCGTCCAGCATGGTGGTGACGACGTCCACAAAGGGTACCTGGGCGATCGCCCCATGGAACAGGCCCGGGCGCTCGTTAATCACCGTACCGATCAGCATCCCGCCCGCACTGCCGCCCATGCCGTAGCAGTAGCGCGTAGAGCCGTAACCCTGCGCCAGCAGCGCGTCACAGACGTCGATATAGTCGTTAAAGGTGTTTCTCTTTTTAAGGAACTTACCGTCCTCATACCAGTGCTGGCCCAGCTCGCCGCCGCCGCGAATATGGGCGATGGCATAGACAAAGCCGCGATCCAGCAGGCTCAGGCGGCTGCTGCTGAAGTCGGCATCGATGCTGGTGCCGTAGGAGCCATAGCCGTAAACCAGCAGCGGATTCTGCCCCTTGCGGAAGTGTTTTCGGTTATAGACCAGCGAGACGGGAACCTCTACGCCGTCGCGCGCCTTGATCCACAGATGTTCGCTGCGGTACTGGCTGGCATCAAAGCCGTGGACCTCCGTCTGCTTGAGCACCCGCCGTTCACCGGTATCCATATCCAGCTCAAACAGCGTATCCGGCGTCGTCATAGAAGAGTAGCCGTAGCGTAGCCGGGAGGTTTCCGGCTCGGGATTATAGGCCAGCCAGGTCACATAGGCCGGATCGTCAAAGGCGATACCGGTCACCTCGCGGGTTTTACGGTTGATCTGCCGCAGACTGGTTAAGCCGCGCTGACGCTCTTCCACCACCAGCCAGTCGGTAAACAGCGTAAAGCCCTCCAGCATAATGTGATCCCGGGGCGGGATCAGCACCTCCCACTGCTTGTCATTACGCACCTTAGTGCGATAGAGACCGAAGTTTTTCCCTTCACGGTTTGAGCGCAGATAGAACGTGTGCTGGTAGTGATCGAGGTTGTACTCATGATCTTTGCGCCGGGGCAGAAACATGATCGGCTGGGCATCCGGCAGCTCGGCATCCAGCAGCAGACATTCGCTGGTGGTGGCGCTGGCCAGATAGATAATTACATAATGCTGGGAGGTCGTCTTATGCAGGCTGACGTAGTAGGTCTCGTCCTTCTCCTCATAGACCAGCTCATCCTGGCAGGCAGGCGTACCGATGGTGTGTCGCCATACCTGATAAGGCAGCAGCGTTTTGGCATGCTTGCGCACGTAGTAGAGCGTTTCGGAGTCGTTGATCCAGACGAAGTCCGGAGTGACGTTATCCAGCATCTCTGGATACCAGTTTCCGGTCTCCAGATTACGAAAGCGCAGGCCATACTGCCGCCGGGAGAGGTAGTCCTCCGCGAGCGCCATGATTTTATTATCCGGCGACACGGCTAGCCCGCCCAAGGTATAGAACTCACTGTGGGCAGCGCGCTTGTTGGCATCCAGCAGCACCTGCCACTCATCCCACTCGCTGCTAAGCACCGATTGGCGCTGATAGATGGCGTACTCGCACCCCGGCTCATAGACGTGACGGTAGCGGTAGCCATTGCGGGTATAGGAAGCGGAAACTTCGCGCTGGGGAAGACGGTCGACGATCTCTTTGAGCAGGCGCTCCTGTAACGCCTGCTGCGAGGCCATGACGTCGCGCCCGTAGTCATTCTCCTGGTGCAGATAGTCCAGGACATCCTGATCCGAACGCGTATCGTCGCGCAGCCAGTAGTAGTCGTCTGTTCGCGTATCGCCATGCAGCGTCATGACGTGCGGTACTGTTTTTGCTTTTGGTGGCATAGCGTTATCTTTTCAGTTTACACCCTATAAGGGTGGCAAAACCCACGCATGTTGCAAGCGAAACGCGCCACCAACGCGTGTAAGCTAGCCTGGCAGCGCGCTTTTTTGCGCTTTCAGGTCCTGTTCTATGCCGTCGCGCACGTCCTGCGGGATCTTCAAGGCGTCCCCGAGGGCGTTGAGATAGCTGCGCTCCATAAAGTGATCGATATCGATAGCCGCACAGCTGAGGAAGTACAGCTCCAGCGCCTCCTCCTCGTTACGCACGTCGCGGGCTAACCGCTGAGGATCGAGCGGCTGCTCGATAGCCTGCGCCACCAGCGCTCTGCCCTGCTCCTCAACGCCCGCCTCCCGCATTTGCGCATCGATGGCTTCGCGCTCGCGGGCATCAATATGGCCGTCGCTTTTCGCGGCAAAGACCAGCGCCAGGATCAGACGTTCGGTGCGCACATCCAGCGGCGAGCTCTGCTGACCAAACTGCGGCTCATCCTGATGCGTACTGCGCACGCGATCTTTGTATTTGTTCCACAGCACCGTGCCAGCAACGGCCCCGCCACCCATCAGCAGCGCGCTGGTCCCGTATTTCGTAAGCAGCTTACGGGAAGAGGAGTTCGAGACCAGCAGGCCCGCCAGGCCACCCAGTGCGCCGGGCACCAGCAGCTTGCTGAGTCCCTGCCCATCACCCGATGAGGCGGATGCCCCTTTCTGGCCCAGCAGCGACTGCAGTTGATTCATCCAGTTAGTCATAGTTCCCCCCGATTATCCTGTGTCAAACCACAGAGTAAGCGAGGGGGTGTCAGGAAATGTCTAAGCTGACTAAAGAAGCGAAAATGCGGGGAGGATTAACGATGGGTATAGACAGCCTTACCGCCTTTGCAGTCAACCGCCACCTGATAGTGAATATCGGTGTTTTTACCGCGAACGGTTAGCGGAACGGTCCACTTATCCTCTTTCCCGGTAATCTCTTTGACGTTGATCCAGGCAACGGGATCGGCCTGCCCCAGCCTCTCCTGGTCGTCGGCCCAGCGCGCAATGCGGTTTTGCTGATAGTCGCGCTTGACGCTGGCGGCGATACCAGCGGCATCCAGCCCTTCGCAGCTGGGAAACTTCACTGATTTACTATTGGCAGCCTGTACGCTAACGCTGCCGGCCAGCAGGGCAAGGCCGAGCAGTAATCCTAATTTGTTCATGCTTATCTCCTGTGCGCATAACCCACACAAAGCATGGTACAAATTACCGGCAGCGCAAGCTGCGGTTAGGCTACTTTGCTACGCTTTGCCGTCGGCATATCCGTTACGGTATCGCTTTTGATTGGTGCGGCATCAGGATCCGGCAGCTTACCGGAGCGGAAGACCGCACTGAGGGTCTCTTTCTGCTCTGCCAGCCACAGCGCCATCTGCTCGCGCTGCGCGTCATCAAACGCAACGGGGGCATTTACCAGCACGCCTTCCAGTACTTCCGCCAGATCGAGCATTTTGTCGTACGCATCGGCTTCCTTTTTGCTGGCAAAAGACATTTTTTCCTCACCTTCGCGGATTACCACGTATTTGACTTCAACCGCCATAATGCAGCCTCATTTACCTGTTTATTTATACAGTATAATAGTAAGCATTTCCCTGCAGGAATGCAAGCCGAAAAAAGACACGCAAACGTTTTCGTGTATAATAGTCCGAAATTTTTAAACGGGTGGATAGTATGACTTTTTTAGGTACGGCGCTGCGTCCGGCAGCCACGCGTGTAATGCTGTTGGGCTCTGGTGAGCTGGGTAAAGAGGTAGCGATTGAGTGCCAGCGTCTGGGCATTGAAGTGATTGCGGTGGACCGCTATGCGGACGCTCCAGCAATGCACGTCGCCCATCGTTCGCACGTGATCAACATGCTGGACGGCGAGGCGTTAAAAGCCTTAGTGACGCAGGAGAAACCGGATTTTATCGTGCCGGAGATCGAAGCTATCGCCACCGATACGCTGCTTGAGCTGGAGGCCCAGGGCCAGCAGGTCGTGCCCTGCGCCCGCGCCGCGAAGCTGACTATGAACCGGGAGGGGATCCGCCGCCTGGCGGCTGAAGAGCTGCGCCTGCCGACCTCAACCTACCGCTTCGCCGACAGCGAAACTGCGTTTAGAGAGGCGGTTGCTGCGCTCGGGCTACCGTGCATTATTAAACCGGTGATGAGCTCCTCCGGCAAGGGCCAGAGCTTTATTCGTAGTGCCGATCAGCTGCATGATGCCTGGCAGTACGCCCAGCTCGGCGGACGCGCAGGAGCGGGACGCGTGATTGTCGAAGGGGTGGTGAAGTTTGACTTTGAAATTACCCTCCTCACCGTGAGCGCCGTTGACGGGGTGCACTTCTGTGATCCTATCGGCCATCGCCAGGAGGATGGCGACTACCGTGAATCCTGGCAACCGCAGCAGATGAGCGAGCTGGCTCTCTCCCGCGCCCAGGCCATTGCTCAGGAAGTCGTGCTGGCGCTGGGCGGCTACGGGCTGTTCGGCGTGGAGCTGTTTGTCTGCGGTGATGAAGTGATCTTCAGCGAGGTATCACCGCGTCCACACGATACCGGCATGGTCACGCTGATCTCGCAGGATCTCTCAGAGTTTGCTCTGCACGTACGCGCCTTTCTCGGTCTGCCGGTAGGCGGCGTGCGTCAGTACGGTCCGTCCGCTTCGGCGGTGATCCTGCCTGTGTTAAAGAGCGATAACGTGACCTTTGATAACGTGCAGGCGGCGGTGGGCGCGGGTCTTCAGCTGCGCCTGTTCGGCAAGCCGGAGATCGACGGCACGCGGCGCTTAGGCGTGGCGTTAGCCACCGGTGAAAGCATCGAGGATGCGGTAGAACGGGCTAAGCATGCCGCCGCAGGCGTACAGGTCGCAGGATAAAAAAACGGGCCATATGGCCCGTTTTTGTTGGCATTGCCCGCCGGCGCTTCGCTTGCGCGGGCCTACGGTATCTCGCCGTTTGTAGGCCGGGTAAGGCGAAGCCGCCACCCGGCAGAACAAGACCTTACTGCTGCGCGCCTTCTACTGCTTCGCGAGCCAGTTTGGTAATGCGATCGTAGTCACCTGCTTCCAGCGCGTCAGCCGGTACCAGCCATGAGCCACCGATGCACAGCACGCTTTTCAGCGCCAGGTAGTCACGGTAGTTCGCCGGAGAGATGCCGCCGGTCGGGCAGAAACGCACCTGCGAGAACGGGCCAGCAATCGCCTGCAGTGCTTTGGTGCCGCCGTTGGCTTCCGCCGGGAAGAATTTGAACTCTTTCAGACCGTAGTCGAGGCCGAGCATCAGTTCAGACACGGTGCTGATGCCTGGGATCAGCGGGATGGTGCCTTCGGTTGCTGCTTTCAGCAGCGGCTCGGTCAGGCCTGGGCTGATAGCAAACTGCGCGCCAGCTTCGGTCACTTCCGCCAGCTGCTGCGGGTTCAGTACCGTACCGGCACCAATGATTGCTTCCGGGACTTCTTTCGCAATGGCGCGGATCGCATCCATGGCGCAGGCGGTACGCAGAGTGACTTCCAGCACGCGAACGCCACCGGCCACCAGGGCTTTCGCCATCGGTACAGCATGTTCCAGTTTGTTCACCACGATAACCGGTACAACAGGACCCGTTTTCAGGATTGCTTCAGCACTCGTTTTCCAGTTTTTCATCAGAGTTTTTCTCTCGCCCGATCTAAAAAAATTAATCAGTTTAAAAAGTGATACAGGTTGCGCCCTGCTCCGCACCGGAGAGTTTTTCACGCAGTGCGCTAAACATTTCGCGGCCAGTACCGACACGCGCGCTACTCAGGTCAGGAATGTGCGGCTGACGTGCAGCAAGCTCGGTTTCATCCACCAGCAGAGTGAGCTCCCCTGTCTGTCCATTGACGCGGATGATATCGCCCTCGCGTACTTTTGCCAGCAACCCGCCGTCATACGCTTCTGGTGTCACATGGATCGCCGACGGTACTTTACCTGATGCGCCGGAGAGCCGTCCATCGGTGACTAATGCGATTTTGAAACGGCGGTCCAATAATACACCAAGTGGCGGCATCAGTTTATGTAATTCTGGCATGCCGTTCGCTTTTGGCCCTTGATGTCGGACAACAACCACGCAGTCACGGTCAAGCAGCCCGGCTTCAAATGCCGGTAACACGTCGTGCTGGCTCTCAAAAATCACCGCTGGAGCCTCAACGACCTGGTTCTCAACCGGAACGGCGGAGGTTTTCATGACCGCACGTCCCAGGTTACCGCTGAGCACTTTCGTGCCGCCGTGGTGCGAGAATGGCTTGTCGATAGAGGCAATGATATCGTTGTCCAGCGAGGCGCTGGCCCCCTCGCGCCAGTCCAGCTCGCCCTCGTTCAACCACGGCTCAAGGGTGTAGCGTGACAGCCCGTGGCCCACCACGGTATTCACATCTTCATGCAGGAGGCCGCCCTTCAGCAGCTCGCGCATCAGCACCGGCACACCGCCCGCCGCCTGGAAGTGGTTGATATCCGCCGGGCCGTTCGGGTACAGGCGTGCCATCAGGGGTACCACTTCCGAGAGTTCAGAGAAGTCATCCCAGTTGATGATGATGCCCGCCGCCCGCGCCATCGCCACCAGGTGCATGGTGTGGTTAGTAGAGCCGCCGGTCGCCAGCAGGGCGACAATGCCATTAACCACCACCCTCTCATCGATCATCTTGCCGAGCGGCATCCACTCGTTGCCGTTGCCGGTCAAACGCGTTACCTGGCGTGCGGCCGCCACGGTCAGGGCTTCACGCAGCGGCGCGTCAGGATGGACAAATGACGAGCCCGGCAGCTGCATGCCCATAAATTCAATAACCATCTGGTTGGTATTGGCCGTGCCGTAGAAGGTGCAGGTGCCAGGGGCATGGTAGGAAGCCGCCTCGGACTCCAGCAGCGCCATGCGGTCCACTTTACCTTCTGCATAAAGCTGGCGGATCCGCACCTTCTCTTTATTCGGCAGGCCGCTGGCCATCGGGCCTGACGGCACAAACAGCGCTGGCAGGTGACCAAATGACAGCGCGGCCATCGCCAGGCCCGGGACGATTTTATCGCAGACGCCGAGGTAGAGCGCTCCGTCAAACATATTATGCGACAGGCCGACGGCGGCAGACATAGCGATGATTTCGCGGCTGAGAAGGGAGAGCTCCATGCCGTCCTGGCCCTGGGTCACGCCATCGCACATGGCCGGAACACCGCCCGCGACCTGGCCTACGGCGTTAACCGAATGCAGAGCGTTACGAATGATGTCAGGGTAGCGTTCATAGGGCTGGTGGGCGGAGAGCATATCGTTATAGGAGGTGATAATGGCGACGTTGTTACGCAGCATGCTTTTCAGCGAGGCCTTGTCCTCTGGCTGGCAGGCGGCGAAACCGTGGGCCAGGTTACCGCAGGCCAGCGACGAACGATGAACGGTATTGCTTTTCGCTTGCTCGATGCGGGCGAGATAGGCGCTGCGGGTGGCATGAGAACGGTCGATAATACGCTTTGTTACCCGTAACAATGTCGAGTTCATAAAGGCTCCTGAAAATGAGGTGTCCCGGACGGCAGCGTGGTCGTGAAAATGATGATGCAAAAACCACTCATCCACCGCAGGCCGGAGGCAAAATCGCTTCAGCCAGTGTAATAAAAAAAGCGTTACGGGTGAATCCGGGGACGATGCAAAAGAGTGAAAATTATGCAGGAATCTGTGTTAGATCATGTTACCGGTAAAATAGGAGCGTAATAAACAAAAAAAACGGCCCCGCAGGGCCGTCCTAACAGGAGGCGTTAATTACTCGAATTCGTTCCAGGAGCGGCCGTCGCGGGTGATCATCGCCACCGATGCAACAGGACCCCAGGTACCGGCCTGGTAAGGCTTCGGTGACTCGTTATCCATCGCCCAGGCTTCGGTAATGGAGTCGACCCATTTCCACGCCTCTTCTACCTCGTCGCGACGCACAAACAGCGCCTGGATGCCGCGCATCGTCTCCAGCAGCAGACGCTCGTAAGCATCAGCTAAATGGGTTTCGTTAAAGGTTTCGGAGTAGCTCAGATCCAGCTTGGTGGTTTGCAGGTTATGCTTGTGATCAAGACCCGGAACCTTATTGAGGATCTGGATATCCACGCCCTCGTCCGGCTGCAGGCGGATGGTGAGCTTGTTCTGGGGCAGATCCTGCCAGGACTCTTTAAACAGGTTCAGCGGCGGAGTTTTAAAGTAGACCACCACTTCAGAGCACTTGGTCGGCAGGCGTTTGCCGGTACGCAGGTAGAACGGCACGTCGGCCCAGCGCCAGTCGTCGATATCCACGCGGATCGCCACGAAGGTTTCGGTGTTGCTGGTTTTGTTTGCGCCCTCTTCTTCCAGATAGCCCGGCACTTTCTTGCCCTGGGCAAAACCGGCGGTGTACTGACCGCGCACGGTTTTTTCACGCACGTTCGAGCGGTCAATACGGCGCAGCGATTTCAGCACCTTCACTTTCGCATCACGAATGCTGTCCGCAGAGAGATCCGACGGCGGCGACATGGCGATCATGCAGAGAACCTGGAGCAGGTGGTTCTGGATCATGTCGCGCATCTGTCCGGCCTGGTCGAAATAGCCCCAGCGGCCTTCGATGCCGACCTCTTCCGCCACGGTGATCTCCACGTGGTCGATGGTGCGGTTGTCCCAGTTGTTGACGAACAGCGAGTTAGCAAAGCGCAGCGCCAGCAGGTTCAGCACCGTCTCTTTACCGAGGTAGTGGTCGATACGGTAAACCTGGCACTCTTCAAAGTACTCGCCCACCTGGTCGTTGATTTCACGGGAGGTGTCGAGGGAGGTGCCCAGCGGTTTTTCCATCACCACACGCGCGGGCTTGGCGTTGAGTTTTGCTTCACCCAAGCCTTTGCAGATAGCGCCAAAGGTGCTCGGCGGCATAGCGAAGTAGTTGATGGTAACGCGATTCTTCTGATCGAGCATGTCACCGAGACGGGTAAATGCGGTGGTATCGTTGACGTCAAGGTTACAGAAATCGAGGCGTCCGCTGAGCGTATCCCAGAGGCTTTCATCGATTTTCTCTTTCATGAAGGTCTCGAGCGCTTCACGCACGATTTCGGTGTACTTCTCTTTATCCCAGTCCGCACGCCCTACCCCAAGGATACGCGTCTCCGGGTGGATCTGGCCTGCTTTTTCTAGCTGATACAGGGAAGGCAGCAATTTCCGGCGTGCAAGATCGCCTTTCGCGCCGAAAATGACCAGGTCACATGCCTGGGCTGTTTGCGTTACCGCCATGTCATTCTCCTCAGTTGGCTGCCCTGGTACTTTCGCCAGGGCATAGCTGTAATTTTATTACACTGCACTGTACTGCTTTTACGTAAAACCCGAAACCGTTACCGCTTATCCTACCGTGCGCTTTCGCTCAGGCGGCTAAAAATTGGGTAAATCGCCCTGAAAAATCAGGGATTTTGTCTGGAATCGAGTAGCTAAAATCCGACTCTGATCATGTAATGAAAAAAAACAACACGTTTTCCCGCTGTTCTTTACCTTTCCTGGTCCCACAAGGGTAATATCGACTGAACCGCAGCACAATTTCATCCGTTGTTGAAGTTGATTTTAGCCATGGGCACCCCGTTAATAATGAACATGCTGGAAAAAATTCAGTCTCAGCTGGAACACCTTAGCAAATCCGAACGAAAAGTGGCGGAAGTCATACTCACCTCGCCGGACCAGGCCATCCACTCCAGCATCGCTGCGCTGGCGCAGGAGGCCGGGGTCAGCGAACCCACGGTAAACCGTTTCTGCCGCAGCATGGAAACCCGCGGTTTCCCTGATTTCAAGCTGCATCTCGCCCAGAGCCTGGCTAACGGCACGCCCTATGTTAATCGCAATGTCGATGAAGATGACAGCGTTGAGGCCTATACCGGTAAAATATTTGAGTCGGCAATGGCCAGCCTGGATCATGTGCGCCAGTCGCTGGATATGCCCGCCGTTAACCGCGCCGTCGACCTGCTCACCCAGGCGAAGAAGATCGCCTTCTTTGGCCTTGGCTCCTCGGCGGCGGTGGCGCACGACGCCATGAACAAATTCTTCCGCTTCAACGTGCCGGTGGTCTACACCGATGACATCGTCCTGCAGCGCATGAGCTGCATGAACTGCAACGAAGATGACGTGGTGGTGCTGATCTCCCACACCGGCCGAACCAAAAGCCTGGTGGAGCTGGCACAGCTGGCCCGCGAGAGCGATGCCATGGTCATTGCCATCACCTCTGCGGGCACGCCGCTGGCCCGGGAAGCGACGCTGGCCATTACCCTGGACGTGCCGGAAGATACCGACATCTATATGCCGATGGTCTCGCGTTTGGCCCAGCTCACGGTGATCGACGTGCTGGCGACAGGATTTACCCTACGTCGGGGAGCAAAATTCAGAGATAACTTGAAGCGAGTCAAGGAAGCGCTTAAAGAATCGCGTTTTGATAAGGAGCTCCTGACCGGGAGCGATAAACATTAAAATTTTATAACAGCGTTGTAATTCATTACGGCATTCGGTTAAGTTTTTGATTTGCCAAATCGGCGCGCAGAACTGCCGAATTCATATTCACGCAACACCTGGTTGTTTCAGTCAACGGAGTAATACATGTCCAGAAGGCTTCGCAGAACTAAAATCGTTACCACCCTGGGTCCAGCTACCGACCGCGATAATAACCTTGAAAAGATCATCGCTGCTGGCGCTAACGTGGTACGTATGAACTTCTCCCACGGCACGCCAGAAGATCACAAGCTGCGTGCAGATAAAGTGCGCGAGATTGCGGCAAAACTGGGACGTCATGTTGCTATTCTAGGGGACCTGCAGGGTCCAAAAATTCGTGTGTCGACCTTCAAAGAGGGGAAAGTCTTCCTCAACATCGGCGACAAGTTCCTGCTTGATGCCAACCTTGGTAAAGGCGAAGGCGATAAAGAGCGCGTCGGCATCGACTATAAAGGCCTGCCTGCGGACGTGGTTCCCGGCGACATCCTGCTGCTCGACGACGGTCGCGTACAGCTGAAGGTCCTTGAAGTTCAGGGCATGAAGGTCTTTACCGAAGTGACCGTGGGCGGTCCGCTGTCGAATAACAAAGGCATCAACAAGCTGGGCGGCGGACTCTCCGCCGAAGCGCTGACCGACAAAGACAAAGCCGATATCGTCACCGCCGCGCAGATTGGCGTTGACTACCTGGCCGTCTCCTTCCCGCGCTGTGGGGAAGATCTTAACTACGCCCGTCGCCTGGCGCGTGATGCAGGCTGCGATGCCAAAATCGTTGCTAAGGTTGAGCGTGCGGAAGCCGTTTGCGATCAGGACGCAATGGACGACGTGATCCTCGCCTCTGACGTGGTGATGGTGGCCCGTGGCGACCTCGGCGTTGAGATTGGCGACCCGGAGCTGGTAGGCATTCAGAAGGCGCTGATCCGCCGCGCACGCCAGCTTAACCGCTCGGTGATCACCGCGACCCAGATGATGGAGTCGATGATCACCAACCCGATGCCAACCCGTGCCGAAGTAATGGACGTCGCCAACGCCGTGCTGGATGGGACCGATGCCGTGATGCTCTCTGCCGAGACTGCTGCGGGTCAATATCCCGCGGAAACCGTGGCCGCGATGGCCCGCGTCTGCCTGGGTGCCGAGAAGATCCCAAGCATCAACGTCTCCAAACACCGCCTCGATATCCAGTTCGAGAACGTGGAAGAGGCCATTGCGATGTCAGCGATGTATGCTGCCAACCACCTGAAGGGTGTGACCGCCATTATCACCATGACCGAGTCGGGTCGTACCGCGCTGATGACCTCGCGCATCAGCTCCGGTCTGCCGATCTTCGCCATGTCACGCCATGAGCGCACCCTGAACCTGACGGCACTCTACCGTGGCGTCACGCCGGTGTACTTCGACAGCAACAACGACGGCGTGGTCGCTGCCCACGACGCGGTCAACCTGCTGCGTGACAAAGGCTACCTGGTGTCCGGCGATCTGGTTATCGTGACCCAAGGCGACGTGATGGGCACCATTGGTACCACCAACACCACCCGCATCCTGACCGTAGAGTAAGGTTAGCGTATTCCCCGGTGGCGCTGCGCTTACCGGGGCTACGATATGTGTAGTAGGCCGGGTAAGCGAAGCGCCACCCGGCGTTTATCCGCTACCCGGCGTATATTTCCCTATTTCCTCGGAAACAGCTCTTTACGCTTGTAGGGCTCCTGTTCACCCGGCCTGCGCGTCTTAAGCAGCTTTAGGATCCAGGTATACTGCTCTGGATTCGGGCTGACGAGGTGCTCCACCTCTTCATTCATCCGTCTGGCGAGGGTGTTATCGTCAGCGTCTAACAGATCGTCCATCGGCGGCCTGACCATAATCGTCAGGCGATGCGTTTTGCTGTCATAGACCGGGAACAGCGGCACAACGCGGGCGCGGCAGACTTTCATCAGGCGGCCAACGGCAGGCAGCGTCGCTTTATAGGTCGCAAAGAAGTCAACGAACTCGCTCTGCTCCGCGCCGTGATCCTGATCGGGCAGGTAGTAACCCCAATATCCCTGGCGTACGGATTGAATAAAGTGTTTGATGCCGCTATTGCGCGGATGCAGACGCCCGCCAAAGCGGAGGCGCACTTTATTCCAGACGTAATCAAGAACCTTGTTACCCTGGTTATGGAACATAGCAGCGATCGGCCGCCCCTGGGAGGCCATCAGCATCGCCGGAATATCTACGCCCCAGCCGTGCGGCACCAGCAGGATCACGTTCTCACCGTTGCGCTGCATCTCGTCGATAATCTCTTTGCCCTGCCAGTGAATACGACTGGCAATCTTCTCCGGGCCGCGTATCGCCAGCTCAGCCATCAGCACCATTGACTGGGGAGCGGTAGCAAACATCTTATCAACAATGGCTTCCCGCTCGGCTACGCTCTTATCAGGGAAGCAGTAGAGCAGGTTAATTTGCGCCCGGCGGCGGGCACTTTTACCCAGGCGGCCACCGAGACGCCCCAGCTTGCCCAGCAGCGGATCGCGTACCGAGGCCGGTATAAGCGACACGCCTGCCAGCGCGAGAACGCCCAGCCATGCACCCCAGTAGCGCGGCTGAAGGAACTCCTTTTCAAACTGGGGAATGTATTCGCTGTTATTTTTTTTCGTTTCCATGCATCTTCCGGGAGCCGATAGGCTCGGGTCAGAGAAATAATCAGGTATCAATTAACGTGATAGTTTAGCGAGACGTTTGGCTTCGCACAAAAGAAAAAGCCGGTGCCCATGGGCAACCGGCCTTTATAGCGCTTCTGCGGGGGCAAGCTAGTCGAAACGCAGCTGAGGCATAACCTCTTTCACCTGCGCCAGGTAGTCGCGGCGATCGCTGCCGGTCAACCCTTCGGTACGCGGCAGCTTAGCCGTTAACGGGTTAACCGCCTGCTGGTTGATCCACACCTCATAGTGCAGATGCGGGCCGGTTGAGCGGCCGGTGTTACCCGAAAGCGCGATACGATCGCCCCGCTTCACCTTCTGGCCATCTTTCACCAGCAGCTTGCGCAGGTGCATATAGCGCGTGGTGTAGGTACGACCGTGACGGATCGCCACGTAGTAACCTGCCGCGCCGCTGCGCTTAGCGGTAACGACTTCGCCATCGCCTACCGCCAGCACCGGGGTGCCCTGCGGCATGGCAAAATCAACGCCTTTGTGCGGGGCAACGCGGCCGGTCACCGGGTTCAGACGACGCGGGTTAAAGTTTGACGAGACGCGGAACTGTTTAGAGGTTGGGAAACGCATAAAGCCTTTCGCCAGACCGGTGCCGTTCCGATCGTAGAATTTGCCATCTTCAGCGCGGATAGCGTAGTAGTCTTTCCCGTCCGAGCGCAGACGTACGCCGAGCAGCTGACTCTGCTCGCGCTTGCCGTCGAGCATTTCACGGGACATCAGCACCGAGAACTCATCGCCCTTTTTCAGCTTGCGCAGATCTACCTGCCACTGCATGGCTTTGATCACCGCGCTAATTTCACCGCTGTTAAGGCCCGCTTCTTTGGCGCTGGCAACGAAGCTGCTGCCGACCGCGCCTTTCAGCGTGGTGTTAACCCAGTCGCCCTGCTGAACTTCACTGCTCATTTTAAATGCGCCGCTCTCCGTGCGGTCATAGGTGCGGGTTTCACGGCGCGACATCTCCCAAGTCAGGCGCTGCAGATCGCCATCGGCGGTGAGCGTCCAGGAGATTTGCTGGCCGATCTTCAAATTACGCAGCTCTTTATCGGCGCTGGCGAGCTGGGTGACATCACCCATATCCATGCCATACTGGGTCAGAATGCTGCTGAGCGTATCGCCGGTAGAGACAACGTACTCATGCACGCCCGCCTCGTTGCCGGTTTTATCATCCAGTTCGTCCTGGGGGATCTCTTCGACTTCATCAGGCATCGACTGATCGATAGGCTCACTGGCTTCCGGCAGCAGCGAACGGATCTCGCTCTTCTCCAGCTCAATGGCCTTTACAATCGGAGTAGACTCGGGGTGGTAGACATAGGGCCGCCAGACGGCGACCGCTAATGTGAGAACAGTAAGCGACCCCAGCATAACGCGATGGGGTCGGGGCAAATTGTTAAATGCCAGGGCGACAGAGCGGGCTATCTGTTGCACGTATTCACTTCCTCGTTAATCTCCTTTCAGGCAGCTCGCATACTGGTTTGAGAGTTGTTTCAAAAATTGCGCGTAGCTGGTTTTACTCAGCGCAATATTGGTGCCCAGAGGATCTAAAGTCCCCATTCGCACAGACGTTCCTCTCGCAACAGATTCAACGACCGCTGGCCTGAACTGTGGCTCAGCAAAAACGCAGGTTGCTTTTTGCTCAACTAACTGTGTTCTGATTTCATGTAAACGCTGCGCACCGGGCTGAATTTCAGGGTTAACGGTGAAATGGCCGAGCGGCGTCAGACCATAGTGTTTTTCGTAGTAGCCATAGGCGTCATGAAAAACGAAATACCCTTTCCCCTTCACGGGTGCGAGCTCAGTGCCGACCTGCTTATCGGTTTCGGCCAATTGTGCCTCAAAATCGCGCAGGTTGGCGTCAAGCTTGGCTCGACTTTGCGGCATAACTTCCACTAATTTTTGATGGATTGCAACCGCAGCCAGGCGGGCTACCTCCGGTGACATCCAAATGTGCATGTTATACTCGCCATGATGGTGATGTTCGTCACCCTTTTCGCCCTGGTGGTCATGACCTTCATGCTCATCTTCATCATGCTCGCCGCCTTTCATCAGCAACGGTTTCACGTCTGGCAGCTCGCCAATCGCCAGCTGCTTCTGCGCTGGCAGCTGCTGAGTCGGCTTCTGCATGAAGGCTTCCATGTCCGGCCCGACCCAAACCACTAAGTCCGCGCTCTGTAAGCGTTTTACATCCGAAGGACGCAATGAGTAATCATGCTCAGAAGCACCGTCCGGCAGTAATACTTCTGTCTTAGTCACACCGTCGGTAATGGCGGCGGCGATAAAGCCGATAGGCTTAAGCGAAGCGACAACGGCGGCGTTGGCGGGAGAGAGTGTTAAGCTCATGAGAGCGGTGGAGATTGCAGCGCAAAGAAGCGTATTTTTATGTAACATAATGCGACTAATCATCGTAATAAGTGGGTGGAATGTGATATTATAACATTCTATGACTTGTGCAAGCCCTTAAACACTATGACAAATCTTGTTTCACTGGAAAATGTATCCGTCTCCTTCGGTCAACGCCGCGTCCTGTCTGACATTTCGCTGGTGCTGCAGCCTGGAAAAATTTTAACCCTGCTGGGTCCAAACGGCGCAGGAAAATCGACCCTTGTGCGGGTCGTGCTCGGCCTGGTAGCAGCCGATTCCGGCACAATCAAGCGCGATAAGGCGCTGCGCATTGGTTATGTTCCGCAGAAGCTGCATCTGGACGCCACCCTGCCCCTGACCGTCAGCCGTTTTTTGCGCCTGCGTCCGGGGACGCGCAAGGATGATATTCTTCCGGCCCTTAAGCGCGTGCAGGCCGGACACCTGATTGATGCTCCGATGCAAAAGCTTTCCGGCGGTGAGACCCAGCGCGTGCTGCTGGCCCGCGCCCTGCTTAACGCTCCGCAGCTGCTGGTGTTGGATGAGCCTACTCAGGGCGTAGACGTGAACGGCCAGGTGGCGCTGTACGATCTGATTGACCAGCTGCGCCGGGAGCTGAACTGCGCCGTGCTGATGGTTTCTCACGATCTGCATCTGGTGATGGCGAAAACCGACGAGGTGCTGTGCCTCAACCACCATATCTGCTGCTCCGGCACGCCAGAGGTGGTGGCTATGCATCCGCAGTTTATCTCAATGTTCGGGCCGCGCGGCGCTGAACAGCTGGGCATCTATCGCCATAACCATAACCATCGCCATGATTTACAGGGCCGTATCGTACTGCGCCGGGGAAATGGAAACTCATGATTGAACTACTTCTGCCCGGCTGGCTGGCCGGGATGATGCTGGCCTGTGCCGCAGGCCCGCTGGGCTCCTTTGTGGTCTGGCGTCGGATGTCTTACTTCGGCGACACCCTCGCCCACGCGTCGCTGCTCGGCGTCGCTTTTGGTCTGCTGCTGGACGTCAATCCGTTTTACGCGGTGATTGCGGTGACGCTGCTGCTTGCCGGTGGGCTGGTCTGGCTGGAGAAGCGTCCGCACCTGGCGATCGATACCCTGCTGGGCATTATGGCGCACAGCGCTCTGTCGCTGGGTCTGGTGGTGGTCAGTCTGATGTCGAACATTCGCGTCGACCTAATGGCCTACCTGTTTGGCGATCTGCTGGCGGTGACGCCGGACGATCTGATCATCCTCGGGGTGGGCGTCGCGATTGTGCTTGGCATCCTGCTCTGGCAGTGGCGCAGCCTGCTGTCGATGACCATCAGTCCGGATCTGGCCTTTGTTGACGGGGTGAAACTGCAGCGGGTGAAGCTGCTGCTGATGCTGGTAACTGCCCTGACAATTGGCGTAGCGATGAAGTTTGTGGGCGCGTTGATCATCACTTCCCTGCTGATCATTCCCGCCGCCACCGCCCGCCGTTTCGCCCGCACGCCGGAGCAGATGGCCGGGGTTGCGGTGGCAGTCGGAATGCTCGCCGTCACCGGGGGACTGACCTTCTCGGCGTTCTATGACACGCCCGCAGGCCCCTCGGTGGTGCTCTGCGCCGCAGCGCTGTTTATCCTTAGCATGATGAAGAAACCGGCGCAGTAATCATTTTCCCCGGTGGCGCTACGCTTACCGGGGCTACAAAACCTGCGGCATGCCTTATGGCATTGCTGGCGGCGTAATACCGAAGTGGTTCCAGGCTCTTACCGTCGCCATCCGCCCGCGCGGGGTGCGCTGTAAAAAGCCCTGCTGGATCAGGTATGGTTCCAGCACATCCTCAATCGTTTCTCGCTCTTCACCGATGGCCGCTGCAAGGTTATCTAACCCCACCGGGCCGCCAAAGAACTTATCGATCACCGCCAATAGCAGCTTGCGGTCCATATAGTCAAAGCCTTCGGCGTCAACGTTGAGCATATCCAGCGCCTGGGCGGCCACGTCTGCGGAGATTGTCCCGTCATGCTTCACTTCGGAGAAGTCGCGCACGCGCCTAAGGAGGCGGTTGGCGATACGTGGCGTACCCCGCGAGCGGCGGGCCACTTCCAGGGCACCCTCTTCACTCATCTCCAGCCCCATAAAGCGCGCGCTGCGCCCGACGATATGCTGCAGATCGGCGACCTGGTAAAACTCCAGGCGCTGCACGATGCCAAAGCGATCGCGCAGCGGCGAGGTCAGGGAGCCGGCACGGGTGGTGGCACCGATCAGCGTAAAGGGCGGCAGGTCGATTTTAATCGAGCGCGCCGCCGGGCCTTCGCCAATCATGATATCCAGCTGATAATCTTCCATCGCTGGGTAGAGCACCTCTTCCACGACCGGCGACAGGCGATGGATCTCATCGATAAACAGCACGTCGTGCGGCTCAAGGTTGGTCAGCATCGCGGCGAGATCCCCCGCCTTCTCCAGCACCGGGCCAGAGGTGGTGCGCAGGTTAACGCCCATCTCGTTGGCGACAATGTTGGCCAGGGTCGTTTTACCCAGGCCCGGCGGGCCGAAGATCAACAGATGATCGAGCGCATCACCACGCAGCTTTGCCGCCTGGATAAAAATCTCCATCTGCGAGCGCACCTGCGGCTGGCCAATGTATTCGTCGAGCAGCTTAGGACGGATCGCGCGATCGATGACCTCTTCCTGGGTAACGCTGCCTGCTGATACCAGGCGGTCTGCTTCTATCATCCTTTACCTCACATCGCGGCGCGAAGCGCTTCACGAATAAGTGTTTCACTGCTGGCATCCGGGCGTGCCAGTTTACTGACCATGCGGCTGGCTTCCTGAGGCTTGTAGCCCAACGCCACTAGCGCGGCAACCGCTTCCTGTTCGGCATCGTCCGCCGACGGGCCCACGGGCGAAGTCAGCACCAGATCCGCCGCTGGCGTAAAGAGATCGCCATGCAGACCTTTGAAGCGGTCTTTCATCTCAACAATCAGGCGCTCGGCGGTCTTTTTACCGATGCCGGGCAGCTTCACCAACGCGTTGGGATCTTCGCGTTCGACGGCGTTGACAAACTGCTGCGCCGACATGCCGGAGAGGATCGCCAGCGCCAGCTTTGGCCCAACGCCGTTGGTTTTGATCAGCTCTTTAAACAGGGTGCGTTCCTGTTTGTTGTTAAAGCCGTACAGCAGCTGGGCATCTTCACGCACCACGAAGTGGGTGAAGATAATCGCTTCCTGCCCAGCATCCGGTAGCTCATAGAAGCAGGTCATTGGCATATGCACTTCATAGCCTACGCCGCCGGTCTCCAGCAGCACCAGCGGGGGTTGTTTCTCGACAATAATGCCTCTGAGTCTGCCTATCACGTTTCGCTCCTGCGCTATCGGCTAAAATTTTCTCTATGATATAAAAAAGGCTGGATACATATCCAGCCTCTTTTTCGATTAACGTAACCGCCCTCGCGCAAGATTGAGCCGCTTTTCACTCATTTGCATGGCGTTTTGGCTGACATGACAGTGGGTTATGGCAATCGCCAGCGCATCGGCGGCATCCGCCTGGGGATTAGCGGGAAGTTTGAGCAGGGTACGCACCATATGCTGCACCTGACTCTTCTCCGCGCTACCGATGCCGACCACCGTCTGCTTGACCTGGCGAGCGGCATACTCAAAGACCGGCAGGTCCTGATTTACCGCCGCAACAATCGCCACCCCGCGCGCCTGCCCGAGCTTAAGCGCCGAGTCGGCGTTTTTCGCCATAAAGACCTGCTCAATAGCGAAAAAGTCGGGCTGGAACTGGGTGATGATCTCCGACACGCCCGCGTAAATCAGCTTCAGGCGTGAAGGGAGATCGTCAACCTTGGTGCGGATACAGCCGCTGCCAAGATAGGTAAGCTGTCTGCCGACCTGGCGGATCACGCCGTAGCCGGTGATGCGTGAGCCGGGATCAATACCGAGAATGATTGACACCACGCACCTCCTGTTTTACGGAGCCAGACGGCCTCATTCGAGGGTCGCTGCGACCTCATCAGAGATCTCACCGTTGTGGTAAACCTCCTGCACGTCATCGCAGTCTTCAAGCATGTCGATCAGGCGCAGCAGCTTCGGCGCGGTCTCGGCATCCATGTCCGCTTTGGTGGACGGGATCATCGACACTTCAGCGCTGTCCGCTTTCAGGCCAGCAGCTTCCAGCGCATCGCGTACGGCACCCATCTCTTCCCATGCGGTGTAGACGTCGATTGCGCCGTCGTCATAGGTCACCACGTCTTCCGCACCGGCTTCCAGCGCAGCTTCCATGATCGCATCTTCGTCGCCCTGCTCGAAGGAGATCACCCCTTTCTTGCTGAACAGGTAGGCAACGGAGCCGTCGGTACCGAGGTTGCCGCCGGTTTTGGTGAACGCATGGCGAACTTCGGCAACGGTACGGTTACGGTTGTCAGACAGGCACTCGACCATTACCGCCGTGCCGCCAGGGCCATAACCTTCATAAATGATGGTCTCCATGTTCGCGTCTTCATCGCCGCCCACGCCACGGGCGATGGCGCGGTTCAGGGTATCGCGAGTCATGTTGTTGGAGAGCGCTTTATCGATTGCCGCACGCAGACGCGGGTTAGAGCCGGCATCGCCGCCGCCCAGACGCGCTGCCGTTACCAGCTCACGAATAATTTTGGTAAAGATCTTACCGCGTTTGGCATCCTGTGCCGCTTTGCGGTGTTTGGTGTTGGCCCATTTACTGTGACCTGCCATAAAAAATTCTCCAAAAGCGCCTTCTCAGGCGGCGTTAATTACAAACTCTTCAATCGCCTGCCGGTTGCTCCACGACTTAGTCAGGGCGGCAGCATCCACCGCGTCGACCCAGCGGTAGGTCAGGTGTTCAGTGAACACGATCTCCCGCTCGTGAGGCAGCGCAAGACAGAACCACGATTCCGTGTTGCGCTTAATACCCGGCGCATAGCGATGACGTAAATGCATAAAAATTTCAAACTCAACCGTGCGCTGACAGTCGATCAAGGTCAGCTGCTCTGCTGCAACGTCAATCGCGACCTCTTCCTTTACTTCACGCGCGGCGGCCTGCGGCGCGGTTTCACCCTCCTCCAGGCTGCCGGTAACCGACTGCCAGAAATTGGGATCGTCGCGCCGTTGTAGCATCAGCACCCGTTTCGTGTCCTGGGCGTAGATCACGACTAGCACGGAAACGGGTTGCTTATAGGTCATTAGTTATTCTCAGCCTTTTTGATCACTTCAATACCCAGCTCGGTCAGCGCGGCCTGGTTGGCGAAGCTTGGCGCTTCGGTCATCAGGCAGGCAGCGGCGGTGGTTTTCGGGAAAGCGATCACGTCACGGATGTTATCGGTGCCGGTCAGCAGCATGGTCAGACGATCGAGACCGAAAGCCAGGCCCGCGTGCGGCGGCGTACCGTACTTCAGGGCGTCGAGCAGGAAGCCGAACTTCTCGCGCTGCTCCTGCTCGGTAATGCCGAGGATGCCAAACACCGTCTGCTGCATTTCGCCGCGGTGAATACGCACTGAACCACCACCCACTTCATAGCCGTTGATGACCATATCGTAGGCGTTAGCGATAGCGGTTTCCGGCGCAGCCTTCAGCTCTTCCGCAGTCATGTTGCTCGGCGCGGTGAACGGGTGGTGCATCGCGGTCAGACCGCCTTCGCCGTCCTCTTCGAACATCGGGAAGTCGATGACCCACAGCGGCGCCCACTTGCTTTCGTCGGTGATGCTCAGATCTTTACCCAGCTTGAGGCGCAGCGCGCCCATCGCGTCGGCAACGACTTTGCGGTTGTCCGCGCCGAAGAAGATCATGTCGCCATCCTGCGCGCCGGTACGCTCCAGAATCGCTTCGATAATCTCTGCATTCAGGAACTTCGCTACCGGGCTGGTGATGCCTTCCAGACCTTTTGCACGCTCGGTGACCTTGATGTAGGCCAGCCCTTTCGCGCCGTAGATCTTAATAAAATTGCCGTAGTCGTCAATCTGCTTACGGCTCAGGGCAGCGCCGCCCGGCACACGCAAGGCAGCCACGCGGCCTTTGGCGTCGTTGGCCGGACCGGCAAACACGGCAAACTCAACGTTTTTCAGCAGGTCGGCAACGTCCACCAGCTCCATCGGGTTACGCAGGTCTGGTTTGTCAGAGCCGTAGCGGCGCTCGGCCTCGGCAAAGGTCATCACCGGAAAGTCGCCAAGGTCTACGTTAATGGTGGCCTGCCACAGCTGACGCACCAGCGCTTCCATCACCTCACGCACCTGCGGTGCGGTCATGAAGGAGGTTTCAACGTCGATCTGGGTAAATTCAGGTTGGCGATCCGCACGCAGGTCTTCATCGCGGAAGCATTTGACGATCTGGTAGTAACGATCAAAGCCGGACATCATCAGCAGCTGCTTGAACAGCTGTGGGGACTGCGGCAGGGCATAGAATTTGCCTTTGTGCACGCGGCTCGGCACCAGATAGTCACGCGCCCCTTCCGGGGTAGCCTTGGTCAGCATCGGGGTTTCGATGTCGAGGAAACCGTGGTCGTCCATGAAACGGCGCACGAAGCTGGTGATCTTCGCGCGGGTCTTCAGGCGGTTAGCCATCTCCGGGCGACGCAGATCCAGATAGCGGTACTTGAGACGCGCCTCTTCGGTATTGACGTGGTTGGAGTCGAGCGGCAGCGAGTCTGAACGGTTGATGATGGTCAGATCGGAGGCCAGCACTTCAATCTCGCCGGTAGCCATATCGCTGTTGATGTTTTTATCGTCACGGCGGCGCACGGTGCCGGTGACCTGGATGCAGAACTCATTACGCAGTTCAGAGGCCAGCTTTAACGCATCTGCGCGATCCGGATCGAAGAACACCTGCACGATACCTTCACGATCGCGCATATCGATAAAGATCAGGCTGCCGAGATCGCGGCGGCGGTTGACCCAACCACACAGAGTCACCTGCTGCCCCTCGTGGGACAGTCGAAGCTGTCCGCAATATTCTGTACGCATGAGATATCCCTTAACTTAGCCGCAGGCCGTTTGTCGCCTGCCTTGCAGCCACGACGACGCAGCGCGAGCTGAATGTCACAACTGGATGAAAAAAGGGGGCTATTATACTGGATATCAGCTTGACACTCAAAGCCAAGATGAGGCGCTACGTCGGCCTGGAGGTCAGTTTTTAGGCGGGCTCCGTCCTACTCTCCACTCTTATCAACAACAAATGTATAATAATAAACTTTATTATTAAGCGTGTAATTTGCTGCGTAAGCGCTACCCGGATTAAATTCTATGTTAAAACACGTATTGGGATAAGAGAGATGTACAAAATCACCAAGTAGTAACTGTTCATATCCATTTTCATGAACGGTTAGCGTGTAGCGACTCAAAACATCCTTAGGTTTAACACTAAAGCAAACGCTATTCGCACTGATGCTTATTGGTTTCCACTCACCTAACTCCGCGCCTTCTCTATGGCTACCGGGGCACCCGGTCAGCAGCAAACACAGTGGAAACAGTGCAATGAGCTTTTTCATAGAGGAGCCTTTTTCATTGATTTTATATTAAGAGATCGTCTTCTGCTTGCAGACGCATAATAACATGTTAGTTAAATTAGAAAATTATCAAGCCAATGAATGTATACATGTTTTAATATACGATTTTATCAATAATTAATTAAAAGTGATTAAGTGATAGCGCTCCTCTACAACCAGAATGCTCGCTTTTACTTCTACGCTCACAAAAACTAACAAAATTTGTGCCCCGGATTAACGCCATTTACGCTTACTGTATGGGCAAATGACGTAGATAACAGGAGCTAACATGCCAGAACTTAACGCGAAAACAACTGCCCTTGTGGTTATCGATCTTCAGGAGGGCATTCTGCCGTTTGCCGGTGGCCCGCATACGGCAGATGAGGTTGTTGCTCGCGCTGCGCGGCTGGCGGAGACGTTTCGCGCCAAGGGTGCACCGGTGGTCATGGTACGCGTAGGCTGGTCGGCTGATTTCGCCGAGGCGCTCAAGCAGCCCGTCGATGCCCCCATCGGTGGTCACGCCCTGCCGCCGGAGTGGTGGCACTATCCGGTGGCGCTGGGCAAGCGCGACGGTGATATCGAAGTGACTAAACGCCAGTGGGGCGCCTTCTATGGCACCGATCTTGAGCTGCAGCTGCGCCGCCGGGGTATCGACACCATCGTGCTGTGCGGGATCTCCACCAACATCGGCGTTGAGTCCACCGCCCGCAATGCGTGGGAGCTGGGCTTTAACCTGATTGTGGTGGAAGACGCCTGCAGCGCCGCCAGCAGCGACCAGCATCAGGGGAGCTTCACGCATATCTTCCCGCGCATCGGCCGGGTGCGCAGCACCGAAGAGATCCTTACCGCGCTATGATCTACATTGGCCTGCCGCAGTGGTCGCACCCGAAATGGGTGCGCCTTGGCATCACCGATCTCGAAGCGTATGCCCGCCACTTCAACTGCGTGGAGGGCAATACCACGCTGTATGCCCTGCCAAAGGCCGATATCGTGGCGCGCTGGCACGCCCAGACCACCGATTCCTTCCGCTTCTGCTTTAAATTCCCGGCAACCATCTCGCACCAGGCGCGGCTGCGCCAGTGCGGCGATCTCACCGAGGAGTTTTTTAGCCGTATGGCCCCGCTGGCGGAGCGTATTGGCCAGTACTGGCTCCAGCTGCCCGCCTCGTTTGCGCCGCAGGATCTGCCCGCCCTGTGGTCGTTCCTCGACGGCCTACCTGAGGATTTCCGCTACGGGGTAGAGGTGCGCCATCAGGAATTTTTCACCAAGGGCGACGCGGAAACGCAGCTTAACCGGGGCCTGCATGCGCGTGGCGTCAACCGGGTGATCCTCGACAGCCGTCCGGTGCACAGCGCCCTTCCCCGCAGCGAAGCGGTGATTGAAGCCCAGCGCAAGAAGCCCGTGGTGCCAGTCCATGCGGTAGTCACGGCCCAGCATCCAATGGTGCGCTTTATCGGCAGCGATGACATGGCGCAGAACAGCGCCCTGTTTGCCGTCTGGCTGGAGAAGCTGGCCCTTTGGGAGAAAAGCACCACGCCCTATCTCTTTCTGCATACGCCGGATATTGCCGAAGCCCCGGTATTGGTCGATACCCTGTGGGCCGCGCTGCAGCGTGCCGTGCCCTCCATCGGTTCAGCACCGTCAATTCCGCAACAATCCTCTCTTTTCTGAACCAGTCGCGCTATCATAGAGACGTACCCTTTCTGGGCTTAAATGGAGTTTCTATGGTAAGCGCGCTGTATGCCGTGCTGGGTGTTCTGCTGCTGATTAAGTTCTCTTTTGACGTTGTGCGCCTGCGTATGCAGTACCGGGTGTCGTATGGCGATGGCGGGTTTAGCGAGCTACAGACCGCGATCCGCATCCACGGCAATGCGGTAGAGTATCTTCCCGCTGGCCTGATCCTGCTGCTGTTTATGGAGATGAACGGCGCAGAGACGTGGATGGTGCACGTCTGTGGACTGCTGCTGATTGCTGGTCGTCTGATGCACTACTACGGTTTGCATCACCAGCTGATGCGCTGGCGGCGGTCCGGTATGAGCGCCACCTGGTGTTCGCTGGTGCTGATGGTGCTGGCAAACCTCTGGTTCATGCCCTGGGAGTTGGTTTTCTCTGTGCATTAGCGCACAATACGCCACTTTTGTTTTCTCGGATTTTTACGTTATGTCTCACCGCGACACGCTTTTTTCTGCGCCAATCGCCAGCCTGGGTGACTGGACATTCGATGAACGGGTAGCCGAAGTCTTCCCGGACATGATCCAGCGCTCCGTTCCCGGCTACTCAAATATTATCTCGATGATCGGCATGCTGGCGGAGCGTTTTGTGCAGCCCGCTAGCCAGGTCTACGATCTGGGCTGCTCGCTGGGCGCGGCCACGCTCTCCGTGCGTCGTAATATTACCCATCCGGACTGTAAAATTATTGCCGTGGATAACTCTCCGGCGATGGTTGAACGCTGCCGCCGCCATATTGACGCCTATAAAGCGCCGACGCCGGTTGAGGTGATTGAGGGCGATATTCGCCATATCCGCATTGAAAACGCGTCGCTGGTGGTGCTGAACTTTACCCTGCAATTCCTTGAACCTGCTGAACGGCAGGCGCTGCTGGATAACATCTATCAGGGGCTGAATCCGGGCGGCGCGCTGGTGCTGTCGGAAAAATTCAGCTTTGAAGATGCCACCACCGGCGAGCTGCTGTTTAACATGCATCACGATTTTAAACGTGCCAACGGCTACAGCGAGCTGGAGATCAGCCAGAAGCGCAGCATGCTGGAGAACGTGATGCTCACCGACTCCGTGGAGACGCACAAGGCCCGCCTGCGCCAGGCCGGTTTCGAGCACAGCGAACTTTGGTTCCAGTGCTTTAACTTTGGTTCGCTGGTGGCGTTGAAAGCAGGAGCGTTGGCATGATCGAGTTCGGTGACTTCTATCAGCAGATTGCCAAAAGTCCCCTCGCCCACTGGCTGGAGACCCTGCCCGCACAGATTGCAACCTGGCAGCGCGGAGCTCTGCACGGCCAGTTTAAGCAGTGGACCAATGCGGTAGAGTTTCTACCGGAGATGCAGCCGTATCGGCTTGATCTACTGCACAGCGTGACGGCGGAGAGCGAAACCCCGCTCAGCCCAGGGCAGATCAAGCGCATCGATACGCTGCTGCGTAACCTGATGCCGTGGCGCAAGGGGCCGTTCTCGCTCTATGGCGTGGACATCGACACCGAGTGGCGCTCCGACTGGAAATGGGAGCGCGTGCTGCCGCACCTCTCTGATCTTAGCGGACGCACTATCCTCGATGTGGGCTGTGGCAGCGGCTATCACCTGTGGCGAATGGTGGGCGCGGGCGCACACCTGGCGGTCGGTATCGATCCGACCCAGCTGTTCCTCTGCCAGTTTGAGGCGGTGCGCAAGCTGCTGGGCGGCGACCAGCGGGCGCACCTGCTGCCGCTGGGCATTGAGCAGCTTCCGGCGCTGAACGCGTTTGATACGGTCTTTTCGATGGGCGTGCTCTATCATCGTCGCTCTCCGTTGGAGCACCTGTGGCAGCTTAAGGATCAGTTGGTAAGCGAAGGTGAGCTGGTGCTGGAGACGCTGGTGGTCGAGGGCGATGAACGCACGGTGCTGATCCCCGGCGATCGCTATGCCCAAATGCGCAACGTCTACTTTATCCCCTCCGCGCTGGCGTTAAAAAACTGGCTGGAGAAGTGTGGCTTTGTGGATGTGCGTATCGTTGACGTCTGCCAGACCACTACCGAAGAGCAGCGCCGCACCGACTGGATGATCACCGAGTCGCTGGCGGAGTTTCTCGATCCAAACGACCCGAGCAAGACCGTTGAGGGCTACCCCGCCCCGCTGCGTGCGGTGTTGATTGCGAAGAAGCCGTAACGCGGTAGTAAAAACAGTTGTAGCCCCGGTAAGCGCAGCGCCACCGGGGAAAACGCCGGGTGTCGGCTACGCCTTACCCGGCCTACGAAACCTCTGCATTTTTCTACAATTTTCTGCACTTTTTCCAAAATAGTTCAAGCTGCAACAAGGCGGCAACGCAGCGAGTCGCCGGGAGCTTACATAGGTAAGTGACCGGTGTGAGCGAGGCAGCCAACACAGTTGCAGTTTGAAATATGAAGGAAAAAAAATGGCCCCTGTTGAAATGGCAGGGGCCTGGTACAAAGCAAGCATCATATTGGGCGACATGATGTGCGGTAAAAAAGGGTCAGAACGCACGATGACGGGCAATCATCGCTTTCATTTCCGCTACAATTTCACCGTCCACGCAATAGCGCAGATACTCATCCGACTGCGCATCAGATGACATCGACAATCCCTGTTGACGGTAACGCATGGGCGACGGCGTCCACATTCCTGCGGAGCTGTGTACCTCCTCCACCCCTGCGTCCAAAAACATATGCAGGTTGCTGACTCGAACGCCAGCACCAGCCATAATGATTGGAACACCGGATCGGTGTTTTAGTTCCGTAATTAATGAAAGTCCTTTTTCTGCCGACGCTTTTTGCCCCGAGGTGAGGATGCGCGACACGCCTAAATCTCCTAACTTATCAACGGCTTCATGCGGGTTTCTGCACATATCAAAGGCGCGATGAAAAGTTACAGCCATCCCCTGTGCAGCCTGCATTATTTGTCGCATGCGGGGGATATCGACGTTGCCCTCCTCATCCAGCACGCCAATAACCACTCCTGGAAAGCCCAGCGTCTTGATCAGCCTGACGTCGTCCAGCATCGCGCTAAACTCATCGTCGGTGTAGCAGAAGTCACCGCCCCTGGGGCGGACGATGGGATGCACGGGGATTGTCACCGTCTCGCGCACCAGCCGCAGGACGCCGTGGGAAGGTGTCAGCCCACCCTCTTTCGGGGCTGCGCAAAGCTCAATGCGGTCCGCCCCGTTAAGCTGTGCAGTCTCGGCGCTCGCCTGGCTGTAACAGCAGATCTCCAGCAGAGCCATTTTTCTCTCTCCTCTGTTCTACGCGCCATTTTCGCTCGCCACGATCGCTTCGATGGACCACGGGTGAAACTTCACCGTTACCGTGCCATCGGTCACCGCCAGCGTGGGATTGGGCAGGCGCTCGTGCTCCCCTTTTGGCGAGCTGGTTTTAACAGCAATACCCGGCTGGCTTAGCCCCTCATCGGCCAGCAGCGCTAACGCCCGGGCGTTCAGGGTTTCCGGCTCGCCGGGCAGGACGATCTCGATATGTTCCCAGCCTTCGTGGGGATAGCGCTTCTCGCCCGGCCACGGCAGCTCAACCACCGTAAAGGACCAGTGCGCCACCGTCACAGGCTGGTGCAGCTTAAACAGGCAGATCGGCCGACCATTAATCATGTTCTCCGACAGCAGCGTGCCGCACTGCTCAAAGCCCCGACGCCAGCGCTCGGCGGTGGTATTCTGATGGCAGCGCAGCGAAATGTGATCGGCCTCAAGAGGCGCGATATCCAACCCCAGCCGGGTGGCAAGTTCGGTTAACGCTTTTGTAAAGCGCGGGAGATCCGCAGAAATATCATGCAATTCGTCAATGGTCTGCCAGTCAGCCATGGTCAACGCCCTCGTTTATCGCAAAGCCGCTAATTTACCCTGTTGTCGGACGCGCACCAAACGGCGATTGCCCCCGTTGGCAAATGAATGATTATTCACGTTTAGCTTGCCGTTTATTTGCGCAAAACCCGCGTCCCGACAGGGCTGACGGCAGCAGGCAATTGCAGTATACTCCCGGCTTTACTTATCAACACCCGGACGCAGGCGGCTTTTTGCGCGCTGCGTCGTTAACGTAAGGTATCCCGGTGAATATTCAGGCACTTCTCTCAGAAAAAGTCAGTCAGGCACTGATTGCCGCAGGCGCGCCTGCGGATTGCGAGCCGCAGGTTCGTCAGTCAGCAAAAGTACAGTTTGGTGACTACCAGGCCAATGGCGTCATGGCGGTTGCGAAAAAACTGGGCATGCCCCCGCGACAGGTTGCTGAGCAGGTTCTGACTCACCTTGATCTCAACGGCATTGCCAGCAAGGTTGAGATCGCCGGGCCGGGCTTTATCAATATCTTCCTCGAGCCGGCGTTTCTGGCCGAGCATGTCAATAAGGCGCTGGCTTCCGATCGTCTGGGCCTCTCCCGCCCGGAGCCGCAGACCATCGTGGTTGACTACTCTGCCCCGAACGTGGCCAAAGAGATGCACGTCGGCCATCTGCGCTCGACCATCATCGGCGACGCTTCCGTGCGTACCCTGGAGCTGCTGGGTCACAACGTGATCCGCGCCAACCACGTCGGCGACTGGGGCACCCAGTTTGGCATGCTGATTGCGTTCCTGGAGCTTAAGCAGCAGGAGAACGCAGGCGAGATGGCGCTGGCGGACCTCGAAGCGTTCTATCGTGAAGCGAAGAAGCACTACGACGAAGATGAAGCCTTTGCCGAGCGCGCCCGTGGTTACGTGGTGAAATTACAGGGCGGCGATGAGTACTGCCGTCAGATGTGGCGCAAGCTGGTGGATATCACCATGGCGCAGAACCAGACTAACTACGATCGTCTGAACGTGACCCTCACCAGCAAGGACGTGATGGGCGAAAGCCTCTACAACCCGATGCTGCCGGGCATCGTGGCCGACCTGAAAGCCAAAGGGCTGGCGGTAGAGAGCGAAGGCGCGACCGTGGTCTTCCTCGACGAGTACAAAAACAAAGAGGGTGAGCCGATGGGCGTCATCATCCAGAAAAAGGATGGCGGCTACCTCTACACCACGACCGATATCGCCTGCGCCAAGTACCGCTTTGAAACCCTGCATGCCGATCGCGTGCTCTACTACATCGACTCCCGTCAGCACCAGCACCTGATGCAGGCGTGGACCATCGTGCGCAAGGCGGGCTACGTGCCGGATAGCGTGCCGCTGGAGCACCATATGTTCGGCATGATGCTGGGTAAAGACGGCAAGCCGTTCAAAACCCGCGCCGGCGGTACCGTGAAGCTCGCCGATCTGCTGGACGAGGCGCTGGAGCGCGCCCGCCGTCTGGTGGCGGAGAAGAACCCGGATATGCCTGCCGAGGAGCTGGAAAAGCTGGCTAATGCGGTCGGTATCGGCGCGGTGAAGTATGCGGATCTCTCTAAAAACCGCACCACCGACTACATCTTCGACTGGGATAACATGCTGGCCTTTGAGGGCAATACCGCGCCGTACATGCAGTATGCCTACACTCGCGTGCTCTCTGTATTCCGTAAAGCGGAGATCGACGAGAGCGTGCTGGCAAATGCTAACGTGGTGATTACCGAAGATCGCGAAGCCCAGCTGGCGGCGCGCCTGTTGCAGTTTGAAGAGACGCTGAACGTGGTTGCTCGTGAAGGCACCCCGCACGTGATGTGCAGCTACCTCTACGATCTGGCGGGCCTGTTCTCTGGCTTCTACGAGCACTGCCCGATTCTTACCGCCGAGAGCGACGAGACGCGCCTGAGCCGCCTGAAGCTGGCGCAGCTGACCGCGAAAACGCTGAAAACCGGTCTGGATACCCTTGGGATCCAAACCGTCGAACGCATGTAAACAGCATTAACAGATCCTGTAGCCCCGGTTAGCGCAGCGCCACCGGGGGAAACGCCTGATGGCGCTTCGCTTATCAGGCCTACAGGAGCTGCAATCCTTAGAAGTATTTCCGCAGGTACTCGGTCAGACAGAGTATCGCCATCGCCTGGCCATAGGGCATGGAGGTGAGCGGAATATTGCGGTAGAAATCGAGGTTAGACCCCATTCCGGTGCCGAAGGAGGTTTGCAGCAGCTCCCCTTCCGGCGAAATGTTATTCACGATCCCCTTAATCGCTTTATCCGCGACCTCCGCATACTCTGGCCCGACGTAGCGCTTGCGCACCGCTTTCAGAATACCGTAGGCGAACCCGGCGGTGGCCGACGCCTCAAGGTAGGAGTGCGGATCGTCCAGCAGGGTATGCCACAGGCCGCTGTCATCCTGGCACGTTGCCAGGGCGGCGATCTGCGCATTCAACACCTGCACCAGGTAGCGGCGTACGGCGTTGTTTTCCGGCAGATCCACCAGCTCCAGAAAATCTGGGATCACAATGGTCAGCCAGCTGTTGCCCCGCGCCCAGCGCGCCTGAGCAAAGTTGTGGTTGCCCTCATAGCTCCAGCCGTGGAACCAGAGACCGGTCTGGCGATCCATCAGGTTCTGCACGTGCAGCAGGAACTGATACACCGCCTCTTCGACATATTCGGGGCGATTAAGCAGCTTGCCGATCTTCGCCAGCGGCAGCACGGTCATCATCAGCGTATCGTCCCACATCTGCTGGTGGTTCTCTTCCGCCAGCGTGATGTGCTGCATCCCGCCATGCTCGGTGCGCGGCATCTCGTTCATCGCCCACTCGGCCCAGCTCTCAAGCCACGGCAGGTAAGATGGATTGCGGGTCTCCTCATAGCGATACGCCAGGGTTAAAAACGGTGCCATGGTATTGACGTTTTTGGTGGTAGCCCCTTCGGCAAAGCGGTCCGCGAACCAGCTATCAATGATCTCCCGCATCGTCTCATCGCCGGTCTGGCGATAGTATTGATACATCCCGTACAGCCCCACGCCGTGCGTCCACTCCCAGCCCGCCCAGCCTTTGGTATCAATGACGCGCCCGTCGTCTAGTCGCAGTAAAAACTCACCGGATGCATCCTGAATATTGACCAGATTATGGGTCACCTTCTGGATCAGTGCCTTCAGCTCGTCCCGGGCAATAAAGCGCGTCGGCTGACAGAGTAAAGGGCTATGTTTGACAGGATAAACAATCATTTACTTAACCTCTTGCGTATTGAATTCATGGCCGGAGCGATCTTTCAGCGACGGCGCGGCAGGCTTGTTACGATTCAGATAGCCAATATTGTTGTTGCCCCACAGCGACTCGTAAGGCATTCCCGCCAGCATCTCAACGGTGGCCCGCGCCTGCGGCGTCACGGTCTCCGGCATAGCGCGGCCAGACTGGCGCATTTTGGCCGTCTCTTCCCGCAGCACGCTATGGGTTTTCAGGTTCAGCTTGAAGCGCAGCGACACCAGGAAACCGCAGAGCAGCACCGCCACCGTACCGAAGCAGAGGATCATCAGAATGGTGTGGCTAACCGACTCCGGCTGCGTTTTTTGACCGGAGACGAAGCCGGAGGCCTGCATGACGATCCCCACCAGCATCACTGCCCCGGCCTGGGAGGCTTTGCGGGTCAGAGTCATGATGCCTGCGAAGATCCCTTCCCGGCGCTGGCCGGTAATGACCTCATCCACGTCAGAGATGTAGGTGTAGGTGTTCCACGGCACGTAGTTGATGCCCCCGCGACCGAGACCGGCGACGGCGGAAACCAGCAGCAGCAGGGAGTAGATGTCGCTCAGGCCCGCGTAGTAAAGCACGGCGTAGGAGATAGAACTGATGCCGAACAGCGTGACCACCATCCGGTAAGACGGCGCAGGTCCAAAGCGGATGCAGAGCGGGATCATGGCGATGACCGCAATGAACTGGAAGATAGCCATGGTGCCGAGCAGGTTAGAGGCCAGCGACGCCTCCTGCATCAGGACGAATACAACGTAGTAGGTAAAGACGGCGTTGAAAACGTCCTGGGCGATATAACCCCCAAGATACATACCCAGATGCTGACGGAAGATTTTGATGCGCAGGGTCGAGCTAAGCTCGGTAAACAGGCGGGTCATGCTCTGGCGGAACGTCAGGTGTTTCTTCTCCTCTTCGGCACGCAGGGCGGCTTCGGTCCACTCCTCACGCGGGCGTTCCCAGGTGAAGAACCAGACGAAGGTCAGCATCAGGGCACAAAGCACCGAGAAGACCAGGCTGGCGTAGAAGAAGGAGACCGGGTTGTCTTTACCAAAGTGGGTCAGCAGGATCCCCGGCAGGAACGAGGCGAGGATCGCCGACATCTGCGCCATGCCGATACGCGCCCCGGAGAACTTGGTCTTTTGTTTGAAGTCGTCGGTCATCTCCGGCACCAGGGTCTCATACGGAACGAGGATCATGGTGTAGACGATATCGAACAGCAGATAGGTAAGCAGATAGTACCAGAAGCCCATGTCGCCGACCCACATAATGGAGTAGCTAAAGACGCACGGGATGCCGAGCATGATAAAGAATTTACGTCGGCCAAAGCGTTTGCCCAGCCAGGTCGAACCGAAGTTATCGGTTAAAAAGCCCATCAGCGGGCTGACCACCGCATCCAGCACCCTTGCGGTGGCAAAGATGAAGGTGGCCTCGATAGGCGTTAAACCACAAAACGTTGTGTAGAAATAGAGGAGCCACGCAGCGGTCAACGCTGTCGTTCCGGCCCCCAAAAAGTCACCGGATCCGTAGGCGAGATAGTTCGCCAGTCCAATTTTACGTGTTTTCATTGCCGCCAACCCTTTTTGTTTTGGGAGTACTTACACGGCTAAAGTAAGAGGATGCGTTCAGATAAACCTTTCTGTTTCTGCCACTGCGCTGGCGCGGTTGGCAAAAATACAAAGAGTCTCACTACGTGTGTCACTGATTTATAAAACAGTGTTTCTTCTGCATCAAAAGGCGGGGTCAAAAATTGAGAGCCAGCCATCATAATCCCGCTGAAAACGGTGATGACTGGCGAAGAATGAAGCGCTTAGCGGTAGTTTACAATGACTTCATTGCGGCTGACCTTGAGGGCCGGCAGCAGGCGTCCGCCGCCGGGCACTTCCCAGATAAAGCGCAGCGGCTCAGCGGCAGGAATGCCGTTGAAGGCGTGGGTCGTGCCGCTCTCTCCGTCCAGCTCCGTGCAGCGGATCTGCGAGCAGAGGCGCACCCGCAGCCCGGCCGGGGTCGGGCCGTTAAGCGTGTAGCGCCACGCCACCAGCGTCATCAGCCCGGAGACGGGCTGGGAGGAGGCCAGCGGTCGGGACGACATCGACTCCCCCCGGTGGTTAAGGGTGATGCCGATGCTGCTCGCCTGCCATGCCCCCTCACCTGCCGCGTGGGCCAGCAGCGGCAGCGCCAGCAGAAGACCTAACAATCTACGCACTATTTACCTCCAATAGTGGCGGTCATGCGGATGTTGCGGTTATCCGACAGCTCCATATTAGAGAGCACCACCAGCTGCGTCAGGCTGCGACGCAGGAAGCGCGACAGCAGCGGACGCAGGGCGTGGTTCACCAGCAGCACCGGCGGCGCGCCAAGCATCTCCTGACGGGCCAGCGCCTCCTGGGTCTGGGCCAGCAGGCGATCCGCCAGACCCGGCTCCAGGCCGCCGCCGCCCTGCAACGCCTGCAGCAGCAGACGCTCAAGCGGCGTATCCAGACCGATCACCTGCACTTCGCCGGTGCCCGGGAACCACTGCTGGGTGATCGCCCGGCCCAGCGCCACGCGAACGACCGCGGTCAGCTCGTGCGGATCGCTCTGGATCGGCGCATGCTCGGCCAGGGTCTCCAGAATGGTGCGCATGTCGCGAATCGGCACTTTCTCATCCAGCAGGTTCTGCAACACCTTGTGCAGGGTGGTGAGGGTAACCACGCCCGGAACCAGATCTTCGGTGAGCTTCGGCATCTCCTGGCTCACGCGATCCAGCAGCTGCTGCGCCTCCTGGCGGCCAAACAGCTCGGCAGAGAACTGACCAATCAGGTGGTTAAGATGGGTCGCCACCACGGTGCTGGCCTCGACCACGGTATAACCCTGGATCTGCGCCTGCTCTTTCAGGGCGCTTTCGATCCAGATCGCCGCCAGGCCAAAGGCCGGATCCACCGTCTGCTCGCCGGGCAGAGTGCCCGCCGCCGTGCCAGGGTTGATCGCCAGCCAGCGGCCTGGATAGGCCTCGCCGCTGCCGATCTCAACGCCCTTCATTAGAATACGGTAGCGCGCCGGAGGCAGATCCATATTGTCGCGAATGTGCACCACCGGCGGCAGGAAGCCCATATCCTGAGCAAATTTCTTACGGATGCTGCGGATACGTCCAAGCAGCTCACCATCCTGCTGGAAATCCACCATTGGGATCAGGCGATAACCCACCTCCATACCGAGGGAGTCTTCCAGCTGGACATCGTTCCAGGTGGCCTCTACCGCCTGGTTGTTCTCCGGCATCTTGATCGGCGCGGCCTCAACCGGGGCTTTCTGTTCACGTCCGCGCAGCCACCAGGCAAGGCCCAGCAGTCCGGCGGTAAAGAGCAGAAAGACAAAGTTTGGCATGCCTGGCACCAGGCCCAGCAGGCCCAGTACGGCGGCGCTCAGCAGCATCACGCGCGGGTTGCTAAACAGCTGACCCACCATCTGCTGGCCCACGTCCTGATCGGTTGCTACACGGGTCACGATCACGCCCGCCGCGGTGGAGATCACCAGCGCCGGGATCTGGGCGACAAGCCCGTCACCGATGGTCAGCAGGGTATAGCTCTCTGCCGCGTGGCCCATGTCCATGCCATGTTGCAGAACGCCCACCAGCAGGCCGCCGATAACGTTAATCACCATGATCAGGATGCCCGCGATGGCATCGCCGCGCACGAACTTACTCGCACCGTCCATGGAGCCGTAGAAGTCAGCCTCCTGGGTCACTTCCGAGCGGCGTTTTTTTGCCTCCTCTTCACCGATAATCCCGGCGTTGAGGTCGGCATCGATCGCCATCTGCTTGCCCGGCATCCCGTCGAGGACAAAGCGCGCGCCGACTTCGGCGATACGCCCTGCACCCTTGGTGATAACCATAAAGTTGATGATGACGAGAATAACGAACACCACGATACCGATGGCAAAGTTACCGCCAACGAGGAAGTGGCCGAAGGCTTCAACCACCTTCCCCGCCGCTGCGCCGCCGGTATGCCCTTCCATCAGGATGATACGCGTGGACGCGACGTTCAGCGCCAGCCGCAACAGGGTGGTAAACAGCAGAATGGTCGGGAACGCGGCGAACTCCAGCGTACGCTGGGTAAACATCGCTACCAGCAACACCATAATGGAGAGCGCGATGTTAAAGGTAAACAGCAGGTCAAGAATGAACGCCGGGAGCGGCAGCACCATCATCGACAGGATAAGCAGAATCAGTATCGGTCCAGCAAGAATCTGCCATTGACCTGATTTCATGTTGCTGGGCAGACGCAACATCGTCACCAGATTATTCATCAGTGTCCTTCTCGTCGTTCATAAAATCCAATGCTTCAGGCACCGGAAGATTGGCGGGTTTCACCGGCGCTTGCCCACCAGCGAGCTTCCAGCGTTTGAGTTGCCATACCCAGGCCAGCACTTCGGCTACCGCCGCGTAGAGCTGACCGGGGATCTGCTGGCCGACATCGGCATGGCGGTAGAGTGCACGCGCCAGCGGCGGCGCTTCCAGCAGGGGAATACGGTTTTCAGCAGCAATTTCACGAATGCGCAACGCCACCAGCCCGGCCCCTTTGGCCAGCACCTTCGGCGCACTCATCTTGTTCTCGTCGTACAGCAGCGCCACGGCGTAATGCGTCGGGTTGGTCACCACCACGTTAGCTTTGGGCACGTCCGCCATCATGCGGCGGCGGGCGGCGGCGCGCTGCATCTGGCGAATACGCCCTTTTACGTGCGGGTCGCCTTCGCTCTGCTTGTGTTCATCGCGGATATCCTGGCGGGACATACGCAGCTTTTTGATGTGGCTGTAGATCTGCCAAATTACATCAAAGCCCACCATCGGAATGATGCCCAGCACCACCAGCAGCACGCAGAGGCCCACCAGATTAAGGGCGTTGCTCATGGCCGTCAGCGGTGATTCGCTCATCAGGCGCATCATCTCTGGCCACTTATGGGTCAGGTAGAGACCCGCCACGCCGCCCATCAGCACGGCCTTCAATACCGCCTTGACCAGCTCGGCGCCGACCTGGGCGGAGAAGAGGCGTTTAAGGCCACTGAGCGGGTTGAGCTTGGAGAACTGGAACTGCAGCGATTTGCCGCTAAACACCAGCCCACCGAGCAGAATCGGGGCGATCAGCGCCACCAGCACCACGCCGGTAATAAGCGGCAGCAGCGCGATCATGGCCTCTTTGATCAGCAGGACGGTTTGACCGAGGATCAGCTGGGGATCGTTGACGATACCGTGGTCGAAGCGGAGGCCAGATGAGAGCAGTCCCGCCAGCCTACGGGCGAGCGACTCCCCCCCAATCCAGATCACACAGATGCCGACCACCAGGATCAGCAGCGATGTAAGCTCTTTGGAGCGGGGAACCTGCCCCTCCTCACGCGCCTTCTCTAGTCGGTGGGGTGTGGGGGCCTCTGTTTTGTCCTCGTTGTCTTCTTCAGCCACGAGCAAAATTCCGCTGATACAATTTTGTATCATGATGCCTGAGACAAGCCCGAACAATGGGCGAATAAACGAGGCTAAAAGGCGGGCTTTTTGGCGTTAAGTACAATTTTGAATGTAATAGGGCTTTTACGCTTTGGGAGGCCGGTCGAAATCTGTAGAAAAGCGCAGCGGCAAGGTAGCAGCGCTTAAACGCATTTGCTAGCCTAAACCCCTTACTATTAAGGGGGTTTTTATGCAGTGGTCACGGTTACTCAATAGCGAACGCAGGAAAGATAAACTCAAGCAAAACGACGCGTTAACATATTTGCAGGCTCCGCCGACTCAGGAGTGGCGACAGGAGATTGAACGTGATTTCGATCGTCTCTTATTTGCTGCCCCGACTCGCCGTCTGGCTGATAAAACGCAGGTTTATCCACTCGATCGTAACGATAGTGTGCGTACGCGGTTGACGCATTCACATGAAGTCGCCAACTTCGCTCGCGGTATCGGTATGCGGCTGGCCTTTGACCTGAAAAAGGAGGTTTTTGGCACTTTACCCACGGGCCTTTGTGTTGAGCGTGACGTCCCTGCTCTGCTGGCTGCTATTGGGCTAGCGCACGATCTCGGCAATCCGCCCTTTGGTCATCAGGGCGAGGCGGCCATGCGTGCATGGTACAAACGCCATCTGAAAGCTGACGTAGAAAATTCTGGAGAAATTGATAATCCTTTAATTTTTGAAGACTTTTTTAAATTTGACGGCAACGCTCAGACCTTCAGGTTAGTCACTAAGCTGCAGATCCTTAACGATACGTATGGCTTGAACTTGACCTATGCCACGCTTGCTGCATTGATTAAGTATCCGCTTTCCTCTTACACACCTTCACCGGGAAAATGGAAAAAGCACGGTTACTTCTATTCTGAAGCGCGCGTTGTTGAGGATGTCTGGAAAGAGACCGGCCTGGCCGAAGGGATACGCCATCCCTTTACCTGGCTGATGGAGGCCTGCGATGACATCGCCTACTCCGTTCTCGACGCCGAAGATACGGTTAAAAAAGGCCTGGCCTCTTACCATGACCTTATCGATCATCTCAAATGCTGGAATAGAGGTGAGGACACTCTCATTCAAGCGGTGGTTAAGCAAACCGAGGACAAAAACAGTGAATACAGGGAGCAACAACGCGATCTCACCCCGGCTGAAATTAACGATATGAACATGCAGATGTTTCGCGTCAAATCAACGATTGCCCTTGTGAATAGCGTAGTAGAGTCCTTTACCCAGCGTATCGACGAACTCATGAGCCATGACTGCACGTTGCCGGATCTTATCAGCGTTAGCACCGCTAACGCGTTATGTGAAGCGCTGAAAGATTTTGATAGAACACGTGGCTATCGTCACCCATCCGTACTCAAGCTTGAGCTGCAAGGTTCAAATTATATTCAAAGCCTGATGGATATGCTGTGGGTTGGCATTCATGGACACAAAACGAAACGTGAACGAAAAGAAGAAGAACGCAGCGCACTCGGCTCGCGTAACGAATACCTCTCTGACACTCCTTTTGGCCGCTACGCCTATGGCCGTATTTCAGAAAACTATCGTCGTATCTTTGAGGATGAAAAAAACACGCTGCCGGTGCTCTACAAAGAAGCGCAGCTGCTTTCTGACGCTATCTCAGGCATGACCGATAACTATTTGATACGGCTTCACGATGAGCTAAAATCCCTTTATGAGTATGAACGTAGCCAGAACGCGTTATGCCCTAAAGCGGCGTATTGACAATTTTTTTGCTTCCGGAGAGGAACAGCGGGCGGCTCGGGCGTTGATTGACGCTGTTGCCGCTCAACATCGAGCATGGATTTTTGGTGGAATGCTCAGAGACATTGGCCTCTTTGGACGTGATGGATTTACGTCTGATATTGATATCGTGTTCGCTGGCGAACGTGAGGATTTGCTACATCTGCTTTCCCACTTTCATATGGAGCATTTTGTCACCAATAAACTTGGCGGCATACGTTTTCGCTACTGCTCGTTGGATTTTGATATCTGGTGCCTCAGCGATACATGGGCTTTCAAAGAGAACATTATTCCATTAGAAAATGTAGAGAGCCTGCTCCACACCACGCTTATGTCTTGGGACGCGGTGCTTTACGATGTGCATCGTGGTGAAATTCTTACGCCAGACAATTATCTGCATGACTTAAGAAAAGGTTATCTGGAGCTGGTTCTGGAAGCCACGCCAAATGAAACCGGTTCGGTCGTGAAAATTTTACGTACTATCTATAACAAGCAGGTGAAAACGTTAGGGCCAGGCCTGAGCGAGTTCTTACATAGGGCGCTGCCTCGCTATAGCTATTCTGCCTTGCAACATTATGAACGGGTGCATTACGACATCAGCAGCTTTAACGATACTGAGTACGATTGCCTGCTGAAGTGTTTGCGAGAAACGGATGTGGGTGATCGCGTTGATGTGACGCGGCTGCATATAGGCTAAGGCATATTATTTACTACACTAAAACCCGCCTCTCTTTACCAGCAGAGGCGGGGTTGTGATCAGAAGCCGAGGCTGTCCAGCAGGTCGTCGACCTGATCCTGGCTGGCTACGACGCCTGCTTTGGTGGTGTCGAGCTGCGGCCCGTTGAGCAGGCTTTCGTTCTCGCGCTTTGGCCGCGCGGACGGCTCTGGCATGTTATCCAGCAGCACCATCAGCAGCTGACGCTCAATCTCCTGGATCACATCCATCATGCGCTTGATTACCTGACCGGTCAGATCCTGGAAATCCTGCGCCATCATGATGTCCAGCAGCTGGGCATTGGTGAAGCTGGTGTGGCCCGGCACGTCGCCAAGATACTGGCGGGTGTCTTTGACCAGCTCTTTGGCGTCGGTCAGCTCGATCGGGTTCTCAAACCATGCGTCCCAACGTTTGGTCAGCGACTTCGCGCCGCTCTCCATCGCGTCCTGATGCGGCTGCGAGGCTTCTACGCTGTTTAACGCACGCTCGGCAGCCTGGGCCGTCATCTGCACAACATAGTCCAGACGATCGCGGGCATCAGGGATCGCTTCTGCCGCTTCAGCAATGGCCTGGTCAAGGCCAAGCTCACGCAGGCTGTCGCGCAGCATGCGCGTCAGGCTACCGATGCGGGCGATAATGTCCCCGGGCGATTGCTCATCCGTAGGTTTCATTTGCGATTGCATCATCATCATCCGGTCCTCACATGCCGAGTTTCTCGAAGATCTTGCCGAGTTTTTCTTCCAGGGTTGCGGCCGTAAACGGCTTCACCACGTAACCACTTGCACCCGCCTGCGCGGCCGCAATGATGTTCTCTTTCTTCGCCTCTGCGGTTACCATCAGCACCGGCAGGGAAGCCATGGCGCTGTTGCCGCGAATGGTTTTCAGCAGCTCCAGGCCGTCCATGTTGGGCATGTTCCAGTCGGAGATAACGAAGCCAAACCCGCCCGCCTGGAGCTTGTTCAGCGCATCAACGCCGTCCTCTGCCTCTTCTACGTTGTTGAAACCCAGCTCTTTCAGCAGGTTGCGCACGATGCGACGCATGGTGGAAAAGTCATCCACAACCAGAAACTTGAGCTCTTTGTCCGCCATAAAACTACACTCCTCGTTAAATACGTATTGCCTGTCCGGCACTGATTTTTGCCAGCATCTGCTGGCTTACCTGGCTAAGATCGACCACTTCGCTTACGCCACCCATATTGATAGCTTCGCGCGGCATGCCGAACACCACACAACTTGCTTCATTTTGCGCAATCGTCCAGGCGCCCGCCTGGTGCATTGCTAACATACCGGCCGCGCCGTCGTTGCCCATGCCGGTGAGGATCACCCCCACGGCGTTACGCCCCGCGTGCTTCGCGACCGAATGAAACAGCACATCTACCGCCGGACGATGCCGGTTAACCGGCGGTCCGTCGTGAATTTTGATCTGATAGTTTGCACCGCTGCGCGCCAGCTCCATGTGCTTATCGCCAGGGGCAATATAGGCATGGCCCGGCAGCACGCGCTCGCCGTCCTCCGCCTCTTTTACGCTGATCTGACAGAGCTTGTTCAGACGCTCGGCGAACGAGCGGGTAAAGCCCGGCGGCATGTGCTGGGTAATAAGAATACCGGGACTGGAGAGCGGCAATGGCTGGAGTACATGGCGAATTGCCTCTGTTCCGCCGGTTGAAGCCCCGATCGCCAGCAGCTTTTCCGAACTCAACAGCGGCCCGGCTTTCAGGGTGACCGGGGCGGAGACCGGATTGTGCGCAGCCAGCTTGGCCCGCGAGGCGGTCCGCACCTTCTCGGCAATCATCTCGCTATAGGCGAGCATGCCCTCACGGATCCCCAGCTGTGGCTTGGTGACAAAGTCAATTGCCCCTAGCTCCAGCGCGCGCAGGGTCACTTCAGAGCCTTTCCCGGTCAGGGAGGAGACCATCACTACCGGCATCGGCCGCAGGCGCATCAGCTTCTCAAGAAAGTCGAGGCCGTCCATGCGCGGCATTTCAACGTCCAGGGTCAGAACATCCGGATTGTATTTCTTGATCAAATCCCGCGCGACCAGCGGATCCGGCGCGGTGGCCACCATCTCCATATCACTGTGGCTGTTAATAATCTCCGTCATGATCTGGCGCATCAGCGCGGAGTCATCAACAGACAGAACCCTGATTTTACTCATGCTTTATCCTTACTCAGCGCATAAACCGTCTGCCCACGCAGGGTAAACTCGCGCACAAGGTTGCTGAAATTCTCCGAATGCCCGGCGAACATCAGTCCGTCAGGCTTAAGCATCGGGGCAAAGCGGCGCAAAATGTCCTGCTGCGTCGTTTTATCAAAATAGATCATCACGTTACGACAAAAAATAGCGTCGAACGGGCCCGGCACGTTGTACTGCTTATCCAGCAGGTTGAGCGGCTGGAAATCGACAAAGTTCGCCAGCTCCTGGCGCACCCGCACCAGCCCGGCATGGGGCCCGGTGCCGCGCATAAAGTAGCGCTGCAGCTGTTGGGGGGAGAGCGTTTTCAGCTCCTCCAGGCGGTAGATGCCGCTGCGGGCTTTCTCCAGCACCTCGGTGTCGATATCGCTGGCAATCACTTTCCAGCGCCCCTGCACCATGCCCAGCGCATCCGCCAGGGTGATGGCGAGCGAGTAAGGCTCTTCGCCAGTCGACGCGGCGGCGCTCCAGACGCGGTACTCACCGCTGTGCTTGCGGGCGTGATCGGCCAGCACCGGGAAGTGGTGGGCTTCACGGAAGAAGGCGGTCAGGTTAGTGGTCAGCGAGTTGATAAATGCCTGCCACTCGGCGCTGCTCTGGTTTGCTTCCAGCATGCTCAGGTAGCGGCCAAAATCATCCAGCCCCAGCGTGCGCAGGCGGCGAACCAGCCGGTTGTAGACCATGTCTCGCTTATGGTCAGCCAGCACGATCCCCGCACGCTGGTAAATCAATTGACATATCCGACGAAAATGCGCATCGGACAGCGCAAGGCGCTGAGGGAACTGCATAGTTAATGACGTTTGCCCGTTGGGCAGTGGTGATGTCATAGCGCCTTCTCAATTACTTTCAGGATAATGCTGGCACGGCCCTGGGGGGTGCCACGTCGGGTTGACCGATTTGTTCATCTAACTTAAATACCGCAACCTGGGACGTAAGACGGTCCGCCTGGTGCGCTAACTGTTCGGTTGCCGCAGCGGCCTCCTCTACCAGAGAGGCGTTCTGCTGCGTAACCTGATCCATCTGGCTGACCGCCAGCGCGACCTGCTCAATACCCCGGCGCTGCTCATCGGAGGCGGAAGCAATTTCGCCCATAATGTCATTCACCTGAGTGACAGAGCGGACGATGTCCGTCATGGTCTGCGCCGCCGTATCTACCAGGGCAGAACCCTGCTGCACGCGGGCAACGGAATCCTCGATTAACCCTTTGATCTCTTTCGCCGCCTCGGCGCTGCGGCTGGCCAGGTTACGTACTTCCCCAGCCACGACGGCAAAACCACGCCCCTGCTCGCCCGCCCGCGCGGCCTCAACGGCAGCGTTTAGCGCCAGGATATTGGTCTGGAAGGCAATGCCGTCAATCACGCTGATGATGTCGCCAATTTTCTGTGAGCTGGTGGCGATATCATGCATGGTGTCAGCCACCCGCGAGGTCTGCTCCCCGCCTTTTCTCGCGGTTTCCGCCGCGCCGTGCGAGAGCACCGACGCCTGACGGGCGTTGTCCGCATTCTGGGAAACCGTCGCGGTGAGCTGCTCCATGCTGGCGGCGGTTTCGGCCAGCGACGCCGCCTGCTGCTCGGTGCGCGCCGAGAGATCGTTATTGCCAGCGGCAATTTCTGAGATGCCGGTGTGCATCGACACGCTGCCTTCGCGCACGTTGGCCACCGTGCCTCGCAGCGCGGTCTGCATCTTTTTCAGGCTGGCAAAAATGGCGGAGATTTCGTTGCGGCCATAGACCGAGATCGGCCGCGCCAGATCACCCCCGGCGATGCTGTCAAAGTGGCTGCTGATGATCGCCAGCGGCTGCACGATCATTCTGCGTGACCAGAACAGCCCGGCTGAGATCAGCCCCGCGGCCAGAATCAACACGGTAATAAAGGTTGCCGCCGACATGTGGTAGTTAGCGCCACTGGCTGCCGTTGCGGTCACGACAAAGCGATCGATATAGTGCTGCCAGGCCGTAAAGGTCGCCTCAAACGCATCCTGGGACTGCTGCACCGGCGCGGTCATAAAATCAGAGAGCTGGTTATTCGTAAGCCAGGTCGCCTGATGCTCTAAATCGCTCATCCAGGTGCCGTAGGTGGCTTTCGCCTGCGCCTTGAGCTTCTCCCCTTCCGGCGAGATCGCCTCCATGGCATCAAACTCTTTGAGCTGGGCGGCAGCGAGCTGCAGGTTGCTGCGGGCCGAACTCATCAGCCCCTTGATATCATCCGGCGGATAGCTTAAGGCGGTCAGCGTGCCCGCTTTGTTCAGCGAGGTACTGGTCTGCAATAACACGGCGCGCATCTGGGCCAGCGTATTACGCTGGTGGTTGCTCTTTTCAACCTGCTCCAGATGCTGGAAACCATCGCGGAAAGCCCAAAAAGAGAGGCCGTTGCTTCCCACCAGCAACAGACCGCAAACAATCAGTAAGATAAACAGTGTGGTCGAGATACGAATACGATTAAACATCTACGCTCCCATCAGGCGGCTAACGCCGCAATATCAATACGATCAAAAAGTTTCCCAGTTATCATCCTGTCCGGTACTGAGCTGACGTTTGCCAGCCGGGGCGGAAACGAACTCCTTCCCCTGCAAGCGGCGCTGCGCCGGATTTTCAGGGACCGCGGCAAGGCGGAAAGCAGAGACCGCCTGCGTGAGTCGACTGGCCTGTTCTTCTAATGCCGCGGCGGCGGCCGCAGACTCTTCTACCAGCGACGCGTTCTGCTGTGTCACTCTGTCCATCTCCGATACCGCCAGCGCCACCTGGTCGATGCCCTTGCTCTGCTCATCAGAGGCAGAGGCAATCTCGCCCATAATGTCGGTTACCCGAGTAACCGCGTTGACGATATCGTTCATGGTCTCCCCGGCGCTCTCGACCAGCACCGAGCCGGTATCCACGCGCGAGACGGAATCTTCAATTAACGCCTTGATCTCTTTGGCTGCGTTGGCGCTGCGGCTAGCAAGGTTACGCACCTCACCGGCGACGACGGCAAAGCCGCGCCCCTGCTCGCCCGCACGGGCGGCCTCGACGGCGGCGTTAAGCGCCAGAATATTGGTCTGGAACGCGATGCCGTCGATCACGCTGGTAATATCGGCAATTTTCTTCGAGCTGGTGGCGATGTCGTGCATGGTTTTCACTACGCCGTCCACTACCTTGCCCCCGCGTCCAGCGGTTTCGGAGGCGCTGAGCGCCAGCTGCGAAGCCTGACGCGCGTTATCGGCGTTCTGCTTCACGGTGGCGGTGAGCTGCTCCATGCTAGCAGCGGTCTGCTCCAGGGCGGAGGCCTGCTGCTCGGTACGGGAAGAGAGATCGTTGTTACCAGCGGCGATTTCGCTGGTGCCGCTGTGGATCGCATCCGATCCCCGACGCACGTTGGTCACGGTGTCGATCAGCGAGCGCTGCATATGCTCAACGCTGTCCGCCAGCTCGGTAATTTCGTTTTTACCTTGAATGACCAGGGTCTGGGTCAGATCCCCGCTGGCGATGTCGCGAATATGGCGGATCACGTTAGCCAGCGGGTTCAGCAGGATATGGCGAATGCCGTACCACACCGCGGCCAGCACGATGACCAGCGCCAGGGCGAGGATCGCTATCTGCCACTGGGCGAAGCGGTAGTCGTGGGTGCTCTGGGTAAAGGCGTTGTGGTACAGCTCGCTGCTGAGCTGGGCATACTGCCCCAGCGCATCACCCATGGCATTCTGCATGCCCTGGGTAGGCTGAGCGAAAAAGGCGTCCATATTGCCGCTCTCCAGGAACTGGATCAGCTCCGTGAGCGCGGCGCTGTAGGTGCGATATTTAGCATCAAGCTGCTGGCTGACCTGCGCCATGGCGGGCACGGTCGGCAGCGCTTTGTAGGCGTCATAATGCGTTGCCGCCTCCGCAAGCGAGGCCTGGGCGCTCTTCAACAGATCGGTTTTGGCGCTGCTCTGTTGATTGGCCGGATCCATCATCATCCGCGCTGACGAACGGCTGAGGTTGATGCGCGTTTGCAGCATCAGTTCCCAGGTTTTGGTCAGCTCGGTCTGCTGCTGACGAAGATCGTTAGCATCAGCAAAGCTCTGCTGATTCTGCTTCAGCGACGAGAACAACAGACCACCCGATACCAGCTGCAGAAGTGCAAAAACCACCAGCACCATCATGAGCATTGTGACAACGCGGATACGGTTCAACATGCAACACCTTATTGATGACTTATTAACGGTGTTATCGGCATGTGGGGCGGGAACTTTACATTTGCGAAAGGGAAATAATCCGCTACGCACCTAACTGATTAAAAGGCGATATCCACCACCACCGTATCGCTGTAGGTTCCGGCGGGCGGCGTCGACTGGGTAGTAAGCACCCGGGCCGTATAGTTATAGGTACGCACCAGGCCGTTGGCGCTAAGCAGTGACGAGGCGCTGCTGGCCCAGCGTTCGGTGCCGCTGCTGCCCCAACGTGCGCTGGTGCTGCCTTTGTAGATCTCGTAGCTTAAGCGATTATTGCCCGAGGCCATATTGCGCACGTTGCCGCTGGCGTTGCTGCCGTTGTTGATCCCTACGCTATAGACGCTGCCTTTGGTGCAGGTCACCGCAACGCCCTGCGCCACCGCCGGGAAGTTTTTAACCAGCGGCGCACTGCCGAAGTTGACGTTTGGCGCGGTAATGGTGATGCAGTCGTTGGTAATGCTGATAGTCGCCGTCACGGCGACGGGCACGGTGCCGGTCTGCCACGAGCCGCAGCCGCCAAGCAGGCCCAGCGAGCAGATGTTATAGGTGACGTTAAGGTTAAAGGTGGCCTGGTACTGGCCCGCCGCCACAGTCTGCCCGGAGAGGGTGCGAAAATAGATCGGCAGGACAATACGCCGGGTATTCAGCAGATCGAGCAGCGCGTTTCCGCTCCAGGTGTAGCTGCCGCCAATTAGCGTCTCGCTGTTGTTATTGCACCCCGCGGCCCCGCACAGCCGCACCGGGATGGTATCGGTGCTGGCCGGGTTATCCACCCGGCGCAGGATCGCCCGGTTGCTGACCGCGGCGCTGGCGCTGCTCAGCTGCATGGTGATTGCGTTGCCCGTAAGTAAATTCAGCAGCACCGCATCGCACTGAACCGTCAGGCTGCCGCTGATCTCCTGCTCGGTGCTGTTTAGCGCAAACGAAGTGACGGTACCAAAAACGCCGTTGGTGGGCGTCACCGTACAGGCCGACCACGCCAGCGGGCTGCATCCCATCAGCAGCAGAAAAAGCATAATTGCGCGGCGCATCAGCGTCTCTCCTCACAGGTAAGCGGCCCGTAGGTCTGTAATTTATGATCGGGATTTGCGCCAATCGTCAGGCGGGCATAGCAGGTGCGATTATCAGGCGTGCTCACCCGCAGGGCGTTCACGTCGCTGAGGTTTTCCAAAAAGGCGATGCCGTCATAGCCCACCGGCGTCGGAGAGCGGCCTTCCCGGTAGACCTGGCTGCCCACCGGTAGGGCGTGTCCCTGGGCATCGTGCAGGATCACGCTGGCGACCCGCTCCTGCTCCATCGGGAACTCCACCAGGTAGCCACTCTGGCGGCGCAGGGCGATCCGTCGCTCGGTCTCCTTCAGGCGCGTATCGGCTGGCAGATTGAGGGTATTGATACTGTAGCTGGCGGGATAGTACGCCGAGACGCCGCTCACCAGCAGATAGCCTTTGTCGTTGGTCTTACCTACCGGCTGGTTCTCATAGCTTACCGGCACGTTGGCATTGCCGCCGGTGCTAACCACCACAAAGGCATCGTTGATCTTGTTAGCCGCAAAAAGCTGGCCGTCCATCAGCACCAGCGAACCCAGCGCCTCTCCCCACCAGGTCATCATGCCTGACTCGCCGTAGCCGCCTCCCTGTAATTCCACGCTGTTGTTGCGCCAGTTGAGCGTGGCCTGCTGATAGTTATCCGATTGCGGCTGGCGGGCAAAGGCCATATTCCAGCCGAAGCCGCCGTCGGTAGGCATCGCGTGGTTATAGTTGATGCGCTGGCTGGTGCCCGCGTCCGGGGTTTTCTCTATGCTGATGGCCGCACTGTCCCGCTCGCCGATGGGAATTTGCAGCGACATCGCAAAGCTCCAGTCGTCCCGCTGCTTATCGTGGCTGGCCGCCAGGTAGAGGCTGCTGCTGCCCCACAAATTACGGCTCCACGAGAGGTTCAGCAGCTCGGTCTTCTGGTTATCGAAGCTGCGGACGCCAATCCAGGCCGCGCCGACGTTGCCATAGTCGCCCATGTTAAAGGTCAGCGAATATTGATCGGTATTGCGGCTCAGGGTCGCCAGCGGCTGGCGATCGTCATCGTAAACGATGGTCTGATCGTAGAGGGCCAGGTTGCCAAAGCCGCGCTCGCGGCGGGTGTGCTGGGTGGCGATGCTGAAGACGCTGGTGCTGTACTGGTAGCCCCAGTTGAACTGGCTGCCGCTGCTGCCGCGCATCCGGCTCTCCGTCCATGACGAGTTCACCACGCCGTACTGGCCCAGCTTTACCACCCCGCCCGCGCCGCCGAGGGTCAGCTCTTCTGCGGCTTCACCATGGCCTTCAAAGGTGAAATAGTCCGTTACCCCATAGCGCAGAGAGCCGCTGCCCGCCGCCGGACCATAGTTGAAGTCGTCAATGCCGTAGTTACGTCGCAGGCTGCCGAGGGTGACGGCCCCATCGGTAATGCCGCTCTTCAACACGTCGCTGGAGACGTAGAACGGCAGCGTGGTGCTGACCTGTCGGCCCAGCGCATCGGTGGTGACCAGCACCGCATCCCCCGCCCCGTTAATATAGGGCAGATTGGTCAGGGTAAAAGGGCCAGGCTGAAGCTGGGTGGATCCGGCCCGGTAGCCGTTGATAAAGACATCTACCGCCGTCGGCACCGCTGCTTCGCCGGTAAAGGCCGGTAGCGGCCAGGTGACCAGATCCGGGCGCAGGGAGAAGTCACGTCCGTAGCGGATCCCGCCCATGCGCACGCTGCTGCTCCAGTTCAGCGAGTCGGAGATAACGTCTCCCAGCTGCCACTCGGTGGCATCATCCTCATTGGTAAACAGCAGCGTGGTGTCGTAGCGGGTATAGCCCTGGTTTTGCCCGGCGTTGCCGGAGAGATATTCCCGCAGCGTGCCGGTGGAGGAGAACACCGCGTTGCTGTCGAAGTAGCGAAATTCATGCCACAGGGAGGCCTGGCTGCCGGCGTGCTCGGTGCTGCTGGTATAAACGTCGTAGTTGAGCAGCGCTCCCCGCCCGTAGTGCGGTTTGGTCCGCGCGGTTTCGCCGCTAAAGGAGGTGGCGCGATCCCCGACCCACTCCCGAGGCACAAACAGCAGCAGCCGCTGGCGATTGCTGTCATATTCAGTGCGAACGTCGGCCAGCGTCGAGAGGTCAACGTCGCCAGGTGGCAGGTGCTCGGCGGGGATCCCGGCCCGCTGCAGGTCGCTGTTGGCAACGATATAGTTCCCCTGACGCCGCGTAACGGGCACCACGAGTTCGGTATCGTAATAGTTAACCACCAGCGAAAGATGGAAGACCGCCTGAGCGTTAATAGCCTGCGCATCCGGGGGCGGCGGGAGAGCATCATCCCCCTCCTCTGCCAGCGCATCCGTCACTCCCCCCAGCAGCATCATCAGCGGCAGGATCAGTTTGCGGGAGACGACTGCCATTTGGTATCCCTGGCATTAATCGTCGCCGTCATGGTCGTCGGATTGCTCAGCCCAGAGGGGAGCGGCCAGCTGCGCGCCCCGCCCGGCAGCACGTACCCCAGCAGGCCGTCGGCCAGCTCGCGCCGCTGGCTGCCCTGCTGAATGCTAACCTGGCTCAGGCGCACGTGCACATCGCTGCGGTTGCGTACCTCCAGAGCAGGTTTCCCCCCTTCGCGGATCACCCGCCAGCTCAGATCCCGGGCGTTAACCAAGGCATGGTTGGCCCCCTCGGTGGTGGTCTCCACGCCCTGGCCGTAGACAAACAGCGGAATGGAGTAGCGCATCTGAATTTTCAGGCCAATCTGCGGCGTGTCGTTGCTTGCGGGCTGGGGGATCTCATCCACAATGATCCGGTAGCCTTGCTCAATACCGGCGGGAACCTGGCTCTGCTTGATCAGGCGAATCAGCTGTTTGCCGCCTTTATCGATCCGCACAATCGGCGGGCTGGCGACCACGTCCTGCTGGGCCTGATAGCGTTCATGCCCGCCCTCCTGGGTCCAGCGCATGATGCGCACCTGCATCGTTGTCGGCGTATTCCCCTGATTCTGGATCCACAGCTCGGTCGCTTTCGCATCGGCGGCCAGCCAGGGATCGATTGGCCAGAGTAGAATGGTGGCTGCCGCCTGTGCCTGCTGCGTCATACCCGTTAGCGCCAGCAGGGCACCTGCTATTAGGCTCCGGCCCATAATGGTTTTCATGATCCTTCTCCCTGTATGACCTTACCAGGACAACGTTACGGTCAGTTGATCGGTATAATTTCCTGCGGGGCTAAACCCCGTGAGCTGCGCCGCGCCAAACAGCGTCAGCGCGATATTGTTGCTATCGCTGTAGGTGATCGAGAACGGCTGGTTAACGCCAATTTCCGTGTTGGCCGCCAGCGTGCTGCTGCGATAGAGTCGGTATGGCACGCGATCCGTGCCCCCGCTGCGCTGCATGTTGCGCACGGTCCCGTAGTTCAGACCGCCGTTGATACTCATGCTTAACGCCACTCCAGGGGTGCAGGCGAGAGAGAGCGCGCTGTTGGGCACAAAGCTGGTCGTGACCTGACCGCTTGCCACGCCGCTGCGACTCCCGAAGTCCAGAGAGCCGAGCAGGCCGCCGCTGCCGCTGACTACCGAGCATCCTGCCGCAATGGTTGCTCCAACCTGAAATGACTGGGTGCTGACCGTCAGCGCGGTGGCGCTCCCTGCCCACCCCAGCAGCCCCAAACCGAAGACGATGCGCAGCATGCTTCGGCCAGGCGCCGGGAGCGTGTCGACTCCCTCAGGCTTCATTGCGCTGGCGTCAGTAGATCACGCTCACGTTTATCGTATCGGAGTAGGTACCAGGGACAACGGTTACGCTGTTGCCACCCCCCTGGATGCGGCCAAAGAGGGTGTAGTTATTCACGCCGCCGGCCGTCGAGGCCACCGGCAGCGGAGCGTTGTTGGCGATGACGTTACTGAAGCCGCTGTCGCTGTAGAGGCTGTAGGCTACGCCCTGAGTTGCATTAGCGGTGTTAACCAAATAGCGTGCTGGCGTGCCTGGCGTGCCTACCACCGTGGCAGGCGCTACGGTATTGGTGGTGCCGGTGATCTGCACGGTATAGGTGTCGGTGGTGCACTGAATAGCAAAGCTGTTGCCGCCGTTAGCCCCGGTGAGCTGCGTGGTTAGCTCGGAGAAGGTAGCGGGATGAGTACCGAAGTCCAGAGAGCCGAAGTTAATGCCGCTCTGGTTCGGCGAGCCGTTGATCAGGCAGCCGTTGGTTAAGGTCAGCGTTGCGTTGATGGTCCCACTGCTGGTTACCGCATGGGCGTTTCCGGCCAGAGCCAGCGCACCGCTTGCCAAAACGAGGAGGATTTTTCTGTTCATATTGTCGCCTCAGTGAAAAAGCAGGATTAACAGAAATTTAGCTTACGGGGTTGCAAAGAACCACCCTGTAAAGGCCTGCTCAAACCATCGGCGTATTGACACAAAATTGCATTATCTTTCAAAGCATTAACGTTGTTAACAGCTCGTAACAAAGTGCAACGGGAATGATATATTCATTATCGCGTGATCTGCTTCACAATGTATTGTCTGGTGTTGCATTCTCGGTTTTAGCAAAGCTTAAAGGTTATTAATGAGTAATGAAAAAGCGGCATGAAACGGGGTTAAAAAAACGCTCCCGGGGCCGGGAGCGTTGAGGAGCATTAGGCAACGTGCGCCGTTGCGCTGTCCAGCAGAGCCATCTCGTCGCTGTTCAGCAGCTTCTCGATGTTGACCAGGATCAGCATGCGATCACCCAGCGCGCCGAGGCCGGTGAGATATTCCGTTGACAGGGTAACGGCAAACTCCGGCGCAGGACGGATCTGATCGGAGGCCAGCGACAGCACATCAGAGACGCCGTCGACCACAATTCCGACCACGCGCTGCCCGAGATTAAGCACGATCACCACGGTGTTATCGTTATACTCCACGTCCTGCTGGCTGAATTTAACCCGCAGATCGACGATGGGCACAATCACACCGCGCAGGTTAGTTACCCCTTTGATAAAGTCCGGGGTGTTGGCAATACGGGTTACCTGATCGTAACCGCGGATCTCCTGCACTTTCAGGATATCGATGCCGTACTCTTCATCGCCTAAAGTGAATACCAGAAATTCCTGACCCGATGGCTCACCAGCCAGTTTCGTTACATTACTCATACCGGTCATATATTTACCTTTTTAACTAAATCAGGCGGCTGTGTACGCCACACGTTGCTCACGGTTTAATCCCTGTAACGCCGACACATCGACGATCAGCGCCACGCTGCCATCGCCGAGGATAGTTGCAGCGGAGATGCCCGGCACCTTACGGTAGTTGCTCTCAAGGTTCTTCACGACAACCTGGTGCTGACCAATAAGCTGATCCACCAGCAGCGCGTAGCGGCGGCCTGCGCTTTGCAGGATCACCACGATGCCTTTTGTCGCTTCTGTTTTAGCGCCGTCGACGTCAAAGACTTTCCATAGCTCAACCAGCGGCAGATATTCGCCGCGCACTTCCAGCACGCGCTCGCCGCCCGCTAGCGGATGCAGATCCTCTTCACGCGGCTGCAGGGACTCCATCACCGCGTTCAGCGGCAGGATAAAGACCTCGTCGCTCACCTTCACCGACATGCCATCGAGGATCGCCAGCGTCAGCGGCAGCAGAATGCGGATGGTAGTACCTGCGCCCTGCTTCGACTGGATCTCGACGTGGCCACCCATCTCCTGGATGTTACGTTTCACCACGTCCATGCCCACGCCGCGGCCGGAGACGTCGGTCACCTGCTCTGCGGTGGAGAAGCCAGGGGCGAAGATCAGCATGCCAACTTCTTCGTCGGTCATGTTTTCATGCACCGCCATGCCCTGCGATACCGCTTTCGCCAGAATGCGCTCACGGTTGAGGCCTGCGCCGTCATCGATCACTTCGATACAGATATTGCCGCCCTGATGCTCGGCGGAAAGGGTCAGGTTACCAACCGGGGATTTTCCAGCGGCAACACGGTTATCTGGTAGCTCAATGCCGTGGTCCAGGCTGTTACGCACCAGGTGCGTTAACGGGTCAATAATGCGCTCGATCAGGCTCTTATCCAGTTCGGTCGAGCTGCCCAGCAGCGTCAGTTCGATCTGTTTGTTGAGCTTGCTCGCCAGGTCGCGCACCAGGCGCGGGAAGCGGCTAAAGACGTACTCCATCGGCATCATACGGATGGACATCACCGACTCTTGCAGATCGCGGGCGTTACGCTGTAGCTGACCCATGCTGGTGATCAGATCGCCATGGTTGACCGGATCCAGTTCGTTAGAACGCTGGGCCAGCATCGACTGGGTGATCACCAGTTCGCCAACCAGGTTAATCAGCTGGTCCACTTTTTCAACGGCAACGCGGATGCTGGTAGATTCGCTCACGCGGGCCGGTTTCTCAGCGCGCTCCTGACGGGCGGCAGGCTGCTCGCGCGGTGCGCTTGCTGCAACCGGGGCAGCCACTACCGGCTGGGCGACCGGCGTCGGGGCAGCAGGTGCAGCCTCGGTGACGGCGGCCGCTGCTGGCGCATCGGTAAAGCTGATCTGATCCGGCTCGATCACGAAGCACAGCACGGCAATCAGGTCATCTTCACTCACGCCGCCTTCCAGCGTCGCGCTCAGAGAATCCGCGCCTTTGACGACGTCGCTAAGGGTGGCCAGGTTTTTCAGCTCGTCTTCCAGCAGGTTGACTTCGCCCTCTTTCAGACGCGACAGGACAATACGCAGTTTGCCATCGTTTGCAGCCGCAGGCGCGGCGGCGGACGCGGTATCAGCGACGGCCTGGGCATTATCGACAACGGTCAGCTTAGCGCCACCGGCCGCAGCGGAAGGCTCTTCGCCTTTCGCTTCCAGCGCCAGCTGGCGCAGCGCATTGCAGATATACTCAAAGCTGGCAGCATCTGGCTCTTGCGAGCTTTTATAGGCGTCGAGCTGTTCCTGCATAATATCTTTGGTTTCCAAAAACAGGTTAATAATGTCGGTATTGAGCTGCATCTCTCCGCGCCGGGCCTCATCCAGCAGGTTTTCCATCAGGTGCGTGGTCTCCTGCAAAATGGTAAAGCCAAACGTGCCTGCTCCCCCCTTTATGGAGTGAGCCGCACGAAAGATGGCATTGAGCTGCTCTGAATCGGGCGCTTCCGGCACCAGGTCCAGCAGGTGTTGCTCCATGTCAGCCAACAACTCGTCAGCTTCATCAAAAAACGTCTGATAAAAATCGCTAATATCCATGCTCACGCTATCACCTCGGATCGGGTTGTGGCGATGTGGGAACGGTCGCCTGAGGCTGTGCCCCCGGCTGTTGTAATACACTTACCGGCTCGTTTTGGCTTTCGGCGTTTTCGTGCAGAATTGCCTGTTCTGCTTGTCTATTGAGTACTAAAAGACTGATACGACGGTTAATGGCGTCATCAGATCCTTTGTCGCTCAGGCGCATGGTGGCGGCCATGCCGACCACGCGCAGCACTTTCCCGTCGTCCAGCCCGCCTACAACCAGCTCGCGCCGTGAGGCGTTAGCACGGTCGGCAGAGAGCTCCCAGTTGCTGTAGCCGCGCTCGCCGTTGGCATACGGGAAGTCATCGGTGTGGCCGGAGAGGCTGATACGGTTCGGAATGTTATTTAGCACCGGCGCAATCGCGCGTAGGATATCGCGCATGTACGGCTCCACCTCGGCGCTGCCGGTTTTAAACATCGGTCGGTTTTGGCTATCGATAATCTGAATACGCAGCCCCTCCTGCACCAGGTCAATCTTCAGGTGCGGACGCAGCGCGCGCAGCTTTGGATCGGCCTCGATCAGCTGATCGAGATCGCCGCGCAGCTTGCTCAAACGAGACTGCTCCATCTTCTGGCGTAGATCTTCGACGTTAGGCTGGCGCTGCACCTCCCCTTTCTGCTGGGTGACGTCATCGCCGCCGCCAGGAATGGGGCTATCGCTGTTGGAGATCCGCGGGCCACCGGCAATGGAGGTCGCCAACGGGGTGCGGAAGTACTCCGCAATCTGGATCAGCTCTTTCGGACTGGAGATAGAGATCAGCCACATCACCAGGAAGAATGCCATCATTGCCGTCATAAAATCGGCGTAGGCGATCTTCCAGGATCCGTGCGAGCCGCCTCCGTGCCCCTTATGCTTGCGCCGTTTTACAACGACAATAGGATGGGCCTGGTTTTTCATGCGTCCTCAGTCGTGGTCTGCTGGTTTGGGTTACGGACCGCGCGGACGTGCTCATCCAGTTCGATAAAGGACGGTCGCTCGCTGGAGTAGAGCGTTTTGCGGCCAAATTCAACGGCAATCGGTGGCGCATAGCCATTCAGGTTGGAGAGCAGCGTGATCTTGACGCACTGCATCATCTTGGTGGTTTCCGCGCTCTTCTGGCGCAGCACGGTTGCCAGCGGCGAGATAAAACCGTAGGCCAGCAGAATACCGAGGAAGGTCCCTACCATCGCATGGGCGATCAGTGCCCCCAGCTCAGCCGCCGGGCGATCCGCCGAGGCCAGGGCGTGAACCACACCCATGACCGCCGCCACGATACCGAACGCCGGCAGCGAGTCGCCGACCATGGCCAGGCTGTTTGCTGGCACTTCGGCTTCGCTCTCGTGGGTCTCGATCTCTTCGTCCATCAGCGCTTCGATTTCGAAGGTGTTCATATTGCCGCTGATGATCAGGCGCAGATAGTCGACGATAAATTCCAGCATCACCGGATCGGCAAGGATCCGCGGATAGTTGGCAAAAATTTCGCTCTCTTTTGGATTCTCAATGTCACGCTCCAGGGAGAACATCCCCTGCTGGCGCGACTTGGCCATCAGGCGATAGAGCAGCGCCAGAAGATCCATGTAGACAGCTTTTGTGTATTTGGAGCGACGAAACAGCAAGGGAAGCGCCTTAAGCGTTCCTTTGATGGCTTTGCCGTTATTACCCACAATAAACGCACCCACGCCCGCGCCGCCGATAATAATCAGCTCAGCCGGTTGATAAAGTGCCCCAAGGTGTCCGCCGGTCATCATGTAACCGCCAAAGACTGTACCGAGAACAACAAGGTAACCTAATAAGATCAGCACGACATCATCCTTCCGCTGTTGACTAAGGCAAGGAAAAACAGTTTCTTAGGGTCTAACCCAACGGGGAGGCAAAAAAAAGCAGCGGTAATTGCTTACCGCTGCTGGAGTGTTACCCACGCCGTTACGTTAAACAGCCTGTTTGATCTGTTCATCCAGCAGTTGTGGAATAATATCGGCAGCTTCCGGGGAAAGTTTACGTCTTTTTACGGCCCTGGACGGCGGCTGGCATAAACTGCAGGCAAAACTCCCAACGGGCTGGTGAGCATGGGTAATAAAATTACCGTTGCAGCAGTTGCAGCTTGAAAGTTGCAGCATACCGCTCTCAACAAAACGGACTAATGTCCAGGCACGCGTCAGGGCTAACAACGGCCCCTCTTCCGGCTGCGGGCACTGTTCCAGATAGAGGCGATAGGCTTTAATCACCGCATCAACGCCGCTGCACAGGCCTGTTTTGAGCAAAAATTGCCAGGCGTTGCAGAACATTGAGGCATGAATATTCTGTTCCCACGTCATAAACCAGTCGGTTGAAAAAGGGAGCATCCCTTTCGGCGGCGGGCTACCACGAAGTTCTTTGTAGAGTTTGATGAGGCGGCCACGGCTGAGCTGCGTTTCGCTTTCCAGCATTTGCAAACGCGCGCCCAGCGTAATCAGTTCCATCGCGAGTTGAATATCACGCGCTTCCTGGACAATGCTCTTTTCAGTCATTATTAAGCCCTTTTCTTCCGGGACGTTGCATCAGCACCCTGGTTGCTCTCATTGAGCAAACGCGTCGAGAGCAAAATACCGGTATGGACCTGCTGGAGGTCATCCACGCGAGACTCCTGCGTCAGACGGGTAATGGTTTGATGACTGTCGAAACGGAACTGACAGATTAGCTGATTGGTTTCAGCTAATTTCACCATCTGCGGGAGTGATAACTCACCCATGGTAGATGCCATCTCTTCGCTCATGCCCAGACGGAACATAGCGGAGGCTTTATCTTGACTAATCAAACGCTGTGCGAGCAGTAAATATGACAGGTTGATGTCATAAATATGTTTCAGCAACTCGGATGTATGCATTTTTCCCATCCAGAATAACCAACTAGTGTCTTATGCGGTCAAGCCGCACCCCGTGATGTCGCCGGGAAAAAAACCCGGTATTAAAAAAGATAAGGCGAAATGCATCGTTTGAACTTAGTTGTTTTACGTGACGGCGATCGCATTGTCTGCCACCTCTCTCCGTCACGCTTTCAATCAATTCTTACAATTTACTAAGATTTTTCTTAAATCGACGCAACTGTACTCGTGACCCGTAGGACATACAATTGGCTGCGGTGAATAATTTGGAAATAATGTGATCTAGGTCACATAATTTACGTGAATATTTTAAAGAAATCCATACTTTTGACTTAGTGATTGTTCATTTTTTATACAATGAAGGGCCTTTTCTATTCCTTTTCGGCGAATAGTCATTCAGTTTTATGTGTTAACTGGTGACCAGTCATCAGACCTCGGACTTTATAGGACACCTGAAGGTGCCATTGGCTTTATAAGCGTGTGGTTATTTAAAAAAATCATTATTAATCAGGAGATTAAAGCGCAGCTAAACTTATTTCTCAAACTTGTAAAATGATTGCAAATTTGTTAATAGTTGGTGAAGAACCGCGAGCAATGCATAATATAATGTGCCAAATTTCCATTAAGTCGTTCAATTTTGTTAACATATCAGCCGATGGCGCTATTCCATGCGCTGGAATAATTAGTGAATATTTATGATAATGTTCACAGGTTTGTCACACTTTTTTGCTTGCACGCTTTGTAAAAAGAAGGTAAAGATACGTCAAGGGTTCATTCTCCATAAAGGAGCGAGATATGAGCTATTCTCATCTGTTGGTTGCGGTTGCCGTTAACTCAGAAAGCCATTTACTGCTTAAAAAAGCCGTATCCATTGCCCGTCCCTATCAAGCACGCATTAGTCTGCTTACCCTCACTCACGATCCCGAAATATATAATCAGTTTGCTGCGCCGATGATGGAAAACCTGCGCGATCTCATGCAGGAGGAGACGCAGCTGTTTATGAATGAACTCATTGCGCAAGTCGATTATCCCATTGCTGAAACGATTATTGCCTCAGGCGCGCTGAGTGAGAATATTGTTCATCTTTGTGAGCGAGACGGGATCGATCTGGTTATTTATGGTAACCATAATCAGCGCTATTTTTCGCGGGCGGCCTGTTCGGCTAAGGGTGTGGTGGGAGCAAGTAAGGTTGACGTGCTGCTGGTACCGCTAAGAGATGAATAGCGCCCCCGCCGCAGCGGGAGCGCAGGCGTGTTTACGCCAGCTTGGGGAAGGTCGCCACGTTATTCTGCAGAAGGGTCTCTGCATTACGAGGCGCTATGCGCTTTAAATCGGCAATAAACCTCTCCTGCCAGTGCTGAATGTCATTTTTTCTGATCACATCCATCATGTCGGCGTGGCGAGAAATACGCTCCGCCAGCGGCATGGTCAGCGCCCGGTTCATGGCATTAGCCACATCGTCACGGTCGTATGGGTTAACCAGCAGCGCTGAAGTCAGCTCGTTCGCCGCACCGGCAAACTTAGAGAGTACCAGCACGCCTGGGTTAGCCGGATCCTGCGCCGCCACGTACTCTTTAGCAACGAGGTTCATCCCGTCACGCAGAGGCGTTACCAGGCCCACGTCGGCGTAGCGGAAGACCTTCATCAGCAGCTTACGATCGAAGTGCTGGTTGAGGTAATAGAGCGGTGTCCAACCCAGCTGACCATATTTACCGTTAATACGTCCGGCTTCGGTCTCCAGCTGATGACGAATATCCTGGTAGGCCTGAACCTCGCCGCGCGAGGTAGGTGCAATCTGCGTATAGCGGATTTTACCGTGGTGCTGCGGGAACTTCTCCAGCAGGGTTTCATAAGCATGGAAACGTTCCGGCAGGCCCTTAGAGTAGTCCAGCCGCTCAACGGAGAAGATGTTTTTCACGTTTGCCAGCTCGGCTTTAAGCTGCGCCAGCTTCGGCGGCAGCGGGCCAGAGGCCTGCTGAGCAATCTCTTCCGGCTCAATCCCAATAGGATAGACCTCGGTACGGAAGGTTTTGCCCCATGCGGTATGGGTTTTGTAGCCCCGGGCCGTTAAGCGTGTTTGGCTGGAGAGGCTGTCGAGGAAGGACACCCGGTCGCTCTCAGTCTGGAAGCCCAACAGATCGTAGTCGCACAGCTGCTCCAGCAGTTCAGCATGCGGCGGCAGTGCGTTAAAGATTTCTGGCGTCGGGAATGGAATATGCAGGAAGAAGCCAATCTGGTTATTTACGCCGCGCTGGCGCAGCTCATTGGCAAACGGCAGCAGATGGTAATCGTGGATCCAGAGGATATCGTCTTCTTCCAGCAGCGGCACCAGCTTATCCGCCAGCAGTGCGTTCACGCGCTGATAGCCCTCCCAGGCCTCACGCTGGAACTTCACTAAATCAAGACGGTAATGGAACGCGGGCCACAGCACGGCATTGGAAAACTGGCTGTAGTACTCATCATAATCCTGCTCGCTGAGGTTAAATGAGGCCCAGGTGATATTGCCGTGGGTAACCTTCTTTAGCGGCTGATCTTCATTACCAATCTCACCGCTCCAGCCAAACCAGAGTCCGCCGGTTCCTTTCAGTGCACCCATAATGCCGACGGCCAGCCCACCGGCGCTTGATTTTTTATCATCCGGCGGTGCGATACGATTAGATACTACGACTAAGCGACTCATAGCCATCTCTCCTGTTAGTTAACGCCATTTCTTCTTGTTGTTGATGGTCAGTAATATTTTCGAGCCATTGATGAACGTCCGCGACGCTTTCCAGGCGGTACTGCGCTTGCGTCGCGCCAATACCGACCTTTACGGATACGCCATCAAGGCGATTCACAACCTTGAAGCCTGCCTCGTCAGTGAGGTCGTCTCCCAGGAAAACAGGTTTGCGCCCGCAAAAAGGCGGCTCCTGCATGAATGCTTCTACTGCTGCTCCTTTATTGATACCACGTGGTTTCAGCTCTACCACGCATTTACCCGGCTGCAGCGCTAAATTCGGATATTTCTCTTCCATCGCCTTTGCCAGCGCAAAGATAGCCTCTTCATGATGAACGGCCTGACGATAGTGCAGCGCAAACGCCATCCCTTTCGCCTCCAGCTCCGTCCCCTTCAGGGGATCGAGCGCCGCGATCAGCTCCAGCTCCATCTGCTTAACCTGCTCTTCCGGCAGGGCGATCTCGTGCGTTTTGTCCTGGAAGTCGCGTCGCTGTGCGCCATGCACCCCGGCGAGCGGGAAATGCAGCGGGGATGCAATAGCATCCAGCTCTTTCATGGAGCGACCCGATACCAGCGCCACCGCGCCCTGATTCATTTCGGCCAGACGTTTGAGCAGGGTAAGTACCCCGGTGGGAATAAAGACCTGATCGGGACGAGGTTTGATTTCGGCGAGGGTTCCGTCGAGGTCAAAGAAGTAAGCATAGTTTGCGGAAAGTACAGGCGGTACAGCTAACTGGTCAGCCACCCTGGTCTCCTCCTTTCTGGTTTCGATGCCGCGTTCACGACCATCTCTCATTATCATTAGCCATGTAAGTATAGCCAGTGTCACGCTCCTCGCCATTTTAAAGCAAAGAAACCAGCCGCAATTGCGGCTGGCTGAGAGGTAAAAACGATTAAAAAAGAGACCGTTTGGCGAGGTGCCAGACATCAGACGGTACGCTTGGCCTTCTGTTTGTAACGGTCGAAGATGACCGCCGCCAGTAGGATCAGGCCGCGTACAACGTACTGCGAGAAGGGGGAGATATTCAGCAGGTTCATGGCATTCTCTACGGTGCCAAGGATCAGGATACCCGCCACCACATACGAGATTTTTCCTATGCCGCCTTTAAGGGAAACCCCGCCGAGCACGCAGGCAGAGATGACGATCAGCTCGTAACCAATGGAGGTCATTGGCTGGCCGCTGGTCATGCGCGACGCCAGAATGATCCCGGCGGCGGCCGATACCAGGCCGGAGAGCACAAAGATAATAATTTTTGTGCGTACCACCGGCACCCCCGCCAGGCGAGCGGCCTCTTCATTGCCGCCAATGGCCAGCGTATTACGGCCAAAGGTAGTTCTGTTAAGCAGGAAACCAAAGATGATAAGGCAGGCCACGGTCAGCCAGATAGGCGCAGGCAGACCCAACCAGTTGGTATAGCCGAGGGTGAAGAAACGCTCGTCTTCAATCCCCACCGCTTTACCGTCGGAGATGATATAGGCGAGGCCGCGCACGATCTGCATCGTCGCGAGGGTGGTAATCAGGGCGTTGATCTTCAGCTTGGCAATGACGAAGCCGTTAACCAGGCCGCTCAGCACGCCCAGCATCAGGCCCGCAAAGACGCCGATCCACAGGCTCTCCGTCATGTTGATCACCACTGCCGCGGTGACGCCCGCACAGGCAATGACCGAGGCCACCGACAGGTCAAAGTCGCCGGAGGCCAGGCAGAAGAGCATTCCGCAGGCCACCATGCCCGACATTGAGATGGCGAGCCCCAGCCCCTTCATATTGACGAAGCTGGCAAAGTTAGGCACAAACACGGCGCAGCCGATAAACAGTACGGCGAAGACCACCAGCATGCCGTAGTGATCCCAGATACGCCCCAGACTAAACGGCGACTTTCCTGCGCCGGAGCTTGTTACTGATGACATCATACTCTCCTTACTCAGGCAACGGCCTGACTCACTTTAGGCATGGCGAGGCTTAGCGCCTGTTTTTCGTCTGCTTCGCCGTGCAGCAGCTCGCCGGCGATCTCCCCTTCCCGCATCACCAAAATGCGATCGGCGACGCCGAGCACTTCCGGCAGGTCGCTGGAGGCAAACAGTACCGCTACGCCGCGTGACGCCAGGGCGTAGATAACGTTGTAGATCTCATGCTTCGCGCCCACGTCTATGCCACGCGTCGGCTCATCGAGCAAAATGACCTTCATCTCTTCCGAGAGCCAGCGGCCAAGAATGGCTTTCTGCTGGTTCCCGCCGGAGAGATTCATAATCAGCTGCTCAGCGCCGGGGGTTTTGATATTAAGGGAGCGAATATGGTGGTCGGCGTTTTCCACCTCCCAGCCGTCGTTAATCAGACATCCAGCGCGAACGGACTTGCGTCGGGCGCTGATGTTGATGTTGTCACGCACGGAGTGGACGGGAATAATACCTTCGGCTTTACGATCCTCGGGACAGAGCATCATCCCGGCGCGAATGGCGTGGGCCGGCTTTTGAATAGTCAGCGGCTTGCCGTCGATGATTAGCTGGCCTGCGGTGATGCGCGTGCCGCCGAACAGCCCCTTCATCAGTTCGCTGCGCCCGGCTCCCACCAGCCCAAACAGGCCGACGATTTCGCCGCGCCGCACCGAAAAGCTTACGGGATGACGCACGCCGGGGGCTTTAACCCCCTCCAGGCGCAGCATCTCCGCGCCGTACTCTCGCGGCTGCCAGCCGTAGATGTCGCCAAGATCGCGCCCGACCATCGCCTGCACCAGCGAGTCGTGGTTGACCTGCTGCATATCGTCAAAGGTACGCACGTAGCGCCCGTCTTTAAAGACGGTGATAGCGTCGCTGAGGGCAAAAATCTCCTCCATACGGTGGGAAACGTAGAGGATCACCCGTCCCTCATTGCGCAGCTCGCGGATCACCCGAAACAGGTTGTCGATCTCCCGCGCCGAGAGCGAGCTGGTCGGCTCATCGAAGGCGATCACTTTCGCGTTGCGCGCCAGCGCCTTGGCAATCTCGACCATCTGCCACTGGCCGATGGAGAGATATTTCAGCGGCGTCTGCGGATCGATATCCAGCCCAAGATGCTCCAGCTGGAGGTGGGCTTCATAGTTCAGCAGGGAACGATTCACCAGCCCGCCCTTCTGCGGCAGCTGGCCAAGATAGATATTTTCCGCGACGGTCATCTCGGGAACCAGATGCAGCTCCTGATAGATGATCGCCACCCCGGCATTCAGCGCGGCAGTGGTGTCGGCAAAGCTGACCTCTTTCCCCTGCAGCACCAGCGTGCCAGCGGAGGGGGCATAGTTGCCGCTAAGAATTTTTAACAGCGTCGATTTACCCGCGCCGTTCTCCCCCATCAGGGCGTGCACCTGACCGGCATAGCAGTCGAAGCTGATGTCGCTCAGGGCTTTCACGCCGGGGAAGGTTTTGCTAATACCACGGAAAGAGAGATATGGAGTTGACTGTTGCATAACGTCTCCGTGACGCATTTATGGTACGACTGGCCCCTCACCCGGCGTTTTAAGCCAGTGGTGAAGGGCGCAACCAACGGCGCGAATTACTTCACGCCTAGCCCTTTCTTCGCTAACTCTTCTTTAAAGTTGTCGCGGGTGATCAGCACCACGTCGGTCACCGCGGTGAACTTCGGCGGCTCGACGCCTTTTTCCACCCAGTTGTAGAGCATTTCGCTGGTCTTATAGCCATGGACGTCCGGGCTTGGCAGCAGCGAGCCGTAGAAGCCGGTACCCTGGGCCTTAGAGAGCTCGCTCACGGCGTCAACGCCGTTAATACCGATACCGATCACGTCGGCAGCTTTGAAGCCCTGCCCTTCGGTCGCGCGAACGCCGCCCAGCACGGTGTTGTCGTTCATGCCGACCACCAGCCAGTGTTTCACTTCAGGATGCTGAACCAGCAGGGAGTTGCCGGCATCAAACGCACCGGGAATATCGTTGGATTTGGTCGGGACCTTATAGATCTGTTTCTCCGGGAAGCCTGCAGCTTTCAGGGCATCCATTGAGCCAGAGGTGCGGCGACGGGCGGTATCCAGCTCGTCGGCGGTGATCGCCATTACGCCGGTCTCTTTCACATCCCAGCCGCGTTTCTGCATCTCTTTATACAGCTCCTGCCCCTGGCGAGCGCCAATCTCGCTGGCGGCCATCATTACCAGCGGTACGGTCTCCATCGGCTTGCCTTTGGCGTTGACGAACTGATCGTCCACGGCAATGACCTTCATGTCATAGCCGCGTGCTTTGGCGACAATCGCTGAACCCAGCTTGGGATCCGGGGTGCAGATAACAAACCCTTTTGCTCCGCTGGCAGCCAGACTATCGATGGCGTTCAGCGTTTTCTCACCGTCCGGCACGGCAATTTTAATGACCTCGAAACCTAAATCTTTACCTGCCTTATCAGCGAATTTCCACTCTGTCTGGAACCACGGCTCTTCGGGCTGCTTAACCAAAAAACCGAGTTTCATCGTCTCGGCGATAGCGGATTGTGACATAACGGCAGCTAAACCAATGGCCGCCAGCGCTTTAGTGAATTTGTGCATGGTTTACTCCAGCTTTAACGCTTTTTTATGTAGGGAATGAGAGTTTATGAGCTGTCTAATCAGCCTTAAAACAAGGCATTAGCACACGTCTATCAGGAGATGCTATTGCTGAAGAGTAGTTTTAGCGGGAAATTGATTCTCCATAGGAGAGCGCCATCACACCGCAGAATTACAGTAAAAGCGTGCATAAATTCAGCGAATATCTTCATAAGAATTGGCGTATTTGTCAGACAAATCCATAGGGGTATAGCAGCATTGTCCATCAGGCCAGCCAGCTTATCCTTGTGGCCTGACGGGGGGTAGTGAGAAAGAATTGTTAAAGCGGATAGTAGATATGATCTGCGTGGTCGCGCACGGGGGCATCATCACCCAACAGGCGCGTTGAGACGGCAAAGGCAAAATCGAACACCCGGCCTAATCCCTTGCCGCTAATCAGATTCCCATCCTCTACGACGGCGGCATCGACATAGTGACCGTCGGTCACGGTTTCATACAGATCGCCTGAACAGACGTAGCGCCGCCCCTTCAGCAGACCGTTACCTCCCAGCACCCGCGCGGCTGCCGAGCAGATAGGACAGATAAGCTTCTCGGCCTCGTCATGACGGGTAACAAAGGCGATAACCTCTGCGTTCGCCGCGAGGTTGACGCTCCCCTCCGGCCCGCCGGGCAGAACAACGGCGTCGTAAAGTGTATCCATGCGCTCACTCAGAACCGCGTCAGCCACCATAGGAATAGCGTGATAGCTCACTACCGCGCGAGAGGTGGCACAGGCCAGGGTTTCAACCTCAATGTGCAACCGGCGTAGTATATCAATGGTCACTATGGCTTCCGCCTCTTCAAAACCGGGGGCCAGCAGCACCGCAACTCTTTTCATCTCCAACTCCTTCATATTTAAAGAAACCCTCCATGACATACATTCAGCCATGAATGTAAGCCACTATTTTTATTAAGATTATTATTTTCGCTGGCTGAAAAGTGTCTGCTGGATCACATTTGTAAGATGAATAAATCTTTACGATCGTTTTGTCGATGCAGTACGGCTGATATTCATCGCAGCCCCATCCAGGACAGAAGGAGGTCATTATGGCGACGAGCGGCATGGCACAAAAACTCAACTCACAGGTTAACCTTGAGTTCCAGGCATCTAATCTCTGCCTTTCATTGAGTGAGTGGTGTTCAAAGCACGATCTACCGGGTTCGGCAACGTTTCTCCGCGCGCAGGCGCAGGAGAAGGTAAATCTGATGATGCGCGTATTCGACTTTATGAAGCGCGCCGGTGCCTATCCCACGGTGAAAGCGAGGGAAAATGCGCACGATAACTTTAATTCTTTAGAAGAGCTGTTTCAGAAAGCCTTTGAAGAGTACACCGTGCGGTGTGAAATGCTGGCCCAGCTGAGTGAAGAGGCAAAAGCGGTAAAGGATGAAAAAACGCTTAACTTTTTGCGCGAGCTGGAGAAAGCAGAGCAGCAGGATGGTCTCCTGCTGCAACTGTTAATTAGCGAGATTCATCGCTCCCTGCGGGACGGGAAAAATATTGCCCAGACCGATCGGGCGCTGCTTAACGTGGTGAACTGCCGCAGGCACTAACCCTTTACGCTACCCTTTCTGGCGGGAGTCTCTCCCGCCACTTCCCTGCTTTCCGGCGCAAACCTCAACGCAGGCGCAACGACGTTCCCCCTCGCCAGCAATAAAGAAAACATCCGTTTGAAAATAACAAAACAAAGGTTTACTTTATTTGCTTATATTCACACCTTAGTGCGTCTCTTCCTGCGGTGTAAATTTCAGCTCAATTAAGGCAATGGCTTTCTGGATGGCACGTCGGGTCACCGGATCGGCCGCGGCCGGATGCGTGGTGAAGTCGATGGTTTTGAGTTGGTTAGCCATCTTCTCACGCACCTCAACCGGAGCGATAACGTCAATGACGTCAAGGATCTGTTTGATCACCAGCTGGCACGCCACAACGTCGGACACCAGCTCCTGATCGGCGCTTAGATTTTGAGACATAGTTACTCCTGAGTTACAGAAACAAAAAAACCTGCCGCAGCAGGTTTTTTATCACAGCAACTTTATTAAAACATAGCGCCCGGCGGTACGTCTTTAAAAGTCTTGCAGTAGGTTTCAAAAATGCTTTTCAGGATTTTGCGCAGTTTCATGTTTTGCTCCGGCTATTTTGTTATGCAGGTGTTACTTATCTATGGGCGTATAATATGACTTGCATCACAAAAATCAACCACTTTGTGATGCATATCACATCAATTTCGCTGTGATTATTCTCGTTTTGTTAAAAAATTATTTAACAATCCGTGGGTTACGACGGTTTCATTTTTTTTAATTATTATAATTTTTTTTGAAATGGCAGACCAAGAATGAGTGAAAACACCCTCCCGGAGAAGTCGCGGGGCGTCTCGCCCGCCGCGCTGCTGGTCGCCGGGGCCTTTTTTATGGAGTTTCTCGACGGGACGGTGATAGCCACGGCCCTGCCGGATATGGCGCGGAGTTTTGGCGTCGATGCAGTCGCGCTAAACATCGGTATCAGCGCCTACCTGATCACCCTTGCGGTACTGATCCCGGCCAGCGGCTGGATAGCTGACCGCTTCGGTGCACGTAAGGTTTTCACCGCCGCGCTGGCGATCTTTACCCTCGCCTCGGTATTCTGCGGCCTCTCTACCAGCGTTGAGATGTTTGTGGCGATGCGCGTGTTGCAGGGGATGGGTGGCGCGCTGATGGTCCCCGTCGGCAGGCTTGCCGTGCTGCGGACCACGCCTAAGCATCTGCTGATCACCGCCATCGCTACCCTCACCTGGCCCGCGTTGGTCGCGCCTATTATCGGCCCACCGCTGGGCGGGTTTATTACCCACTATGCCGACTGGCGCTGGATCTTCTTTATCAACGTGCCGATTGGCCTGCTGGCTATCATTCTGGCGCTGCGCATCATTCCCGATATTCGCGACGACGAGCGCCGTCCTTTCGACCTGGCTGGCTTTCTCGCTACCTCTGTGGCGATGGTCAGCCTGGTATGCGCCATGGAGATGCTGGGAGGTAAACAGCAGCAGGGAGCGTGGACGCTCGGCCTGGTGGCGCTAGGCGCGGCCACCCTGGTCTACGCGCTGCGCCATTTTCAACGCGTCCGCTGGCCGATGATCCGCCTTGATGCCATGCGGGTGCCTACCTTTCGCGTCACCATGTACGGTGGCTCGCTGTTTCGCGCCTCTATTAGCGCGGTACCCTTTCTGCTGCCGCTGATGTTCCAGGTCGGTTTTGGGATGGATCCGTTTCATGCTGGGCTGCTGGTGCTGGCGGTCTTCGTGGGTAACCTGACGATTAAGCCCGCCACGACGCCGCTGATCCGCTGGCTTGGCTTTAAAAAGCTGCTGCTGATTAACGGCGCACTGAACGTGCTGGCTTTGCTGGCCTGCGCCTTTATTACGCCGACGACGCCAGTATGGGTGATTTTTGTCGTTCTCTATCTGGGCGGGGTTTTTCGCTCGGTGCAGTTTACCGGCGTCAGTACGCTGGCCTTCGCCGATGTCCCCTCTGCGCAGATGAGCTATGCCAATACGCTGTTCAGCACGGCTACGCAGCTGGCGGTTGGGCTGGGTATCACGCTCGGCGCGATTGGCATTCGTCTGGGGGAAAAAGCCAGCGACTGGCTAGCGCTTGACGGCGTGCCGGGCATCAGCTTCCGGCTGGCGTTTGTGTTTATCGCCCTGATCTGTCTGGTGGGCATGATCGATACGTTCAGGCTAACGAAGGATGCGGGCAGCGCGGTGTCATCTAAGAAAGGGTAATGCATTGCCGGGTCAGCGTAGCGCTGCCCGGCACAGGATGTGTTACGCAAGCATCTCGCGAACGAACGCTTCGATCTCTTTGTCCTGGCAGTGTTCAAAGAAGCACTCCTGGAAACGCTGACCGGAGACGGCGGTTTTCACCAGCTCAGGATCGATGGCGCGCAGGGTATCGAGATAGTTATCTTTTACCACTGCCGCTTTCACCTGGTTAAGGATCCCGGCGTTACGCACCTGCGGTTCTTTACGCTCTGGCGGGTAGCCTTCGCCTTTACGGCCAGTAAAGGCTTTTTCAAAGATAAAGCGTACGTTCAGCTCGGCACCCCAGCCGAAGCCTTTAGCGAACGGCAGCGCCAGGGCATTACCGTTGTTGATCTGGGCAAACAGGAAGGCGTCGGCCGGATCGATACAGTAGCCGCAGTTCACGCCCGGGTGGATGTTCAGCGACATCAACGCGCCCTGCCCGGTGCCGCAGCCAGCAATAACGAAATCCACCGCCTTTGAATTCAGCAGGATGCTGGCCATAATGCCCAGATGGATATAGGTCAGATGATGGTCATTCTCATCGCTCATCCCAACGTTGAAAACCGGGAAGCCTTTATCATCAGCGACGGTTTTCAGCTCTTTGAGAATGATGGCGTTTTTGGCAGCCTGGCTGTTTTCCATCATCAGTGCAATTTTCATTATCTCTTCTCCTGAATGCGTTGCGGGGGATCCCGTCATAAAGGGCTAATCAGCTTAAACCTTACTACCTGGCAAACATATTTTCAAATTTAATGAAAAATGGTTTTAAAAATTAGAGATGCGGTCACAGTTTTGCTTAGGCCAGCCCCTCTCCCGCTACCGTTGCAATTAGATCGGTTAGATTCTTTGGCTATTCCGGGCATTGGCTAATTATGCTGGCTGTAGGATGAGATCATCGAAACTGAATCAGAGCGTTTTCATGAAAAGATCTCTCCTCGCCGCTTCGCTGATGCTGCTTGCTGGATGCACCATCACGAAAGAACCTGAAGTCACCGACGTTAACCCGGCAACGGGCCTGGTGCGCCTGCACTTTAACGAGACGATGCTGCAGAAGGCCCGGTATGACGACTACACCACTCAGGGAACGGCAAATCGCCAGTGCCAGCAGATGGGCTATGCCACGGCGATCGCCTTTGGTCAGCCAGTTAAAACCTGTAGCGTCATCAGCGGCTCGCTGTGCCTGAACGAAACCGTCACGCTTCAGTACCAGTGTCAGGGCCATGCGGTGAACTACTCCCCCGCAGGTGTTTACTACTGATAGAGCTCAGCTTAACCCGATGGCCTAATTCGTATCGTTATCTTTACAGCGATTGTAACGGTGGTTTGACGTAAACACCGTTTTGCCTTACTCTGCGCCGCACAATTTTGGTGCGCAGTTCAGGTGTAAAGAGAAGCGTGAAGAACAGGACTTTTGGCAGTATGTTTATCGTTGCCGGGACCACCATTGGTGCCGGTATGCTGGCGATGCCGCTGGCCGCCGCAGGCGTTGGCTTTGGCGTAACGCTGGCGTTACTATTTTGCCTGTGGGGGCTGATGTGTTACACCGCCCTGCTGCTGCTGGAGGTGTATCAGCACGTTCCGGCAGATACCGGGCTAGGTACACTGGCCCGCCGCTACCTTGGGCGCTACGGACAGTGGGCGACCGGTTTTAGCATGCTGTTCCTCATGTATGCCCTGACGGCGGCTTACATGAGCGGCGCAGGCGAGCTGCTGGCCTCCAGCCTGAGCGAGTGGCTTGGCCTCTCCGTGTCTCCGGCGACCGGCGTCCTGCTGTTCACCCTTGTCGCGGGCGGTGTGGTCTGCATTGGCACGTCGCTGGTAGATCTCTTCAACCGTTTTCTGTTCAGCGCTAAGCTGATTTTCCTGATTGTGATGCTGGCGCTGCTGATGCCTCACGTGCATAAGGTCAATCTCCTGACGCTGCCGCTGGAGAAGGGGCTGGCGCTCTCTGCTATCCCGGTGATCTTTACCTCCTTTGGTTTTCACGGCAGCGTGCCGAGCATCGTCAGCTACATGAACGGCAACGTGCAGAAGCTGCGCTGGGTCTTTATTACCGGCAGCGCCATTCCGCTGGTGGCCTATATCTTCTGGCAGCTGGCGACGCTAGGCAGCATCGACTCCACCACCTTCTTTGGCCTGATGGCGAACAGCGCCGGGCTTAACGGCCTGCTGCAGGCCCTGCGCGACGTGGTAGCCTCGCCGCACGTAGAGCTGGCGGTGCACCTGTTTGCCGATCTGGCGCTGGCGACCTCGTTTTTAGGCGTGACCCTGGGGCTGTTTGATTACCTGGCCGATCTCTTTAATCGTCGTAATACCGCGATGGGCAGGCTACAGACCGGGGCGATTACCTTCCTGCCGCCGCTGGCCTTTGCTCTCTTCTATCCGCGTGGCTTTGTGATGGCGCTGGGCTATGCGGGCGTGGCGCTGGCCGTACTGGCGCTGCTGCTCCCTTCCCTGCTGGCGTGGCAGAGCCGTAAGCATACCCCGCGGGCGGACTACCGCGTACGGGGGGGTAAGCCAGCCTTGCTGCTGGTGCTCTTCTGCGGCGTAGCGGTAATTGCGATTCAGTGTGGTATTGCAGCGGGAGTGCTGCCAGAGGTGGGTTAGAGAAGTGAGCTCAACGTAGGCCGGGCAAACGCAGTGCCGCCCGGCGTTACAGTGTCTATCAGTGCAGACAGCACTGCTTGTACTTTTTACCGCTGCCGCACGGACAAGGGTCGTTACGCCCGACCTTATCACCGTTCACTATCGGCTGTTTTACCGGACGTTCCTGCTGATTGTCAGCCCAGTAGTCAAACAGCGCCAGCGCAGCGGGTTTCAGTGCTTCAACGCTTGCCTCGAAGGCCTCCGGTGTCATCTCCTCTACGCGGGTAAAGTTCTCCTCTTTACCGTGCAGCGCAATGGCTTCCAGCGCAGGCTGTAACGACTCGGGCAGCGTTGACCAGTCGCTCAGCGCGACACCGCGCATATAGCCGAAGCACCACTCTTCCACGATGCTGAGATCCTGGCCTTCAATGGTGCGCGTACCAAACAGCGGCTCAAACTGCTCCGGGTAATCGGCAAGACGCTCGGCGATATCGTTCATATGCTGGAATGAGAGCGTCATAAAGCGCCCCATCTCTTTTTCAGATGACCAGCGTGGAACGTGGTTCGCACCGCCCCAGATAGCCACCAGCCACTCGCTCGGCTCGATCTCTGTTGGCGCGCTCAGCACTGCGGTCAGCAGGCCGTCCAGCTCCGCAACGTCGACAATTGACGCCTCATTGCTGTACTTTGCCAGCACGTCATCCAGCCACTCCAGCTCTTTCTCATCCAGCGGTCCGGTTTTCATCATTCACTACCTCAGTTTGGGGCGGGCGCATATGATAGACCATAGCAGATCGCAGAACAAACAAACCAGAAAGCATACGTAAGAGAGAATGATAAAGGGTAATATGTAAAAAACGTAGCCGGAATCGATAGGATAATGATAGCTATTAAGTTACAAATCAAGTTTTGTCGCGGAAAACATAGGTATTGACGATCTTTTATACCAGACCTGATAAGGGTTCACTACCCTCGCTGTTACCCGTTATATCATATTTCACATAAATAAGTTGAGCTTATCATTCTTACTTCGGACCTATAGCAAGATGTAAAGATATGTAGCAAAGGTAAATCCATGGTATTATGCATAGCATCTTCTAGCTTACTAAACTTCACTAATATGCACAGCACGATACCTACCGCGTCTTCTCAGAAGCTTTTACACGTTGATGGCCTCAGAGGTTTTGCATGTCTCATGGTTGTCTTTTCTCATTTGGCCCTCATTTTTTATCCCGGATTACACGACCCGGGTTTAATTAATGACAACCTCTTTATTAGTTTCATTTTCAATAGCTCTTTTTCATTCCTTTATTCAGGAACCGCCGCAGTCTATATTTTTTTCACCCTCAGCGGATTCATTCTCTCCCATGCATTTATGAATGGCAAAGACGTTTTAGAAAATGTCACATCTATGGTATCTAAGCGCTATTTTAGGCTTGCTATACCCGCAATCGCTTCGTGTATTTTTTGTTTTGTGGTTGTAACTAATACCACGCCTGAAACGGGAATGTTGTCTGGTTGGATTCAGTCTTATAAGGTTGCTAACCCCTCGTTATTTGATGCAGTTTATTCTGGCGCAGTGCATGCTTTCTTTGGGGAAGGCTCTGCATACAACCCTGTCCTCTGGACCATGAAAATTGAACTGATTGGGTCGTTTCTAACTTACTTCACCTGCATTATTTTGATTAAATGCGATAAAAAGCCCCTATTACTATTATTTTTTGGGCTGATGCTTTTCCTGTCTACCCTACCGCAAAAAGAAAAATATGGTTACATGGCCTTTCTTTTTGGTGTTTATATCTACACATCGAGCTTTAGTATAAAAAAAGGCACGGCGTTAGTCTTAGCCGCCATTGGCGTGTACGCTGGCGGCGTGCACTACGGTTCATCTCCTTATATATATACCATATATTACTCGCGCTTTTTCTTGAATGGCGAAGAGTCAAATGCCTACATATTGTTTAATTTTATATCCGGCATAGTGATTACATTTGCCATTTTAACCAATGGGACTCTGAAAAAAGCATTCAGTAATAAAGCATTTGTATACATGGGCAAGGTATCATTTAGCGTTTATCTTTTCCATCTGCCCTTTTTATTCGTAGTTGCTGTTTGGCTGTTTAATGCTTTTTATGTAAGAAACCTTGGATATGCAACGAGCGCAATATCTGCCTCACTGTTATCTATAGGAATGATTTATGGACTAGCGAATTTTATTTTCAAGCTTGTAGATTATCCCTCCATGAAAATATCAAATAAAATTTCTACATTTTTGTTTTATAAGAGGGAGCGGTCTATAAAAGAGGTTCAGCCAACCGCATAAACGTAATTTATAGAAGCTATGTTAAAAAATATTGCCGATTAACTCGGTATATATTTCCTAAAAAATATGTCATAAAACTATCTACATAGCTGGCTTTCAAGGCCAGCTAGAATTATTGTCACTCTGAAGATCAAACGCTTTTGGTACAGCGGTATATTTTACCTTACCTGCCCTCAGCGCAGGCTTCCCGTTACCTTGATAACACATACCCAAGGTTTACATGCTCTTAATTGTCAGGGCCAAATCGCAGGCACAAAAAAACCACCCGTAGGTGGTTTGACGACACTGCTTATTGCTTTGATTATTCTGCTAATTTCCAATGGTACCCGGAGCGGGACTTGAACCCGCACAGCCTTACAGCCGAGGGATTTTAAATCCCTTGTGTCTACCGATTTCACCATCCGGGCTCGGGAGGAAATTGGAGGCGCGTTCCGGAGTCGAACCGGACTAGACGGATTTGCAATCCGCTACATAACCGCTTTGCTAACGCGCCTTAAATCTTAGTCTTGCGACCTGCACCCGCACTCTTTAACTTCATACAGTGCCGATACCTTAATTTGGAGCGGGAAACGAGACTCGAACTCGCGACCCCGACCTTGGCAAGGTCGTGCTCTACCAACTGAGCTATTCCCGCTTATCAGGTGATTATGCTAATCACTTGATTTTACTCTCATCTGGCAAGCTGTGCCGCCGTCTGATGCGATGCATTCTACTTACCTGACGCACTGAGTCAACGATATTTTTTAAATCTCGGATCGTTTGCTGAAAATTAAGCCGAAACGATCACTGTTCCAGCAGATCGCCCCGGGCAGCGTTTAAATACTGGAACATGGACCACAGGGTCAGCACCGCAGCGACCCACAGCAGGCCAATTCCCGCCCACTCTACCCAGGCGTTTGGCCGCCACAGCATCCACACCAGCGAGGCCATCTGCGCGGTGGTTTTAACTTTACCAATCCACGATACCGCCACGCTGCTGCGCTTGCCCAGCTCCGCCATCCACTCGCGCAGGGCAGAGATGATGATCTCACGACCAATCATGGTCGCAGCAGGCAGGGTCACCCACCAGGTGTGATAGTGCTCGGCCACCAGCACCATAGCGATGGCGACCATGACCTTATCCGCCACCGGATCGAGGAACGCGCCGAAACGGGTGCTCTGGTTCCAGCGCCGAGCCAGATAGCCATCAAACCAGTCCGTCACCGCAGCGACGAGAAAGATGAGTGCACATGCGAAAGGCGCCCAGACCACAGGTAGATAAAACGCCACCACGAAGAACGGGATCAGGATGACACGAAAAAGCGTGAGCAACGTTGGGATATTGTATCGCATAGTGGCAGGTAACTATCTGTTGTCAGTAAAAATTAGCCCTATGTTGCTACAGAGCCCTCAATGTTTCAACGAGTAGAAGATCTTTTCTGCCAGCCCCTGCGAAATACCCGGCACTTTTGCGATGTCCTCAACGCTGGCGTTGAGCAAACCCTGCAATCCACCCATGTATTTCAGCAGCATCTGGCGGCGCTTCGGCCCGACCCCTTCAATGGTCTCCAGGGTACTGGTATTTTTCACCTTCGCGCGTTTTTTACGGTGCCCGCTGATGGCGTGGTTATGCGACTCATCACGGATATGCTGGATCACGTGCAGCGCCGGTGAGTCTGGCGGCAGGTTAAAGCCCTCTCCCTCTGGTTCAAAGAAGAGCGTCTCCAGCCCTGCCTTACGGTCGGTGCCTTTCGCTACGCCCAGCAGTAGCGGATGGTGCTTATCCCAGGGAACGTCCAGCTCGGCAAAGACCGTCTTCGCCTGGCTCAGCTGCCCCTTGCCGCCGTCGATTAAGATCACGTCCGGCACCTTGCTCTCTTCAATGGCCTTACCGTAGCGACGACGCAGCACCTGATTCATGGCCGCATAGTCATCGCCAGGGGTAATACCGGTGATATTGTACCGGCGGTACTCGGCACGCAGCGGCCCGTTGGCGTCAAACACCACGCAGGAGGCAACGGTCTGCTCGCCCATGGTGTGGCTAATATCAAAACACTCCATACGCCGAACCGCCGGCAGCTTCAGCAGCGTTGCGAGCGCGACCAGGCGCTGGCTAACCGTTGACTGCTGAGAGAGCTTGGTGCTGAGCGCCGTGGCGGCGTTGGTGCGAGCCAGCTTGAGGTAGCGTGCCCGGTCACCGCGCGGTTTTGTCTGCACGTTGACGCGGCGGCCTGCCAGCTCGGAGAGCGAGTCGGCCAACAGCGTTTTGTCGTTGAGATCAAAGTCGAGCAGGATTTCGCCCGGCAGGGTGCGCATCTGGCTGCCCTGCAGGTAGAACTGCCCCACGAAGGTCTCTACCACTTCGCCAAGTTCGGTGCCGCCCGGCACTTTCGGGAAGTAGCTCCGGCTGCCCAACACCTTGCCCTGGCGAATAAAGAGCACGTGCACGCAGGCCATACCGGCATCGAACGACACGCCGATGACGTCGAGATCGTCGCCATTGTTAGAGACGAACTGCTTCTCCGTGACGCGACGTACGGCCTGGATCTGATCGCGAATACGCGCCGCCTCTTCAAAGTCGAGATCGCGGCTGGCCTTCTCCATGCGCTCAATCAGCAGGTTCAGAACCTGATCGTCCTTGCCCGCCAGGAAGAGGCGCACGTAGTTAACCTGCTGAGCATACTCCTCTTCGCTGACCAACCCCTCGACACACGGCCCAAGGCAGCGGCCGATCTGGTACTGCAAGCAGGGCCGGGAGCGATTGCGGTAGACGCTGTTTTCACACTGGCGGATAGGGAAGATTTTTTGCAGCAGCGCTAAGGTCTCGCGCACCGCGTAACCGTTCGGGAACGGCCCAAAGTACTCCCCTTTCGCATGCTTAGCCCCCCGATGCGTCGCCAGACGCGGGTGGGTATCACCGCTGAGAAAAATGAACGGGTAGGATTTATCGTCGCGCAGCAGCACGTTGTACCGTGGCTGATACAGCTTGATATAGTTATGCTCAAGCAGCAGCGCCTCCGTTTCCGTATGGGTTACCGTCACGTCGATCTGCTGGATCTGGGAGACCAGCGCTTCGGTTTTTCGTGAGGCAAGATTACTACGGAAGTAGCTGGACAGGCGCTTCTTGAGATCTTTGGCTTTACCGACGTAGATAACAGTACCACCGGCGTCATACATGCGGTAGACACCGGGTTTACTGGTAACCGTACTCAGAAAGGCTTTTGAATCAAAAACATCACTCACTGACTTGTTAACGTCTCCGCATTACACAGACCATGACGAATGGCCAGGTGGGTGAGCTCTACGTCACCGTGGATGTTCAATTTACTGAACATACGGTAGCGGTAGCTGTTCACCGTCTTCGGACTGAGATTCAACTGTTCGGAAATCTCATTCACCTTTTGGCCTTTGGTTATCATCAGCATAATCTGCAATTCGCGTTCAGACAAACTGGCAAAGGGAGATTCAGTTTTCTCTGGCTCAATTTGGCTGAGCGCCATTTGCTGGGCAATATCGGAAGCAATATAGCGCTGTCCCGAATAAACGGCGCGAATAGCGTTAACCATCTCTTTCGGGGCGGCCCCCTTGCTGAGATAGCCTGACGCGCCCGCCTGCATCACTTTGGCAGGCAGTGGGCTCTCGGTGTGAACCGTGAGCATAATGACTTTGGTATCGGGCACGGAGCGCGCAATTTTACGCGTAGCCTCCAGGCCGCCAATACCGGGCATGTTCATATCCATCAGCACCACATCCACGGGATGGGCACGGCACCATTTTACGGCATCTTCGCCGCAGCTGACCTCGCCGGAAACTTTTATGCCTTTAATATCTTCCAGAATGCGTCGTATCCCTGCGCGCACAAGCTCGTGGTCATCAACAAGAAGAACGTTGATCAAAGCAAATCTCCAAAAAGGGATAACGCGACTGACAGTACAGTCACTCTATATTAGCGTTAATTGGGCGAAAACTAAAAGATTAAATGCGATGTGTACGATTTCGTTCGCAAAATTGGAAATAAAGCTGTACAAACCCGGAAAGCACCCCGTCTCGCCTGGATTTTAAACTATACTTTAAATACTACTTTTCAGAGAGTTAAGGGCAATACTATTATTTATGCGTTGTAAAGTGCCCTTTTTTCTTTGTAACAATAATTAACGGCTTTTATACCTCTTTTTAAACATATTTCCCACGTTATAAATTAGTGCAAATCGTAATAACATGCTATTTACGCGCTGACTTGTATGGCGATCAAAAAACAACCAGTGCTATTTTTTTAAAAGCTTGTGTTATACTCCGCCGCCTTAACATTTACGGGCGCGCGCAGGCGCTGTCACATATCGAGGAAAATAGATGAGCACTCCTGACTTCTCTACTGCGGAAAATAATCAACAGCTGGCGCAGGAAGTTGCCTGCATGAAAGCACTGGTCACCCTGATGCTGCAGGCGCTGGGTCAGGCGGACGCCGGTCGTATCATCCTGAAAATGGAAAAACAGATCGCGCAGATGGAAAACGAGGCGCAGGCTGACGTCTTTGCCAATACGGTTAAGCAGATTAAACAAGCTTACCGTCAGTAAGAGTAGCCGGCTGGCAGGCTGTCAGCCGGTAGTACGTTCGGCACGCGAAACGCAGGTGGGGTTCAAATGAATCCGGTCGCCGCTGCATAGCAGGCAATCTGCGTTTTATTCGGTGCGTTAAACTTCTTCTGCATGTTTTTCTGGTGAAAATTCACCGTGTTCTCTGAAATCGACAGGATCATGGCGATCTCCGCCGACGTCTTGCCTTCTGCCGTCCACTTGAGAATTTCACACTCGCGCTTGCTGAACTTCATCTCTGGCGACATCACCATCTCCTCTTCCAGGCGTGAGAGCGTCACCAGACTCAGCTGCACCAGCAACTGGAGAGAAAGCTCAATCTCATCCGCGCTAAGGCTTTTACCCCGGACTGAGGTTTTAGATACCGACAGGAAACCCATAGCCCGGTTAGGCAGCATCAGACACTGGGTGTAACCTTTACGCAGCCCATGATCGCGCGCCGCGTCCCACATCGTCTGTGCATCCTGAAACAGGCGGTCGTTCCAGGGGAGATGGCCCTGGATAAAGTTATCCGGCTTCAGCACAGGATCGACGGAAAAATAGTTCTCCGCGCAGTAATGTGCTCTCCAGACATCGGGATAGGAGGTCTCAAGGTAGGTTTTTGGCCGTGTGAAAGGCACCGGATGACGCACGCATAACGAGTAGTAGTCAAATTCCAGCCGCTGCGTCTGGCGCTCTAACTCTTTATAGACCTCGTCCGCTGCTGTCATCTCGCTAAACCGCCGCAGCATTTCCTTTCGCCATGTAAAAAAATCAATATCCTGCATACTGAGCGCAAAAACCCCGTTCGTTATATATTTATTATGAATGTATAAAACTATCACATAAATCTTATTTTAAGATCCAAATTATCCGACTCGCGGGAAATAAACTGAACTTATATGCCAGCCGAAGCGGCATTAACGGGAGAAATGGCGGGGTGTTAGCCAATTGTTAAAACCAATAGCCTTAACGCACCCACCGGCGTAACAAGCCGATGGGCGCGTAGCCAGGCACTACTGCATGAGGAATTTTTCCAGGAACTGGCGGGTTCGTGGCTGCTGTGGGTCGGCAAACAGCGTTTTGGCTGGCCCCTGCTCCACTATCCGGCCCTGATCCATAAAGATGGCGCGATCGGCCACGTCTCGGGCAAAGCTCATCTCATGAGTAACAATCACCATGGTTCGTTTCTCCTGCGCCAGCTGACGGATCGTGCTCAGCACTTCGCCCACCAGCTCAGGATCCAGCGCCGAGGTTGGCTCATCAAAGAGGATCACGTCCGGACGCATTGCCAGCGCGCGGGCAATGGCGACGCGCTGCTGCTGTCCGCCGGAGAGGCGTTTCGGGTAGCTGGTCTCCTTGCCGCTCAAGCCCACTTTCGCCAACAGCTCTCGGGCGCGAGTCTCGGCCTCGGCTTTCGCTTCGCCCTTAACAATCACCGGTCCCTCAATGATATTTTCCAGTACCGTGCGGTGGGGAAAGAGGTTAAAGCTCTGGAACACAAAGCCAACGTGCTGCCGCAGCTGGCGGATCTCTCCCTTCTGCTGGCTTAACGCCCGCGCCGTATCGATGGTGATGGTGCCGACGCGGATGCTGCCGCTCTCCGGGTGCTCCAGCAGGTTGATGCTGCGCAGCAGCGTCGTTTTGCCAGAGCCGCTGGGGCCGATGATGGCGACCACCTCCCCCTCATTGACCTCTAAATCAATGCCGTGCAGCACCGTCTGGCCGTGAAACTTCTTCACCAGGTTTTTCACTTCAATCGCACTCATTTCGGATCGCGCTCCTGACGGTTAAGCTGGTTTTCAAAATAGTTCTGTAATGCAGAGAGTACCGTGGCCATCAGCCAGTAGATCAGGGAGGCGGCGAGGTACATGGTAAAGACCTCCAGCGTCCGGGAGGTGATCAGCTGCGCCTGACGGAACAGCTCCGGCACCTGGATGGTTGCCGCCAGCGAGGTATCTTTCACCAGGCTGATAAAGCTGTTGCTGAGCGGTGGCAGCGCTACCCTGGCCGCCTGAGGTAAAATGGCGCGGCGCAGCGTCTGCCACGGGGTCATACCGATACTGGCCGCGGCCTCCCACTGCCCCTTATCGATAGAGGAGATGGCGGCGCGCAGCGTTTCCGAGGTGTAGGCCGCCGTATTGAGCGACAGGCCGATCATCGCCGCCGGAAGCGGATCCAGCTCGATGCCGAACTGCGGCAGGCCGTAGTAAATCATAAACAGCTGGGCAATCAGCGGCGTGCCGCGAAACACGGAAATATAGAAACGCGCCAGCCAGCGTACCGGCGCAATGGCCGACATCCGCATCAGCGCCAGCATAAAGCCGAGCAGCAGACCAAAGAACATCCCGCCAATACTGAGCTGTAACGTAAATACCGCCCCGCGCAGCAGGTACGGCAATGACTCTATCACCAGTTGAATACTCTCTTGCATTATGGTTTTTCTGCCTGAATGTTAAACATGGGGATGGTAGGCAAAGAGCGCAGGCGCGCCGCCGGTATGGATAAACAGGCTCGGCCCCTGATCCTTGAAACGGTTCTGGTTAATGCCATCGATCAGCCCGGCCATCGCCTTTCCGGTATAGACCGGATCCAGCAGAATGCCCTCCAGGCGGGCCAGCAGTTTGATCGCCTCCACGCCCTCCTCGTTCGGCGTGCCGTAGCCGGGTGCAAAGTACTCATCCCACAGCACGATGTCCGACTTCGCCTCAACCTCAAGCTCGCGGGCGATGGCCTGCTGAAGCGCAACCACTTTCGGCTTTTGCTCGTCACGCTTGCGGGAGACGGTTACGCCAATCAGCTCCGCCTCGGGCATCAGCTGCTCAAGGCCAACCGCCAGCCCGGCGTGCGTCCCGGCGCTGCCGGAAGCCACCACGATGGAAGAGAGCTCCACCGCCCCTTCACACTGCTGGGCAATCTCCAGGGCGCTCTCTACATAGCCCAGTGCGCCCAGCGCGTTCGAGCCGCCAACCGGAATGACATAGGGACGGAAACCTTGGGCTTCAATACGCGTTGCCAGCTCAGCCAGCTGCGCCACCGGATCGGTCAGGGCGTCGCACATCTCAATCTGGGCATTGAAAAGATCCAGCAGCAGCCGGTTACCGTTAGTGAGATAGTTCTCTGCCCGCGTGCCGATAGGATTCTCCAGCAGCGCCACGCAGTGCAGGCCAAGCTTCGCCGCCACGGCGGCGGTCTGGCGGACGTGATTGGACTGGATTGCCCCGGCGGTGATCAGCGTGTCCGCCCCCTCCCGCAGCGCATCGGCGGCGAGGAACTCCAGCTTGCGCAGCTTGTTGCCGCCCAATGCCATCGGCGTCACGTCGTCGCGTTTGATGTAGATTTCACGGCCCAGATAGTCAGAGAAGCGCGGCAGGTACTCCAGCGGCGTCGGTGCGCCAATAAATTCGAGGCGCGGAAAGCGGGTCAGGTTTTGCAAGGACATAGGGCCTCCGGTGGCCGATTTAAGACGTGCGTGATGTTAATTATGTACCTTTAGCGACAGAAATAAAAAAGGCGCTTCAATAAGCGCCTTTTTACCGCCGGTGAACGTTACTTGGTTACGTCAGCACCGAACCATTTTTCTGACAGCGCCTTCAGGGTACCGTCTTTCTGCATAGCGGCAATCGCATCGTCAACCGCCTTCAGCAGGTCCTGGTTGTCTTTACGCAGCGCCACGCCCGCTTCCTGACGGGAGAACGGCTCGCCCGCTACCGCCAGCGTATCCTTGGTCTTTTTCACCAGATCCAGCGCCGCCAGACGATCCACCAGAATAGCGTCGATACGGCCTACGCGCAGATCCTGATATTTGGTCGGGTCATCATCATAGGTACGAATATCCACGCCCTGGACGTTCTTGCGCAGCCACTCTTCATAGTTGGTTCCCAGACCCACGCCGACCTTTTTATCTTTCAGATCGGCCGCGGTTTTGATCCCGCTCTCATTGCCCTTCTTCACCAGCGCCTGGATACCAGAGACGGTGTACGGGGTAGAGAAGTCATATTTTTTCTTACGCTCGTCGGAGATCGTCACCTGGTTGATCACCACGTCGATGCGCTTGGAGTCCAGCGAGGCCAGCATCCCGTCCCACTTGGTCGGCTTCAGCGAGGCTTTAACGCCGAGGTGTTTGGCCAGCTCTTCAGCGAATTCAACTTCAAAGCCGGTGAGCTTGCCGTCATCGCCCTGATAGCTGAACGGCGGATAGGTGCCTTCCAGCCCTACCAGCAGCGTACCGCGATCTTTGACTTTTTTCAGCAGGCCTTCGTCGGCGAAGGATTTCGCGCTCACGCCTGCCATCAGCGCAACAGCCATTACACCCATCAGCGCCTGACGACCCAAAAGTGCTAATTTCATAGTTACCCCGAATATAATAATTGGTTGCTACGCAGTGTAAGGGGCTGACCCACAAGGTACAACCACCTGTACGCTACATATTATTCACTTTTAATATATATCAGAAGTTGCGCCGGAAGCGATTTTCTGACTGGCCATAAAGTGCGCCTGGGCTTTGAATTGCGCATACTTGCGCAGGGCGATCCGGTAGTTATTGGTGCTGGTCGTGGGCAGCCACGGCTCAAGAACTTCATCCAGAAAACCGTCTTCAAGCTGGTCGAGGGTAATGCGGTGGGCGGTAAGGTGATTACCAAGGCGGCGCAGGCGTACGACATACTCACGTACCGTGCCGTGGCTCATTTCGGTTTGCTCAAACAGATACTGTTTAAAGCCAATAATATCAAAAAAGTCGCTCTGCTCTTTGCAATGCAGATCGCCGCAGAAGCGGCACAGGGCAACCCACTCTTTCTGCTCCTGCTCCCAGCCCGCATCGTCCAGCAGCGTGTCGAGGCGCGAGATAGCAATTTTGTTAACGATTTCGCCCCGACGCACCAGCGTGATGCGGTCGAGCAGTTTATGGCAATGGGCGCAATGCGTTTGGCTGTGTTTAAAGTCTTTAAGGTAGCGGCTTAATGGCCGTCTTTTTACTTGTAGCACCGTCATGATAACTCCTGGTTGTCAATACGTTGTGCGACATCGTTCAGGCAGCACTCATTGCTGCCTATAACTTACCCAGTTTGGTACGTAAGCGTTTAATGGCCTGGCTATGGAGCTGGCTTACCCGTGACTCTCCCACGTCCAGCACCGCGCCGATCTCTTTGAGATTCAGCTCTTCCTGGTAGTAGAGCGTCAATACCAGCTGCTCACGCTCCGGCAAGGCTTCAATGGCCTCCATCACGCGATGGCGGAGATTGCTCTCCAGCAGCTGATGTAACGGGTTCTCTCGCTGGTGATCGTCAGTCACCAGTTCAATGCTATCGCCATGCTCTTCCCGCCACTCGTCATAAGAGAAGAGTTGGCTATTGTTGGTGTCGAGCAACATCTGACGATACTCTTCAACAGAAATATCGAGCCGCTGCGCAACTTCGGTTTCCGTTGCGTTACGGCCTAACTCCTGCTCCAGCTGCCCCATTGCCTGCGCCACTTCGCGGGCGTTACGCCGGACGCTGCGTGGCACCCAATCGCGGCTGCGCAACTCGTCCAGCATGGCCCCACGAATACGCTGCACTGCGTAAGTGGTAAATGCCGTTCCTTGCAGAGCGTCGTATCGGTCAACTGCATTCAATAACCCGATACCGCCCGCCTGTAGCAGATCGTCCAGTTCCACACTCGCCGGCAAGCGCACCTGCAGGCGCAATGCTTCGTGACGCACTAGCGGTACATAACGTTGCCACAGCGAGTGTTTATCCATTACACCGTCAGCGGTATAGAGTGTATTCACGATAAACAGCCCTGCGTTAAATGAGTTATCGGCATGATTATCCGATTCTGGAGGGGTTTTAATCGGATGAATAGTGGGTGAAATGGGGGGTTATTTGGGGTTATAGGTCAACAGGCATAAAAAAACCGCTCCGGGAGACTGTAATTGAAATTGTGTATCTGCCTGTTTTTGATATGTCTACTCCAACAACGGAGACAGGCAAATTATGGACGAAAAGAAACTCAAAGCACTGCCAACTAAACTGGCTAAAGGTATTAAAACCGAAGCTGATCTTAACCAGTTTTCCTGTATACTGATGACGTTGACCGTCGAAACAGCGCTCAATGCTGAGCTGATCGACCAGCTAGGGCATGAAAAAAATGCGCCTAAAATAGGCTCTAATACCCGCAATGGCTACTCGTCAAAAACGCTGCTGTACGATGACCGCGAGATCGAGCTGAATACACCGCGTGATCGTGAAAATACCTTTCACCCTGTGTTAGTTAAGAATAACCAGACGCGTATTACGTAGACGGACAGTCACATCTTATCCCCCTTACGCCAAAGGCATGACCACCCGCGAAGTAGTCGCCACCTTCAAAGAGATGTACAATGCCGTCGTATCGTCCACGCTGATATCTAAATTCACTGACGCCGTAAAGAGCAGGTTACAGAGTGCAAAACCGACAACTTAATACGCTGTATCGCATTGTTTACATGGACTGGCAAGGTGTTCCCCACGGATGGCTCGGTGCGGAAGATAATTTATCTGGCTAGTGGAGATGCGTCGAAAAAATGGAGCATGCCGATCTAGAACTGGCGGCTGTCAATAAGTCGTTTTATTAGCCTGAGCGACCACCTTTAACAACTGGGCAGTGACACAGACTCACTGATAGGCTCCCCATCATTGATGAGGCTATTATCGTCTAACCATCGAATTGTTCGACCGAACATTTTGCTTAACCGATCGGTATTAGCCTGAAGGCGGCTTTGAAGTTGATGAACTACAGAGAAGGAAGTCGTTTCTTTAAAAGCTCATTAGCCTCATTACATTTTTCCTCAATCAGCTTAAGGCGAGCTGGCACTTCACTTGATGGGCAATTGGTGACAAGGCAATACCCCTCCACCCATGTTTTCTCATTTCCTTGAGTTAACAGGCTTTCAAATATTTCAACCCAGTCACTATTTGGAACGCGCTCAAGCTCAAAGAATTTCAACACTCCACTACCGCGAAGTGTTCTTTGCTCATCTAACCCTAAAATTTTCAAGACCAGATCCCCACATGTTTTTATAGATATTTAATATCATTATCCTAAGGTTATTCCTAGACCTTAATAATGATAGGGCCTCGCATTTTCATCATCAAGCGCCGTGGAGACGTTGCTGTGTAATGTCTGCTATTCACTATCAGTCTGCTTATCCCACTTTTCGCGAAACCTGCCCGGGTTATCACTGCCTTGTAATGACATAGAGCTGCTAATTTTGCTACCAAAAAAACCGCCCAACATTATGGGGTAAGTTCACGCAGGCGGTTTACGTTCACCAGCTCGTCAAAACTTCGGAGCCATTCCGTACTTGGGCGACTTGATATTAGCTGCCCAGATTTTTATGTCCCCCTGGATGACTGCCGTAAAGTCTGACTTCAGGTGCCTGACCAGAGCATTGACCTTATCAGCGTCATCGACAATGTAATGTTCAATTTTATTCTTCCCCACCGGCACACACTTATAAGCAGCGGGTACTATGGTGTTGTTTATTCTTAGCGGGGGGTTATTGTTTGAGCATCCTCCGTTAGACATATACGAAACAGTAAGGTTGGCTGTTTTATAGCCAGCCTGAGCAATACTTATCATTACAGGATTGTCGTCGACAGTTTGCGTAATGTCATATAAAACCCGGTCTTTCTCATACCAGGTGTTGAGCTCACGCTCTTGCCAGGCTGCGTTGCTGTGTGCAGAAAGCAGCAGCAAAAAGCTGCTAATCACTTTTAAGGTTTTCATAGTTATGTGGTTGTTATTTAAGGCCCATCAATCATTACAATATGTAACACAACAAATCAATGACCTAAGGAAAATCCTACTAACTTTGGTGATAAAGAAGAGGTGTATCAGATGCGGTAACTGTAAGGAATAAAAAACCGTCGTAGGCTAACACCGATCGGTTAAGCAAAATTATCGGTTGAACAAGCCGATGATTAGACGAAACATAGACCTAGGCTGAACCCTCTTCACTTTTCTGTTTTCAGCGAGCCATTCCCCTTGAGTGGATTTCTCAGGTTCTTGATCCCAAGAATAAAGTTAGTATCTATAAACGTAAACTCCACGCTGAGCTCGTGGTCTTGCTGATTGTGGGCATTGCCCTGAACCGCGATCGCTCCATCACGGACGTTGTGACAAAACTCGACCTCGTTCTGAATTAGCAGAAAGGTGAGACTCTCGCTCAAAGGTTTAATCAGCTCTCTGAACGGGCCGGAGCAGTATTCGGCAGAATCGCTGCATTATGTTGATCAGGAGCGGTAGAGCATAGGAAGCGGTTATGGAGAGCTGAAACAGTCCCGGCTGAGTACGGTCACGCTATTGTGCAGCCAGAAAGTGAGCGGGATTTACCAGGAAATATGGGGCCTGTTGACGGCCAATAATCTGGTCTGAATGGAGATGAGTCAGATAGCACGGGAAGCAAAGGTGCCGCCGCTGCGGATAAGCTTCGTGATGACGATGAGACTGATCTAGGGTGAACTCATCTGGTGTTCACTGGGTAAACAGGGGACGATCCCGGTGAAGCTGAAGAAAATGCGGTAGAATGTAAAGCAATTTATCCTGCCGGAAAAGAGAAAACGGCCCAAAAAGAGGACCGTTCGAATACTAAAAAACCCAGTATCCCATTCACTCAAAACATCTTAAGTGAACGGTGTTACGCCGGAGCGGGGTTTAGGCAAGCGGTGCGAATTAACGCAGCAGGGACAGCATGGTCTGCGGAACCTGGTTGGCCTGAGCCAGTACGGAAGAGCCTGCCTGCTGCAGGATCTGCGCGCGGGACATGTTGGACACTTCGGTCGCGTAGTCGGAGTCCTGAATACGGCTGCGGGCAGCGGTCAGGTTGCTCACGGTGTTGTTCAGGTTAGTAATGGTAGATTCGAAACGGTTCTGGGACGCACCCAGGGAGCTGCGCTGGGAGTCAACCGCTTTGATGGCTGCATCGATAGTAGACAATGGACCACTGGCCGGCGTACCTGCAACTGCATCTACGGCTTCAACTGCGTCATCAGTATCTGGATCGCCATCAGGATCCGGATTGCCCGGTACAGCAGGCGTGCCTTCAGTTCCGGCGGTCACCGCAGCACGAACGTCAAAACCTTCAGCAGCGACTTTACGCTCTTCGCCATTAACCTTAGCCAGATCACCAGCTTCTACAGCATCTTTTGCGTTTAGGTTCCAACCAGCGCTGGAGTCCATGGTGATAGCAATTTTTTCACCATCACGAGAGCCGACTTGGAAGGAGAAGTCTTGGCTGGTGGTGTTGTCAAGGATTTTGATACCGTTGAAATCAGTTTCTTTGGTGACACGATTGATTTCAGCCAGACGCTGGTTAACTTCAGACTGAATGGAGTCGATGTCGGAAGCAGAGTTAGAGCTGTTCTGCGCCTGCACGGTCAGGTCACGGACACGCTGCAGGTTGTTGTTGATCTCAGACAGCGCGCCTTCAGCGGTCTGTGCCAGGGAGATACCATCGTTGGCGTTACGGGCAGCAACGTTCAGGCCGTTGATGTTGGAGGTGAAGCGGTTAGCGATCGCCTGACCAGCAGCATCATCTTTCGCGCTGTTGATACGCAGACCGGAAGAGAGGCGCTCGATAGCAGTGCCCAGAGAGGACTGGGATTTAGTCAGGTTGTTCTGAGTCGTCAGAGACAGGGTGTTAGTATTGATAACAGCCATGATTGAATTCCTTTAAAAAGTTGTCTGAGTCAGGCATCTGCCTACGGCTTTCTCGCCGTTGATGTGATTATCGACCGCCCTCGGATAACCTTTAGAAAAAATATTCGCTTTTTTAAAAGCGCAAAGTGCCTGGTTTTTCCCCGCTTTATTTCGCCATTGTTTTTTGTAAAAGGCTCTAATCTTTTCGCTGTCGCTGCCGATAGTACATCCAGTGATTGTCTTAAATTGAGGGATGTTATTATGGCAACAGTAAGTTCGCTTGGTGCCGGCACCAGCATGAGTTCATCGCTGAGTACGCTATATGATGGGCTGGAGTCTTCTGAGCAGACTCGGTTAACGCCTATTACGCAACAGCAGACATCATATAAAGCAAAACTGACCGCCTGGGGCGTGGTGCAGACATCGCTAACGTCGCTACAGAAGGCGGCAGACGCATTAAAAGATACCTCAGCCATTGCGTCGGCTAAGGTCTCCAGCACTAATAGCGCGTTCAGCGCGACGCTGGCCAACAGCGCCACGGCGGGAACCTACTCCGTTGAGGTCACCCAGCTAGCTACCTCGCAGTCGCTGCTCAGCCCAAAGGCAAGCAGTAAAGAGTCTGTTCTCGGGGACAGCAGCCTCAGCTCGCGGACAATCACTATCACCCAGCCAGGTCAGAAAGATCCCATGACGGTGACGCTGGCCAGCGATAAAACCAGCCTTGCGGACATTCGCGATGCGATAAATGCCAAACAGGGCAGCGTCACCGCCAGCATTATTAAAGCGGATGATAGCAGCTACTACCTGGCGCTGACCTCTCGCGACAGCGGCGAAGCGAACGCGATGACCATCACTACTGACGACAGCAAGCTGGCGAAATACATCAGCTACGACGCCACCGACAGTACCAAAAGCGCCATGACCCAGCAGGTGGAGGCGAAAGATGCCATTGTTAAAATCAATAACATCACCATCACCCGCAGCAGCAACACCATTACCGATGCGCCAGAAGGCGTAACCCTGTCGCTGACGAAAACCAACGTCGGTAGCCCGGAGACGCTGTCGGTCGTCAAAGACAACGAGCCGATGACGACGGCCATAAAGGCCTACGTTGACGCCTATAACTCGCTGCAGACGACCATCAGCAACCAGACCAAATATACGGCGGTGGATCAGGGCAGCGACAGCCAGAGTACCTCAAACGGCGATCTGCTTGGCGACGGCACGCTGCGTAATATCCAGACGCGCCTGCGCTCCCTGCTCTCCACCAGCCAGGGAACCGGAACTATCTCTACCCTGTCGCAGATGGGTATCACCCAGGATCTGACCGGCAAGCTGACCATCGATGATACCAAGCTGACTAAAGCACTGAACGAGTCCCCGACCGATGTGTTGACTTTCCTCTCCGGCGACGGCAAAACCACCGGTTTTGCCACCCAGGCTAGCAGCCAGTTAAAAGACATTCTGGGCACCGACGGCACGCTGAAAAGCGCCACGGATGGAATCAATAAAACCCTGAAGCGGCTGTCAGAGAAGTACGATCAGGTAAACGATCAGATCACCGCGACGATGGCGCGCTATAAGGCCCAGTTCACCAGCCTGAGTACGCTCATGTCGTCCTTGGACTCCACGGCCAGCTATTTGACCCAGCAGTTTAATGCCATAAACAGTTAATGAACCATGAGTAGAGGTTTGACATGTATACAAAATCGGGAATTCAGGCTTATGCCCAGGTCAGCGTTGAGAGCGCCGTCCTGAGTGCCAGCCCACATCAGCTGGTGGTCCTACTTTTTGATGGCGCGTTAAGCGCCATGAAAAAAGCGGCCATCCTGATCGATCAGGGAGACATTCCCGGTAAAGGCCAGGCCCTGTCAAAAGCAATCAATATCATTACCAATGGCTTACGTGCAGGACTCAATCATGAAGTTGAAGGCGGCCTCGCAGAAAATCTAGAACACCTCTATGACTTTATGATTGAGCGTCTTCTTCAGGCCAATCTGCACAATGACCTCGCCGCCATTGATGAAGTCACTACACTGCTGACCAATATTGCCGATGCCTGGAAAGAGATCGGCCCTAATAATCAAAATGCGCGGGACACCTACTAATGGATGCCGATTTCGGGTTGCTCCAACACTATCAGCAACTGCTGCTGACCAGCAACATGATGCTAAGCCTTGCTAAAGAGGGGCGCTGGGATGAGCTTATCCAGCATGAGGTGAGCTATATCACCGCCGTAGAAAAGCTGACCCAGCTGCAGGATACCGCAGATACTGCCCCTGCTATTCAGGGGCGGCTCCGCCCGCTGTTAAAACAGATCCTCGAGAACAAAGTTGAGCTTAAAACGCTGCTGCACCAGCGCATGGAAGAACTACGCACCTTAGTGGGGCAAACGTCCCGCCAACAGAACCTGAACTCAACCTATGGACGTCTCTCTGGTAATATTCTTTTCCCAAGCGAGCTGTGAACGCTGCTGCCTTCAGGCGGGTAAACTATTTTAACGTTCTTACCCGCTTCGTTTTCTAAATATCATCCATACTTCAAGTTCCTTACTCTGGAGCTTGGTCGATGAAAAACCCCACCTTATTGCAATGCTTTCACTGGTATTATCCGGATGGCGGTAAGCTCTGGCCGGAAGTGGCCGAGCGTGCAGCTGGTTTTAATGATATTGGCATTAACATGGTCTGGCTGCCCCCCGCTTATAAAGCGGCCACGGGAGGATACTCGGTCGGATATGACACCTACGATCTCTTCGACCTGGGCGAGTTCGATCAAAAAGGGACCGTTGCGACTAAATATGGCGATAAAGCCCAGCTGCTGGCGGCTATCGGTGCGCTGAAAGAGAACGGCATTGCCGTGCTGCTCGACGTCGTGGTCAACCATAAGATGGGAGCCGATGAAAAAGAGTCGATCTGTGTTAATCGGGTAAACGAACACGACCGCACCCAGATTGACGATGAGGAGATCGCCTGCGAGGCCTGGACACGTTACACCTTCCCCGCCCGTGAGGGTAAATATTCGAAGTTTATCTGGGACCACAAGTGCTTTAGCGGCGTCGATCATATCGAAAATCCCGACGAAGAAGGCATCTTTAAGATCGTCAACGATTATACCGGCGATGGCTGGAACGATCAGGTCGACGGAGAGCTGGGTAACTTTGACTATTTGATGGGCTCCAATATCGACTTCCGCAACCGGGCGGTGACGGAGGAGATCAAATACTGGGCCCGCTGGGTGATGGAGCAGACCCAGTGCGACGGCTTCCGCCTTGATGCCGTGAAGCATATCCCGGCCTGGTTCTATAAGGAGTGGATCGACCACGTGCAGGAGGTGGCCCCGAAACCGCTGTTTATCGTCGCCGAATACTGGGCCCATGAAGTCGGACGCTTGCAGCAGTATATCGATCAGGTCGATGGCAATACGATGCTGTTCGACGCCCCGCTGCAGATGAATTTCCATCAGGCATCGTTGCAGGGCCGTGACTACGACATGAGCCAGATTTTCACCGGCACGCTGGTGGAAGCCGATCCCTTCCATGCCGTCACCCTGGTCACTAACCACGACACTCAGCTGTTGCAGGCGCTGGAAGCACCAGTGGAATCCTGGTTTAAACCGCTGGCCTACGCTCTGATCCTGCTGCGGGAAAACGGTGTGCCATCGGTGTTCTATCCGGATCTGTATGGCGCAAGCTATGACGATACCGGCGGCGATGGCGAAACCTACCACATCGATATGCCGATCGTCGAACATCTCGACAAGCTGATCCTGGCCCGTCAGCGCTTTGCCCACGGCGTACAGACCCTGTGGTTCGATCACCCGAACTGCATCGCCTTTAGCCGGAGCGGAACCGAAGAGGATCCCGGCTGCGTCGTGGTGCTTTCCAACGGTAACGACGGGGAAAAGACGCTGGAGCTAGGGGAAAACTACGGCAATAAGATGTGGCGCGACTACCTCGGCAACCGCGAGGAGACGGTCAGCACTGACGAAAACGGCACGGGTACCTTTACCTGCAACGGCGGCAGCGTCAGCGTGTGGGTTCTGGAGGACGTGCTGTAACCGGATGCGCTGAGTGAGAGGCCTCACTCAGCGTTATTGCTTTACGGCAGCGGCGTAGGCAGCGGGCTTTTCGCCAATACCTCAGCGCACTCGGCGGTTGGGCGATCGACCCGTTTTAGCATCATGCCCGCATACTCCAGCAGGGCACCATCACGCTCTACCGAGTACACCTCGACCTTTTGCGTCACGTTATAGAAATCGTCCCCGCGTAGCGTCAGCTTGCCAGGAAGCGCTATCACGCGCTGCCACTGGCGACAGTCCAGCGTATCCCCAGCGGGGGTCACCACCAGGCTGGCAATCGCTTCCGGGCTGACCAGCTTGCTCTGCGGCCCGGCAGATTGCCAGTACCCTACCAGCTCCGCGGGTGCCGGGTGTTTAACGACCTCGTTATAGTTATCAATCTGTGCACATCCGGTCAACGCCAGCAATGCGCTTAAAATCGCTACTTTTTTCATCCAATGTCCTGCGCGCGAAGAAAAAAAATATTCTGGCATTAAAGCGCCACGGCTGCCAGCAATTACCTTCAGCACTTTACTTGATCTGCACCGTATAAATGCCATTTACCGCTGGGCAAATGCGTGTGTGCGTGTAGGATCGCGGTTCCGCTTTATTACATAAACCTTCTGAGTTCAGAGGCTATTACCATGTCCTGGCAACACTTCAAACAGCGCTGGCTGATTACCTTTTGGGCACCCCTGCCCGCCGTTATCGCCGCCGGCATTCTCTCCACCTACTATTTTGGCATTACCGGCACCTTCTGGGCCGTTACCGGGGAATTTACCCGCTGGGGCGGTCAGCTTTTGCAGCTGATGGGCATCCATGCGGAAACCTGGGGTTACTACAAGCTGATCCATCTGGAAGGCACCCCGCTGACCCGCATCGACGGCATGATGATTATCGGCATGTTTGGCGGCTGTTTCGCTGCCGCGCTGTGGGCGAATAACGTCAAACTGCGTATGCCCCGCAGTCGTATCCGTATTTTTCAGGCCATTGTCGGCGGCATCATTGCCGGATTCGGCGCACGTCTGGCGATGGGCTGTAACCTGGCGGCGTTTTTCACCGGCATTCCTCAGTTTTCCCTTCACGCCTGGTTCTTTGCCCTGGCCACGGCGGTAGGCAGCTGGTTTGGCGCGCGCGTTACCCTGCTGCCGTTTTTCCGCATTCCGGTAAAAATGCAGAAGGTCTCCGCCGCCTCGCCGCTGACGCAGCAGCCTGACCGGGCGCGCCGTCGCTTTCGCCTCGGCATGCTGGTGTTTGTCGGCATGCTGGGATGGGCGCTACTCACGGCAATGAATCAGCCTAAGCTCGGTCTCGCCATGCTGTTCGGCGTCGGCTTTGGACTGCTGATTGAGCGGGCGCAGATCTGCTTCACCTCTGCCTTCCGTGATATGTGGATCACCGGCCGCACCCATATGGCAAAGGCCATTATCCTCGGGATGGCGGTGAGCGCCATCGGGATTTTCAGCTACGTTCAGCTGGGCGTTGAGGCCAAAATCATGTGGGCTGGCCCCAACGCCGTAATAGGCGGTTTGCTCTTCGGCTTCGGCATTGTGCTGGCGGGTGGGTGTGAAACCGGCTGGATGTACCGTGCCGTTGAAGGCCAGGTGCACTACTGGTGGGTGGGACTCGGAAATGTTATTGGCTCGACGCTGCTGGCCTATTTCTGGGACGATCTGGCTCCGTCGCTGGCCACCCGCTGGGATAAGGTCAATCTGCTGAACACCTTCGGGCCACTCGGGGGTTTGCTGGTCACCTACGGCCTGCTGCTAGCCGCCCTGGTGCTCGTCGTGGCCTGGGAGAAACATTTCTTTAAGCGCGCCGCCACGCTGGCGGTTAAGGAAGCGGTATGAATATGAGCAAAACAATAATACCCGATTACCGCCTGGATATGGTGGGCGAGCCCTGCCCCTACCCTGCCGTCGCCACGCTGGAGGCGATGCCGCAGTTAAAAAAGGGTGAGATTCTGGAGGTGGTGAGCGACTGCCCGCAATCCATTAATAACATTCCGCTGGACGCTCGCAATCACGGCTATACCGTGCTGGATATCCAGCAGGATGGACCGACCATTCGTTATTTAATTCAGAAGTAGAGAGTTTGCCGGATAAGCATAGCGCCACCCGGCAAATGCAGTAATGCCGGGCGAAGGCTAACGCCTTGCCCGGCCTACGGCGCTTGCAGATTACTGCGGAATACGCAGCACCTGGCCCGGATAGATTTTTTCCGGGCTTTTCAGCATCGGTTTGTTCGCTTCAAAAATCTTATTGTACTGGTTAGCGTCACCGTAAACCTGTTTAGAGATGGCGCTCAGCGTGTCACCGGATTTCACCGTATAGAACTGGCTCTCTTTCGCAGCAGTATCCGTCGCGGCAGTGGCCTTAACGTTGTCAGCAACGCTGGCAATACCGGAGATGTTACCTACCGCCACCAGAATCTTCTCTTTCGCTTCCTGGCTCAGGCCTTCGCCCGTAACGGTAGCCTGACCGTCGGCGACCTGCACGTTCACCTTATCGGCATCCGGGATCCCGGTTTTGCTCAGATGCTCTTGCACCTTTTTCGCCTGCTCTTCCTTGTCGTCATGCCCTGAGACGGCGTCCCACAGCTTTTCGCCTGCTTCTTTTACAAAATTGAAAAGACCCATTTTCAGCTCCTTACCGTTAAGTTAAGACTCTGAAAGTGTAGCAGAGGTCAGGGGAAGCGGCTGACGTAAGCGTGTTTTAAGGAAGTTCTGACTACACCTGCATCGCCATCACGTCCTGGTACGCCGACACCAGCTTGTTACGTACCTGGATCCCCATCTGCAACGACACGGATGATTTTTGCAGATCGGTCATCACGTCGTTCAGGGCAACACCCGGCTCACCCAGCGTGAATTTCTCAGCCTGCGTACGCGCGGCGTTCTGCGTATCGCTGATGCGATCCAGCGCGGCGTGCAGCTGGCCCGCGAAGCTAACGGTGGACTCAGCGCCAACGCTCTGGTTTTTCGCCACGCCGGCCGTGGCCTGCAGCTGGCTGATGACGCCTTCAATCCCCTGGATAGACATGATTTAACCCCTACATGATTTGACTGGCGACGAGGTTACCAGTTTGTCAATAAGATGAAGGCGGTAAATAGCGACAAAAAACCAGGTTATTTGACCCATAGAAAATCGCAAATCATCAAATAATGGCTGGGCCATCAACATGGAACTTTTGTCGTGTTTGCCGACCCGGGAGTCCGTTTTGCTTCATTACACGAATAATGCCGTCCACCCTGAGTTACGAGGTGTGCAATGAGTGCGACAGCAACCGCATCACAGAATAAATCTCTCGAATGGATGAACCGCCTACGCGCGAACCCCAGAATTCCACTGCTTGTCGCCGGTGCAGCCGCCATCGCCATCATCGTTGCGATGGTGCTGTGGGCGAAGCAGCCGGACTACCGCGTCCTTTATAGCAACGTCTCCGATCAGGACGGCGGCGCGATAGTGACCCAGCTGACGCAGATGAACATCCCCTACCGCTTCTCTGACACCGGTGGCGCGATTGAAGTGCCAGCGGACAAGGTGCACGAGCTGCGCCTGCGCCTCGCCCAGCTTGGGCTGCCGAAAGGCGGCGCGGTAGGCTTTGAGCTGCTGGACCAGGAGAAGTTTGGTATCAGCCAGTTCAGCGAGCAGGTCAACTACCAGCGTGCGCTGGAGGGCGAACTGGCCCGTACCATCGAAACCCTCGGGCCGGTGAAGTCAGCCCGTGTCCACCTGGCGATGCCTAAACCGTCGCTGTTCGTGCGCGAACAGAAATCCCCCTCGGCCTCCGTTACCGTGAACCTCGCACCGGGTCGCGCCATGGACGAAGGCCAGATCAGCGCCGTGGTTCATTTAGTCTCCAGCGCCGTTGCGGGCCTGCCGCCGGGTAACGTTACCCTGGTCGACCAGAGCGGTCGCCTGCTGACCCAGTCCAACACCAGCGGTCGCGATCTTAACGACGCCCAGCTGAAGTATGCCGCTGACGTTGAAGGCCGCGTGCAGCGCCGTATCGAGGCGATCCTCTCCCCTATCGTCGGCAATGGCAACGTTCATGCCCAGGTTAACGCCCAGATCGACTTTGATAATAAAGAGCAGACCGAAGAGCAGTATCATCCGAACGGCAACCCGTCCGAAGCCGTGATGCGCTCCCGTCAGCTGAACGAAAGCGAGCAGGTGGGCGGCCCCTATCCGGGCGGCGTGCCGGGTGCACTCTCTAACCAACCTGCACCAGCTAACAACGCGCCGATTACGGCGAATACACCGCAGAACGGCCAGCAGAACCAGAATGCGCAGCAGACCACCTCGACCAGCACGGCAAACAGCGCCGGTCCGCGTAATACGCAGCGCAACGAAACCACCAACTACGAAGTCGACCGCACCATTCGCCACACCAAAATGAACGTCGGCGACGTGCAGCGTCTCTCCGTGGCCGTGGTGGTGAACTATCGCACCCTGACCGATGGCAAACCGCTGCCGTTGACCGCCGACCAGTTGAAGCAGATTGAAGACCTGACCCGCGAAGCGATGGGCTTCTCCCAGCAGCGCGGCGATACCCTCAACGTGGTGAACTCCCAGTTCAACGCCACCGATGAGAGCGCAGGCGAGCTGCCGTTCTGGCAACAGCAGGCCTTTATCGATCAGCTGATGACCGCCGGTCGCTGGCTGCTGGTGCTGATTGTTGCCTGGATCCTGTGGCGCAAAGCCGTTCGTCCGCAGCTGGTGCGTCGCGAAGAGGAGCGCAAAGCGCTGCTTGAGAATGCACAGACTCGCCAGATGCCGGAAGAGGAAGCCGTGGAGGTTCGCCTCAGCAAAGACGAGCAGACCCAGCAGCGCCGGGCTAACCAGCGCCTGAGCGCCGAGGTGATGAGCCAGCGTATTCGCGAAATGTCAGATAACGATCCGCGCGTTGTTGCGCTGGTCATCCGCCAGTGGATGAGTGGTGAAGAGCATGAGTAACCTTACCGGAACCGAAAAGAGCGTCATCCTGCTGATGACCATTGGCGAAGACCGTGCGGCGGAGGTGTTCAAGCACCTCTCCCAGCGTGAGGTTCAGCACCTCAGTACCGCCATGGCAGGCGTGCGCCAGATCTCCAACAAGCAGCTGACCGACGTTCTGCAAGAGTTCGAGCAGGAAGCCGAGCAGTTCGCCGCGCTCAATATCAACGCCAACGACTACCTGCGTTCGGTGCTGGTGAAAGCGCTCGGCGAAGAGCGCGCCGCCAGCCTGCTGGAAGATATTCTTGAGACCCGCGATACCTCCAGCGGTATCGAGACCCTCAACTTTATGGAGCCGCAGACCGCAGCCGATCTTATCCGCGACGAGCATCCGCAGATTATCGCCACCATCCTTGTGCACCTTAAGCGCGGCCAGGCGGCGGATATTCTCGCCCTCTTCGATGAGCGTCTGCGTCATGACGTCATGCTGCGTATCGCCACCTTCGGCGGCGTGCAGCCAGCCGCGCTGGCAGAGCTGACCGAGGTGCTGAACAGCCTGCTCGACGGCCAGAACCTCAAGCGCAGCAAAATGGGCGGCGTAAGAACGGCAGCCGAGATCATCAACCTGATGAAGACCCAGCAGGAAGAGGCGGTTATTACCGCGGTGCGCGAATTCGACGGCGAGCTGGCACAGAAAATTATCGACGAGATGTTCCTGTTCGAAAACCTCTCCGAGGTGGACGATCGCAGCATCCAGCGTCTGCTGCAGGAAGTGGATTCCGAATCCCTGCTTATCGCGCTCAAAGGCTCCGAACAGCCGCTGCGCGAGAAGTTCCTGCGCAACATGTCCCAGCGTGCGGCAGACATTCTGCGCGACGACCTTGCCAACCGTGGTCCGGTGCGTCTCTCCCAGGTGGAGAACGAACAGAAAGCGATCCTGCTTATCGTTCGTCGTCTGGCAGAAACCGGCGAGATGGTAATTGGCAGCGGCGAGGATACCTATGTCTAACGAGCTGCCGTGGAAAATCTGGACGCCGGAAGATCTGGCGATGCCGGTAAGCGAATTCGTTCCGGCGGTGGCGCACGATAGCGACAGCGACGACGCCCCGCAGGAGAGCGAAGAGGTCGTTTTAACCGACGAGCAGAAGCAACAGCAGCAGCTGGCGCAGCTGCAGATCCAGGCCCACGAGCAGGGATACAGCGCCGGTCTCGCCGAAGGTCGGCAGAACGGCCATAGCAAAGGTTACCAGGAAGGTCTGGCCCAGGGCCTGGAGCAGGGGCTGGCCCAGGCTCAGCAGCAGCAGGCACCGATCCATGCCCGGATGCAGCAGCTGGTGAGCGAGTTCCAGTACACGCTTGATGCGCTGGACAGCGTGATCGCCTCCCGCCTGATGCAGATGGCGCTGGAGGCGGCGCGCCAGGTGATCGGCCAGACGCCGAGCGTGGATAACACCGCGCTGATCAAACAGATCCAGCAGCTGCTTCAGCAGGAGCCGCTGTTTAACGGCAAGCCGCAGCTGCGCGTCCACCCGGACGATCTGCAGCGCGTGGAGGAGATGCTGGGCGCGACGCTGAGCCTGCACGGCTGGCGTCTGCGGGGCGATCCGACCCTTCATCCCGGCGGCTGTAAAGTCTCTGCCGACGAGGGCGATCTGGATGCCAGCGTCGCCACCCGCTGGCAGGAACTGTGCCGCCTGGCCGCACCGGGAGCGATCTGATGACTGCGCGCCTGACCCGCTGGCTGACCACGCTGGACAACTTTGAGAGCAAAATGGCGCAGCTGCCCGCGGTACGCCGCTACGGGCGGCTGACCCGCGCCACCGGTCTGGTACTGGAGGCGACCGGCCTGCAGCTGCCGCTGGGGGCCACCTGCGTTATTGAACGCCAGGAGAATGGCGATATCCGGGAAGTCGAGAGTGAAGTGGTGGGCTTTAACGGCCAGCGCCTCTTCCTGATGCCGCTGGAAGAGGTGGAAGGCATTCTGCCTGGCGCGCGCGTCTACGCCCGCAGCGCCAGCGGCGACGGTTTGCACAGCGGAAAACAGCTGCCCTTAGGTCCCGCGCTGCTGGGTCGGGTGCTGGACGGCGCGGGCAAACCGCTGGACGGCCTCCCCTCTCCCGACACCACCGAAACCGGGGCGCTGATCACCCAGCCGTTCAACCCCCTGCAGCGTACCCCCATTGAACACGTGCTTGATACCGGCGTGCGGGCGATCAACGCCCTGTTAACCGTTGGTCGCGGCCAGCGTATGGGCCTGTTTGCCGGTTCCGGCGTCGGTAAGAGCGTGCTGCTGGGCATGATGGCGCGCTACACCCAGGCTGACGTGATCGTGGTTGGGCTGATTGGCGAGCGTGGCCGTGAAGTAAAAGATTTTATCGAAAACATTCTGGGCGCCGAGGGCCGCGCCCGGTCGGTGGTGATCGCCGCCCCGGCGGACGTCTCGCCGCTGCTGCGTATGCAGGGTGCGGCCTACGCCACGCGCATCGCGGAAGATTTCCGCGATCGCGGCCAGCACGTGCTGCTGATTATGGACTCCCTGACCCGCTACGCCATGGCGCAGCGTGAGATCGCCCTGGCGATCGGTGAGCCCCCGGCAACCAAAGGCTACCCGCCGTCGGTGTTTGCCAAACTGCCCGCTCTGGTGGAGCGCGCCGGTAACGGCATCCACGGCGGCGGTTCCGTTACCGCCTTCTATACCGTGCTGACCGAAGGGGATGACCAGCAGGATCCTATCGCCGACTCAGCTCGCGCCATTCTTGACGGCCACATCGTGCTGTCGCGGCGGCTGGCCGAGGCGGGTCACTATCCCGCTATCGATATTGAAGCCTCTATTAGCCGAGCCATGACCGCGTTAATCAGCGAGCAACACTACGCCAGAGTCAGACATTTTAAACAGCTGCTCTCCAGCTTCCAGCGCAACCGCGATCTGGTGAGCGTGGGCGCCTACGCCCGGGGCAGCGATCCGATGCTGGATAAAGCCATCGCCCTGTGGCCGCAGCTGGAAGCCTATCTCCAGCAGGGCATTTTTGAACGCGCCGGATGGGAAGAGTCCATCCAGGGCTTAGAGCTTATTTTCCCGACGGTGTAACAGAAGAGTGGGAGGGCGACGATCGTGACGCAGACTAGCGCATTAACGACGCTAAAGGATCTGGCTGAAAAAGCGGTGGATGACGCAGCAATACGCCTCGGCGAGATGCGCCGGGGATGTCAGCAGGCGGAAGAGCAGCTCAAGATGCTGATGGATTATCAGAACGAGTACCGCAATAACCTCAACACGGATATGACCCAGGGCATTGGCAGCCAGCGCTGGCAGAACTACCAGCAGTTTATCTCCACGCTGGAAAAAGCCATCGATCAGCACCGCCAGCAGCTGATGCAGTGGACCACGAAAGTCGAACAGGCGTTGAACGCCTGGCGAGAGAAGAAACAACGTTTGCAGGCGTGGCAAACCCTACAGGATCGGCAGACCAGCGCCGCCCTGCTGGCAGAGAACCGCCTCGATCAGAAAAAAATGGATGAGTTCGCCCAGCGCGCTTCAATGAGGAAACCAGAGTGATCACTTTGCCAAAACTGCTTGTTACCGATGCCGATACCACCAGCGGCCTGCAAACAGGTAAAACGGCGACGGGCGCAGAAGACTTTCTTGCCCTGCTGTCGGGCGCGCTTTCCGGCACCCAGGCGTCAGGTGAGGACGTACCCTTGACGCTTAACGATCTGCGCACGGCAGGCGCGACGCTACAGCAGAGCCTGCTGAAAGGCGGCGCGGATGAGACCGATACCCGCTCTCCGGCGGTCCAGCTTGCCGCCCTGCTCGCCCGTACGCCTGCAGGCGCTGCGGCTGCAACTGCCGTTAAGGGAGACGTCACCGACGACGCAGCCCAAGCCAGCGTGCCGCTGCAGAGCGAAGCGCAAAGTATTTTAGCCAGCCTGACCGGCGGCCTTAAAGGTATGACATCGACAGCGACTGCTTCACAGGTACAGCCAACCGCGACCACCGCAGACACAGATGACGACACCCACAGCGATCTCAGTGACGAGGAGCTGGCCGGGCTGAGCGCCCTGCTGGCCATGCTGCCGCATCAGCAAACGGCAACGCCCGCCGTGCCGAAGAGCGATGCTGCTGCCACCTCCACGCCGGTGACCACTGCCGCTGGCCGTGGCGCGGATCTCGCCTCTCTCACCCGTGAGCCAACGTTAAGCCCGGCGACGAAAGATGACGCCGACGGCGAGCGTTTTGCCGCTGCCGTTGACGGCAACGCGCAAACCAGCCAGCTGACCGCCGCCGCGCCGCTGAAAAACGCCCCGGAGACCGCCGTGCAGGCAGTCAACACCAGCGTCAGCGTCGCCCCAGCGGTGACCACCGCCGCGCCAGCGCAGGCCAGCGCCCCGGTTGCCGCGCCGGTGATCAGCGCCCCGTTGGGCAGCAGCGAATGGCAGCAGACCATCAGCCAGAATATCACCCTGTTTACCAGGCAGGGCCAGCAGAGCGCCGAGCTACGCCTGCATCCGGAAGATTTAGGTCAGGTGCAGATTAGCCTGAAGATTGACGACAACCAGGCTCAGCTGCAGATGGTGTCCCAGCACAGCCACGTGCGTGCCGCGCTGGAAGCCGCGCTGCCAGTGCTGCGTACCCAGCTGGCGGAAAACGGCATTCAGCTTGGCCAGAGCAGCATCAGCAGCGAAAGCTCCGCTGGACAGCAGCACTCCTCCTCCCAGCAACAACAGGCCTCTCGCTCGGGCCACGGCGGCACGTTTGCCGCTGACGAAGAAGATGCATTGACCGTTCCGGCGAGCCTGCAATCGCGTGCTCGCGGCAACGGCGCGGTAGACATCTTTGCCTAAACGCAAAAGGTAGCATGATTATCCCCGTCTTTTCCGCCCTTTGACGGACGCAGGACACGGGATAATCAGTCTATAAGCAGTACCGAAACAGGAAGCACGTAACAGATGACTGACGCCGCCATTACCAAGAAGAAGAAACGCTCAATCTGGATCCCGCTGTTGGTGTTGATCACGCTCGCCGCGTGCGCCACCGCCGGCTATAGCTACTGGCGCATGCACCAGCAGCCAGGTGAAGAGGTGAAAGCCGAAGCACCGCCGCCGCCCGCACCGGTCTTTTTCGCACTGGATACCTTTACCGTTAACCTGGGCGAAGCCGATCGCGTCTTCTACATTGGCATTACCCTGCGCCTGAAAGACGAAGGCACGCGTGCACGCCTGAGCGAGTATCTGCCGGAGGTGCGTAGCCGCCTGCTGCTGCTCTTCTCCCGTCAGGATGCCACGCAGCTGGCAACCGACGAAGGCAAGCGCCAGCTGGTCGCCGCCATCAAAGAGACGCTCTCTCCGCCGTTAGTCCCTGGCCAGCCAAAGCAGGAAGTGACTGACGTTCTCTATACAGCTTTCATTTTGCGGTAAAGACATGGGCGATAGCATTCTTTCACAGGCCGAAATTGATGCGCTGCTGAACGGCGACAGCGAACAGAGCGATGCTCCGCAGCCCGGTAAAGGCGGCGAGAGTGATATTCGTCCTTACGATCCCAATACCCAGCGCCGCGTGGTGCGTGAACGCCTGCAGGCGCTGGAGATCATTAATGAACGTTTCGCGCGCCAGTTCCGCATGGGGCTGTTCAACCTGCTGCGCCGCAGCCCGGATATCACCGTGGGGGCGATCCGCATTCAGCCCTACCATGAGTTTGCCCGTAACCTGCCGGTGCCGACCAACCTTAACCTGATCCACCTGAAGCCGCTGCGCGGCACCGGGCTGTTTGTCTTCTCGCCAAGCCTGGTGTTCATTGCCGTGGATAACCTGTTCGGCGGCGATGGCCGTTTCCCGACTAAGGTTGAGGGACGTGAGTTTACCCATACCGAGCAGCGGGTGATCAACCGCATGCTGAAGCTGGCGCTGGAAGGCTACAGCGACGCATGGAAAGCGATCCATCCCCTGGACGTTGAGTATGTGCGTTCGGAGATGCAGGTGAAGTTTACTAACATCACGACCTCGCCGAACGATATCGTCGTCAATACCCCTTTCCACGTGGAGATTGGTAACCTGACCGGCGAGTTTAATATCTGTCTGCCCTTCAGCATGATTGAGCCGCTGCGCGAGACGCTGGTTAACCCGCCGCTGGAGAACTCCCGCAACGAGGATCAAAACTGGCGCGATAACCTGGTTCGTCAGGTGCAGCACTCCGAGCTGGAGCTGATTGCCAATTTCGGCGATGTCCCGCTGCGCCTGTCGCAGATCCTGAAGCTGCAACCCGGTGACGTGCTGCCGATCGACAAACCCGATCGCATCATCGCCCACGTAGATGGTGTCCCGGTGCTTACCAGCCAGTACGGCACCATCAACGGCCAGTATGCCCTGCGCGTTGAACACTTGATCAACCCGATTTTGAATTCGCTGAATGAGGAACAGCCCAAATGAGTGATATGAACAATCCGTCCGATGAGAACAGTATGGCAATGGACGATCTGTGGGCTGACGCGTTGAACGAACAAAAAACCACAACCAGCAGCAAAAGCACCACCGACTCGGTGTTTCAGCAGTTTGGCGGCGGTGACGTGAGCGGCACCTTACAGGATATCGATCTGATTATGGATATCCCGGTCAAGCTGACCGTGGAGCTTGGTCGTACCCGCATGACCATTAAAGAGCTGCTGCGCCTGACCCAAGGATCGGTGGTGGCGCTGGACGGCCTCGCCGGTGAGCCGCTGGATATCCTGATCAACGGCTATCTGATTGCCCAGGGTGAAGTTGTGGTTGTCGCCGACAAATACGGCGTACGTATTACCGATATCATCACGCCGTCCGAGCGTATGCGTCGTCTGAGCCGCTAAGCATGAAAACCCAGGCTACCGTTGTGCAGCCCTCTGCCGTTCACGGTTCACCGCTGGTGCAGGTGAGCGGCGCGCTGCTGGGCATTATTGCCCTGATCCTCGCGGCAGCCTGGCTGGCGAAGCGGATGGGCTTTGGCGGTAAAACCGCCAGCGCCCGTGGCCTGAAGGTCAGCGCCAGCACGACCGTTGGCCCGCGTGAGCGGGTAATTATCGTTGACGTCGACGATGCACGACTGGTGCTGGGCGTGACACCGTCACAAATCAGCCTGCTGCACACGCTTCCTCCGGCACCGTCCGCGAGCGAGGCCCCGAAAGAGAACACCCCGGATTTTCAGGCCGTGTTAAAGAATTTGATCAAGCGTTCCGGGAGATCCTGATGCGCCGTTTGTTATCCCTTGCGCTGGCTGGCCTGGTGCTGGTTGCGCCCAGCGCCTTTGCTCAACTTCCCGGATTAGTCAGCCAACCGCTGGCTAACGGCGGCCAGAGCTGGTCCCTGCCGGTGCAGACCCTGGTGTTTATCACCTCCCTGACCTTCCTGCCCGCTATTCTGCTGATGATGACCAGCTTCACCCGCATCATCATCGTTTTTGGCCTGCTGCGTAACGCGCTGGGCACGCCCTCCGCGCCGCCTAACCAGGTGCTGCTCGGCCTCGCCCTGTTCCTGACCTTTTTTATTATGTCGCCGGTGATCGATAAGATTTATACCGAGGCCTATCAGCCGTTCAGCGAAAGCAAGATCTCCATCGACGTGGCGCTGGAGAAAGGCGCACAGCCGCTGAGAGAGTTTATGATGCGCCAGACGCGGGAAGCCGATTTAGCACTGTTTGCTCGCCTGGCCAACAGCGGTCCGCTGCCCGGTCCGGAAGCGGTGCCGATGCGCATTCTGCTCCCGGCCTACGTCACCAGCGAGCTCAAGACCGCGTTTCAGATTGGCTTTACCATTTTTATTCCGTTCCTCATCATCGACCTGGTGATCGCCAGCGTGCTGATGGCGCTAGGGATGATGATGGTTCCGCCCGCCACCATCGCCCTGCCGTTTAAGCTGATGCTGTTCGTGCTAGTAGACGGCTGGCAGCTGCTGGTCGGCTCGCTGGCGCAGAGCTTTTACAGTTAAGGAGTGCGGAAATGACGCCAGAATCAGTGATGATGATGGGTACGGACGCGATGAAAATCGCGTTGATGGTTGCCGCGCCCCTGCTGCTGGTGGCGCTGGTCACCGGCCTGGTGATCAGTATCCTTCAGGCCGCCACGCAGATTAACGAGATGACGCTGTCGTTTATCCCGAAAATTATCGCCGTTTTCGTTGCTATTATCGTTGCCGGCCCGTGGATGCTTAACCTGCTGCTGGACTATATGCGCACCCTGTTCAGCAACATTCCCTATATTATTGGATAAGTAACCCTTATGGTGTCGGTAACCAGCGATCAGTGGCTCCACTGGCTGAGCCTCTACTTTTGGCCGCTGCTGCGCGTGCTGGCGCTGATCTCCACCGCGCCGATCCTCAGCGAGCGTAGCGTGCCCAAACGCGTTAAGCTGGGACTGGGGTTTGTGATTACCCTCGTCATTGCGCCTTCCCTGCCCGCCACCAACGTGCCGATCTTTTCCGGTGACTCGCTGTGGCTGGCGCTACAGCAGATCCTGATTGGCATCGCGCTGGGTTTTACCATGCAGTTCGCCTTTGCCGCCATACGCACCGCCGGAGAGCTAATTGGGCTACAGATGGGCCTCTCCTTTGCCACCTTCTTCGATCCCGGCAGCAACCTGAATATGCCCGTGCTGGCGCGCTTTATGGATATGCTGGCCCTGCTGCTGTTCCTGACCTTTAACGGTCACCTGTGGCTGATTTCGATGCTGGTGGATACCTTCCATACCCTGCCCATCGGCGGCGAGCCGGTGAACAGTAACGCGTTCCTGGCCCTCACCCGTGCGGGCGGACTGATTTTTATCAACGGCCTGATGCTGGCGCTGCCGGTCATCACCCTGCTGCTGACGCTGAACCTCTCCCTGGGGCTGTTGAACCGTATGGCTCCCCAGCTCTCTATCTTCTCGGTAGGTTTTCCCATCACCCTGGGCGTCGGCATTGTCCTGATGGCGGCCCTGATGCCGCTTATTGCCCCTTTCTGTGAGCATCTGTTCAGCGAGATTTTTAATCTGCTGGCGGATATCATCAGCGAATTACCGCAGGCCGCCAGCCCCTAGATTTTGAACGGTCTTTATTGAGGATAATCCTAAAAAGGATTTTCATTAATACCCGCCAGGATATACGTGACGCGGTTTATTTGTTTTTATGATTATCACAGTTCCGAAAGTTTACTTTACTTTAAGATGTTTCCTGGCAAATTATACCTAACTTTACGGGATAGTGTGTTCGCCTGAAAGTCCTGTCCTGCTCATAGGTTTTCAGAATATTTTCATCCTTTTACTGTTATGAGTAGCTCAGGCAGGTGGTGAATTATCGTTACGCATTGAGTGAGGGTATGCCATGTCAACGATTATTATGGATTTATGCAGCTATACCCGGTTGGGATTAACCGGTTATCTGGCAAGTCGCGGAGTGAAAAAACGAGATATCAAAGACGTATCCAGCGTCAGCGAGCTCGGCTCAGCATGTGAGGCCTGGCGGCCCGCCGTGGTGTTTATTAATGAAGACTGCTTCATCCACGATCTCGAACAGAGTCAGCATATAAAGCAAATCATTAATCAGCATCCCAAGACGTTGTTTATTGTGTTTATGGCGATAGCAAATATCCATTTTGATGAATACCTGCTGGTGCGCAAAAACTTATTAATTAGTTCTAAATCGATTAAGCCTGAGTCGCTGGATGAGTTCCTCGCCGATTACCTAAATAAAGAAGCGAAGGGTCAGAAAGGGATTAATCTTCCTACACTATCGTTAAGCCGTACTGAATCCAGTATGCTGCGGATGTGGATGTCCGGCCAGGGAACGATTCAAATCTCCGACCAGATGAATATTAAAGCCAAAACGGTATCATCACATAAGGGTAATATTAAAAGAAAAATAAAAACGCATAATAAGCAGGTTATCTACCACGTGGTACGTCTGACGGATTATGTCACCAGCGGCATCTTCGTCAATATGCGTTGAGAGGGCAAGCAGGCACTTACCCTCCAGGGCATGAGGGTAGTGATAGCGTTACGCCTGCATCTCGACAAATACCCCGTCCGGATGCCCTTTTTCATTAAAGAACCAGATGCCGAGCGGGTAATCATCAAGCGAAACCAGATACATCGTGCCTTCATTAAACTCTTCAATGGCGAGCACAACACCCGGACGTCGCGGTCCCCCGTCCGTTTTAACTGTAACCCGATCGTTTACCTTCATTATTTTCCTCCTGTCACATTTTTGCCAGTGTAGAACAAAACTCGCGGTCTGACAGCCCTGGCATCATGATTGCTGCTTTTCTCAACCGTCTATACTTAGGGAAACGGCCTGTGGAGTCACGACGATGAAAACCCGCCATGAGAAAACGTTAAACAATGCTGAAGTTGACGCGCTGTTGGCTGCTATCGATCCCAGCGGCCCCGAGAAGCGCCCCGTCGATCGCGTGCACAATGGTGAAGAGCAGTCGGTCGCCAACGCCTGGGAGCTAGATATTCATGACGGCAGCGCGGCGGAGCTGGATCGCTAAAAGAAAAAATCCCGGTCTGGGGAGACCGGGATAAAGCTTGCGTTTGCAAGAAGCACTTGAAAATTCGTTACACCAGGAAATCTGATGCGGATATGAATGTATAGGCAAATTATTTGCGGTACAAGATAATATTCATCAACCTAATTATTATTTTGTATAACTGTTTTGCGACTAATGTATGAGAAGCCAGACGGAATCGCCTTTAGCGGGCTATTGAAATCAGGTATTTATAGTGCATGTTTATTAATTTGAGATTTTTCTTACCATCCCGTTGCGCTAGCAAAGGAGCAGACCATGCCCGGCCTTAACGACACACTGCTGGTATTTACCGATATCGACGGTACGTTGCTTGATAGTCATACCCATGAATGGCAGCCAGCCGAGGCGTGGTTAACTCGTCTGCGTCAGCATGAGATACCCGTTATCCTGTGCAGCAGCATGACGGCCGCGGAAATTGTAGCGATTCAGAAAATGGTAGGGTTACAAGGGCAACCGTTTATCGCGGAGAATGGCGCGGTGATCCAGCTTGATACGCGCTGGGAAGCGCATAACAACGCTTCCCGACTGCTTAACGGCACGACTCACGATCAGATTACGACCGTTTTGACGCCGCTGCGGGAAAATGAAGGATATAAATTCACTACCTTTAGCGATCTTGAGGTGGCTGCCCTGGTTGAGCTAACCGGTTATACGCCCGCTCAGGCGAGCCTGGCCCGGCTGCATGAAGCCTCGGAGACGCTGATCTGGCGCGACAGCGACGAGCGGATGGCAAAATTTGACGCTGACCTGAATCGCTTTGGCCTGCGCCTTGTCCAGGGGGCACGCTATTGGCACGTTATTGACCAGCGCGACGGTAAGGATCAGGCGGTGAATTGGCTGACGCGCCAGTACTGTCAGCATGAGGGCAAGCAGTACACGACCCTGGGCCTTGGCGATGGCCCAAACGATGCGCCTATGCTGGACAACGTCGATTTTGCCATTGTGGTGAAGGGGTTTAACCGCGATGGCGTGACGCTACGCGATGATGATCCCTCCCGGGTCTATCGCACCACTCAGACTGGCCCCGCAGGCTGGCATGAGGGGCTGGATCACGTGTTCGGCGCATCCTGAATGGGGTCAACCGCGCAGACGCGGTTGCGCCCAGCCCACTTGGCCAGATAGAGCCGTCTGTCTGCCACCATCTGCAGATATTCAAAGGCATAGCTCTCGCTCGGCTCGGCGCTGCTAACGCCCAGCGAGGCGCTAATGCGCACCGTCTGGCTATTGTGGACAAGGATCTCTTTGCGGCTGATACGCTCGCGTATTCGCTCTGCAATGCGCTGCGCCTGGAGCAGCGTGCTTCCCGGCAGAACGATGCAGAACTCCTCCCCACCGACGCGCCCGGCCAGATCTTCTCCCTGTATACAGCCCCCAATTAGCCGTGCGGCCTGGGTCAGGACTAAATCTCCCGCCTGGTGACCATAGTGGTCGTTAACGTTTTTGAAGTGATCGAGATCGAGCTGGATCACCGAGAACGGCCTGTGCTGCTGCTGACACAGCTCCGCCAGCGCTTTTGCCCGTTCAAACAGTGCGCCGCGGTTGAGCAGCCGCGTCAGGGGATCGTGCCACGCCTGCCACTGTAACGAGTGCTGCATGGCATACATATTATTTACCATGCGGCGAATGACGATCCAGGAGCTGAGCAGCATCGCGGTAAACAGCAGCCACAGCAGCGCCAGGGCAATGCTGATGGTGCCAAAATCGCCCTGCAAGCCTTCGCGTAGGGTATGGATGCGCAGCAGCAGCCCATCAAAGCGGTCGAGTTTCTGCCAGACGACAAAGGATAGGCCAAGTCGCAGGCTGCCGCTATTGCTTTGGGCTATGGCCTGCATCAGCGCCTGACGCTGTGCCGGGGTAAACGCCCGTGGCTGCACGCCCGCAGGCAGCGAGGTGACGACCCGCTCAAGTTGACTATTGTAGAGCTGATACTCCCCCTGCTCTTCATCCCTGAGCGCCTCCTCCAGCAGCGTCTTTACCGACGAGAAGGCGTAGTCAATCGCCAGCACGCCCAACCAGCGCTGGGCATCGTCCAGCGGCACGCTCACCGTCACTATCGACGCCTGCGTGTCCGTGTGGTGCGCCGAGGTAAACCAGCGTACGCCGCGAAAACGGTTAGCATGGTGAGACTGCCCGGTAAACCAGGGCTCTGCCAGCAGGCTCTCATAACGCGTAACGCTCTCTGCCGACGCGACTGAGGGTTGTGAAGAGAGGAAAAAGCCCGCGCGTGAGACATACCATGCGTGCTTCGGCATCGCCGGTAGCGCTGTGGCAAGACGCATGATGTAGCCCACCTCCAGCGCGGCGGTCATCTCATTATGCATCTGTGGATCGTCACGGCTAAGCAGAGGATGGCCCGCAACGAAGTCATCAGAAACGCCGGTAATCGGCAGCGTGCGCCGCTGATCGACGCTGATACGCCAGAAAGGCTGCTGACGCTGCTGAGCAAACTCAACCTGCACGTTCTTGAGCACGTCCGAGGTCAGCGGCGTCTCCACCGCTGCCCGCATCGCATTACGGAAGAACAGCAATGCGTTAACCCCGATCTCCATCTGCCGATCGAGCGCGCTGGAGACCTTGTCGAGGGTATTACGCTGGCTGGCGACGTAGGCATCCTCCAGCACCACTACCTCGCGCCAGGTCAGCAACGTTGAGCTGACCAGCACAATCACAAAGCAGAGATTAACGACGCGAGCAGGCACGAAATAGTTGCGCATGCTATTCAGTCGTGACGAGCCAGTGGCAGCGGTAGAGGGTGGCACGACGTCTCCATGGTTTTTGCTGAAGTTATCCAGTCACTACATTACCTATTATCGGCACGCTGCTGCCAGACTTCATATCGGGCCAACGCCGTTAGCTAGTGGGCGGCTCCGCGCAGACGCGAGATGCCCTTCACTAGTCCGACGACAATCAGGCCAATAATAAATCCGAGCACCAGGTTTGCCAGCGTTGGCAACGTCGCGCCGATGACCGCGCCCTGCTCGGCGGCAAAATGCTCGATGGCATGGTGCAGAGGCGCAATGCCGTGAACCACGATGCCGCCCCCCACCAGAAACATCGCCAGCGTACCGACGATGGTCAGCACTTTCATCAGCCAGGGCGCAATTACCAGTAATCCCTTACCCACAATTTTTGCCAGCGCACCCGGCCGCTCCACCAGCCAGTAGCCCATATCGTCCAGCTTAACGATGATCCCTACCAGGCCATAAACACCAAGCGTCACCAGCACGGCAATACCCGACAGCACCAGCACCTGGTTAAGCAGCGGCGCATCGGCCACGATCCCCAGCGTGATGGCAACAATCTCTGCCGACAGGATAAAGTCGGTGCGGATCGCCCCTTTCACTTTATCTCGCTCATACTGCTTGGGATCCTGTTTCGCAATGGCGTTCAACCGCTCCTGCGCCTGCTGGGGATCCTCTTTATGCTTGCGGGCATGCAGGCTATGCAGCACCTTCTCCACGCCCTCAAAGCAGAGAAACGCCCCGCCGACCATCAGCAGCGGCGTAATGGCCCAGGGAATAAAGGCGCTGATCAACAGCGCCAGCGGGACCAGGATCACCTTGTTTAGCAACGAGCCTTTGGCCACGCTCCAGACCACCGGCAGTTCGCGGTTGGCCCGCACGCCGGAAACCTGCTGGGCGTTGAGCGACAGATCGTCCCCCAGCACCCCTGCGGTCTTTTTAGCCGCCAGCTTGCCCATCAATGAAATGTCGTCGAGCAACGTGGCAATATCGTCCAGTAAGGTTAATAAACTACTTCCTGCCAAAATAAACATCCTTCTCTAACTGCTGATAATAGGAAGATTATGGAGCATAAAAGCCCATTGCGTAAATTTATCCTTAACGTCAACAAATCTTTAACATTACAAACACAATTAATTGCTCGCCAGTCTGATTGTTTTGGCGTTTACTCTATGCGTCATTTCAATTTTGTCGTGAGGGAGTATGCGTTTCAGGCAGCTTTTACCGCTTATTGGTGCGCTTTTTGCGCTCTACATTATTTGGGGTTCCACCTACTTTGCGATCCGCATCGGCGTCGAGAGCTGGCCGCCGTTAATGATGGCCGGGGTACGCTTTTTCTCTGCCGGTCTCCTGCTGATCGCCTTTTTGCTCATTACCGGCCACCGTTTGCCCTCCCTGCGCCCACTGCTTAACGCGGCGTTGATTGGGGTTCTGCTGCTGGCGGTGGGTAACGGCATGGTGACGCTGGCCGAGCATCAAAACGTTCCATCCGGGATTGCCGCCGTGGTCGTGGCGACCGTTCCGCTCTTTACCCTCTGCTTTAGCCACTTTTTCGGCATCGCTACGCGCAAGCTAGAGTGGTTTGGCATTGCCATCGGCCTGTCGGGCATTGTGCTGCTTAACAGCGGCGGTAACCTGAGCGGTAATCCGTGGGGAGCAGGCATGATCCTCATCGGATCCCTGAGCTGGGCTTTCGGCTCTGTTCTGGGTTCGCGCATCGAGCTGCCCAACGGCATGATGGCCGGGGCGATTGAGATGCTTACCGCAGGCGTGGTGCTGCTGGCCGCCTCTGGGCTGACCGGCGAGCGGCTCACGGCGATGCCAACGGCGTCTGGGCTGCTGGCCGTAAGCTATCTGGCGATTTTTGGTTCGATTATTGCCATCAACGCCTATATGTTCCTGATCCGCAATACTTCGCCTGCGGTTGCCACCAGCTACGCCTACGTTAATCCGGTGGTGGCCGTGCTGCTGGGGACAGGGTTTGCCGGTGAAAGCCTCTCCCCTATTGAGTGGCTGGCGTTGGGGATTATCATTCTGGCGGTGGTGCTGGTCACGCTGGGTAAGTACCTGCTGCCTGCCCGTCCAACGGTTACGCCGTGCGGGGCGGAGAAGTAGCCAAGCCGCAGGTCTGAATGCCCCGGGTGTCGATCTGCGCGGCCGCCCCGCCGCCGCAGATCCACTCTTCAAGCCGCTCGCTAAGATCCGCATCGCTCAGCTTCGCCCGCCCGCGTATCGCACACTCCCAGACAATCAATACTCGCCAGCCCTCGGTCAGCAGCTGGGCGCAGTCGCGCCGGTCGCGTTCGACGTTTTTACCAATCTTCTCCAGCCAGAATTCAGTACGCGTGGCCGGGACCTTAAACAGATAGCAGTCATGATGGTGCCAGAAGCAGCCGTGGGTAAAGATAACGCAGCGGTAGTCATCGACGACAAAGTCCGGCGTGCCGGGCAGCGCCGCATCCTGAACGCGAAACGCCAGCCCGCACTCAGTAAGCAGCGCAGCAAGCCGTTTCTCAATGGCCGTATCACGCGTGCCGATGGCGCGCATATTTTTGCTGCGCGTGGCTTTATCATGCACGTCTGCCATGCTCTTCCCTCATTGCTGTCTGCCTGGCTCATAATAGGTTAATAATTTTAGCATCGAGAACAATAGTGGACTGATTTTTTTAAGGTGCTATGAGATTATTCTCGTCGTTATTAATCCAAGATGTAGTTTAAGTACTACCCTCACTCTTCTCGACACCATTTTGCTCAGCTGACTCTCGCTGAGCTTTTTTTTGCTTTTTTATTAGTCATTTTCCAAATAAATAAAACCTCATCAAACATTCAATAAAAATATGACAAACATCACCAGCACAAATAAAAGAGAGCATATTCATTCACCCCATAAATAACAAATGGAAATGAAACGTTTAGCAATAAATAATACCATTTGCTTACATCATTCTTTTAAAAATAAATGAACTTAATCGCTAGTATCAGGACTGTAACTCGGGTATTTCACAACCATTTACATAAACTATAATTTATAGGACATGGATAATGAAAAGAAAAGTATTGGCAATTATTGTCCCGGCATTATTAGCCGCAGGCGCAGCACATGCAGCAGAAGTCTATAACCAGAACGGCAACAAACTTGATCTGTACGGTAAAGTTGACGGCCTGCACTACTTCTCTGATAACAGCAGCGCTGATGGCGATCAAACCTATATCCGTATGGGCTTCAAAGGCGAAACCCAAATCACTGACCAGCTGGTAGGATACGGCCAGTGGGAGTATAACGTTCAGGCGAATAACACCGAAAGCAGCAGCAACCAAAGCTGGACGCGTCTGGCCTTCGCTGGCCTGAAGGCAGGCGACTACGGTTCATTCGACTATGGGCGTAACTACGGCGTGCTGTATGATGTAGAAGCCTGGACCGATATGCTGCCTGAGTTCGGTGGCGACAGCTATACCCAGGCTGATAACTTTATGACCGGCCGTGCCAACGGTGTAGCAACCTACCGCAACGACAATATGTTTGGTCTGGTCGACGGTCTGGCATTTGCCGTGCAGTATCAGGGCAATAATGAAGATGCTGGTAACGGCAACGAAGGTACCAGCAGCCCGCGCGACGTTCGCCATGAAAACGGTGACGGCTGGGGTCTGTCCACCACCTATGACATCGGCAGCGGCTTTAGCGTAGGTGCAGCGTATGCGTCATCTGACCGTACTGCGGATCAAACAAATCGCGGCAATGCAGCAGACAGCACCTATGCTGGCGGCGATAAAGCAGATGCCTGGACCACCGGTCTGAAGTATGACGCTAACAACGTTTACCTGGCGGCGATGTATTCTGAAACCCGCAATATGACACCGTACGGCAGCACCGATGACGGCGATCTTGGCGGTATTGCCAATAAAACGCAGAACTTTGAAGTTACCGCGCAGTACCAGTTCGACTTTGGCCTGCGTCCGGCTGTTTCTTTCCTGATGTCTAAAGGCAAGGATCTGAACTACAACGGTTCTAATACCGATGAAGATTTGGTGAAATATGCTGACGTAGGCGCAACCTACTACTTCAATAAAAACATGTCTACCTATGTAGATTATAAAATCAACCTGCTGGATGACGACGATCAGTTCTACAAAGATGCCGGCATCGCTACCGACGATATTGTCGCGCTGGGTCTGGTTTATCAGTTCTAAAACCTTTTTAAAAAACAAAGCCCGCTCGCTGCGGGCTTTTTATTAGTGCGCGGTGGACAATCGCATACCGACCACTTTATCACGCTGCATCATGCCAAAGGCAATAATAAATAGCCCCAGCATAAAGGGAATTTCATACAGTTCCTCAAGCAGATCCTGATCGTGAGCATCATGCAAAACCAGCGAGCCCAGCAGGCGATGGTGCTCTACGGCATCGGAAAGCAAAAAGGTTATCACCACCAGCAACACGGTCCACAGGGGGAACGTTTCCTGGCGAAAACGCAGCGCGATCTCTTTACGCAGCGTAGCGGAAACGATCACCGGCAGCACCAGTGCCGCAATCAGAACGACCGAGATAATACGGAAAATCACTCTTGGCTCGTCCGGGAAGTAGACCCTGCCCCAGCTGGTACTGCGCCCTAACAGTACTACCCACCAGGCAACGGACCACAGCCAGAAGGCTTTCTGACCGGGCGTCAGCGTCCAGGGCTTGATCCAGAAAAGGGTGAACAGTGCGCCAAAAAGCAGCCATAAGGCCTGCCCATTCTCAATCCAATTAACCAGCCTCGCTTCGCTAACGGGTAGCGGGATCTCTGGAAAGAAGGGAAAGAGAACGGATAAAATAAAGAGCAGTGCTGTAACAAACGGCAGCTGTGCGTCCAGTTTCATGATTATTATTACCTGGAAAAATATTAGCCGTCTATTTTATCTGGGTATGTTAGCTGCTGCTTTGCGATGTGTGCCAATTAGGGCAGCTAAATTAGGATAATGATGATTCACGCTACGAATAGAAGAGAACTACCTTTGAGAGACATGTAAGCAGTGAGTTGTGATGAACGTCGTTGAAAGCGGTACGGGTAAGTGCTTGAATAGTGGCGGAGAGAGGGGGATTTGAACCCCCGGTAGAGTTGCCCCTACTCCGGTTTTCGAGACCGTTCTTCACTCATTAAATTACATCAACTTACCGTAAAAAATGAGAAAAAAGCACATGATTTGACCTCTTAAAATTCATCAGGTTACAGTGTGCAGCCGATAGTTTTTCTCACCCGAAAGGCGACTAAATGGACAATTTTATGAAGTACAAATATGCTTGGGAAAAGTTCCATTCCAGTATTTTAACGCTGGCTTCTGATGGTCCCTTCCCTCAGAGAATTTCTGACGCTTATCTGTATGGTATTTCACTTCTTAAAAAAGAGAATGACATCCCAGAACCTCTTTGGGAAGATTATGAAGAACTGGTGTCTCTTCTTACTGGCACTGAGCCAGAAGCCTATGAAGGCCGTGTATCAGCGTCAGTAAACAGGTTGGGTGAGCTAGAGCTCAACCGAGCCTCTGAACTGATGGTTGGCTTATACGATAGCCTCTGCAGATATATGCCAAATCATAATGCCTGACATGGGGTGTCGGGGGTCGGAGGTTCAAATCCTCTCGTGCCGACCAAAAAATCCCAGAAGAACCAGCCTCTTACGGCTGGTTTTTTTATGCCTGTAATCTGGCTGGGGTACTGTTGGGGTAAAATGGGGGTAAAACCCCCGTCAAATTACCTTACAGTACCGGGCAGTCGTCACCCCGCTCCACTGCATTGATCAGCGCTGTCACCGGCCCGATTACAGTCACGCCGTCCAGGGCCTCACCCTCAATCGCTTCGCCGTCCTCGGTTATCAATGCGTCGCCCATCCACCTGGCGAACTGGTTATAGCCGTCGACGCTCACCAGCAGCACTATGCCTTGAGCTGGCCGCTTCGCCTTATCGATCACGGCCCAGCCGCTCGACGTTTCAATCAGCAGAGTATTGCCGTTTACGTTGAATAACTCGTTCAGGCACAGCGGACGCTGTACGTAGTCTTGTGCTGGCGACGGGAAGCCCATTACATGATCCTCCCCATGCCGATCATGAAGAAGCGCCGGTCCTCGCCCTCATGCGGGGTGTAGTCCCGAAAATACGTCTGGTACTGGGCTATCCACCGGTTCGCCCGGCCTAACGACCAGTGGTGATTCACCGCCTCGAGCTCACGCACAAAATCAACGCTGGTCACCACCAGCCTGCCGCTAGGTTCCCGCTTGGTAGCCGCCCTGAATGCGGTACCGATGTCTGAATATTTAGCCACTCTATGCCCTCCCTGTTAAATACTGTATATATGAACAGTAGTTTCAGGGAGAGGCCAGATCAAGACGGTACGGCCTATTAATTTTCTTCAGTAACGGTGTAGTCGGTTTCAGGGTTATACCCGTGGGCTTGCAGAAACGCCGCCATATTGCGCTGGTTTTTCTCCAGGGCGGCTACAGCCTGATCGAGCTCGACTGCTGTTTGCAGCACCAGGCCGGTGACCGCAGCGTAGTCCACGGTATAGCTGCGCTTGCTGTCATCACGCGCCCGTTTCAGGCGGGTAACCACGCGCGTTTCGGTGACGGTGATCAGCTCCCCGTTTTCGTCCAACGTCTCAACCTCGTACGGTTCCTCGACAGACTCATACTGGTCATAATCATCAAATACAGACCCTATAGCCTCCGGCAGCACGTCCATCAGTTCCTGTGCGATCACACCTGCAGACGGCATCCCTGTATCTTTGAGGATATAAGTCACGCCACGCAACAGCCTGATTTTATCGCGGGCATCATTTATCGTTGTGATCTCGTCTTTTTTATCGGCGTCGGACGTCTGGGTCAGCGACACGCAACTAATATTGCCTTGAGTGGTAAAGTTGCCATTGTTCCGCATTGCGAAATATTTCTCGGTCCCTGTTAATGTTGCCTGCGTTGTAACAAAAACCAAATCACCGTAGTTCTCGCAGAAGGCATAAGCCATCTTTTTTAAAGTGGATGGGTAGATAAAATTCCAGTCGCCGTAGCTACTCGCCTGAGTGACTATTGAAACACCTCCGGTAATAGAGATTGGAGATGAAATAGTGCCACCTGTTTTACCATCTACAGAGTTGAGCTGTTTGTCGCTGATACCCAGATTACCGCGAGCGCCAGCAGCCGTTGTCGATCCTGTACCACCGGATTCAACAGGCGCTGCCCCATTAGCCCCCTTCTGAACAAGAGATTTTTGCGCAGGCACGGTGACAGCCACACCGTTGATAGTTATCGTCACGTTCCCGGAACCGGTCATAACATCGCCGAACCCGCTCATGTATGCCTGATACATGCCAAACGTCTCAGCGAGGTCGAGAGCGAAGCCATCGAGGCTTTTGCTGTCACTGAGCAGAATCGCATAGCGGGTCCCCGCCGGGATTGCCGGATTTACAGCAGGCGTCACCGCCAGTTGCGTGGCGCTGTTGACCGCCGTGATCTGAAATACCTGCGCCGGGCTGGTCAGGACAATGACAGTGCAGCCATTGCGGATCAGGCTGCCCGCTGCTGCGAAATTAGTTCCGGTACCGTTGAGCGTGTTGCCGCTACCGGTGATCGTGCCAGTGGTGTAAATCATGTTGTCTCCGGGCAATAAAAAACCCGCTCGCGGCGGGTCTGATGTGGAATGAGTGATTTTTCAGGCGGGCTAAACCAGCCCGAG
>NZ_BBMZ01000009.1 GCF_000759795.1 Pseudescherichia vulneris NBRC 102420
AACCGGATCGTTTCGTATGACCAGTATGGACGTCCGGCGGCGGTCATGGGGCAGAGGTTGTAATGCAGACATTTATCCAGGGAACCTCGTTTGACGCTATCAACTCGATGGTGTTTAACTACGTGATGGATGTGCTGGACATCTCCGGTTCGGGTAGCAAATCCTACCCGGCCGGATGTACCTACCAGGCATCACTTCTTATCGAGTCGGTTATCCAGGTGATGCCGACAAATAACCCGTATCAGGTAACTGTTTCCGGGAATGTCGTCTCATGGAACGTGGCGACGCCGATCCGGCTGGTAGTGTTCGCCTCGCCTAATACGGGGCGGGAGTCGGATTATTACGGATTCTCTCTCTACTCCTACGACGGCAACGGCAACAGGACAATTAAACTTGCGCCTGACTTCACCCCGTTTTGCCTGGTAAGCGTGATTGATGTTCCGCCGGGTAGCCAGAACATCGCCTCACCAGTCCCGTTGGGTCAGAAAATCGTGACATTTATCCGGGCGCGCGACGGCGATGCAAGGATGCCGACATCCTTTTACCAGCAGTACAATGCGGGGGGCAATTACGGATTCTCGTTCGTGCAGACAGGCGGCATGACGCAAACGGGCTGCCGGATGTACATCTTCTCAAACTATCTTGTCAACATACCGACGCACGGCTTTTTCGTTTACCGGGACGGCGCAATGGTATGGCACAGCAACTGCCTGCCGCTGAACATGCAACTTTTAGCGGGGGATGTAACGTCGGCAGCCCCAATGGCAGTCACTCCCGGCATCACCTCTGGGATTTATATTCCACAGGATCCATCGAACCCCCAATACGGCGGCTACCTGAACATGAACTGTTCCAGCGCGGGTATTTCTAATGGCGTCTGGAAGGCGTCCTCGGCGGTGGTCTATTCGAGCCGGATTATTTCTTCCAGCGAGGCCTCTGCGTTTAAGCCGTGGGCTATCAGCGGCAGGGTGGGTCTTATCGACTGCAGCATCTACGATCAGTATTACCCCTATGCGCTCGGGCTGGTTTAGCCCGTCTCAAAAATTCCTTATTCCACATCAGACCCGCCGCGCGCGGGTTTTTTATTGTCCGGAGACAACATGATTTACACCACTGGCACGATCGCCGGCAACGGCAGTACTCTCACCGGTACCGGCACTAATTTCACCGCAGCGGGCACGCTGATCCGCAACGGCTGTACCGTCATCGTAATGACCAGCCCGGTGCAGGTATTTCAGATCACAGCGGTCAACAGCGCCACGCAGCTGACTGTAACGCCTGCGGTCAATCCGGCGATTCCTGCAGGCACGCGTTATGCAATCCTGCTCAGTGACAGCAAAAGCCTGGACGGTTTCTCGCTCGATCTGGCAGAGACGTTCGGCATGTATCAACGGTATATGTCAGGCTTTGCTGACGTGATGACCGGATCGGGAAATGTCACCATTACCATTGACGGCAAAGCCTATACGGTTCCGGCACAAAAGTCTCTCGCCCAGAAAGATGCATCTGGCGGAGTGCCTGTTAGCCAGGGGGGTACTGGATCGACAACGGCTGCCGGTGCCCGCAGTAACCTGGATATCAGCGACAAACAGCTTAACTCTGTGGACGGAAAAACTGGTGGGACCGTGACTTCCCCGTTCAGTGCTACTGGTGCTGTGAACATCATCACGCAGAACAGTAGCTTCGGCACACTTAATTTCCTGTTCCCGACCACCCTGAAATCCATGGCCTACGCCTTCTGCGAAAATTTTGGCGACATTGTTCTCGTCACTACCGGGGCAACAGTGACCGGGACCGAAAAATATTTTTCCTTCCGTCAGAGCGGCAATTTCTCCGTCCCCGGGACTGTCAACTGTACAAGCCTTAACCAGACGTCTGACGCCGATAAAAAAGACGATATCGTAACGATAGCTGATGCTCGCGATAAAATTAGGCTACTGCGTGGGGTGACATATATCCTCAAAGACACAGGGATGCCATCTGCGGGTGTCATTGCCCAGGAGTTAATGGAGGTCCTTCCTGAGGCTATCGGATCTGTATTTGATGATCATGATCAGTATGAGTCTGTCGAGGAGCCGTACAAGGTTGCGACGTTCGACGAAAATGGAGAGCCGATCACTGTCACCGAAACGCGTGTAGTTACCCGCCTGAAGCGGGCGCGTGATGACACCAGGCGCAGCTACACCGTTGACTACGCTGCGGTCACCGGCCTCGTGCTGCAAACAGCAGTCGAGCTCGATCAGGCTGTAACCGCTCTGGAGAAAAACCAGCGCAATATGGCAGCGTTTCTGCAAATCATGGGGTTTGACCCTGACACTGACTATACAGAGCCTGAGCCAGAATCTGAAAATCAATAGGCCGCACCGTATTAAAATTTCTGAATTATATCGATGACATATCGCGGCCCTGCTTAAGTAGGGTCAACGGCAGCTACGAACGAAAAGCGAAAGCTATTATTTATCGTAAATAACCTGCATCTGAACTTTCTAATTAAACGTGGATTTCTCCAACGACAGTCCACGTAAAGGCTTTCATCATATGTAAACGCTAAAACTTTCTGTTCCGAAAGCTGGAATACATCATCAGATATCTTTTCAGATTGCGAAGCGTCATCAGCTTTATCAGTGTTCGTAAGCTCATATTTTTGTTGCGGATATAGTACAGAGTAAACAGCTGATATTTTTTGCTGGATGCATTTAGTTTGCATTTATGTTTCCGGTAAAAATCAAAATAGCCTGCAAACTTTCGTCCTGAGCAGGTGATACGGGCTTCACCATGATTGACATAGAGCACCTGTGTGATGTCATCCAGTTTGAAAGGATCACCATACGTTTCTGCCAGCCGGTAAAATGCATCATAATCCTGAGCAGCACTCAAATTCTCGTCGAACAGTGTTTGCCTCAGACGGTCGGTTAATGTCAGCATCTGATTACCAATTATATTTCTCTTATCAAACAGGCTCTTTCTGTAAGCAGGTTTCGGATACGTCTGTAATTCACTTATATGGTGATAGCCCCTACTGTCGCAGATGTAATCATTGGCATACAAAAAACCGTGTTGCTCGAGTTTATATTGAAAAGTAAGAAAGGAAGAGAGACGGGTAGGCAACCATTCATCATCATCATCCAGGCCAGTAATTAAATCACCTCGTGCAATTTTTATTGCCTGATTCCGGACAGCACAGGCACCGGAATTAAATTCATTACGAATATACGTAATTCGCGGATCATTAATATCTTTAATAAATGCCTGCAATTGATGAAAGGATGAGGAAAAATCATCAATAATAATGAGTTCCCAATGCGAGTAATCTTGTTTAAGAACCGACTGTATAGCACGAATCGTCAGTGTTTCACGATTCCATGTGGGCATATAAACAGATATGAGAGGCTGGGAGGAAAGTGTAACATTCCTTGTGCGCTCACATTCTGTAGGCACACCAGTAAAAGTGGAGGCGTTGACATCACTTCCGGAAAAGTCAACACCAGTGCAGTCCGCATCATGGAAAATAGTCCCTTCTGTTTTACAGTGACTCATATTTGCTCCCTTAAGCTTGGCATATGAAAAATCAGCACCGCGCAGATCGCTGAACGAAAGATCGCTACCGGTGAAATTTATACTTCGCAAGTTGAGTCTCCGGAGGTCCATGAATCGCAGGTCAGCACCTGACATATCCAAATGATGGCGAGGCTTTTTTTGAGCATTGCTGTGATAGCTCAGCAGTTTTCTTTGAATTGTTTTTTTTCTGTTCATATTTAACTTATTGTAAGTGCATATTACAGACTAGGAGCACAGTTAATCACTCTTATTGCCCTTCAGCAATCATGGGCATTGATTTTCAGAAATATGCTATAGACCTGTCGAAGCACAATTGCATCTCTTCACAAGATCTTTCTAACTGTGTGGCAAGGCAATCATCCATGATGTGAGGGGATCAAGGCCAAAAATGAAGCGCGAAATACTCTCGCCACGCTACACGACGCGGTGGCCAGATCTGTCAATAGTACGGGCTAATTAATCAGAATCTTGGGGCATTTCTGGGGCAATAACAAGAAATGGGACAGGTTTTGGGACAGAAAAAAGGTAGCTAGAAGTAACTCAGTGTAGTAAGTGAAGGGGGGTAAGTAATTGAATAAATAGCATTTTATTTAATTAACAACAGCTTAGAAAGAGCAGTGCGGTTTGTTTAAGTTGTACTGCTCTTTCTTGTTAACGTCTTGATGCTCTTGCATGGTGTGCTGTCTCGGTTGACCGGGTCGTCATTCATTCTATGTCGCGTATGGTACGGATTACGGCGACGAATGCCAGCACGTTTTACACTGGAGGCATCTTGAGCTACGGCAGCTTTGAGCGAGAAGCGGACATTCCGGGTCAGAATACTAATGAGCTGAACACAGGTCTGCTGACGAGCCTCTGGTGGTCAAAAAGCCAATACAGCGTATGTGGAGTGAAATGTTCCTCTGCGGTGAGAAGATTCTATGTTAAAAAATAAGTTTAACTTACATAGAGATGTTGCAGTTTATGGCTTTTTTTTCCGGGATTACCGGGCGGCTGTTCCTGATAAACGTAATGACCGCCATTTCATATGCCTTCATTTTGCCTGTAATGAGTCTGTTTTTGATAAGCGGATTACATGCAAGCCCGATTTTCATTACTTTCTACAGCTTGGGATTCGCCCTGTCGGGATTGTTTTTTAGCCAGTTGATGGGTTCCCTCACAGATAGAGGATATCCGGTAAAGCAACTATTTATCATTTCTGTTCTGGCGCTTTTTCTGGCGGGTTTAGCCTTCAGCTTTTGTCATCGCCCCGTTGAAGCTCTGGTCATTGGTATTTTTCTGATGGGACCCGGTAATGCATCTATCCCGCTCCTCCTGTCGATGATCCGAAAGCATTCACTGACGTCAGGTCTTAATGCTACACGGCTCAATACACAAATGCGTTCGGGCGTGTCGATTGTATGGATTGCGGGACCTGCTCTGGCATTTGTCTTCGCCGACAAATTTGGATTCACCTTTAATTTTCTGGCTTCAGCCCTGCTTTCAGCCATGACCTTACTTGCCAGCCAATTGCTGCTTCCGAAGAGTAAAAAAAAGGTCGATACAGGCACAGCAAAAACAGCTCAAGCCAGTAAAGCCCCTATCACGGGTATGATTTGGGCACTGGGAGCCGTAATGATGCTGGCAAATTTGTCGAATAATATGTACCTGACCATTATGCCGCTGTACCTGGTAAAAGAGCTTAATTTACCAGCCTCTTTTCCGGGCTTCCTACTGGGGGCAACCGCGATAATGGAGATTCCCGTTATGCTTGCCGCTGCACATCTGGCAGGGAGAACAGGGAAAGAACTGCTAATTATGATCGGATTTCTCTTTGCTGCCGTCTATTACAGCCTGCTTCAGCTGGCCACAAACATGACCGAACTGATTGTGCTGCAATTTTTCAACGGATTATTCTTTGGTATCTTTGTCGGTCTGGGCATCTCTATTATTCAGGATGCTTTGCCAGAGCGCAGTGGTTTTGCATCAGCATTCCACTCCAATGCCATGCGCACAGGCATGATGGCTGGTAACGGGATTGCCGGTCTGATGGCACAACTGGCCAGCTTTAAAATGACTTTGCTTGTTCCACTTTTATCAGTGTGTTGCGCTGCTTTATTGATGCTTTTCGTAAACAGAAGCCACTCTGCAAAGAGCGTTCAGTAATGGGCTGACTACTCACATTAATATGTGACCACACCACAATGAACCGGCGCTATTGCGCCGTTTTACATCTGAGGTTGGTAGTCTATGTGCGACAAAAACAGTACTCTGATCTTTCTGGTTAGTCCTTCTAAAAGAGCAAAATTCTCGCGCCGCGTTTTGGCTGGAAAACATTATAGGGGGCCACTTTTGGCACAAAGCAGGCATCCATGCATGCCTCGTGAGCCTGGATATAAACTTCGCTTGCGATGATCGACTCAACCAGCAGGTCAGAAAGTTTTACACTGGGGACCATTTGATCCGCTCTGTTTTAGAAAACTTGACTGAGGCTATATGGCCGCCGTCGCCGGATCGATGTGTAGCTAAGCCTGGTACAATTGATGATGCACAGGCCAGTGTGTGACGCGTCAGGAATAATTAGTGAAAGAGTTTACTTGCAAAGTGAGGCAGAAAACGTATAAATACATATATGCTTCGCGAAGTTGTATCGCAAGCGGTCTTAAAGACCAGAACTAACAAAAACCCGCCATTGAGCGGGTTTTTTTGTGCCCGCAAAATCTCAACTCTCAGGCTCGCTTTGGCGGGCCTTTTTCATTGTCCTCGACTAAGAGGGCGCATCATTGCCTTAATAAGGAGCTTAATATGTTAGAAGTTGGAACTTTCGTAAGTGAAGATGGTAAGCACACTTTAATCATTACCACCGTAAACTTCCAAGAGGGTACCTTTACCGGAACTTTTACTGCCGCTGATACTCCGCTGGGTGCCTTTACCTACCCTGAGAGTGCGTTCACCGGATCCTGGCTTTATACCGCCGATCGCGCAACCATCAACTATGGTATCGCGTGCTCATACCGTAATGACCCACAGGGCTACACCTATGTTATACGTGATTACTGGGTAGGTACGTCTAGTGATACCCCATCGCAAATTACGCTAAGCGGTAGCCGTTCGTATACGACTAAGGTGGGTGGGCAACAACTATTCTCGTTTGAGAGCCTTACTTTTACTCGCCAGTAAAGCCCGACCAGCCAGGAGCAAAGCCGCTATTTAATAGCGGCTTTTTTATTTTGTTATTCATCGGGCTCTCTACACATTGATGACTTTCTGAAATATAGGATTATCCACAGGCTAAATCCTATTCGGCTGGCTTACTTTAACAGCAGACGTAATCCCAGAAAGGCCATAACGCCGCCGCTGAGCTTGTCTATAAACTTACGGTATTTAATATAGGCCAGGCGCGGTCCGTCAGTGGATAATAAACATGCAACGACTGCATACCACAGCACATCAATGACAAATGCCATTAAGGGCAGGATGATGTACATAGCAGGCTGGATATTTTTGCTCAGCGCTGCGGAAAAGATACTGGCAAATACCAGAGCAGTATGAGGATTGCTGATTTGCGTAAATACGCCTGTCAAAAAGGCTTTTGAGGTGCTTACCTCCTCTGTAACGGCAGGATCATTAAACCGGTTCGCAGGACGACGAAACATTTTCAACGCCAGCCATAAAAGATAACAGCCGCCAGCAACCTTCAGGCCTGTGTAGAGTGATGGAACCAACGTCAGTAAAGTGTGAAGACCCGCTAACGCAATGGCAGCAAAGATAAGTGCGCCAAAACCCATACCTGCTGCAACGGATAATGCCGCCCGTCTTGAACTAGACATGGCCGTGCGGGCAACGAGAAGAAAGCTGACGCCCGGGCTCATTGCGCCAAACAGAATCGCGACACCAATAGCAGAAAGCGCAATCAAATCACTTGTCATTCATCTTCCCCATTATTACTACATGTCAGCCAGTCCGCTTACTGCGCGAATCCGCACACCTTATAGATCGCTCTTATTAACAACATAACATGATAATTCGCTCTTGACACAAAGTAGGCATCAATCTGGACCTGGTAAGTTGCGAACTACAAAAAATCGCCAACGTTGTGTGTTGACGCTCCAGTCTATTATGACGATACTGGTATGACCACTTGAGCGGGGCTCTATTGATGAATATAGTAACGATACTTGTAAAAGAAGGCGGTGTTCTGGCTTCCACGTTGTGGGAGAGAAGCGAAGCTAAAGCGCTGGTGATCATTCATCCTGCCACAGCGGTATCACAGGATTTTTATAAGGGTTTCGCTGAGTATCTCTACGAAATGGGATTCAATGTTCTGACCTACGATTATCGAGGTACAGGGCATTCAACATCAGGAACGCTTCGTAATTGTCATATCTCTATGTCCGACTGGATCGAGCAGGATGTCGGTTGCGTCACTGCCTGGGCGAAGTTACGTTTTCCCCATCTTCTGATGATGGCAGTAGGGCATAGCGTTGGCGGGCATGCCATTCTGCTTTCTACTGCCACACACTCCCTGCATGCGGGGATTATTATTGCTTCACACGCTGGTGTAACAAGCACTATAAAACAAACTGGGGAGAAGCTCAGGGTCTGGTTTTTATTACGCGTTCTCGCACCGGTTCTGTGCCGTATCTTCGGCTATATGCCAGCCAGACGGCTTGGGCTGGGAGAAGATTTGCCGGCTCCGGTAATGGATCAATGGGGGCGCTGGAGCGCAATGCCTAACTACTTCTATGACGATCCAAACTGGGATGCACGTCGGAGGGCGGGGGTGATCACGTTACCTCTTCTGGTATTAGGTTTTGATGATGATCCCTGGGCTAACCCTGAAGCTATTACGCGCCTAATGGAGCCGGTGGAAAACGCTCAGGTTGAACGACGCGAGATACGGCACATGGATTTCGGTAACCAGCCTATCGGACATATGGGCTTTTTTCGAAGCCGATATCGGGAAACATTATGGCCTGAGGTCGGTAGTTGGCTGATGAGGCAGTGCCTACTTGAAATACTTGTCGAGGGGATCGTGATGCCTGTATCTCCTGAAGAAAAAAAGCCAGTAGACGAATCCAAGGGCAGCGCCTAGCCCGGCAAACTGCAAGAAAAGAGTTTTACGAAGGTTAAGAAGATCTGCAAATGAGTATGATCCTTTCCACATGTCAATAATGCTTCCGTTGATGACCAAGTCAGTAAACAGAGCAAGAGCGGGTAGTGCAAGGGCATATGCCGCCATGAGATAAATCAGCGCGCCAACCCTATATTTGGTATTGATGTGCATGTTGCTCCTTTTTGCCTATCAAAAAATCCTGGAGGGATCTTCATTTAAATGACCATTTTAAAAAAATCGTTAATTCCCTTAATTGTGCTTCTGAGTGGCTGCACGCTGGGTGAAAACCTGGAGCATCGGTACACTAAAGAGATACCTGTTCCTGCTCTCGTCAGGAACAGCGATGTATGTATTTCCCTGCCAATGCAACCCGGTGAAACTGTTGTTTCAACCATTACTTACGATGTGGGAACCCCTCTGGAGCAAGTGATTTTCCCTTCTGATAAGCAACCAAAATCGGGTCTTTTTTGCATTTTGCCAGAAGAGTTTACCTTCAAACCAGGCCACGAATATTTCACCCAGATTGAAGTGAATAAAAGTGCAGGTGGTGAGGCTAAAAATGCTTCCCGGAAAGCCTATGCTTCAACCTTCCGGGTAACTAATATAGGCGGCAGCTTCAATATTGAGCAAACAGCGCGGAAATCAAACCGGCTTACATCACCCTTCTAACGTAACAGCACTTTACCGACTAAATAGGTCACTGCCTGGCCGCCGATATGGACCCGGTCGCCCACGAGCTGGCAGCGTAAATCCCCGCCGCGCGCTGAGCACTGGTGCGCCAGCATCTCTGTTTTGTTCAGTTTTTCAGCCCAGTAGGGAATGAGCATGCTATGCGTAGATCCTGTGACAGGATCTTCCGGGACGGCTTCGCCGGGGCAGAAGAAACGGCTGACAAAATCGTACTCTCCTTCGCCCGGCGCGGTGATACAGACCATTTTCCCGAGAGGGATCATGGCGTTGATGTCAGGACGTACCGCTTCTACCTGACGCTGATTATCTAGCACTACAAGGTAATCACGCGCCACGCGCACCTCTTTGCACTCCGTGATGCCCAACGTTTCCAGCAGTAAAGGCAGCGGCATGACCGGCTCTGTTTGCCAGGCAGGGAAATCCAGCGTTAGCCAATCATCACTGCGCGTTACCGTCAGGGGGCCCACAAAACGGGTAGCAAAATGAATAGTCGTATCCGGGTAATCAAGATGTTCAAAAATAACGTGTGCCGCCGCAAGCGTGGCATGCCCACACAGATTAATCTCCCCTTGAGTCGTGAACCAGCGCAGTTCAAAGCCATGATCATTGGTGACAAAGAATGCTGTTTCTGACTGATTATGCTGCTTAGACATGTTCAATAATGTCTCATCAGGCAACCACTCTTTGAGCGGGCATACTGCGGCGGCGTTACCACCAAACGTGGTGGTGGCAAAGGCGTCTACCATATAAAAATCAATTTCTTGCATCAAAAAAACTCCTGTCGCTCACGGGGGATCCTTACTCTATCACGATCTCGACGACGTGCCCGCCATCCTCTCACATTTAAACGATAATGATTTGTATTACAAAATGGCTTTACAGCCAAAGTAATAAGATGTATTTTAAATGCATGTTTAGAGCAGGAGGTACTTATGAACCATCATAGAATTCCTAAAAACTGGACTATCAAACGTTCGACACCCTTTTTTACCAAAGACAATGTTCCCGCAGCGCTTCTAAGCCATCACAACACCGCAGCCGGTATTTTTGGGCAACTCTGTGTCATGGAGGGGACGGTAACCTACTATGGTTTTGCGAATGAAGAGGCGACAGAGCCGGAAGTGAAAGTGGTGATTAATGCAGGGTGCTTCGCCACCAGCCCACCACGCTATTGGCACCGGATTGAAATGACCGATGACGCGCAGTTTAATATCAACTTCTGGGCTGAACCCGCTTTCTCTGGCGAAGAGGTCTACCACGCTAAAAAGTAGTATGGCGATAGGGGCGAGATGTTAGCCCCTATAGAGGTTTACATACTCACATTCTGCGCATAAAACGCCAACGCCCTGGCATAACGTTGAATGCCCGGCGTTGGCGGGTGGTTTGACACCAGCTCCAGCATCACCGTCATCGCGCGATCGTGTTCACCGAGGTTATGCAGACAGAGGGCATAGAAAGGGATCGCTTCGCTGGCGTCGGGATAGTCGCGGATAATCTCCTCAAAAGCCTGTTTAGCAGGCGCGTACTTCCCCAGGCAGCGCCAGGTGCAGGCGAGGCCGAGCCTGGCTTCAAACAGGTTTTCGCCTTTGAGCCCTTCGTCTATTGCGGCGAGATAATACTCCGCGGCCGTGTCTTCCAGGCCTTCATTGTCGTATGACCACGCGATATTAAGCAGCGCTTCCGCCTTCAGCGTGGGGAGCGCCGTCAGCGTTCTCAGTAGCTCTCGACTCTGCTCATACTTACCTGTGGCGCGAAGGGCGATAGCATGTTGAATTCTGGGATCCATCGTCGTACACCTTATTGAGCCAACGGTTGATAAATAGCTCAATATACCCCTTTTGAGAGGCAGCGTGCGGCTTTTATGGCGGGGTTAAAAAGATAGCGGTGCCGGGTGGTATTACCCACCCGGCAGGGGGACTACGCTGTCGCTACGTCTTCCTTAATCTGCTCAAGATAACGATCGTAACGTTGCAGGAACAACACCTTACAATCGTCATCCATATTTCCTGTTATTGCCTCCGTACAGAGATGTCGTCCTTGCGAACGCATCTGGGCAAAACTGAAGGCCAGGAAATCAAAATCCCCAGAAGACACTGCATACTTTTGACTCACTACCTGCATGAATTCCTCCTCTATTGTGGGTAAAGCAAAAAGGAAATATGCATATTTAACTTAAGTATGGTGCAAAAATCGCGGCTCGGTGAGATCTGTGAAACGATTGTTGTAAGCTATCAATAAAAAGAGGGAGGCGCAGGCGCGCACTCCCTCTCTCTTCACGCTTGCTTCTTGCTTACAGCGACTGCAGGAACGCCAGCAGGTCGTTGTTCAGCTGATCCTGATGCGTGACGGCAAAGCCATGCGGCGCGTTATCGTACACTTTCAGCTGCGCACCGCGGATGGATTCCGCTGCAACTTTACCGGTGGTTTCGAACGGCACAACCTGATCGTTGCTGCCGTGGATCACCAGCGTCGGCACATCCACTTTCGCCACGTCCGGGCGGAAATCCGTTTCGGCAAAGGCCGTCACGCAGTCAATGGTGCCTTTAAGCGAGGCGAGCAGAGCGATGTTCAGCGTCTGGGTCAGCACGCCCTCAGAAACGTTCTGCCCGGCGTTAGTGCCGTAGAACGGGGTAGAGAAGTCGCTGATAAACTGCGCGCGGTCTTTACGTAACCCGTCGCGAATACCTTCAAATACGCTCTGATCCACACCTTGCGGGTAGTCGGCGGCTTTGCCGAAAATAGGCGTCACCGCGCCCAGCAGCACCAGCGCTTTCACACGCTCGCTACCGTAACGACCGATGTAGCGGGTCACGTCGCCGCCACCCATCGAGAAACCAACCAGGGTCACGTCATGCAGATCGAGGCTGGTGATCAGGTCGTTGATGTCCGAGGCGAAGGTATCGTAGTTGTAGCCTTCCCACGGCTGATCCGAGCGGCCAAAGCCACGGCGATCGAAGGCGATGACGCGATAGCCACGCTCGGCCAGGAAGTTCAGCTGGCTGTCCCACATGTCGGCATCCAGCGGCCAGCCATGGCTGAACAGCACCGGCTTACCTGAACCCCAGTCTTTGTAATAAATCTGCGTGCCATCCTGCGTCTTGATTGTGCTCATATCAGATCCTCAGTAGTGATAACGGGTTGTGTTGTTTAGGTAATGGGCGCTATCAGGTAGCGAGCCCTGGGGAGTTCGCCTCCCCGATGAAAAGCATAGACTTTGCTTTGGATCAGCAGATCGTTAGCCGTATGGCGCTCCTGCTGACGCAGGTGCTCGATCCAGGTGCCAATAACAAAGGTCTCAAGAAAAATCCCTGGCCTCTGAATATCTTCATATACCGACCAGCTTAGTGCGCCGCCGCGCTGACGGACCCGGCGCATCTCCTGAATACTCAGGACAAAGTCATACACGTCGTCGGCGTCAATTTGGTACTCATAAACCACCATGATCGGGCCGCGCTCGTGAGAGACATCCAGCGTCCGGGCAAGGTTGTCGACTTCACGCAGATCCAGATTGAGATCGGGGTTCTCATCCAGCCGCCAGCGGAGAACGGTCAGGCTTGCCAGCACCATGCCCACCGTTGCCACGCAGAGCGAGACGGGGAGGGCAAAATGCGACGCCAGCTGGCCCCAGATGGCGCTGCCCACCGTCATGGAGCCGAAAAATACCGTGAGATAAACCGCCAGCGCCCGCGCCTTAACCCATTTTGCCGCGCTGCGCTGTGCGCCCATATTGAGCGTGGAGAGCACCGCTATCCAGGCGAAGCCGGTGATGAACAGAAACGCGTTTAGCAGCCAGAAGTGGCGGACAAAGGCCAGAGCCAGCATCGCGGCGGCATAGAACAGGCTGGTCAGCACCATCAGGCGATCCGGGTTGAGCCGTTTGCGCAGGCCAGGCAGCAGCACCGCGCCAAAAATCGCTCCGATACCAATACAGGCCAGCATAATGCCGTAGCCGCCGGGACCCAGCCCCAGTTCGCGTCGCGCCACCAGAGGCAGTAGCGCCCAGGCGGCGCTGCCGAAGAGGAAGAACGCCACGGTGCGCACCAGCACGTTGCGCAGCACCGGCGCGGCGTGCACGTAGCGTAAACCTGCCCGCACGGCGGGGAAGAAGTGCTCCGGCGGCAGGCGTTGAATAGAGGGCTCCGCTTTCCAGCGATAGAGCACCCATGCCACGCCCAGCACCGACAGCGCATTCAGCATGAACACCACCCACGGACCGGCAAACGACAGCACCAGCCCGCCCAACGCCGGGCCAATCGCCCGGCTGATGTTGATCCCCAGCGAGTTCAGGGCGATAGCCGGAGCCAGCTCATTTTTCTCTACCAGATCCGGCACGATAGCCTGAAAAGGCGGCGAGCTCATTGCTGCGCCCGTGCTCAGCAGGAAGGCGGCGATAAGCAGCACCGTCGGGGTCACGTAACCGGCCAGCGACAGCAGGGTCAGGCCCGCCGCCGCGATAAAGACCCATACCTGGGAAAACAGCAGGTACTTGCGGCGGTCGACGATATCCGCCATCACCCCGGAGGGCAGGGCGAAGAGAAACATCGGCAGGCTGCTTGCCGCCTGCACCATCGCGACTGAGAGCGGATCCGCGCTCAGCGTCAGCATGGTCCAGTTGACCCCGACATCGTTCATCCATGAACCAATGTTGGACACCACCGTCGCTATCCACAGCATGCGAAAAATGGGATTACGCAGCGGCTGCCAGGACGATACGGCGGCGGGCTGCGCCGTTACAGCCGCTGCCTGCGCCGTTGCCGCGTGGATATCATTTACCTGCGCCATAGCGAAACTCCTGTGCGCGACTCGGGAAGGGGCGCCAGCTGCCCGGCCCGGTGATGGCCAGCGTGGTGAAGACAATCAGCAGCAACCAACCAAACTGGCCTTCCGCTATGCTCCAGCCGGGATGAACCACCAGCATCGCCACCAGCAGCACGCCGATAATCGGCAGGCAGGCCAGCCGTGTACCGACTCCCAGGATGATGAAGAGCGGGCAAACCACCTCGGCGAAGATAGCCGGTAAGAGGCTAGCCCACGGGCCCAGTCCAAACGGATCCTCGATCCGCGTCAGCTCTTCACTAAAGTGCATCACCTTTGGCAAACCGTGCACGTAGAGCAGCAGCAGGCTACCGGTGAGGCGCAGGAAGAACAGCCCCGCATCAATACGGGGCGAAAAAGCCGATGCGCTTTTCATGGGCATCAGAAGGCGAAGCAGCTGCAGCCGAACGCGCCCCAGAAGGCGTTATCGTCTGAAACTGGAACCGAGGAGCGGCGGGCCACGTCGTGCTGGTGGCTGTGTACGCCGCACGGGCCGCTGCAGTGGTGCACGGCAGGCATCAGGCCCACGCGGTTTTGCTGCGGTGGGGCGCTGCGGTAGTGGCCCGGCACGTTGACCACCGGCGACCACTCCGGCAGCACGGGAATCGACGGCGGCGCTTCCGAGGTAAAGGCCCCTGCGGCGTAGACGATGTTGCCATCCACCACGGTCAGCACGGATTCGATACCTTTGATCTCCTCCTCCGGCACGCGGAAGTAGTCTTTGCTCAGCACCGCCAGATCTGCCAGCTGACCTACTTTAATCTGGCCTTTTTTGCCCTGCTCGCTGGAGAACCAGGCGCTGCCCTGGGTCCAGAGCATCAGGGCGGTATCGCGGTCGAGGCGCGCGTTCACGTCATACATCTGCATGCCGCCCACGGTGCGGCCAGAGACCAGCCAGTACAGCGCGGTCCACGGGTTGTAGCTGGCGACGCGGGTGGCATCGGTCCCCAGGCCCACCGGCACGCCGGTTTCCAGCATCTTCGCAACCGGCGGCGTGTGGCGAACCGCCTCCATACCATAGCGCTCGGCGAAGTATTCACCCTGGAAGGCCATCCGGTGCTGCACCGCGATGCCGCCGCCCAGCGCCTTGATGCGGTCGATGTTGTGCTGCGTGACGGTTTCGGCGTGGTCAAAGAACCAGTGCAGACCGTTGAAGGGGATCTCGCGGTTCACTCTCTCGAACACATCCAGCATGCGGCTGATAGATTCGTTATAGGTGGCGTGCAGGCGGAACGGCCAGCGGTGCTCTACCAGATGACGGACGACGCGCTCCAGCTCGTCTTCCATACCCGGCGCGAGATCCGGACGCGGTTCGAGGAAATCTTCGAAGTCGGCGGCGGAGAAGACCAGCATTTCACCCGCGCCGTTGTGGCGGAAGAAGTCGCTGCCTTGGCCCGGCGTCAGCATGTCAGTCCACTTCTCAAAGTCTTCCAGCTCATGGCCGGGACGCTGGGTAAACAGGTTATAGGCGATGCGGATGGTCATCTGCTCTTTGGCATGCAGCTCGGCGATCACCTCATAATCTTCCGGGTAGTTCTGGAAGCCGCCGCCAGCGTCGATGGCGCTGGTCAGGCCAAGACGGTTCAGCTCGCGCATAAACTGGCGGGTGGAGTTGACCTGCTGCTCCAGCGGCAGCTTCGGCCCTTTCGCCAGGGTAGCGTAGAGGATCATGGCGTTCGGGCGCGCAATCAGCATTCCGGTCGGGTTGCCGTTGCTGTCGCGCTGGATCTCGCCGCCCGGCGGGTTCGGGGTATCTTTGGTGTAGCCCACCACCTTCAGCGCGGCGCGGTTGAGCAGGGCGCGGTCGTAGAGGTGCAGAATAAACACCGGCGTATCCGGCGCGGCGGCGTTGATCTCATCCAGGGTAGGCATCCGGCGCTCGGCAAACTGAAACTCCGACCAGCCGCCAACCACGCGCACCCACTGCGGAGAAGGGGTGCGCAGCGCCTGCTCTTTCAGCATCCGCAGCGCGTCCGCCAGCGACGGCACGCCTTCCCAGCGCAGTTCGAGGTTGTAGTTCAGACCGCCGCGGATCAGATGCAGGTGGGAGTCATTCAGGCCTGGGATCGCGGTGCTGCCTTTTAGGTCGATGACGCGGGTGCCTTCCGCCTGGTGCTGCATCACCTCTGCCGCTGTGCCGACTTCCAGAAACTTGCCGTCGCGAATAGCCACCGCATCGGCGACCGGGTTTTCCCTGTCTACCGTATGAAATTTACCGTTGAGTAAGATGAGTTCTGCCTTGCCGAGCGAGACCATTGGGTTCTCCTGCTGAAGCGTCCGAAGCCTGATGCGCCGGACTATAAAGTGATGGGATTATCTTCAGCAGGGGGATCGGGCGTCTAGTTATACGAAGGTATACCTATACGAACGTATAGTTATACACAGAGATAATAGTTATGCCGGTTCAGGGGTTCTACTATCCGTGTCGATAACAATCTGTTCCACTTACACGACAATGGAAACTCACATGACCAACTCTAAGCTTGAAGTACTGACCCCGGAAAATTGCCAGATGATCTTTATCGATCAGCAGCCGCAGATGGCCTTCGGCGTGCAGTCTATCGACCGTCAGGTACTGAAGAACAACGTGGTTGGCCTGGCAAAAGCGGCTAAGGTCTTCAACATTCCTACTACCATCACCACCGTTGAAACCGAAAGCTTCTCGGGTAACACCTTCCCGGAGCTGCTGGACGTCTTCCCTGAGCACGACATTCTCGAGCGTACCTCCATGAACTCCTGGGATGACCAGAAAGTGCGTGATGCGCTGGCGAAAAACGGCAAGAAGAAAGTGGTGGTATCGGGGCTGTGGACCGAAGTGTGCAACAACACCTTCGCTCTCTGCGCCATGCTGGAAGGGGGATATGAAATTTATATGGTGGCTGACGCCTCCGGCGGCACCTCTAAAGAAGCGCATGACTTCGCTATGCAGCGCATGATCCAGGCGGGCGTGATCCCGGTAACCTGGCAGCAGGTTCTGCTGGAGTGGCAGCGCGACTGGGCGCACAAAGAGACCTACAACGCCGTGATGGATATCGTGAAAGAGCACTCCGGCGCGTACGGTATGGGCGTTGATTACGCTTACACCATGGTGCACAAAGCCCCGGCGCGTGCCAAGGGCGCACATCGTACCCTGGCCCCGGTTCCAGCTAACAAATAACGCCAATGCGGGCCGGACGACTGTCCCGGCCCGTTTTTTTATTCAGTGATGATTGAATGATGGGAGAACTGCCATGAGCGCAGAGCTTATTTCCCTTGGCGCAGGGGTGTTGATTGGTCTGGTTTACGCCCTGCTGAAGGTGCGCTCGCCCGCGCCGCCCGCCATCGCGCTGGTCGGTTTGCTGGGGATGCTGGCAGGCGAGCAGCTTGTCAATTTCTTTACCTGGGCAGGCTAAATATGTTGAAATCATACGTTGTTTCGCTGGCGACCGGCCTTTTGGCAGGCGCTATCTATGGCGCATTACAGGTTCATTCGCCTGCACCACCGGTCATCGCCCTGCTGGGGCTGTTCGGTATGCTGGTGGGAGAACAGCTTATTCCGGTATGCCGACGTCTTGTACGCCGTCAGCCGGTCACCCTGGCATGGTTTCGTCATGAATGCGTGCCCAAAATCAGCGGCACTCCACCCCCCGAAGGCAAAAACCTACCGTAGGGAGCGCCACTCACGTTCGCGTGAGCTCAGTCAGAGGATCACGGCATGGCGTTCTCTCCGCGCATTGTCATTGTTGACGATGAACGTTCCGTTCGCAGCGGATTAAGCAATTTACTGCTGTCGGAGGGCTACGATACCTGCACCTTCGAATCCGCAGAAGCGTTTCTCAGTGACGACTCAGCGTTGGCAAGCGCCGATCTGTTGATCCTCGACGTCAAGCTCAAGGGGATGAGCGGCCTGGAACTCTATACCTCCGTCGTATCGCAGCCCAATCCGCCGCCGGTTATTTTTATCTCCGGACACGAAGAGAAAAACAGCCAGTGGACGATCACGGGCGCGGAGGCCGTCTCGCTTTTACGCAAGCCCATCAATATTGATACGCTGCTGGAACATATCCGCCGTGAACTCTCTTTACGCGAGGAGCGCTGATGAGCGAGAAACTTTCTGCCGCTGGCAAGCTGATGAATGGGGACGTATTTACCTTAACCGATGACATTATCTTCACCCCGCTGGCTCAGGACGGCTGCATCGCCTGGACCCTATGTCATCCGCTGCATTCGGGCGAGAGCTTTATTCTGGCCAGCGCCGCCAGCGATGATGCAGAGTTTCAGGCAACCCGGCTGCTCAAAAACGAATTTGCCCTGCGTATGCAGCTCTCCGGTATGTGGGCGGTACGACCCATCAGCTCCACCAGCCATCACGGCCGCTATGCCCTGGTCTATGCGCCGTTTCCCTTCCGCACCCTGGCGCAATCCACCCGCCTGCGGGTAGGCAATATCGCTGACTTCCTGGCGATGGCGCTAGGGCTGTGTACGCCGCTGCGGCAGATGCATGCCCAGGGGCTGGTGCACAGCGATATCAAACCCGGCAACTTTTTTATCGATCCCGGCGGCGCGTACCGGCTGGCCGGATTCGGCTTGACCACCGGCTCGCCGGAGATCGCCAGCCAGGCGAGCCTGTCGGTGCCCGGCGGGACGCTGGCCTATATGTCGCCGGAGCACACCGCGCGCACCCGCGATAGCGTCGACAGCCGCAGCGATCTCTACAGCCTGGGCATCGTGCTGTATGAACTGCTGACCGGCACGCTGCCCTTTGAGCCCAGCGAAGGCGGGCAGGCGGAGTGGGCGCATCACCATATTGCTTCCGTTCCCCGGCCGCTGCACGAGGTGCGGCCCTCGGTGCCCGGCATGCTCTCGGCGATCGTTCTGCGCCTGCTGGAAAAATCCCCGGCTAACCGATACCAGACGGTGGAGGGCCTGATCGCCGACCTGCGTCGCTGTCAGGCGAATCTGGCAGAAAACGGGGATATCACGCCGTTTACGCCAGGCTTGCAGGATCGTCTGCCCGCCCGCTTTTTGCCGGACAATCTCTACCTGGCCCATCCCCAGCAGCAGCAGTTGCTGGCGGCGTTTGACCAGGTCACGGAGAGCGGCGCGCATTCGCTGGTGGTCATTAGCGGCCCGCTCGGCAGCGGCAAGTCGTCGCTCATCGCCTCGGCGCTGAAAACGCTCCAGCATCGGCGGGTGCTGCTGGCGGTCAGCAAAGCCGATCAATATTCGGCCGTCGTGCCCTATACCGTTATCGCCTCGGCCTTTCGCTCGCTAACGCTCTATCTGCTGGGGCTGGGCGCAGAGGACGTTGCGCGCTGGAAGCGGCGGCTGACCCGCGCGCTTGGCAGCTATGCCGTCCTGGCCGTCAAGCTGGTGCCGGAGCTAGGCCTGCTGCTGGACAACCGCTCCCTCACCGTGGGCGATCTCGACTCCACCGATGCCAAAGCACGTTTCAACCAGATGGCATCCCGGCTGGTGGAGGCCTTCGCCACGCCGGACTGTCCGCTGGTGTTATTAATTGACGATATTCACTGGATAGACCAGGCCAGCCTGCAATTGCTGGAATACCTGACCCAGGCCAGCGGCGCGCTGCCGCTGCTTATGGTGGTTGCCCACTCCGATACCGACGCGTTTCCCGACGGTAGCGCACAAACGCTGCTAAAAAACCTGCGCGCCGACGCCCGTCATCTTGTCGATATCCGGCCAGCGCCGCTGAACGTGAAGGCGGTCGCGCGCTGGCTGGCGGACATTTTTCAGGCCCGGGCGTCTGGCTTACACGAGCTGGCGACGCTGATTCATGAAAAAACCGGCGGCAACCCGCTGTTTACCCATGAGTTTTTTCAGCGCATCGTCAAAGACGGGCTGATCACCCATAACAAAAAGCAGGGCAAGTGGTATTACGATCTGCCCGCGATCCGGGCGCGAAACTACACCGAAAACGTGGCAAGCCTGGTGCTGCTGCAGCTGGCGGATATGCCTTTGCCGGCGCGCAGGCTGCTCGGCTGCCTCGCCTGCGTCGGCGGAACAGGCAAGCCCGCGCTGCTGAGCCAGATGCAGGCGATTACTCCCGAGCATCTGCATGAGCAGCTGCAACCGGCGGTTTCCGCCCGGCTGATTAGCCTTGCTGGTGATGAATATACCTTTACGCACGATCGCGTACACAAGGCGGCGCGGGCGCTGCTTAACGCTGACGAGATCGGCCAGCTTAATCTCTCTGCCGCGCGCCTGTTCACCGAGGCAGCGCGCCAGAGCGACGACAGCGATCGGCTGTTTTTGGCGGTTCACCATATCACTTCAGCGCTTAACGACATTCGCTTCTCGCCGGAGCGCGACAGCTACCGTGCGGTCTGTCATCTTGCCGCCCAGCGGGCGAAAAGCACCGGTGATTACGCCTCTGCCGTGCGTTATCTGCGTACCGCAAAGCGGCTACATGAGGATGCGCTGCACGCCGAGCCGGATGAAGCTTTCCAGCTTGATTTCGATGAGGCGGAGTGTGAGTTTCTGCAAGGTAATCTCCCCTCTGCGTTGGCGCTGTGCCAGCGGCTGATGCACGCCCCGCGCCCGCACCAGAAAGCGGTAGCCGCCTGCATGATGGCGGAAATTTATATGCGTCAGTCCAATATGCCGCTGGCGCTGGAGACGGCCCTGTCCGGTCTGGCCGCCTTTGATGTTGACCTTAGCCGCCACCCGAACGCAGGTGACTGCGACGAGGCATGGCGCTCGGTAGAGTCGCGAATTAGCGGCGATCCGGTCGCAGCTTTTCAGACCCTTGCCGTAACGCAAGACCGGGAGGCGGAAACGATCATGAGCCTGATGCTCAGCGCCAGCATGTTCGCCGCCTTTGCCTGTCCGCGTCTGCACTTTTTACTGCTCTGCAAAATCATCCATATGACGCTGGACCGGGGATTATGCGGTGCCTCAACGGCGGCGTTTGCCTGGTATGGCGTGCTGATTGGCCGCCGCTACCACGAATATCCACACGGGTTTATCTGGAGCCAGCTTGCCCATGAGCTGGTGATGCAGCACGGCTTTAACAATTTCAAAGGGCGGACGCTGCTGGCGGTGGATCTTGCCACCTCGTGGGTGAAGCCGATCGGATCGGCCATCGAGAGCGCGAAAACCTGCTTTACGGCCTCGGTTGACCACGGCGATCTCACCGCCGCCTGTTTTATCATTCGCCATCAGACCATGAATTTTCTCACCCGGGGCGATCACCTGGACGGCGTGCTGACCACCATTGAGCGCGGCCTGGGCTTTATTCGCAAACTGCGCTTCCCGGATGTCGAGATCCTGCTCCTGCTGCAGCGGCTGTATGTGAATCACCTGCGTAATGCCTCGGGGAATTTTACCGGCGCGGAGGTGTTCCCGGCGTCGCTGATTGCCGATGAAACCGCGCGCGGCCATCAGCATATCCCTCTGACGCTGTTCTGGTTCTGGCTCTATCGCGGCATGGCGCACTTTATGGCGGGGGAGTACGCCGAGGCATCCCACTGCCTGGAGAACGCTGCGCCAATGGTCGACAGCGTGCCGGGGTATATCCATCTGCTCGATTACCATTTTTACAGCGCGCTTTCGCTAACGCTCTCTCTGAAGCCGGAGAGCGCGACCGCCGCGCAGCGGGACACGGTAAAAGGCCATCACGATCGGATCGCGCTGTGGGCCCGGCATAATCCGGCGACCTTTGCCGATAAAGAGGCGCTGGTTGGCGCTGAGCTGGCGCGCCTGGAGCAGAAAAATGACATTGCCATCGCCCAGTATGAGAGGGCAATTAAGCTCTCGGGCGACGCGGAGTTTCATCACATCCACGGCCTGGCCTGTGAGTTAGCGGGCGGCTTTGCTAAAGCAGCGGGTTTCCAGGTAGCCTCCGAGGCCTATTTCCGCGGGGCGTTTTCTGCGTGGCGGCGGTGGGGGGCAATGGCGAAACTGCGCCAGCTGGAGCGCCACTATCCGCACCTCTCGCCATCGACACAGAGCACCCCCTACGACACCATCGCCTTTGCGCAGAATGAGGTCGTACACGATCTGGAGAGCATGCTCAGAGCGGTGCGGGCCATGACGGAGGAGATCGACCTCGACCGGCTGATGCAGACGCTGATGACCCTGCTGCTTGAGCGGGCAGGTGCCCAGCGCGGTCTGCTGATTCGCATTCTTGATAACAACGTGCTGGAAACCCAGGCCTGCGCGGAGACCTCCTCGGACGGCGTGAAGGTGCGGCGGGTTAAAGAGCGGCCTTCAGCCACCGATATGCCGCTGTCGATTCTCTCGGCGGTGATGCGTACCGGCCAGGAGATCCGCACCGGCAAGCCGGGAAGCTTCAGCCCCTTCAGCCAGGATGCCTATCTGGTGACGTCCGGCGCGGCGGTGATGTGCGTCCCGATGTATAAGCAGGCCAAAATGGTCGGCGTACTCTATCTGGAAAACCGCGTCATGCCGGAGATCTTCACTGCCGAGCATTCACGCATCGTCAGGATGCTGGCGTCGCAGGCGGCGGTATCGCTGGAAACGGCGCGCCTGTACGCCGAGCTGCTGGAGGAGAACGTCCAGCGGCGGCGGGTTGAGAAAGAGCTGCGCGCCAGCCAGACCTCTTTAATGCTCGGGGAGCGCATCAGCAACACCGGCACCTGGCGCTGGGATATCGACCAGGATCTGATGTTTGTCTCCGATGAATACGCCCGCATCCTCGGCCTGCCGGACCGGCAGCGCACGATCTCGATGGCGGATTTCCTGATGCTGGTGCATCCGGAAGATTATCAGCGCATCAGCCGACTGGTGACCGATAGCGTGCGCAACGGCGTCTCGATGCGCGCCGAGTTCCGCGTGTTCCGCCCGGACGGAGATTGCCGCTACATTCTGGGGGTGGGTAATCCGGTGGGAGATGAACCCAGCGTCGCGGAGTATTTCGGCGTTATCACCGATATCACCGCCCGCCGCCAGTCGGAGGACGCCGTACGCGTGGCGCAGGCCGATCTCGCCCGCGTCTCCCGGGCGACCACGGTCGGGCAGCTGACGGCCTCTATCGCCCATGAGATCAACCAGCCGCTGATGTCGATTGTGGCCAATGCGGGTGCCAGCCTGCGCTGGCTCAGCCGGGAGCCGGCCATGCTCAGCCATGCGCGCACCAGCCTGGAAGAGATCATCAGCGAGGGCGAGCGCGCCGGGAATATCATTCGCGGTTTACAGGCGCTGACGCGCAACCAGACGGCAAGCCGCTCGCGGGTAAATCTGCACCATCTGGTCTACCACATTGTGGCGCTCTCACGCAGCGAGCTGGAGCGGCAGCAGATTGCGCTCCACTATCAGCTTAAGGCGCAGGACGCCTTTATCTATGGCGACAGCGTGCAAATCCAGCAGGTGCTGCTGAACCTTATCGTCAACGCGATTGATGCCATGGCAGGCATACATGACCGTCCGCTCACCCTCACCGTTAGCTCGCTGAACCCGGAACCGGGCAGCATTCGTCTGGATATTACCGATACCGGGATTGGCCTCAGCCCCGAGGTGCAGGAGCGGCTGTTTGATTCGTTCTACACTACCAAAGAGCAGGGGATGGGGATGGGGCTGAGCATCAGCCACTCTATCATTGAGCGTCATGCGGGACGGCTGCAGGCTGTCCCGGGCGAGCGCCACGGCAGCCGATTCTGGTTTACCCTGCCGGTGCATGACCAGCAGGGTGAGTAGCGCTTAGGACGCGGGAGCGAGCTGCGTTAAACGGTTACGCAGTTCGCCATGCGCCGTGGCCACCTCGGTGGACGCCTGAAGCGCATCGAGGTATTTCTGGCGAAACTCACCGCTGTTTTCTGCACTCAGCAGGCTGACGAGCGTTTTACGCACGTTCTCTACCGCCGCGCCGTCTACCGGCTGCTCTTTGTCGTCCAGCCGCTCGTCAATGTCTACCAGCACCTCGGAGATCTGCCGCAGCCAGGCAAACTGCGGGTGGCTGGTCAGCAGCTGTAAATGCTCAAACGCGTTGCCGGGATCGCCAAAACGCGTGGTTTCGAGATCGACCAGCGTTTTATGCAGTTTTCTCAGCGTGGATGAAAGGGACTTAAGCTGCGAGCGGGGCTCTGTAGCGGGTTGACTGGTCATCGGTTTCTCCGGGAGGCTTTAAGGTTAACAACAGGCCGCAGCACGATGGCTAGCGGCTTTGCGATTTCACTATATTAAGACGCTCCGCACAGCGGACCAGATCCGCCAGCGAGCGCACTTCCATTTTTTCCATGACCCGCTTCTTATGCACCTTGGCGGTAATTTCACTCACGCCCATGGCGGTGGCAATCTGCTTGTTCAGCAGGCCGCCGATGGCCAGTTGAAACACCTCTTTCTCGCGCGGGGTCAGCGACTCGTAGCGGCTGGTGAGCGTCTGTATCTCCTGCGACGCGCCCATATTTTTTTCCGCCAGCGCCAGCGCGTCCGCCACGGCCTTGAGCAGCAGCCCCGGCACGGCGGGCTTGGTCATAAACTCATAGGCCCCGGCCTTCATCGCCTTAACCGATAGCGGAATGGTGCCGAACCCGGTGAGAAAGATCACCGGAATGAGGTAGCCGAGCTTGGTCAGCGATTCGGCTACGTCAAAACCGTCGGCGTCCGGCATGTTCATATCGAGGATAAGGCAGCCGGGCTCTGGCCTGAACGCATGAGAAAGAAAGGCCTTCGCTGAAGGAAAGTCAGCAACCCGATAATCCTCTGCCATTAACAACCTGACCAGAGATTGCCTTACCGAATTATCATCATCTACTACATAAACAATAGGATCCATGAGTAGTCCTTGCCATCAACGGGTATGCCTGCGTCTGAATCGGTTATTAAGAAAGCATATAACCATTTTGTTGTCTTATATAACAGAGACATACACCACGTGTTTACCAAATAATAACCGGATAGTAACACAATAATTCTCATTATCATCTTGAAAATACGAAGATCGGGTGGCGTCAGGTAAGATATTGACAACTAAAGAGTAATAATTGAGCAGCGGTAAAAAAAGAGGCGTAATGATCAGGTTACAGTAGCTGACAGCGGGCAGGCAAATTATGATACAAAGTACCACTCTTCTTCTGAACCCTGACGCTACGCATGGCTTATACGATTGATATTATCTCCTGCATCACCGATCGCTTTATGGAGCTGACCGCTACCGAAAAGCGCATCGCCCAGTTCATCCTTGATGATGTCGCTACGGCGGCGGACCTGCCGATTGCCGAGCTGGCGCGTTTGACCCACACCAGCCAGGCCTCTGTCACCCGCTTTGCGCGGGCGTTGGGCTGCAAAGACGTGCGAGAATTGAAAATGAAGCTGGCGCAGTCCCTGGCGGTAGGGCAGCGCTTTATCCTCGACGTACCGGATCTCGAAGGCGTGCAGGGGATTTACGAATCGATTATCAGCGTGCTGGAGACCAACCGCCGGGCGCTTAACGGCGAGGCGTTGAACAAAGCGGTTAGCTGGCTCAGTCAGGCGCGGCAAATTCTCGCCATTGGCATGGGCGGGGGATCCACCATCTGCGCCCAGGAGCTGCAGTACCGCTTTTTCCGCCTTGGCCTGCCGGTGGTCAGTCAGAGCGACGGTCTGCTGGTGCGGATGATGTGTTCCGCCGTCGCCCCGCAGGACGTGGTGCTGGTGCTGTCGCTGGGCGGTTATACCCCGGAGATGATTGAGAGTGCGGCGATTGCCAGGCAGTACGGGGCGAAGGTGATCGCCATTACGCCGCTGGAGACGCCGCTGGCGGAGCAGGCCGATCTGGTGCTGCCCCTGCTGGTGCGGGAAAACGACTACATCTTTAAGCCCAGCACCTCCCGCTATGCCATGCTGGCGATGGTGGACGTGCTGGCGACCGAACTGGCGATGGCGAACAAGGCGCAGACCAAAGATCGGCTGCGCCGTATCAAGCTGGCGCTGGACAGCCACCGCGGCGGCGTAGATCGTCAGCCGCTGGGGGATTGATCCACGCCAGCGTGCTCCGCTAGCCCTCCGACGGTTTACGTTTGCCGATCGGCAGCGGCGGGGCGTCCGGCTGGCTTTCGCGTTCACGGGTGATCAGCGCCAGCGCCTCTTCCCGGCTGAGCGCGTTGGCAGGCGTGACCAGCGTCACCACTACCGCGCAACCCAGGCTGGTCAGCACCGAGGGTACGCAGGGGTTGCCCCAGAAGGCCAGCCAGTCGCTGTCCATCAATACGGCGACGGAGGCACCCGCACCGCCCGCCAGCGCGGCCAGCGCTCCCTGCCAGTTAAAGCGGTGCCAGAAGCGACCCAGAATTGAGCAGATAAACATGCCGGACATAATCATCGAGATCATTTTGGTGATATAGCTGATGATGTCGTTAGAGGTCAGGGCGAACAGCAGGGCAAGGGCGATCACCAGCACCAGGAAGATGCGCGACAGGCGAATGGCTTTCTCCGGTGCAGGCATATGGCCGGTCACCAGGGTATAGAGATCGCGCAGGATGATCGATACCCCGGCGATAGCATCCGAGCTGCCAGAGGACATATTGGCGGACATGCCGGCAATCAGCACCGCCATCGCCAGCACCGGCGGCAGAACCTGGGTCGCGAACAGGAAGGCGAAGCCGCTGTTGTCCAGCTGGGCGTTCATTGTCCAGACCGCCATGCCGATAATCGCGGGCAGGAAGGAGAAGAGCAGATACAGCAGGCCGGTGATGGTAAACGACTGGCGCACCGACGACACCGTTTTTGCCGAATAGATGCGCTGACGGTAAGAGGGGGTCGCCAGCACGCCGACGCCAATCACCATCGCCAGCGAGAAGGCGGGCAGGACGCCAAGCTTATCCACCGCAAACAGGCTCTGGGCGGCAGGATCGACGGCATGCTTGATATTCTCCCAGCCGCCGACGTGGTTCACCGCCAGCACGGCCATTAAAATAAAGCCGACAAACAGGATGATCGATTGAACGGTATCGATCCATACCACGGCGGAATAACCCCCAATACCGACATACACCACAAACGCCAGGGCAATAATAATTTTGGCGACGTTAATGTCTATTCCACTGGCCCAGGCAAGGTATAAACCACCACCTAAAATATGCGCCCCCAGCCAGCCAATAGAGGCAATAAATATCAGCACGGCAACGACGTTTTTAACAATTTTACTGCCGCCTGTGTAATAAGAGATCTCTTCGCTCATGGTCATAAAGCGTAATTTACGCACTGGGGCAAATAGCCAGGCGACCAGTAAGATGCCTACCGCGCCGCCGAGGCCATACAGCATCCCGGCCCAGCCGTTAGTATAGCCAAATCCTACTGCGCCGACGCTTGAGCCGGTGCCGACCATGGTGCCGACCGTTGATCCCAGGGTTAATATCATCGGCAACGAGCGGCCGCCCAGCAGAAAGTCATCGCCATTTTTTTGATGCCGCGAAACGTACCAGCCGAGCGTAATCATGGCGCAGGCATAGAGGGTGAACCAGACCAGAAAAGAGATATTATTCATTGCTCACGTCCAGATATCGTTAATCTATTTCGTCTGCGCGAAATGGATGAGTTAACAGGACCGGTCACCTGAAAAAAGGCGCAGGGGATCCGAGAGTACAGGCAAAATAAATTTTGCCAGGGTACCGCGATAGCTTTTTTATAAATATGCGATCTCCCTTGCGCGCAAGGGAGAGGAGATTATTTGATGCGAGCGGCGTTGTAGCAGGTCACATCGACTTCAACTTTGCAATCCACGACCAGGTCCGCGACGCAGCAGATGCGGGCAGGGGGATGGTCGCCAAAAAATTCCCGGAAGACCTTGTTGAACGACTGGAAGTAGCGGGCGTCGGTGAGGATCACCTTCACGTGAACCACATCCGCCAGGGTATAGCCCGCTTCGGTCATGATATCCACGCAGTTCTGGATCGCCAGCCGGGACTGATCGACAATGCCGCCTTCCACCACTTCGCCATTTTTCATGGGGGTCTGGCCGGAGACGTACAGCCAGCCGCCAGCCTCTACCGCCCTGGCAAATGGCAGGTGCTGTCCGCCTGTACCGGTACCGCCCTCGGTGCCATAACGTTTAATGCTCATCGTTGCTCCTTATTCTGTGGTCTGCCGACGCAGGAAACGTCCTGCGCGTCCTGTAATGCGTTTATTGTGGTCGTAACTCATCACCCCGTTCACCATCACGGCGTCAATGCCGTCTGCGGGCCGTTTGGGATCCGAGAAGCTGGCGACGTCGCGCACCGTCTGCGGATCAAAAAGTACCAGGTCCGCATAGTAGCCGGTTTTGATCAGGCCCCGCTGCGGCAGCAGGAAGCGCGCCGCCGACATGCCCGTCATCTTGTGCACGGCCATTGTCAGCGGGAAAAGCTTCTCGTCGCGACAGTAATGGCCCAGCACGCGCGGGAATGCGCCCCACAGGCGTGGGTGCGGCATCGGGTCGTTCGGCAGCCCGTCGGAACCGATCATCGTCACCGGATAGCGCAGCACCCGGCGCACGTCCTGCTCGTCCATGTTGTAGTAAATGGCCCCGGCGGGCATCAGCTGCTCCGCCGCGCTGTGCAGGCTCACCTGCCAGCCGTCCGCTATCTGCTGTAGCGTTTTGCCCGCCTGCTCCGGATGCGGCTCAGACCAGGTAATGACGATGTCAAACTCGTCGGTCACCTGCTTGAGATCCAGCGTCGAAGAGCTGGCGGAGTAGGGGTAGCAATCGCAGGCGATCTCCTGGTGCTGGCGCATCTTGTCGAAAAATGCCAACGTCTCCCGCGTGCGACCCCAATTTTTTGCGCCGGCGCACTTATGGTGTGACACCACCACCGGCACCTTGCCGTGGCGGCCAATCCGGAACGCTTCGTCGAGCGCCTCCAGAATCGGTTCAAACTCAGAGCGCAGGTGCGTGGTATAGATACTTTTTTCCGCCGCCAGCTCTTCCGCCAGGGCCATGACTTCATCGGTGGAGGAGTGAAACGCCGTGGCGTAGGCCAGTCCGGAGCTCATGCCCAACGCCCCCTGCTGTAGTGCCACGCGCAGCTGCTGACGCATGGCGGCAAGCTCCTCTGCGGTTGCCGCCCGGAACAGATCGTCCATATGGTTATTGCGCAGGGTCGTATGGCCAATCAGCGTCCCGACGTTGATGGCGGGCCGCGCGGCTTCCAGCGCATGGGCGTAGGCATCTACCGTCGGGTAGATAAAGTGTTCTTTCTCGCCCAGCAGGTTCATCGGGTCCGGTACGTCGCTGCGGATCGTGGCGGTGGCGGCGCTGATGCCGCAGTTGCCGACAATAACAGTGGTGATCCCCTGGCTGATTTTCGGCAGGTAATCGGGCATACGGATGACGTTGGTATCATCATGGGTATGCACGTCGATAAAGCCGGGCGACAGCACCTTACCCGTGGCGTCGATAACATGCTCGGCCTGAGCGTGGATCGCAGGCGCAATCGCTACGATACGATCGCCGCTGACCGCCACATCGGCACGGTATTCAGATCCGCCGCTGCCGTCGATAACGGTGGCGTTTTTGAAAAGCCAGTCATGCTTCATAACACCTCACTCCCTTTTTGTTCTTAAGCCAAGTTAACCATTTACAAGCTCAAAAAACAGTGGAAAACTACGCAAAAGCCAGATCGTTTTGTGATACTTTTATTCAAAAATAATAACAATATTATATTTATCGCTTTATTTTCATATAGATAAATATGTTATTTTAACGTTAAAACACGATAAACCGTTAAGGATCATGTTATGAAATATCACTCCGATACGTTAGTGACCCATAAGTCTGCGATCATGCGCACCCCGGCAAACGTGCTGGCGGAGGATGTTTGCCTGCCAGCGGCGGTGCTTAAGCAGTCGGCGCTGCGTAATAACATCGACTGGATGCAACGCTATGCCGATGCACGCGGCGTCTCGCTGGCGCCGCACGGCAAAACCACCATGACGCCATGGATCTTTCAGGCGCAGCAGCAGGCGGGCGCGTGGGCGATTGGCGTCGGCAGCGCCTGGCAGGCCGGGGCAGCCATGGCGAGCGGCATCAAGCGCGTGCTGATGGTGAACCAGCTGGTGGGGAAGGCCAACATGCAGCTGATCGCTCAGCTTAAGCAGCATTACCATGAGGTGGATTTTGCCTGCTGCGTGGACAGCGTTGACAATGCCGCTGCGCTTGCAGAGTTTTTCTCCGGGCAAAACCAGACGCTGGATGTGCTGGTAGAGTTGGGCGTGCCCGGCGGGCGCTGCGGCTGTCGCAGCACCGACGCCGCGCTGGCGCTGGCGCAGAAGATCCACGATCTGCCGGGACTGCGGCTGCGCGGGCTGGAGCTGTATGAGGGCGTGCTGCACGGTGACGATCCGCAGCCGCAGGTTGAAGCCCTGCTGCGCGATGCCGCCGAGCTTGCCTGTGGCATGGAGCATCTGGTGGACGGCGAGTTTATTCTCACCGGGGCCGGCACCGTCTGGTATGACGTAGTGTGTAATATCTGGCTCAACGCAAAGAAACCGGCGCAGTGCCGGATCGTGATCCGTCCGGGCTGCTATATCACCCATGACCGGGGGATTTATGCCGACGCGCAGCAGACGCTGATTGAGCGCGACCGCGTCGCCTGCGATCTGGGCGGCGATCTCGCTTCCGCCCTGGAGCTGGTGGCGATGGTACAGTCAGTGCCGGAAGCCGACCGCGCGGTGGTGAACTTCGGCAAGCGCGACTGCGCCTTTGACGCCGGGCTGCCGCAGCCCATTGCCCACTACCGTCACGGCCAGGCGCTGCCGTTCCAGCCGCAGGCCATCGTCAGCGTCGGGGTAATGGATCAGCACTGTATGGTGAAGCTGGCCCCGGAAAGCGACGTCCGCGTCGGTGACATTCTGGTCTTTGGCACGTCACATCCGTGCCTGACCTTCGATAAATACAAAACGCTGCTGGTGATTGATGACGACTATCGCGTCATCGATCAGCTCGACACGCTGTTTTAACATCGGGCAATCTTGTTGGCAGTGATGGTTTATCTACCGCCTGCGGGCAACCCCAGCGTGCGGGCCGGGAGCAGGACGTTATTGAGCAGTCCGCTTTGCCGCCTAACGGCCAGGCGGTAGGTTTTTAGATACGCTGCGCGTATAAAGTAAGCGATTGAATAAAAAACTCAAAAATTCACCTATAAATTTATGAGCTGCCGCGTCATGCATACAAGCGGGCTTCTAGCGAAGCGGCTATATATTTCAATTAGTTACACGACATTAATTTCACCCGGCTGCCCCATGAGCTGTTCTACACTTACATCTTCAACCACGCTTTTTGATTGAAAAAGCAGCACCAACAAGAGGGTCGCGACAGCAAAGCGTCACGCAGTCGCCATCCTCAAACCGATCGTGCGGGAGAGGAGAACACTATGAAAGCAGTTGTCTATAACGGACCTTTTGACGTTTCAGTCAAAGACGTTCCGGACCCCAAAATTGTTCGCCAGACTGATGTGATTGTCCGTATTACCACCACAAATATCTGCGGTTCCGACTTGCATATGTATGAAGGACGAACCAGCTTCGAGCAGGGTCGCATCTTCGGCCATGAAAATCTGGGCCAGGTGATTGAAGTCGGCAGTGCTGTTGAGCGAATTAAAGTCGGTGATTATGTCTGCTTGCCCTTTAATGTCGGCTGCGGATTCTGTGAAAATTGCGAGAAAGGGCTAACCGGCTACTGCCTGACGGCAAACCCGGGTGCGGCCGGTGCCGCCTATGGCTTTGCGGATATGGGCCAGTGGGATGGTGGACAGGCGGAGTTATTGCGCGTTCCCTATGCTGACTTTAACTGTCTGGTACTGCCTCCGGATGCAGTTGAAAAGGAAGAAGATTACGTTTTGCTTTCCGATATCTTCCCGACCGGCTGGCATGCCACTGAGCTGGCAGGATTACGCCCCGGGGAGAGTGTTGCCATCTACGGTGCTGGCCCGGTCGGCTTGATGGCTGCCCATTCGGCCATGATTAAAGGCGCATCACAGGTGTTTGTTGTCGATACCCATCCAGACCGACTGGCGTTGGCCGAACAACTTGGTGCGGTGGCGATCAACGGTGTGGGTGATGATGCGGTAAATAAAATTCTCGAATTAACCGATGGGCGCGGCACGGATTGCGGCTGCGAATGCGTGGGTTATCAATGCTGCAATAAGCATGGCCACGAGGATAACTCCGCTACCTTGAATAGCCTTGTCGCATCAACCAAAGCCACGGGCGGCATTGGTGCGGTAGGCGTTTTTGTTCCTCAGGATCCCGGGGGGGCGACCGATCTGGCTAAAGAAGGTAAAGTGCCTTTCGATTTTGGTACTTTCTGGTTCAAAGGTCAGTCAATTAAGACCGGCCAGTGTAACGTAAAAGCGTACAACCGCCAGCTCGCAAGGCTTATCCATCAGGGTAGAGCTAATCCGGCGCAGATCATCTCACATCGCCTCGCGCTGTCAGACGCCCCCGAGGGGTATAAGCATTTTGACGCTCGTGATAATGGCTGGACAAAAGTCATTCTGAAACCCTGAATTATGAACCAACAGAACATAAGCCACATGTAGGCCATGGTGAGAGGGAGAATAAAAACCGCCTGCTGTGGCTTAATGCTTCACATCACATATTGTCTTTTTTCGGATCTGCCATGAGACGGAGCGCCGTGATGGCTGTGTTATTGCCAGCGACAGCCGTCGCGACGGCCAGGCAGTGGGATTTTAAATACGCTGCGCGTATAAAATAAGCGATTGAATACAAAAGTCAAAAATTTACATATGCGTTAATTTATTGATAAATATTGATTTTTATTATTCATGATGAGATAAGCGGCGCCAGGTATTTACTTAAGCCACTTGATCACGACGTCATATAAATCTACTGTATAAATACACAGTGATTATTATAATAAGGTGACGTCCGTGAGTTTAACATTTTATAAGCCCGCTGAGCTGCGCGAAGTTCTCGCGTTTCCTCTGTTTGGCGATGTCGTGCCGTGCGGTTTTCCCTCCCCGGCGCAGGACTATGTGGAACAGAGTCTCGACCTGAACGAATTAATGATCCACCACCCCAACGCGACCTACTTCGTGAAGGCGGCGGGGGATTCGATGATCGACGGCGGCATCAACGATGGCGACCTGCTGGTCGTCGATAGCGCCCGTACCGCCACCCATGGCGATATTGTTATCGCCGCCGTTGACGGCGAGTTTACCGTTAAAGAGCTTCAGCTTCGTCCCACCGTTCAGCTTAATCCCCGCAATCCCCGCTATACGCCCATCCGCATCGGCAGTGAAGAGGCGCTCGAAATCTTCGGCGTCGTGACTCACATAATCAAATTCACGTGCTGAATCATGTTCGCCCTGGTGGATGTGAACGCATTCTATGCCAGCTGTGAAACGGTCTTCCGGCCCGATCTGCAAGGCAAGCCGGTGGTGGTGCTGAGCAATAATGATGGCTGCGTGATCGCCCTCAGCGCGGAAGCGAAAAGGCTGGGTATTACCATGGGCGCGCCGTTCTTCAAGCAGCGGGATCTGTTTCGCGCCCACCGCGTCACCTGCTTTAGCAGCAACTATGAGCTGTACGCCGACATGAGCCGCCGCGTCATGGGCACGCTGGAGAGGCTCTGCCCGCGCGTGGACGTCTACTCCATTGATGAGGCGTTCTGCGATCTCTCCGGGGTGCGTAACTGCCGGGTGCTGGAGGAGTTTGGCCAGGAGATCCGCAACACGCTGTGGCGTGAGACCCACCTGAGAGTCGGGGTGGGGATTGCGCAGACCAAAACCCTGGCCAAGCTGGCTAACTATGCCGCCAAGCGCTGGCCGCAGCTGGGCGGCGTGGTGGATCTCTCTAACGTTGATCGCCAGCGGCGGCTGATGGAGCGGCTGCCGGTCGAGGAGGTATGGGGCATTGGGCGACGCCTCGCGAAAGCGCTAGATGCGCACGGGATCAAAACCGTACTGCAACTCGCCGATAGCGATATCCGCTTTATCCGCAAGCAGTTCAGCGTGGTGATGGAGCGCACGGTGCGGGAGCTGCGGGGCGAGTCCTGCCTGGCGTTCGATGAGTTTGTCCCTGCCAGGCAGGAGATCCTTTGCAGCCGCAGCTTTGGCGAGCGCACGGCGGACTATGAAGCGGTCAGGCAGGCCGTCTGCACCTACGCGTCGCGGGCGGCGGCCAGGCTGCGCGGCCAGCATCAATACTGCCGCGTCATCTCCGCCTTTGTGAAAACCTCACCCTTCGCCGCAGGGGAGCCTTACTACGGCAACAGCGCGATGGTGAAGCTGCTGACCCCCACGCAGGACAGCCGGGATATTATCCACGCCGCGACACGCTGTCTGGATACCATCTGGCGCGAGGGCCATCGCTATCAGAAGGCGGGCGTCATGCTCGGGGATTTCTACAGCCAGGGCGTGGCGCAGCTCGATCTCTTTGACGCTAACGCGCCGCGTCCGGGCAGCGAGGCGCTGATGGCGGTGCTGGATAAACTCAACGAAAAAAAAGGGCAGGGGACGCTCTATTTTGCCGGGCAGGGGATCCAGCAGACGTGGCAGATGAAGCGCGAGATGCTCTCGCCGCGCTACACCACCCGATGGTCAGATCTGCCGATTTGCATATAGACAAGCGTTAAGGCCAGGTAATGCGTTAAGATTGTCGAAAGAGAGAAAAGCTAAGGTGTGGAGCAGGTATGGAAGGTAAGAAACTCACTCTGAATGATATAGCAAAACTGAGTGGCGTAAGTAAATCCACGGTTTCACTTGTCATCAATAACAGCCCAAAAGTCAAAAAATCCACGCTTGACCACGTCCAGTCCGTTATCCGACAGTATGGTTTTACGCCTTCAAAAGCCGCGCAGTCTCTCCGCGCCCAGCGTGAAAAAATCATCGGTATCATTGTGACACGCCTCGATTCGGCCTCAGAGAACCAGGCCGTGCAGACCATTTTGCCTCACGTTTATCAGCACGGATATGATGCGCTGATTATGGAAACGCTGCTACAACCGGAACGTCTTGAAGAACACCTGAAAGTACTGGAAAACCGTCAGGTTGAAGGCGTCATTATTTTTGGTTTTACCGGGATCGCCAGCACCATGCTCAGACAGTGGAAAGACAGAGTGGTACTTATCGAAAGCGAACTCTCTGGCTTTCCCCGAGTTCGTTATGATGGTGCTGGCGCGGTGCGAATGCTGATGCAGCGTATGGTGCACAACGGTGCTGAAAACGTGAGTTTTATTGGCGTCGCGGAGAAAGATAAAACCACAGGCAGCGAACGTTACCAGGCTTATCTGCAGGGATGTGAACAGTTCGGTTTTATTCCCCGCGCAGCATTGGGAAATTTAACCTATCAGAGCGGCTATCAACTGGCGGCGGAGATCGTGAATGCAGAAACGCGGGCACTGATCTGTGCGACGGATACCATCGCCCTCGGCGCGATCAAATTTATACGTGAAAAGAATTTTAATATTGAGATAGGCAGTATCGGGAGCATTCCGCTGCTGAGCTTTTTATTTCCAGAGGTCATTTCAGTCAGGCTGGGCTATCCGGATGCGGGTCGCGAGGCCATACAGCTCCTGATCGCCCTGTTAAACGGGAATGTCGAAAAGAAAAAAATTGTTATTCCCTGTCAGTTTGTTGCCTAGTGAACGTAATGATTGCCGACGCGTATCATCAAATAGACGTCGGCATCACGCTTTGCGAGAGTCGGTTATTTCATCCACCACATGCATTCATAAGGACGCAGCGAATGTACACTATTCTGCGCGTCGTCATAATTACCGTACAGTAGACGCCAGCGTTCTTCCTCACCAAAGTAATCGTCAATAGAGACTGTATCCGGTGTAAGATTCGCCAACACTAGCAGGCTATTATCACCATCTTCTCGTTTGTAGCACCAGATGCTCTCACTCAGCGGATCCATATCGGTATAGTCGCCAAGGGTCAAGACGGGCAGGCTTTTTCGCAGCTCAATGAGACGGCGATAGGTGTTCAGGACTGAATGCGCATTCAGCCGTTCCTGCTCAACGTTAATGACATCATAGTTATCGGCTACGTCAATCCAGCTTTTGCCGCTGGTGAAGCCTGCGTTAATGCTATTGTCCCATTGCACAGGCGTTCTACTGTTATCACGCGATTTTTTCTCCAGGATCGCCAGAACGTGTTCCTGAGAGATGCCCGCTGTAATCAGCGATTGATAAATATTCAGGCTCTCTACATCGCGATATTGATCGATATGCTTAAAATGCGGATCGGTCATCCCGATCTCTTCACCCTGAAAAATATAAGGCGTGCCCTGCATGCCGTGTAATACCATCGCCAGCATTTTTGCAGAAACCTCACGCAGGGGGCCATCGTCACCCAGGCGGGAGACGATGCGTGGCTGATCGTGATTACACCAGAAGAGTGCATTCCATGCCAGACCATGCATGCCGCACTGCCATTCTGAGAATATCTTTTTCAGATGAACGCGATCCGGTGTACCGCGGTTCCACTTTTTGCCCTCATCATAATCTATTTTGAGATGGTGAAAATTAAAGGTCATCGAGAGCTCTTTGCCATCCAGCCGTGCATAACGCTGGCAGTGAGCCAGCTGAGTGGATGACATTTCGCCGACCGTCATTAACCCGCGGGGTTGAAAAACATCCCGGCTCATCTCTTCCAGAAAATCATGAATGGCGGGACCGTCGGTATAGTAGCGACGCCCATCCCCGTCGTGATCGTCCGGGAGATCGGGATGCTTCGACACCAGGTTAATGACATCCAGCCGCAGCCCGTCGATCCCTTTATCCGCCCAGAAGTGACACACCGCTTTTAGCGCGTTACGCACGTCCGGATTCTCCCAGTTGAGATCGGCCTGTTCAGGGGAAAAAGAGTGCAGATAGTATTGCTGGCTCTCTTCATGCCACTGCCACGCGCTGCCGCCAAACTTTGAATGCCAGTTATTAGGCGGCAGGGCGCCTTTACCATCGCGCCAGATATAAAAATTGCGCCATGGGCTTAAACGATTGCTGGCAGCCGATTTGAACCAGGCATGCTGCGTTGAGGTATGGTTAAACACCATATCCATGATCACTTTTATCTGACGCTCATGGGCGGCCGCAATCAGATTTTCGAAATCTTCCATGGTGCCGAACAGAGGATCGATATCGTAATAGTCCGCAACGTCATAGCCATTGTCTACCTGGGGCGATGAGTAGATGGGCGTCAGCCAGATGGCGCTGACGCCCAGCCACTGCAGATAATCCAGTCGACGGGTGATACCATTGATATCACCCATGCCGTTTCCTGTACTGTCCTGAAAACTGCGTGGGTAGATCTGGTAGATAACGCCGTTCTGCCACCAGTGGATATTATTTTTCACGAGTTTTTCCCTCTCTCTAAACAACCAGCAGCTTGCCTGAAGCCTGTTTTCTTTTGTAAATCGCGATGGTCAGCACCAGTGGGATGACAATGGCAACCATCATTGCCGCGCCGAAGACAGACCAGTAACGCGTTTGTATTGAGAGGATCGCCGGTAAACCACCGACGCCGATGCCACTGGCGGTCACGCTGAAGAGACCACAAACCAGACCGGCGCAGCCGGATCCCACCATGCCGCACAGCATCGGGAAGCGATATTTCATGTTAATACCATACATCGCGGGCTCGGTGACGCCGAGGTAGGCGGAGATGGCGGCAGGAACGGAAATTTCACGCTCGTTTGTTTTTTTACTGATTAATATGATGCCAAGTACGGCAGAGGCCTGCGCCATATTCGAGAGGGCAATGATCGGCCAGACCGGTGTACCACCCATGTTCTGGATAAGCTGTAGGTCGATTGCCAGCGTAGTCTGATGTACGCCGGTGATCACGAGCGGAGCATAAAGGAAACCAAACAGCGCTGAACCGACAGGTGCGAAAGGACCTGTCATCAAATGGCTGACGCCCCATGCGATACCATCGCCGATAATTCGGCCAAAGGGTCCGATAAGGGTATGGGCCAGGAAAACAGCAACAATCAGCGACACTACCGGCACAATCACAAGTGAAAGATAGTCGGGCACAATGCGCTTAAGATTGATTTCCAGCCACGCCAGCGCCATGGCTGCCAGTACAGAGGGGATCACCTGTGACTGATAGCCTACTTTTTCAATGGTAAACAGGCCAAAATTCCATATATCAGGCACCTGCTGTCCCAGCATGTAAGCATTCATCAACTGCGGCGAGACCAGGGTGATGCCGAGTACGATACCGAGTATCGGCGTACCCCCCATTTTTCTCATCACTGACCAGCAAATACCTACCGGGATGTAAAAGAATATCGCCTCGCCAATCAACCACAGGAAATCGTAGATATTTTTCCACACCGCTGATGCATTAATGAGGGGTTCATTGTTATGTAATGGCAGATCGCCGATGACGTTACGAAAGCCTAAAATCAAACCACCGCTGACCAGGGCTGGCAGCAGAGGAAAGAATATTTCGGCCAGGTGAGAGATCAGACTTTCGTGCCATTTCATATTTTGACGGGCAACGCGTTTAGCGCTTTCTTTATCCATGCCGCTCATTTGCGTTTGTTTCAGCAGCACCTGATACCAGTCACCGACGTCGGTGCCGATTACCACCTGAAACTGCCCGGCATTCGTGAAGCAGCCCTTAACCATGGGCAGCGCTTCAATCTCTTTCGGCTGCGCTTTTGATGCATCGTTCAGAACGAAGCGCAGCCGGGTGATGCAGTGGGTTACCGCTGCAATATTTTCAACGCCGCCAACAAGAAATATGAGTTTATCAACATCTTGGGTGTTTGCTTTCTTAGCCATAGTTAATGTCCAACACATTAGTAAGATGGTTTTAAGTGGTGCTCATCTTAGTGAGGAGTCATTTTTTGCGTAAGTAGGAACGTTCCAATTATCGAGCGAGATCACACTATATTTCTTGTTTCTTAACGTAAACCTGGTTAAAAGCGGCAGGCTAACGCGCTGTGCTATTTAATTGCTGTATCTCATTAAGAGCTGATAGGTAACGCCATTAGTCCAGGCGAAACCATCCTGTAAAGGATATTCACCCCCTCCGCCAGGAAGGCTTTCTTTATTCGTTATGTCATATTTTTCAACCAGTTTGTGGTGTTTTTGATAAAACTGGTCAACCGTGTGTATCCAGTTAGTCGCTATTTCGCGGGCCAGATCTTTCTCGCCATAATTTTCAAAGCCAATCACTGCCATCCACTGTAGAGGGGCCCAGGCATTGGGTTTATCCCATTGCTCTCCGGTATCTAAAGTGGTACTAAGAACTCCTCCCGGGGTGAGCAGAAGGTCTCTTACAGCCTGCGCTGAGGAGTATGCTTTTTTTTCTGAACTCATTTTAACGTAAAAGGGCGTCAGAGAAGCCGCTGAGAATGCGCCAAAACATTTATTCTCCCAGTCATAATCACGATATACCCCGGAGGCGTTATCCCACAGATGCTTGTTGATGGCTTTTTTACGTCTGAGATAGAGCGATCTAAACTCTTTTGACTGATTGGTTTTCCCCGTTCTCAATAAAATGTCAGAAATTTTTCTTTCGAGATTGAACAGAAACGCATTTAAATCTATGGGGATAAATGCGGTGGTTCGTATGCTACTGAGTTTGTTACTTTCATCCAGCCAGCGCGATGAAAAATCCCAGCCTGAAGCTGCACCAGATCGTAGATCACGATAAACCTGTCTGTGTTCACGCCCGCTGAGGTTAGCCGTTTCAATATCTTCGGCCCATGACTCATCCCGTGGGCTGTCCCTCTCATCCCAATAGCGATTAAGTATCGAACCATCATCCAGAGCGACAACATGCCGCAGAGCCTGGCCGGGCACTATTTTGTTACTGCCTTCCATCCAAAAACTGTACTCTCTTAGCAGCTGCTCAATGTAGTCATCAGCATTGGCGAGCCCCTTTTCCTCTATCAGCTCCAGCATCAGCGAAAAAACAGGCGGGTGAGAGCGGCTAAGAAAATACGTTCTGTTCCCATTGGGAATATGTCCGTACTGATCTATTAGCCATGCAAAGTTATCGGTCATATCTTTCAATAAGTCAGGGCGACCGCTATCAACGAATCCAAGCATAGCGAAGTACGAATCCCAGTAGAAAGTCTCACCAAAACGACCCCCTGGCACGATGTACGGGTAGGGGAGGTCCAGCAGTGAGGAGTACTCATTTTTTACCGAAACCTTGGTGAGTATGGGCCAGAGATCTTCAATATGTTTTTGTAAGGACTTCGGGCTCTCTGAAACATAGTTGCTTTCGTTCACATAGGGAATGTAAAAGTTTTCATGAACGAACAATGCCAGGTTAAAATCAGGAAGGGATGATTTCTCCCGATATTGCTCTAAAATAAGCTGGGGTGCTATTTTTGCCGTGCAGTCAGCAAATGTTTTACCATCTGGGAACACTCTACCCAGTTGTACTGCGTGAAATAACTCCTGATACAGATCGGCCGGGGTCATGACGGGGTTTAGATAGTCCAGGGCAGAGAAGTGATAATATAAAGTCAACCAGTTCTCTCTGTGGTTATCATTTAAAAACTGCTGTATGGTTTTGCTGTATCTTACTTTTGTATCCGTGTTTACAGTAATCATATAAGCCTTTTTCCAACATATATCATGTAATAAGACGATAGAATAAAAACCTGTCATCATTTTGTCTAAACTCTAGCATTTAAAAGGCAAAATTGGAACGTTCTTATTGAGGTCGCAAGGGAGGAGGTAAGCCCTGGATTTTTTATAATTAAATTAATAATTTCAATAGGTTAAAATGACGGTGCACTCTGTTTTGGCAGGGGTGTTCTGGATAAGCTGAAAAAAAACGTGAGCAAGGGTTATGGCAGGCATTGCAGATAGAGTGTGAGGGCTCTCGTCACGCCACCGGTCACTGACCGATGGCGTGCAGGACTCCTGATGCGGAGCATTAGGCCTGTTGCAGCCTGTTCAAATCTCTGAGCATTCGCTTAAGGCATTTAAGCTTATTTTTATCGCGAATAACCCCTGACAGCTTGCTGAGTTGAAAAAGCGTTTTGTCACCGAAACCATCAATGACCTTGAAACGATACTCCTGCCGTGCGCTGTCCCAGGCGTAAACGATGTTTTTACAATGCAGGGAGTTAATGATGACGCTGGTCGTGACAAACCAGTCAAAAAAAACGTTCAGCTTTTGAAGTTTATTGGCGTCAAGCTCTTTGTTTAGCGCAAGCTGATAAAGCGTTGACGCGATAGCGCTATGCTCATCGCACTCTTTCACAATGACTTGCCCTACGCCTCTGTTGGTCTCCACAAGGCCTTCAATCTTTTGAATATAGAGCGAGTCCGTTGAGGTTTTCGGCTTGCACTCTTTGACATCCCGATAGATTTCACGCAGTTTACTTTTGTATTTTGCAATACCGGGAATAACCACTTTAATCAGCAGCTGACTATCGTGTGGATGCTGGAAGACGTAGCGATCGTTACCTTTTGCCAGTAAATCTTCATCGGTCAATACAAGGCCATGCTTCATGATAGTTTTTGACTCTTACCCTTGGGGAAATGGAAATGCCTAACGATCATGTGTCGACAATTTCTATACGTTTACAAAACAATACATTCCCTAATATCAACAATTGATATACGAACTTCACATTTGCTCAATAAGCAATCACTTCGGTGAGATTTGAACGAAGGTATGTTTAAATAGCGAGACGGAAATCAGTTTTAAGCTGTATCAGAAGGAAACGTTATGCGTACTCGCCCAGCATCCCGGTTAATCATTCTTTCACCTGAAAATGATGTGTTACTGTTTAATTTTTCTCATAAAAATGACGCCTTAAGCGGCATGTCATACTGGGCGACGCCCGGCGGTGGGCTTGAATTGAACGAATCCTTTGAACAGGCCGCACTACGGGAGTTGCAGGAAGAGACCGGGTTAAAAAGAGATTCGGCTGGAGCGACGGCGGCATCCCGAACCTTCCCCATGCAGCTGCCTGATGGGGAGACAGTTCTTGCCGAAGAGCGTTTCTTTATAATCCATACGGAAAAAACAGATATCGACTGCTCGGGATGGAGTGATAATGAAAAGAGCGTCATTCAAAATTATCACTGGTGGACATTAGAAGAGCTTAGAGATACTAATCAAACTATTTTTCCCCACGATTTAATTATCGACATACTCTGCAGAGCTCTGGACTAACCTTTTGAATAAACTATAAGACGCCTGATGCCGGATAGGTAAAACCGCTAGTACATTACTATCCGCTTCTGCTTGCCTCGTTCCTCTCCTGACAAGGCCTCTCAACCCGTGCAGTCAACTCTAAATATGGTGGTAGTGCTCCCAGGCTATATCGCGTTAGTTTACCTGTATCTAAAGGACCACAAATAAGAAGCTCTTACGCAGGAAAAAACGATGATTTCAAAAGACAATGCTGAACATTATCTCTGGGGTGATGATTGCGACGGGTGGTATCTGGTAAACCGGCAGGACATGCTGATTATTCATGAAAAAATGCCGCCAGGCACACACGAAAAGCGGCACTTTCACTCCGTTTCCCGACAGTTTTTTTATGTTCTTGAGGGCACGCTGACGATGGAACTGGAGGGCGTTAAACATGGAATCACGGCTCAGCAGGGGCTTGAAATCCCGCCGGAGGCAAAGCATCAGGCCAGAAACGACAGCCAGCAACCCGTAGAATTTATCGTTATCTCTCATCCGACAACGCGAGGCGATCGGTCCGATCTTGCCTCCAGCTCAAATTAACAGAGGCTGACAATGACAAAGGTCGAAGCGTTAAGAAGCACTTACCCTGGTGCGCTTGCATGGCATTTTGGCGATAGCTCGGAACTTGCTGATGAACTCGTTCAACTGGTTCTGAGTGGGATTAAAACAGCAACATGCTGTTCGAGAGCCTCTTTTCAACGTGAGTATGAACGAGGCGAAGCGCCCTGCGTTGGAAGTTACAACATCATTCTTGACGGTGCCGGACAGCCGATGTGTGTGATCCAAACTGTCAGGATGCAGCTCATCCGCTTTTGCGACGTGACGAGCGAGCTTGCCAGCAAAGAAGGAGAAGGGGATTTAAGTCTGGCGTACTGGAAGGAGGGCCATAAACGTTATTTTGAGCGTGAAGGCACGTATTCTGAGGAGATGGAACTTATCTTTGAAGAGTTTGCGCTTATCGAGGTTGTGTAAACGACCGCTTCTGGCACAAAGCAGACATGCGTAAGGGACAAGGTCCGCTATGAGCGAAGAGCGGACCTAACATTATTATGTTTTTAATAATAAAAGACGGTCAGTTGGCTGTAAGTCTGGCTTAGTTATCCAAAACAGCTTTTCTTTGTATTATTGTTCTAATAAATGCTGCTGATATATGCAACACGAATTCAGCATCGTATTCCAAGACGGAAGAAACCTTGTTGCTACCATGTCTTACTGCTGGCTCTGCATTTGTATAAGCGTAAAATTTTTCTATTACAGTTAATAGCATAGGTGAGATAATGTTTTCTTTTCTCATCAGTTTCAATACCTCGCCCAAGGTTGAGGCTGACGGATAATAAGTCCGACACATGCTTTCTATTGCACTTATTGATTCTTTTATGGAATTTTCTGGATCCTTATGCGCACCTAATGCAAAAGCACGGGCTTTCACATAATGCCTCCTTGCAGGTTCAAACTGGTCTTGCAATATGTTGTTAGTTTCATCGACTTTTTGTTCTAGTTCATTTGGTAGTGGTGTTTCTAACCTACCAGCAGAATTCATTTTCCAGTCAATATTTCGAGATGCGAATAACTCGTTCAATTTCTGACGATATGATGGAAAAGTAATGTCTTCTGATACCTTCTTACCCCAAGTATGGCCTCTCTCAACATCTCTTTTTCTTAATAGATCTCCGATGATCTCAACAGCATCGTAAAATTGAAACCAACGCATATGTTGCAAACGCACTTTCAAAGCATCATGGCAGTACCATGAATCGAAATCCTCATGATCTGTTTCTTGACCATTCTCTGCGCAAAGTCGCTCGATCAAAGCCTTAATACCCAGCGGCTTGTTTTCATCATTCGCAATGCGGCTATCACCATCAATGTACAAAAAATTATCAAGGACAGTTACAAAAAATAAAGAGCGAAGCCACTCTGGAGCATCTTCCCGTATCGGCTTTTTATTATACTCAGGATCAAAACCATGTCTGTACGAGAACTTCATCCCACATCTCCCATTCAACTGTATGAATATTAGGTAATTATACAACCAACATAAATTCCTTTGCGAATACAAAAAAATTACAATGAATTTAAGAACTAATCGCTTATTTCTCCTATGGATGTCTGCTTCTGGCACAAAGCAGACATCCAGCGACTGAATTTACTCGCCTTAACGTAAGTATCTCAATCATTTTAACGCTCACGCGCCGCGCTTGCCTGGTTCCGCTGAAACAGCTTTTTTAACGCCGGACTGACTCTTAACTGCTCAGTCTAAGACGCCCATAAGCCTATCCTGTCGGTGATTTTTTAACCGAGTAACCAAGGAGAATATTATGGCACTTCCCGATCTGATCCTACCCCAGGCAACGGATAACGTGATTCAATCTGCAGATATTGCGCTGGTGGGTGGCGTAGCGGTCTCTATTCCTGCCTATGTGAATGCTCGGCAGAGCGATCTTATCTGCTTGGTGTGGGGAGGTATGCGCCAGGCGGCAAACGTTGTTACTAATGTTAATGAGGATTTTCCTATGATGTTCCTCATTCCAGATGAGCTGGCAGCAATCGGTCAGCACACGGTATCGTACTACATGGTTGATAACGCCGACAACGCGGCATCAAGCAATGTCGTTACGATAACTATTGAGTAATAGTGACCAAGCCAGAACATCGGCCAGGCTTATCGAAACACCTTTCTTTCCGGATATTTTCCCTTTACGACGCCATCATAAAAGCGGCCTTTCGATACCACGGTCAAAAACACGGTGAATATACGTAGCGGTACGCCGTGGTACTGATAGCAGCTTCGGTCGTGGAATAAAATCTCCAGCGTGCAGGAGGCTTCATCATAGCCTACGGAGGCGATGCGGGATGAGGCGACGGGTTGATGGCGCATGGCAGAACTCCTGGGCAGGCTGGTACAGGAGAGAGTATTACACGTTTTGCCCGGCAATGCCGGGCAAAAACAGGGTGTTACTCCGCTGCGTTCTTCTCTGCTTTACCTGCCAGCTGGGCCAGGAAGTCGTAGCGTTTTTGCAGATCGGCGGTGGCATCCTTCCATAGCTGCTCTGCCACCTCCGGCTGCTGGGCATTGAGGCGACGGAAGCGCTGCTCTTTAAGCAGCGTATCGGCCAGTGCATCTGAAGGCGGGCGGGAGTCCAGCGCCAGCGGCAGCTTGCCCTCGTCGGCACGACGCGGATCGAAACGGTAGAGCGGCCAGAAGCCGGTTGCCGTCAGCTGGCGCATCTGATCGTGGCTGAGGGCCAGATCGTAGCCATGCTCTTCGCAGGGGCTGTAGGCAATAATCAACGACGGCCCCGGATAGGCTTCCGCCTCCTGAATCGCTTTCACCGTCTGGTTAAGCTGCGCGCCAAGCGAGATCTGCGCCACGTAGACATGACCGTACATCATCATGCTGACGCCCAGATCCTTACGCGCCTTACGCTTGCCGTGCTCGCCAAACTTGGTTACTGCCCCCAGCGGCGTTGCCTTCGAGGCCTGACCGCCGGTGTTGGAGTAGCACTGGGTATCCAGCACCAGAATGTTGACGTTCTCCGTCAGGCTCAGGACGTGATCCAGTCCGCCAAAACCAATGTCATAGGCCCAGCCGTCGCCGCCGATCAGCCAGATGGATTTCTCCACCAGCGCGTCGGCATCCGTTAGCAGCTCTTCGGCTTCCGCCACGCCGCTCAGGTGCTGGCGCAGAGCGGCAACCTGTTCCCGACGCACCTCCGGCGTCGCCTCCGCGTGCAGCGCCGCGTTAAGCTCGGCCGGGATCGCCTCGGAGAAGGTCTCCAGCAGGCGCATCACGCGCTGACGGTGCTGATCAACGGTAAGGCGGAAGCCCAGCCCAAACTCGGCGTTGTCCTCAAACAGCGAGTTAGCCCATGCTGGACCGCGACCGTTAGCATCGGTGGTGTAGGGGGTAGAGGGCAGGTTACCACCGTAGATCGAGGAGCAGCCGGTGGCGTTGGCGATCAGCATCCGGTCACCGTAGAGCTGAGTCAGCAGCTTAATGTACGGCGTTTCGCCGCAGCCGGAGCAGGCCCCGGAGTACTCAAACAGCGGGGTAAGCAACTGCGAGGTGCGAATGTCGATACGCTCCAGCGTGCTGCGGTCAATCTCAGGCAGGTCGAGGAAGGCGTCGTAGTTAACTTTTTCCTCCTCCACATGCTCAAGGCGCGACATCATATTGATGGCCTTGATCTCCGGGTTCTGGCGATCTTTGGCCGGGCACACCTCGACGCAGAGGTTACAGCCGGTGCAGTCCTCCGGCGCAACCTGAAGAACGTATTTTTGGCCGCGCATGTCGCGGGATTTAACGTCCAGCGACTGTAAGGAGGCCGGGGCGTTTTCCAGCGCCTCTGGGGCGACCACTTTGGCGCGGATCGCCGAGTGCGGGCAGGCGGCTACGCAGTGGTTGCACTGGGTGCAGATCTCCGGCTTCCAGATAGGGATCGCTTCGGCAATATTGCGTTTTTCCCAGCGGGTGGTGCCCAGCGGCCAGGTGCCGTCCGGCGGCAGGGCGGAGACCGGTAGCGCATCGCCCAGCCCGGCCAACATCGCGGCGGTGACGGTTTTCACAAAGTCCGGCGCGGCGTCGCTGACCACCGGCGGGCGGTACGGGCTGGCGGCGTTAACCTGCTCCAGCGGAACCTCAAACAGGGATTCACGGGCCAGGGCCAGCGCCTGCCAGTTGCGCTCGACCAGCTCCTGGCCTTTGCTGCTGTAGCTTTTGGCTATTGCACCCTGCAATGCGGTCAGCGCGGTGTCGCCGGGTAAAATCTGCGTCAGATGGAAGAACGCCATCTGCATGACGGTGTTGATGCGTGCCGCCAGACCGCATTCGCGGGCAATCTTCGCCGCGTTGATAATATAGAAGCGGGCCTGCTTCTGGTTGAGTACCGCCTGCACCTCCTGCGGCAGCCGCGCCCACACCTCGTCGACGCTGTAGGGGGTGTTGAGCAGGAAAATCCCGCCAGGCTTCAGGCGCTCGGCCATCTGGTACTTATCAATAAACTGCAGCTGGTGGCAGCCAACAAAATCCGCCTGCGAGATCAGATAGGCAGAGCGGATCGGCTGCTCGCTGACGCGCAGATGAGATACCGTCAGGCCGCCTGCTTTTTTCGAATCGTAGACGAAGTAGCCCTGAGCATACCAGGGCGTGGCGTTGCCGATAATTTTGATGTTGTTCTTAGTCGCCGAGACGCTGCCGTCGCTGCCCAGACCATAGAAGAGCGCCTCCAGCTTCGCGGCTGAGGGCTGGGTGTTCTCCGGCATTGGCAGGGAGAGGTTGGTCACGTCGTCATAGATGCCGACGGTAAAGCGCGGCTTGGGCTTCTCTGCCCGCAGCTCGTTGAAGATAGCCAGCACGCACTCCGGGCCAAACTCTTTCGAGGAGAGGCCGTAGCGTCCGCCGATGACGCGCGGCAGGGTATCGCGCTCGCCTTGGTTAAAGGCCTCCGCCAGCGCGGTCATGATATCGAGATAGAGCGGCTCCGCCTGCGCGCCTGGCTCTTTGGTACGATCCAGCACGGCAATGCGCTGCGCGCTCTGGGGCAGCACTGCCAGCAGATGCTGGGCCGAGAAGGGACGATAGAGGCGCACTTTCAGCACACCAATTTTCTCATGGCGGGTGAGGAGCTCATCAACCACCTCTTCGCAGGTGCCGATCGCGGAACCCATAATCACAATGACCCGTTCCGCCTGCGGATGGCCGTAGTACTCAAACGGCTGATAGCGGCGGCCAGTGGCCTCTGCAAAGTCATCCATGGCCTGTTCAACGTGCTCATAGACCGCGTTGTACCACGGGTTGGTCGCCTCGCGAGACTGGAAGTAGGTATCCGGGTTAGCTGAGGTACCGCGGATCACCGGGTGGTCCGGGTTTAAGGCACGAGCGCGATGGGCGGCGATCTCCTCCCCAGGCAGCAGGCTACGGATCGTCTCGTCAGCCAGCGGGACGATTTTGTTGATCTCATGGGAGGTGCGGAAACCGTCAAAGAAATGAATAAAGGGCACCCGACTTTTCAGGGTGGCAACGTGGGAGATCAGGGCAAAATCCTGCGCCTCCTGGACGCTGCCTGCGCAGAGCATGGCGCAGCCGGTCTGGCGCACGGCCATGACATCGGAGTGGTCGCCAAAGATAGAGAGCGCGTGGGTGGCCACGGTGCGGGCCGCCACGTGCAGGACAAACGGCGTCAGCTGACCCGCCAGCTTGTAGAGGGTCGGGATCATCAGCAGCAGGCCCTGCGACGAGGTGAAGGAGGTCGAGAGCGCCCCCGTCTGTAACGCACCGTGCACGGCGGCAATCGCCCCGGCCTCGGACTGCATCTCGACAACCCGAGGCGTATCGCCCCACACGTTTTTCAGCCCGTTGCCAGCCCAGGCATCTGCCTGCTCGGCCATCGTTGAGCTGGGGGTAATCGGGTATATGGCGATAACTTCGCTGGTTCGGAACGCCACCGAGGCGACCGCGCCATTACCATCAACTGTGATCATAGGTTTGCTCTCATTGCGTAAATGTTCACTTCTCACTCCAGTATAGACAGCCAGTCCGGAGCGGTTTTTGATCTAAAAGTGAAGATATCGCAAAATGGCGCGCTGCATTTTCCCGTATGTAGCACTGACAGAAGGTCACCCTGAGAAACTATTTTACTTTACCCCTTGCATCGTGCGGTTAATCATGCGTTAATGGCTATAACGATGTAGCACTGAAACTATCTTTGTACTCCACGAAACCTTCTCACTGTTTGTATCTTCTGATATTTCCCTGTAGATGTTTTCCCCGCTGATAAAAATTTTATTCAGCCAGTCACTGTCTCTACATCTTTCTCTGTAACTATTTCTGCAAATACCACAACGACCGCTATACTTCTAATGGGAACAGCGGGTTAAGGCAGGCCTGAACGGCGGCCCTCGTTGAAAATAATTATTTAAAAAAGGATATTATTATTACTAATCACATTCATTTCCGATGCCCACACTGTCATGGGTCACAGTACAGAACTTCACATTTTGACGTGAGCGAAGCCAATCCCTTCGGCGCAAAATGCATTTTTTGTAAGTCTTCCATGATTATGCTGAATAACGTTTCAGCCCCGCTCTCCGCTGCCCACGTAGCGCTGGATTTACGCTCCTAGCGTAACTAAGGCCGCCAGGCCTGTGGCATAGCGCAGAGTACAAAAAACGCTATGCCGGACAGAAAACCCGCATCCTCCTCTCGACGTCAGGCGCAACGCTGCCTATTATGCATAGGTTTTGCTAACTCAGAGGGGAGAAAAAATGCGTACAGCGTTATGGGTAGGGTGTGCTGTCTGGTTACTTTCGGCATGTAGCAGCGAGCCTGTACAGCAGGCCACGGCGGCGCACGTCGCGCCGGGTCTGAAGGCCGCGATGTCCAGTACGGGTGCAGCTAACTGCGCGATGATTGGCGGTTCGCTCTCCATTGCCCGTCAGCTGGATGGCTCCGCCACGGGCATGTGTGCACTGCCTAACGGTAAACGCTGTAGCGAACAATCTCTTGCCACAGGTACCTGCGGCAGCTACTGATTACTGTCCTGCGTCAGCCAGCTTATAGATCAGCGTCTTGTCCGCTGTGGTCAGCGTCAGCTGGCTGTCGGTAAGATCGACCTGCGCGCCGTCTTTAAGAACGGTGCCAATCACGCTATCGAGTTCGTTACGCTGCGGATCGATACAGGCCATGCGGGTCATCACCAGCTCTTTCGCCGTCAGCTCGCCGCTGGAGAGTTTCCCTTGACCAGAGAAGCGGTTGCACATGCTGCCGGAGATCGCCATTTTCTCACCGAAGCGCAGCTCGGGCGGATTCTCTCCAGGCGTAATCGCTTTGCCGTTAACGTTTTCCAGCACAAAGCGATGGCCGATCAGCTGCTCGCTGGTCACGGAAACCTTTCCATCCCGCGCGCAGCCTGCCAGCAAAACACACAGCCCAGTTAATGCAATCACTCTTTTCATAACGACTCCCTGAAGATCCTCCGTGGTAAGTTCTATTTTATCAGTACGGTAAGGGAAGTCTTGCGGGATAGTCTGAAACTCCCTCCGCTGAAGGGAGGGAGGCATGTTTTATTAACGCTTAAACCAGCTCGTTAGGGCAAGGATCGCCGCTTTCCAGCTGACGCAGGTTTTCCAGGGTGGTTTGCGAGATGCTGATTAGCGCTTCGGCGGTCAAAAACGCCTGGTGGCCGGTGAACAGCACGTTATGGCAGGCAGAGAGGCGGCGGAAGACATCATCCTGGATCACGTCGTTCGACTTATCTTCAAAGAAGAGATCGCGCTCGTTCTCATACACGTCCATGCCCAGCGCACCAATCTTCTGCGTCTTCAGCGCTTCAATAGCTGCCTGAGAGTCAACCAGGCCGCCGCGGCTGGTGTTGATGATCATCACTCCATCCTTCATCTGCGCGAAAGAGTCGTGGTTGAGAAGATGGTAGTTTTCCGGCGTCAGCGGACAGTGCAGGGTGATAACGTCAGCGTTGGCAAACAGCGTCGGCAGATCGACATACTCGACGCCCAGCTCCAGCGCGGCCGCGCTCGGGTAGGGATCGGACGCCAGCAGGCGCATACCAAAGCCTTTGAGAATACGCAGGGCGGCAATGCCGATTTTCCCCGTGCCGATCACCCCGGCGGTTTTACCGTACATGGTGAAGCCGGTCAGCCCCTCCAGCGAGAAGTTGGCGTCGCGGGTACGCTGATAGGCACGATGGATGCGGCGGTTAAGGGTCATCATCATGCCGACGGCGTGTTCAGCGACCGCTTCAGGAGAGTAGGCCGGAACGCGAACCACGCGCAGCCCCAGCTCTTTTGCCGCATCGAGATCGACGTTATTAAAGCCCGCGCAGCGCAGGGCGATAAATTTGACCCCGTGCTTCTTTAACTCCTCCAGCACCGGACGGCTGCCGTCATCGTTAACAAAGATGCATACTCCGTCGCAGTCGTGGGCGGTTTTCGCCGTTTTTTCCGTTAACAGAAAGTCAAAAAATTCAAGATCGTATTGATAGCTCTCGTTAACCTGCTGCAGATACTTTTTATCGTACTGCTTGGTGCTGTATACCGCGAGTTTCATAAGCTTTTCTCCAGTGATTTAGGAGTAATTATAGCCAGTTACGTGAGGTCTTAACATAAGAATTGATGTTGATTATGTAATAATATAACATCACTTCTCTTAACATGGACTGAGGGTGACATTTTGGCTAACCGTTTTGGAAAATTTGCAGTAGCTCTGGGAACGTTGTTGATAGGGGGACAGGCGCTGGCGCATGGCCACCATGCGCACGGCAAGCCGCTGACGGCGCTGGAGCAAAAAGCCGCCGAAGGCGAGTTCAATGACAAAGATGTCAAAGCGCGCGACCTTAGCGACTGGGACGGTATGTGGCAATCCATCTATCCCTATCTGCTCAGCGGCGATCTCGATCCGGTTTTCAAAAAGAAGGCTGAGAAAGAGCAGGGTAAAACTGCTGAGGAGATCAAAGCGTACTATCGCAAAGGGTATATCACCGATGTCGATACGCTGGGCATTGAGAACGGCGTAATGGAGTTTCATACCGGCGACAAGGTGAGCAGCTGTAAGTATGAATCGGCGGGCTACAAGATCCTCACCTACGCCTCGGGTAAAAAAGGCGTGCGCTATCTTTTTGAGTGTAAGGATGCCAGCAGCAGCGCGCCGAAGTTCGTGCAGTTCAGCGATCACACTATTGCCCCGCGCAAGTCAGCGCACTTCCATATCTTTATGGGCAACACCTCTCAGGAGGCGCTGCTGAAGGAGATGGATAACTGGCCGACCTACTATCCGTATCAGCTCAGCAAAGAGCAGGTGGTTGACGAGATGCTCCACCACTAAAACTAAGAGGCGGCAGTAGTATGTAATCAACAGGTTAACGTGGCACAATGGCGTCAGTATGGATGACTTTCCGGGACGCTGACTTGCCCATGAAGGGTAAATACAAAGCCGCTATTGCGCTTCTTCTGCTGTTGATACTGCTGCCGCTGACGCTGCTGCTTACGCTCGCCCAGTGGCTGCCGGGGCTGGCGGGTATCTGGCTGCCAGCCGGCACCCGTATTATGCTGGAGGCCAGCCCGCGCCTGACCCGCCATGCGCTGCAAATCCCTGACCTGCGTTATCTGGTGGGCGATTGCCCGCTGGCCTGGATCCAGAACGCAGAGATCACCCATCCCAGCCGCTGGCAGCTGAAGATTGATGCAGTTGATCTCAATCAGACCTGCCTCGAAAAACTTCCCGAAACCGAACCGTCGACCGCCGCGCCGCGTACCCTGGCCGAGTGGCAAGCCATGCTGCCTTACGCATGGGTAAACATTGATAGAGTGACAGTGTCACCTTTTCAGGCATGGGAGGGGACGCTATCACTCTCGTTAACGCCACAGGTTCAACAGGTGCGCTATCACGGTGACCGGCTTACGCTTGATGCCATCCTGCGCGGGCAGGCGTTGACCGTCAACGAGCTGGCGCTCTCCTTGCTTGATAATCAGCCGCCCATCGCGCTCTCGGGCGAGTTTACTTTGCCTCGAATGCCTGCCGGTGCGCCGGTTGACGGGCGCGCTACCGCGACGCTTAACTTGCCGCAGGTGCCGTCAGGTGTCGATGCCGAGCTGGAGTGGCGGGACAACGCCGGACAGCTGATCGTCATGGCGCGGGACAACCCCGATCCGCTTCTCGATCTGCCGTGGCAGCTGACCCGGCAGCAGCTAACGATCAGCGATGGCCGCTGGCAGTGGCCTTATCAGGACGGCATCCCGCTGAGCGGTCGCGTTGCCCTGAAAGTCAAAGACTGGCAGCAGGGACTAGAGAAAGCAGAGATCAGCGGTCGGCTGAACGTGTTAACCCAGGGGCAGGCCGGCAAGGGCAACGCGGTGCTGAGCTTCGGGCCAGGGCGATTGAGCACTACAGAGAGCGCCATGCCGCTCCAGCTCACCGGCGAGGCGAAGCAGGGCGATCTCATTTTCTACGCGGTGCTGCCTGCCCAGCTAACCGGCTCGCTGGCCGAGCCACAGCTGCGTTTCTCCCCTGGCGCGCTGCTGCGCTCCCGTGGGCGAGTTATTGACTCCCTGAATATCGATGAAATTCGCTGGCCGCTGGCGGGCGTCACGCTGACCCGTCAGGGCGTGGACGGCCGACTCCAGGCAATTCTGCGGGCGCATGAGGCGCAGCTGGGGGATTTTGTCCTGCATCTCGACGGCCGGGCGCAGAATTTTCTGCCGGACAACGGGCTATGGCAGTGGGCCTACTGGGGAGACGGCAACTTTATTCCGATGCAGGCGCGCTGGGACGTCAGGGGCCGGGGCGAGTGGCACGACAGCGAGATTATCCTGACGGATCTCTCTACCGGTTTTGACAAACTGGCGTATGGCAGCGTGCAGATACGCCAGCCCAGAGTGGTGCTCGACGCACCGATCCGCTGGTCACGGGATCCGCAGCATCCGCACTTTAGCGGCGCGCTGACGCTGGACGCGCAGGAGACCTCTCTCAACGGCGGCGGGGCGTTGCCTCCCTCCACACTTAGGTTCAGCGTCGAGGGGAGCGATCCGACCCGCTTCCAGTTCAAAGGCGATCTCCATGCGGCAGCGATTGGTCCGGTGCGGCTTAACGGACGCTGGGACGGCGAGCGCCTGCGCGGCCTGGCCTGGTGGCCGCGCCAGCCGTTGCGCGTTTTTCAACCGTTACTGCCGCCTGACTGGAAGATGGATCTGCGCGAGGGCGAGCTCTATGCCCAGATTGCCTTCTCGGCGGCGGCGGGCCAGGGGTTTGAAGCCGGTGGTCACGGCGCGATCCGTCAGGGCAGCGCCTGGCTCCCCGATAATAAATTCAACGGCGTCGATTTTATTTTACCCTTCCGCTTTAGCGAAGCGGGCTGGCAGTTTGGCACCCGCGGGCCGGTGTCGCTGCGCATCGCTGAGATCGTCAATCAGGTTACCGCCCGTAACTTCACCGCCGATCTGCAGGGCGCCTATCCCTGGCGCGAGGATAATCCGCTCTTACTCAGCGACGTCAGCGTCGATCTGCTGGGGGGTAAAGTGACCATGCAGCAGCTGCGCATGCCCCAGCATGATGCGGCCCTGCTGCGCCTGCAACATATCTCTTCAAGCGAGCTGATCACCGCCCTGCATCCGAAGCAGATTGCGCTCTCGGGGCCGATCAACGGCGCGCTGCCGCTGTGGCTGGAGCATGAGAAGTGGCTCATTAAGGACGGCTGGCTTAATAGCCCCGCCGCGCTAACGCTGCGCCTTGATAACGACACCGCCGACGCGCTGGCGAAGAAGAATATCGCGGCGGGGGCGGCTATTAACTGGCTGCGCTATATGGAGATCTCGCGTTCCTGGACTACGCTCAACCTCGACAATCAGGGGGCGCTGACGCTTCAGGCTACGCTGCACGGCACTAGCTACGTCGAGGGGAAGCGCAACACCGTGGATCTCAACTACCATCATGAAGAAAACGTATTCACCCTGTGGCGCAGCCTGCGCTACGGCGACAACGTAGAGACATGGCTTGAACAGCATGCGGTACTGCCGGGCTGCTCATCGGATCGGGGATGTAAGGAAAAATAATGAGAACCCTCAATGCCTCTGTAGGTCTGCTGTTTCTGTTGATGCTGAACGGCTGCACGCCGCGCATCGAGGTAGCGGCGCCAAAAGAGCCGATCACCATCAATATGAACGTGAAGATCGAGCATGACATCAACATCAAGGCGGATAAAGAGGTAGAGGCCCTGCTGAAAGAGCAGAAGTAGCGGGCCCAAACGTCTCTATTTTCCTGTATAGCGCACGGCGTTCACGAAGGCCGCAAAAGCGGGCGACGTGTCGCTACGGTTAGGGTAGTAGAGGTGAAATCCGGAAAAGTAGGGGCACCAGTCGACCAAAACCTCCTGAAGCTGCCCGCTTTCAATATAGGGCTTCGCCATAAAGTCGGGCAGGCAGGCCAGGCCTATGCCATCCAGCGCACCGTTAAGAATATGAATATTGCTGTTAACCGTTAGCTGGCCGTTAACCTTAACGCTCATGCTGCGGCCCGCTTTCTCAAACTCCCAGGCGTACACGCTCCCGCCGATGGAGTGGCGGATATTGATACACTGATGCTGGGTCAGCTCTTGCGGATGAACGGGCACGGGACGCTCGGCAAAATAGGCCGGGGCGGCAACCACCGAGAGACGCCAGTCGGGGCCGAGCCGGACGGCGATCATATCCTGACTGATGGACTCACCCAGCCGGATCCCGGCATCGAAGCGCTGCTCAACAATATTGGTAAACCCGTAATCGATGGCAATTTCGACGTTAACCTCGGGATACGCTTTGAAAAACGCGGGCAATGCTGGGCGGAGAAGTTGTTCTGCGGCGTCATCGGAGCAGGTGATCCTGATCGTCCCGGCAGGTTTGTCCCGCAGTTCGCCAATCTTATCAATTTCGGCGTTGATCTGCTCAAACAGCGGGCCTACCGACTGCATCAGACGCTCTCCCGCCTCGGTGGGAGCAACGTTACGGGTGGTTCGCGTCAGCAGCCTTACACCCAGACGCGCTTCAAGATTTTTTAAGGTGTGGCTTAGGGCCGACGGGCTGACGCGAAGGCGTGCCGCCGCCCGGGTAAAGCTCTTCTCTTTCGCCACCGCCAGGAAGGCCTGAATGTCATTCATCCTATTATCCATCGTTATTGCTGAGCACAATTCACAAGTACATAAAAATTACCCTATCTAATTAAAAGACACTAGCTGATTTAGGATCGCTATCTCATTCAACGCAGGAAATGAATATGGTCCATCAGCAGCAAAATCATGCTCACACGCCGCCCGCGTGGGGCGCTATCTTCTCTATGGCTCTGGGCGTGGTCGTCCTGATTGCTTCCGAGTTTATGCCGGTAAGCCTGCTTACCCCCATTGCCCAGGATCTCACCCTGAGCCAGGGCCAGGCGGGGCAGGCGATTTCGGTCTCGGGACTGTTTGCCGTAATAACCAGCCTGCTTAATACGCCGCTCACCGGCCACCTTGACCGCAAAAAAGTCCTGCTGGCGTTTACGCTGCTGCTAACGCTTTCAGGTCTGATGGTCACGTATGCCGTAAACGGCATGATGTTTATGGCCGGTCGGGCGCTGCTGGGCGTCGCGATCGGTGGATTCTGGTCTATGTCGACCGCCACCGTAATGCGGCTGGTTCCGTCCCACGCAATTGCCAAGGGGCTGGCGTTAATTAACGGCGGCAACGCGCTGGCGGCGACGGTGGCTGCTCCGCTGGGAAGTTTCCTCGGACAGTATATCGGCTGGCGCGGCTCTTTTTTTGTCGTGGTGCCGCTGGCGGTGATGGCGTTTATCTGGCAGTGGCGAAGCATCCCCGCGATGCCGGGCACTCAAAAACAGGCTGGCTCCGGGAATCCTTTTGCGCTGCTGCGTGTTCCGCAGGTTGCGCTCGGCATGACCGGGATCGTGTTTCTGTTTATGGGTCAGTTTGCGATCTTTACCTATCTCCGCCCTTTCCTGGAGGAGGTCACTCGGGTCTCGGTGACGCAACTGTCGCTGACGCTGCTGGCGCTAGGACTGTTCGGGCTGGTGGGAACCTGGGCTATTGGGCATCTGCTGCAGACCCGCCTGTACGCCTGGCTGATATCGATCCCGCTGATGATGGCGCTGCTGGCTGGATTGCTGATTGTGTTGGGAAGCGCGTTTCCGGCAGCGGTGACGCTGCTTGCGCTCTGGGGGCTGATTGCCACGCCGGCACCGGTAGCATGGGGATTATGGCTGAGCCGCGCCGTGCCGGAGAACGCAGAGGCGGGCGGGGGCCTAATGGTGGCGGTGATCCAGCTGGCGATTACCCTGGGAGCGGGCATTGGCGGCGTACTGTTTGACGCCGTTGGCTGGTGGAGCCCGTTTGCCTTCGGCCTGCTGCTGCTGATCTGCTCGGCCATCGCTGCATGGCTGGCATATCGGGAAAAAAAAGGGTGCGTTGAGGTCAAACCCGATCTGGCAGTTGCGGGGATTGCTCCCCGCATGAAAGCTACTTCTTCGATTCGTAAGCGAGAACAGCTTTAAACTCCATACTACGCTGCTTAAAGCTCAGCTCACAAAGCGAGCCGCGCACCATCAGCGTAAATCCCAGTGCCGTACCGCATAGCACTATGATTGCCACAAGGGCATATTTCGTCGGCATGTTATTGCCTCCATGCAAAGAAGGGGCTAACATCCAAATTGTTGGGTTTGGTCGTTAGCCTCAGGTTGATAGAAATATCTCCTGGGGCTTTCAACTTTCTGGACTCCCGACATGCCTGAAGCCACAAAAAGCCTCAAGCACCCAACGGCATTCTAACGGCGGGTGGCACAGTGGGTATAACAGCGTAAGGGATTTGCGGCGCGGCTCGGAATAAACAGGGCGGGAAGGGGTAATACCCCCCTCTGCCGCAGCAGAAGGGGAACATGCTTAGGCGGTAACGATGCTGTCGATAGCCGCTTTCGCGTCGGCCTGGGCTTTGGTCGCCACTTCCGGGCCGTAGGCAATGCCTTCGGCGAACACGAAGTTCACGTCGGTGATGCCGATGAAGCCCAGGAACAGCTTCAGGTACGGAGCGATCAGGTCGGACGGGGTATCTTTATGGATACCGCCACGGCTGGAGAGCACAACCGCACGTTTGCCCGTCACCAGGCCTTCCGGACCGTTTTCGGTGTAGCGGAAGGTCACGCCTGCACGGGCCACCAGGTCAAAGTAGTTCTTCAGCTGGGTCGGGATGTTGAAGTTATACATCGGGGCCGCCAGCACAATCACGTCATGCGCTTTCAGCTCGGCAATCAGCTCATCGGAGAGGGCCAGCGCTTCCTGCTGACGCGGGGTCAGCGGCGCATCGCTTGGGCGCAGTGCGCCAACCAGCTCACCGTCCAGTACCGGGATGGGGTTAGCCGCCAGGTCACGCACGGTGATCTCATCCGCGCCGTTTTTCTCACGCCACTGATCGACCAGATAGTCAGCCAGCTGACCAGACTGTGAGTACCCTGCCAGAATACTGGATTTAAGAACTAATACTTTGCTCATGGGTGTTTCCTTTGTTGTATTTGATGAGGTTCGCCCCCAAATAATTGCTTGTCACTTTATTCACAAATCAGCAGCTTGAATAGCGCAATATATCGAAGCCCACATTCGAATTTTTTGAATAAGTCAAAGCGAGAACGGATGTGGTACTCTACAGTTAACGTAAAAGCGAGATTCTTCCGGCAGCCTATTGCCCGATAACACTATGACAGAACAACAGAAATTGTCCTTCGCCGACCTCCATAATCACCTCGATAACCTCATGCTCCGCGATCGGCAGCGCTTCGCCCGGCGTCTGCATGGGGTGAAGAAGGTTAAAAATCCTGACGCTCAGCAGGCCATCCTGCAAGAGATGGCGCAGGCGATCGCTCAGGCCGCGACCGTCGTTGAGCGGCGTGCGGCGTCGCGTCCGGAGATTAGCTATCCGGAGAGTCTGCCGGTCAGCCAGAAGAAGCAGGACATTCTGGAGGCAATTCGCGATAACCAGGTGACGATCGTTGCCGGGGAGACCGGCTCGGGTAAAACCACCCAGCTGCCAAAAATCTGTATGGAGCTGGGGCGGGGCGTGAAAGGCCTGATCGGCCATACCCAGCCGCGACGTCTGGCGGCGCGAACCGTGGCGAACCGTATTGCCGAGGAGCTGAAAAGCGAGCCGGGCGGCGCGATTGGCTATAAGGTGCGCTTTAGCGATCACGTTAGCGAGAACACCATGGTCAAGCTGATGACCGACGGTATTCTGCTGGCGGAGATCCAGCAGGATCGCCTGCTGATGCAGTACGACACCATCATCATCGATGAGGCACACGAGCGCAGCCTGAACATCGATTTTCTGCTGGGCTACTTTAAAGAGCTGCTGCCAAAGCGCCCGGATCTGAAGATCATCATCACCTCGGCGACCATCGATCCAGAGCGTTTCTCACGTCACTTTAACAACGCGCCGATTATCGAAGTTTCGGGCCGTACGTTCCCGGTGGAGGTGCGCTATCGCCCCATCGTCGAAGAGGCGGATGATACCGAGCGCGATCAGCTCCAGGCAATTTTCGATGCGGTAGACGAGCTGGGACGCGAAAGTCCCGGCGATATCCTGATCTTTATGAGCGGCGAGCGCGAAATTCGCGATACCGCCGACGCGTTGAACAAGCTTAATCTGCGCCATACCGAGGTGCTGCCGCTCTATGCGCGCCTGTCGAACAGTGAGCAGAACCGCGTCTTCCAGCCTCACGGTGGGCGACGCATTGTGCTGGCCACCAACGTGGCGGAAACCTCGCTTACCGTACCGGGCATTAAGTATGTGATCGATCCGGGCACGGCGCGTATTAGCCGCTATAGCTACCGCACCAAGGTGCAGCGTCTGCCGATTGAGCCGGTTTCTCAGGCATCGGCCAACCAGCGTAAGGGCCGCTGCGGTCGCGTATCCGAAGGGATCTGTATTCGCCTCTACTCCGAGGACGACTTCCTCTCGCGGCCGGAGTTTACCGACCCGGAGATCCTGCGCACCAACCTCGCGTCGGTGATTTTGCAGATGACCTCGCTCGGACTGGGCGACATTGCGGCGTTCCCGTTTGTGGAAGCGCCGGACCGACGCAACATTCAGGATGGCGTGCGTCTGCTGGAGGAGCTGGGCGCCATCACTACCGATGAGAGCCAGACCGCCTACAAGCTCACCGCTCAGGGGCGTCAGCTGTCGCAGCTGCCGGTGGATCCGCGTCTCGCCCGGATGGTGCTGGAGGCGCAGAAGCTGGGCTGTGTGCGTGAGGCGATGATCATCACCTCCGCGCTCTCCATTCAGGATCCGCGCGAGCGGCCGATGGACAAGCAGCAGGCGTCCGATGAAAAACATCGCCGCTTCCATGACAAAGAGTCTGACTTCCTCGCCTTTGTGAACCTGTGGAACTACCTTGGCGAGCAGCAGAAAGCGCTGTCGTCGAATCAGTTCCGTCGTCTGTGCCGTACCGACTACCTCAACTACCTGCGGGTACGCGAGTGGCAGGATATCTATACCCAGCTGCGCCAGGTGGTGAAAGAGCTGGGCATTGCAGTTAATAGCGAGCCGGCAGAGTACCGCGAGATCCATATCGCGCTGCTCACCGGCCTGCTGTCGCATATCGGCATGAAGGATGCCGACAAACAGGAATTTACCGGCGCGCGTAACGCCCGGTTCTCCATCTTCCCCGGCTCTGGGCTGTTTAAAAAGCCGCCAAAGTGGACGATGGTTGCCGAGTTGGTCGAGACCAGCCGCCTGTGGGGGCGCATCGCCGCACGTATCGATCCCGAGTGGGTCGAGCCGGTGGCCCAGCATCTGCTTAAGCGCTCGTACAGCGAGCCGCACTGGGAGCGGGCCCAGGGCGCGGTGATGGCAACGGAGAAGGTCACCGTCTACGGCCTGCCGGTGGTGGCCGCGCGCAAGGTCAACTACAGCCAGATCGATCCGGCGCTCAGCCGCGAGCTGTTTATCCGTCATGCGCTGGTGGAGGGCGACTGGCAGACCCGGCACGCTTTCTTCCGTGAGAACCTGAAGCTGCGCACCGAGATCGAAGAGCTGGAGCATAAGTCGCGCCGCCGTGACATTCTGGTGGATGACGACACGCTGTTTGAGTTTTACGATCAGCGCATTAGCGTCGATGCCGTTTCTGCCCGCCACTTTGACAGCTGGTGGAAAAAGGCCAGCCGCGAGACGCCGGATCTGCTCAACTTTGAAAAGAGCATGCTGATAAAAGAGGGCGCGGAGCAGGTCAGCAAGCTGGACTATCCCAACTTCTGGCATCAGGGCAACCTGAAGCTGCGTCTGAGCTACCAGTTTGAACCGGGTGCGGACGCCGACGGCGTGACGGTGCATATTCCGCTGCCGCTGCTCAACCAGGTAGAGGAGAGCGGCTTTGAGTGGCAGATCCCCGGCCTGCGTCGGGAGCTAATTATCGCCCTGATCAAGTCGCTGCCGAAACCGATCCGACGTAACTTTGTGCCCGCGCCTAACTACGCCGAGGCGTTTCTGGGCCGCGTCACGCCGCTTGAGCTGCCGCTGCTGGATGCCCTGGAGCGCGAGCTGCGTCGCATGACCGGCGTCACCGTCGATCGCGACGCGTGGCAGTGGGAGCAGGTGCCTGACCATCTGAAGATCAGCTTCCGCGTGGTAGATGATAAAAACCGCAAGCTGCAAGAGGGGCGTGACCTGACGGCGCTGAAGGAGAGCCTGAAGGGCAAAGTGCAGGAGACGCTGTCGGCGGTAGCCGATGACGGCATCGAGCAGAGCGGGCTGCATATCTGGAGCTTCGGCACCCTCGCCCAGAGCTATGAGCAGAAGCGTGGCAACTATAAGGTGAAGGCCTGGCCAGCGCTGGTGGACGAGCGCGACAGCGTGGCGATCAAGCTGTTTGATAACCCGCTGGAGCAGGAGCAGGCCATGTGGCGCGGCCTGCGTCGATTGCTTTTGCTGAATATTCCGTCACCGATTAAGTATCTGCACGAGAAGCTGCCCAACAAAGCCAAGCTGGGGCTCTACTTTAACCCCTACGGCAAAGTGCTGGACCTGATCGACGACTGTATCGCCTGCGGGGTGGATAAGCTGATCCACGAGGCCGGAGGCCCGGTGTGGACGGAAGAGGGCTTCGCGGCGCTGCATGAGAAGGTGCGCGCCGAGCTGAACGAGACGGTGGTGGAGATCGCTAAACAGGTAGAGCAGATCCTGACTGCGGTGTTCAATATCAACAAGCGTCTGAAAGGGCGCGTGGATATGACCATGGCGCTGGGGCTGTCGGACGTAAAAGCGCAGATGTCGGGGCTGGTCTATCGCGGCTTTGTTACCGGCAACGGTTTTACCCGCCTGGGCGATACCCTGCGCTATCTGCAGGCCATCGAAAAACGGCTGGAGAAGCTGGCGGTGGATCCTCACCGCGATCGCGCTCAGATGCTGAAGGTGGAGCAGGTACAGCAGGCGTGGCAACAGTGGTTGAACAAGCTGCCGCCTGCCCGCCGCAACGATGATGACGTGCAGGCGATCCGCTGGATGATCGAGGAGCTGCGGGTGAGCTTCTTTGCTCAGCAGTTAGGTACCCCGTACCCCATTTCAGACAAGCGTATCTTACAGGCCATGGAGCAGATTTCCGGCTAACAGCGTGCCCGGTAGCGCTTTGCTTACCGGGCCTATGATTTAGGGTTGACCTGCCCAGCCCCCGCCTAAAGCCCGATAAAGGTCGATCTGCGCCAGCAGCACGTTGTTCTTCACCTGCACCACGTTGAGCTGCGCCGAGAAGAGGGTGCGCTGGGCGTCCAGCACGTCCAGATAGGAAGAGTAGCCATTCTGGTAACGATTCTGCGCGATGCGCAGCGTTTCGTCTGCCACCTCCACCTGGGCCTGTAGCTCGACCAGCTGCTCCTGCAAGCGGGCAATGGCGTCGAGACTGTCGTTGACCTCTTTAAAGGCGTTGCGCACCGTACGCTCATAGCCATAGAGCGCCTGATTGCGCTGGGACTGGGAGACATCCACCTGCGCATTCAGCGCCTGGCGGTTGAGCAGCGGGGCAAGAATGCTGCCGCCGACGCTCCACAGCCGCAGCGGATTATCGAGTAGCCCCGCCAGAGTATCATCCTGCACCGATCCCCCCGCCGTCAGGTTCAGAGACGGCAATAGCTGTGCCTGCGAAACGGCGAGGCTGGCATCGGCAGCGATCAGCTCCCGCTGCGCCTGGACGATATCCGGCCGACGGTTGAGCAGCGAGGAGGGAAGCTGGCCGGGAATGCGTAGCGGGGTCAGTTTATCAAACTCGTCGCTGCGGCGGATGCCGCCGGGGTTATCGCCAATCAGTACGCTCAGGGCGTTCTCCTGCTCGGTAATCTGATGCTGGATCTGCGGGATCTGCGCCCGGGTAGCACGTAGCTCGGAGTCCGACTGCATCAGTTCCAGCCGCGAGCTATAGCCCGCCTCGTACTGCCGCTGGGCGAGGGTGAACGCCTCTTCACGCGCTTTCAACGTTGACTGGGTGACGCGCAGCTGTTCATCAAGCGAAAGCAGCGTCACGTAGCCCGTTGCCACCGACGACGCCACGGTCAGGTTCGCCGCGGCGGCGGCGGCCTGCTGGGCTTCCAGTGAGGCCTGGGCGGCTCTGGCGGTGCTGCGGTTGGCTCCCCACAGATCCACATCGTAGCTGGCAGAGAGATTGCCCCGATAAAGCGTACTGTAGGCTGGCAGACCTGTCGCCGCAGACTGCGTTCGCGCTCGCGTGCCGCTGAGGCCCGCATCCAGCGTCGGGAACAGGCTACCCTCGGCGGCGTACACCCGCGCCTGATACTCATTGACCCGCTCGCGGGCGATCAGGATATCGCTGTTATAGCGCAGGGCCTGGTCTACGTACTGGTTGAGCTGGCTGTCGTGGAAATTCCGCCACCAGACCGCCTCGGCCTGGCTGGTCGGCCCGACGGTGCTGCGCCACTGGGCGGGGATCTTCAGGCTGGGCTTGGCGGGCTGGACGTCAACTGACTGACAGGCCGCAAGGGCAACGCAAAGCGCCAGCAGCGCGGGGCGAAACGGTCTCATTTCGCCTCCCGGGTATCAATATGCACCTGCACCGACATGCCAGGACGCAGACGCGCGATCTGCTCTGCATTTCCCTCTACCGCAATACGGACCGGAATACGCTGGGCAATCTTCACAAAGTTACCAGTAGCGTTATCCGGCGAAATAGCGCTGAACTCAACCCCGGTTGCCGGGGAGATAGATTCTACACGACCGGAGAAGGCCTGATTGTTCAGCGCATCCACGGTAAAGCGCACGGGCAGGCCGATGTGAACATTGGCAAGCTGCGTCTCTTTCAGGTTAGCGATAATCCAGCGCTGGGAAGGCACCAGCGAGGTCAGGTGCGTGCCCGCCGTGACGTAGGCACCAAGACGCACCGCCATCTGTCCCAGTTGTCCGTCACGCGGAGCAACGATACGGGTGTTTTGTAGATCGATCTGCGCCAGCTCCAGCGCCGCCTTGGCATTCTCCACGTCGGCCTGCAGTGCCGCACGGTTGACTATCACCGTTTGCAGATCCTGGCGTGACGTCTCAAGGGTAGCCCGGGCCTGCGCAATATCGGCGCTGCCCTGAGCCGCGCTGGCTAACGCCGCGTCGCGCTCACGAATCGATAGCGAACCATCTGCCGTAAGATTTTTCACCCGGCGTAAATCCGCCTGCGACTTCTGGTTCTGCGCCTGGGCATTTTGCAGCGCCGCTTCGTTACGCTTGATCACCGCCTCGGCGCTTTTGCGCTGTTGCAGGTTGTTATTGAGCGCGGCTACCTTCATCGCCAGCTGGGCCTCGGCCTGATGCACCCGCTGCTTGTAGATGCGATCGTCAATCTGCACCAGCAGATCGCCGCGCTTTACCACGGCAAAATCCTGCACCTTCACCTCGGTGATATAGCCATTAACCTGCGGACTGATAAAGGTGGTCTGGCCGCGCACGTAGGCGTTATCGGTAAACTGGGTATGGCGGGTAAACGGCGGTAACTGCCAGGCGTAGAGGATCACCAGTACGCCCACAATGCCAATGGCGGCGGCGGCAAAAATCGAAACCACCCGCAGGTTGCTGCGAGTATGTGCCTGCTCTTTAGCGGCATCCTGCTGACTCATAACCACTCCTGTTGTAACACTGCTCTCATTAATGCGCTTCCAATTCTATTTCGGGGTGTTCACTGCTTTTTTTAGCGCCAGGCGGGCGGTAATACGCAGCCGCAGCAGTCGCCATAGGATCCACAGCAGGGTGGCGGCGGCAACGGTCGCGGTCAGCATATAAGTATCGTTATAAGCGAGAATATTTGCTTCGATAGAGCTGACGCTTTGTAGCTGGGCGATAGCCTGAGCGTTGAGTAGCGTGCTGTCGCCAATCAGATTTTGGTACAGCCGGGTATAGAGCTGAATGCGCTCGGTCACCAGCGGATCGAGGGAGGTAAGCTGATCCGCCAGCAGGCTGGAGTGATACTTCTCCCGCCACACCTGGAAGGTGCCCAGCACCGCCGAGCCCAGCAGGCCGCCGAGGTTTTGGCTCATACCAAACAGCACCGAGAAGCTCACCAGGTTACGCGGCTCGGTGACCACGCTGCCGATGCCCGCCAGCATCGCCGGGGCAAGGAAAAAGGCGCTGCCGAAGCCTAGCAGGAACTGGCTCACCATAAACTGGTTGGCTCGAGTCAGGCTCGTTGACTGGCTATCGAGCAGGGAAGCCACGATCATCACCGCCAGCGAGGTCACAATGGGCCAGGCCAGACGCTGGGGCTTAATGGTCAGGCAGCTGGCGACGATGCCGCAGACGATGCCGGCAAAAATCGCCCAGGCCAGGTTGGTCATCTGCTCGTTTTGCAGGCCGATATACTGCAGCCAGCCGATGGCACCGCTGTTCTGCTCTGCCAGCACGATGCGGATCAGGATCATAATCAGCCCCAGCCGCACGATGCTGCCGCTGGAGAGCCAGCGGGTATTGAGCAGTGGGTTGCTGCGGTTGTGCTCAAAGACGATGGCGCTAACGATCAACACCAGCGCCCCCGCCAGCGCCCAGCCGAGCCACGGCGTTTCGAACCACCACTCTAGCCGCCCCAGCGACAGTACCGCACAGAGCAGGGCCATGCCGGGGGCAAACAGCATGAAGGTAATAAAGTCCTTCTTCTCAAACACTTTTTTGCGATCGCCCGGCGGCAGCTTAAGCATGATGACGCAGGCAAGGGAGACCAGCGCCAGCCCCAGCTCAAACAGGTACAGCCCGCGCCACTCGTCGGTTTGCAGCAGCTCGGTTGAGAAGAGCCTTGCCATGGGGATCGCCAGCGACGAGCCGGTGATACCAATAGTTAACGCCTTGAGACGGTGGCGGGCAGGCCAGGCCTGAATCTGATAGTAGATCCCCAGCGAGCTCAGGGCCGCCGCCACCATGCCATGCGCGGCCCGCACCATTATCGCCGAACTGAGATCGTTGACGAAAAGGTGAAAAAAGGTCACCAGCACGTAGAGCACCAGGAAACCTTCAGTAAAGGCGCGTAGCCCATACTGCTGGCGGAACTTGACCAGCAGCAGGTTGATCGAGACGTTGGTCATGACGTAGACCGCCGGTAGCCAGGCGATCTCCGTAGACCAGGCAGCAAAGGTTCCCTGCAAATTTTGCAGGTTGGCGGACACCATGGCATTGCCCAGCGCGCCAGTCAGGCAAACCAGCAGGCCCACGATGCCATAGGCAATACGTTTTGGAACGGGGTGAAGCGGCGTTGAGGGGGACCCCAGCAGCATCGGTTTTTCATGCGGAGCCCATTCACGTGGTGCATAGGGATCGCGTTTTGTTAGCTGTTGGTCATCCATAGATTGTTAACATCAAGCGTTCTGCATTAGGTAGTAAGTATACTTGTCATATTGAATATTTAGCAGATTAATCAATAAAGGGAAATCAGCGATTAGGAGAGATCGCCTTTTCTTTACCTCGGGCTTTGTTACCCTGTAACGATATATCCTACAGGAGGTGACGATGTTTATTCCCCGCTTTCCGACTCTGCCAGAAAAGACGCTGGCAGCAGTGAATGCCCTGGGGCGCTGGCTGGCGCAGAATGAGTTCGAGGGTAAGCCGCTCCCTGCGCAGGCCGACTGCATCATTCTGGCCGGTAATGCCGTGATCCCCACCATTGACGCTGCCTGCGAGCTGGCTGCTGTCCATAAGCTACCGCTGGTCATCAGCGGCGGCATCGGCCACTCCACGCCTTTCCTCTACTCGGCCATTGCCCGCCACCCGCGCTATAACAAAGTGCGCACCACCGGGCGTACCGAGGCGGCAATCATTGGTGATATTGCCCGTCAGTTCTGGAAAATTCCACCAGAGAAACTGATCCTCGAGGAGCGGTCAACCAACTGCGGCGAAAACGCACGCTTCTCCCTGGCGCTGCTTCGCGAGCGTGGCGTACCGCTAAAAACGCTGGTTGTTGTGCAGGATCCCACCATGCAGCGTCGAACGATGGCCACCTTTTCCCGCGCGCTGGCGGACAATCACAAAGATGCATTCTGTGTCAGCTACCCTGGCTTTACGCCGATACTCGAAAACGGCAGTCACGGTTTGAGCTTCCAGCCGAAGAGAGAGGGGCTCTGGCCAGTTGAGCGCTATCTGTCGCTGATCCCCGGCGAGCTGGCGCGGTTGCGCGATGACAGCCAGGGTTATGGCCCGAACGGACGCGATTTTATTGTTCACGTTGATATGCCTGATGAGATCGCCCGCGCGGGAGAGATTATTTTTGCGGATGAGACGTTAATCCCCACTCTGCAAGCCCGTTCACTAATATAAAGGGTTGATGTACGGTGCTGTTTATTATGAGTTCACTCACAAATTCGGCCTGTTGCTCTGGGAATTATCCGGTACGCCTGTAGATTTTTAACAACATATTTACTTGTTAAAAACAATACCATTACAGGAGCAGCGCATGACAGCACCCGTACAGCACCCGATGTATATTGATGGTCAGTTTGTCACCTGGCAGGGCGAGGCCTGGATTGACGTCGTCAACCCGGCGACCGAAGCGCTCATCTCGCGCATCCCTGACGGTACGGCAGACGATGCGCGTAAAGCCATCGATGCCGCCGCCCGCGCCCAGCCTGCCTGGGAGGCGCTGCCCGCCATCGAGCGTGCCGGGTGGCTGCGGAAAATCGCAGCGGGCATTCGCGAGCAGGCCAGTGAGATCAGCGCTCTAATTGTTGAAGAGGGCGGTAAGATCCAGCAGCTGGCCGAGGTCGAGGTTGCCTTTACCGCTGATTATATTGAGTACATGGCCGAATGGGCGCGCCGCTACGAGGGTGAGATCCTGCAGAGCGATCGCCCCGGAGAGAACATCCTGGTCTTCAAGCGCGCCTTAGGCGTCACCACCGGCATCCTGCCGTGGAACTTCCCGTTCTTCCTGATTGCCCGCAAGCTGGCTCCGGCCCTGATCACGGGCAATACCATCGTCATTAAGCCGAGCGAGTTTACGCCTAACAACGCCATTGCCTTTGCCAAAATTGTCGACAGCATTGGCCTGCCGCGTGGGGTGTTTAACCTGGTGCTTGGCCGTGGAGAGACCGTCGGTCAGGAGCTGGCGGGTAACCCGAAAGTAGCGATGGTCAGCATGACCGGTAGCGTAGGCGCAGGCGAGAAGATTATGGCGGCGGCGGCGAAAAACATCACCAAGGTGTGCCTGGAGTTGGGGGGCAAAGCGCCTGCCATTGTGATGGACGATGCCGATCTGGAGCTGGCGGTGAAGGCCATCGTCGACTCTCGGGTGATCAATACCGGGCAGGTCTGTAACTGCGCCGAGCGCGTCTATGTCCAGAAGGGCATCTACGATCGCTTCGTTAACCGTTTAGGTGAGGCGATGAACGCCGTTGAGTATGGCGATCCTGCCGCCCGCAACGACATTGCCATGGGGCCGCTGATCAACGCCGCCGCGCTGGCTCGCGTTGAGCAGAAGGTGGCCGGTGCCGTAGAGCAGGGGGCGAAAATCGCGCTCGGTGGGAAAGCGGTAGAGGGCAGTGGCTATTTCTATCCGCCGACGCTGCTGCTGGACGTGCGTCAGGATATGACCATCATGCATGAGGAGACCTTTGGCCCGGTGCTACCGGTAGTGGTCTTTGATACGCTGGAAGAGGCGCTGGAGATGGCTAACGACAGCGACTACGGTCTGACCTCCTCGATCTATACGCAAAACCTTAATACCGCCATGAAAGCGATCAAGGGGCTGAAGTTTGGCGAAACCTACGTCAACCGCGAGAACTTTGAGGCCATGCAGGGGTTCCATGCTGGCTGGCGTAAATCCGGTATTGGCGGCGCTGACGGACGTCATGGCCTGAACGAGTATCTGCAAACGCAGGTGGTCTATCTGCAATCCTGAATGATTCAGCCTGAGAATAATTAATGCAGATTTAATCAAAGCCCGGTATGTTTGCTTTTTTATTGTTTTAGATATGGAAAATCTGATGCTCAGCAAATATTCCGGGTTACAAATAACCATTCACTGGCTGGTATTTTTGCTGGTGGTGGTCGCCTACTGCGCGATGGAGTTTCGCGGGTTTTTCCCCCGTAGCGACCGTCCGCTGATCAATATGGTGCACGTCTCCTGTGGGATCGCCATTCTGGTGCTGATGGTGGCACGTCTGCTGGTACGCCTGAAATATCCCGCTCCGCTGATTACCCCCAAACCAAAAGCGATGATGACCGGGCTGGCGCATCTCGGCCATCTGGTTATCACTCTGCTGTTTATTGCCCTGCCGATCGTTGGCCTGCTGATGATGTGGAATCGCGGTAACAACTGGTTTGCCTTCGGCATCATGATGCCCCACGCCAGCGAAGCAAATTTCGATCTGGTGGATACCCTGAAAAGCTGGCACGTCACCCTGGCAACGCTGGGTTACTACGTGATTGGCCTGCACGCCGCCGCCGCGCTGGCGCATCACTACGTCTGGAAAGACGATACGCTGCGGCGCATGATGCCAGGCAAACGGCGATAAGCGTTATATTCGGGGCAGAAATTATTCTACAGGCTCGATCATTTCCGGCCCCTGATTTTTGATATTACCTACCGCGCGCGTGACCGGGTGCCAGGTGAACATCTCCGCCGGCACCGCGCCATCTTTGGCGATATCCTCCGCCTCCTTGCCGCTAACGTCCTGCCGCATCCACTCCCGGGCGGCCTCCGGCGTCAGCACTAGAGGCCGCCGATCGTGGATATCAACCAGACCTTTATCCGCCGCGGCCGTAACAATCAGGAAGCCTTCATTTTCGTCGCCGCGTTCAAACGGCGCGCTGCCGATGGCCGCCATCAAGATCGGCTGCCCGTCGCGGCGGTGGATAAAGTAGGGCTGTTTTTTATCGCCCTCCTTTTTCCACTCAAACCAGCCGTCGGCAAAGCAGACCGCGCGACCGTGTAGCCATAGCGGCTTGAACATTCTGCTGGTGGCGGCGGTCTCGACGCGGGCGTTGATCAGGGCCGGTTTGTCCCACCAGCCCGGAGCATACCCCCAGTGAACCGCATCCAGCGCCAGCCTGTCGTCGCGTTCGCTCAACAAAAGCACCTTTGTTCCGGGCGCAACGTTGTAACGCCCGATGGGCTCGGGATCGAAAGGGATATCGCGCTCGGCTTCATCAGCAAAGAGCGTCAGGTACTCTTCGCGCGCCTGCGCCTGAGCAAATCGTCCACACATATACGCCTCCAGTTTCGTTACTAAAAGTATAGAGAGGGATGCGGAAGAGGATCGGCTGGTATATAAATAGTCATTATGCCGGACGGCGACTTACCCGACCGTCAATATTAACCCAAGGCCATTGAGGATTGCCCTATGCTGGAGCTAAGACCTAACTGCGAGTGCTGCAATAGCGATCTGCTGCCGGACGCTACCGAGGCGCTGATTTGCTCTTTTGAGTGTACGTTTTGCGCCAGCTGTGCAGAAAAGATGGCGATGCGCTGCCCGAACTGCGGCGGCGAGCTGGTGAAAAGACCGCGCAGGGCGGCAGAGAAGCTCATTAACAACCCCGCCTCAACGACACGGATTTTTAAACCTGAAGGCTGTGCGTAACGTAGGGGGTTAAGAACAGCAGGCCATTACTGCGCCTGCTGATGGATACCTGTTTAATTCAAAGAGGGGATAGATAAAGATTCTAACTTGATAACAAAGTGATTATTAGATCGCTTTATCTCTGCACCCTTACTCCCATACTCGTCGGCAATCTGGAAAAAAGCATCGGTATCAATGTCGAAATCCAGCTCGACCTCCCGGTGTTTACCGGAGTTGAGTAGCTCGTATGCCTGATCAAGATCGTACGCTTTAGCTGTGGCCATCAGACGTCTCCTCTCATAGGTTGCATAACGACCTTAAGTGTACCGGAGTTGCCTATTTTTGCAGCGGAAACCAGAAAATTCTAACGCTCTGTTAAGCTGGATCGCTTCAAAGGCTCATGCCAATCACAGCGTTAACCACTGACGAGCACATAAAAACACTACCAACAATGAGCCAGACGGATTGCTTCAGCCTTGCCGCGAGAAGAAGGAACACTATGGAAGAGATAAAAAAAGGAATGGCAATGATAGTAAATGTGTTCATATCAGCTTCCGTTTGATTTGTCAGCGATTTTAGCAGTAAGAAAACACCAGCTTACCTTTGCTTTTCATCCTTTAATACGCCTGGATAAGGTAGGTTAAGGCATAGCAGACCTATCCACTATTGCCTCACCAAATAGGCGATGATCGGGATCGGAACTCGCATGAAAGCATGATAGCCGCCTTGAGGCGGTTTTTTTATTATCAATGCCGAAGTTTGTCGTAGCACATCACGATGAGGTTATTTCTTGTAAACATGGGACTGCTAACAGATGAAAACAATACTTATCGCGGTAGTGGTTGTTGGACTGATTGGCTGTACGTCTACATCTGAGTCTACTCAACAGGCGAAGATAGCGCCGCAGAAACAAATTCTTGCTCCACAGCTTCTGGTGAAAAAAAGGGACAGTGGCGCGGTGGTGATCAAGCGCGATGGGAGCTTTACAGGTAATTCGTGCTTAAGCCGCGTCTATATTAATGGCAAACCGGTAGCAGATTTAGATACCTCTCAAGAAGTGATCGTCTATCCGACGCCGGGGGAGTATGTCATTAGTACCTTGCCGAAAGACTTCTGTGCGGGGAGCATGAGCGCCCAGTCCGCAGAGGTCGACGCAGGCAGTACACTGACGTTTCGTATCGGATACGCGACAGACGGTGACTTTGGGATCTATCCAGCGACCCATTAATACATTAATTAAAGAAGATTAATCAACCCACATCCCGGTGGGTTGATTATATCAATGCTATATATACTTAAATAACTATTTAATTACGATGGAAGATGTTTTTTTGATGCCATATGGACATTCTTTAAATTGGCATGAGGACGTATTTAAGCATGGGCCTTTAAAATCGGGCGAATTTCCAGGGCAGCAGGTCGTTTTGATAAAATTGGTCCACAGTTCAGAGTTAAAAGGGAAGGCATGAATGATATTGATTTTTCTGAGCCGGCCATTGATTGCAAAACCGATATTACTTGTTGAAATGCAGTGTCCAGAGCGTAAGAAGAAATCACTCCTGTACCACAATATCAATTTTAAGTTCCGGGGTGAGGATACTGCGGCAAAGAAGGTCCCAGTCCCCGGACTGGCCAGCGAGTCGATGATTTTCCATTCCATGTTTTCTCCTTTTGACAACACTGAATCGCAATAATAAAAACGCTTACAGCTGCAAAAACAATAGTCACTGCATGTGACTAAAAATGTAGCAGTTTGAGTTAGGGTGTCAATGGTTTTTGTTATACCTTAAATTTCTTTGAAAAAATATCTTTAATTTATAGTACTTTACAAAGTGATATGGTTTCTTTTGATATAGAACAATTTAGGGTGGGAATATAAGGCGGAGCGAACTTTGATGTGTGCTGCACTTCTATCCCCACGCATCATCTCAGGCTGAACGACAGGTCTGATCGCGCTGCGGAAAATGTTTTTGAACAGATAAGAAATGGATTAAAAAGTGCGCAATTTTGGCAGGTGTTTACGTAGGTAACTAATATCGTTTACATGATCCGCGTAACAGTCACATCGGGCGATAATGTCTCAAGGGAATTATCCTGTTGGCGTGGGTGCCAGGCTTTTAATTTGTTGAGGTGAGGGATGATTTTAATTTCTCAATAAAAGCGCTCACCCTAAGGGGAAGATACCGGGTTGAGGGCAACACTGCCCAAATTGACAACGCCTGAGGCTCTGCGTCAGCTAATGCAATCTCAACCAGCGCACCCTCCTGAATCTCTTTCCTGACATCCCAGCGGGTGAGCTGGGCAATGCCCAGTCCCTGAACACACAGTTCTCTTACCCCTTCAACGTTGTCTGAGGTGAAACGTCCCTCAACGCTGACTCTGATAATTTCACCGTCACGTTCAAAAATCCATTGCGGTACGCTGCTGAGCCTCAGGCAATGATGCGTTGTTAAATCCTCAACGAACCGAGGCGTATCCTTGCTGTTGAGATAGGCAGGGGAAGCACAGATAACGCGAGGGTTATCGGTAATTTTACGGGCGATAAGAGTAGAGTCCTTTAACGGTGCGATACGGATAGCCACGTCGATCCCTCTCCCGACGATATCCACCACATCTTCGCTTAGCTGAAGGTCAATATTGAGCTTTGGATTATCTGCTAGCAGCTCAGGCACCAGAGGCAAAATATTACGACGCCCAAATCCTGAAGGAGCCGTTATTCTCAATAAACCTGCTGCGCCCTGCGTGGAAGGCGAGAACAGTGACTTGGCCCCGGTCTCTGCATCGATTAAAGCCCGGGCATAAGGCAGGAACTCCATGCCTTCCTGAGTAAGCGATACCGAGCGCGTGGTTCTTTGCACAAGACGTACGCCAAGCTCATGCTCCAGCGAGGCCAGGCGTCTTGAAACGGCCATCGCCGAAATATTCTGACGTTTCGCTGCCTGAGTCAGGCTGCGCGTTTCGGTTATGACCAAAAAGAGGGATACGTTTTGCAGATTCATAGCGACTCCGGTAGCTGAATTATTACGTCAGTCAGCTATTATCAAAAAAGGGATCAATTATAACGGTATTCGTTATACAGCCTTATCACTATGGGCTGTTTATAGCGAAAACGACAATGATTATATTGTGTTCACGATTCAAACTTAGCAGGAAGAACACATGAATACATTACCGCTTTTCACCCCCGCTCATATTGGCAAGGTCGCGTTGAAAAACCGTCTGGTGGTAGCGCCAATGACCCGCGTCACTGCCTCTGAAGAGGGCATAGCCAGCGATCGCATGAAAGCCTACTACGCAGATTTTGCCCGGGGTGGTTTTGGTCTGGTGATATCGGAAGGTATCTATATCGACCGCGCATGGTCACAAACCTATGCTTTTCAGGCCGGCTTAACCAGTGCGGAGCAGGTTGCAGGGTGGCGGAAAATCACTGATGCAGTACATCAGCACAATGGCCATATTTTTGCGCAAATCCAGCATTCAGGGGCGCTCTCCCAGGGTAACCACTTTTTGGCGGGAACCGTTGCACCCAGTGCCGTTCGTCCTGTCGGTAAGCAGATGACATTTTATCGTGGGGAAGGGCAATATCCTATTCCACGCGAACTCAGCGAAAGCGAAATTCAGGACATTATCAGCAGCTTTGGCGATGCCGCGTCGTATGCTGTTTTCGACGCGGGCTTTGACGGTGTGGAGATCCATGGTGCAAATGGCTATCTTCTCGATCAGTTCTTTACGGATTATACCAATCTGAGAACCGACCACTGGGGTGGCGATATCGCCAGCCGTCTTCAACTGAGCCTTAACGTCATTCGGGCCGTTAGGCAACGTGTAGGTCAGGCTATCCCGGTGGGTATTCGTATCTCTCAGGGCAAGGTGAATGACTTCTTCCATAAATGGGCGAACGGTGAAGAAGATGCGCGGATTGTATTTACGCTGCTTGCAGGATCCGGTATCGATTATCTGCACCTGACTGAATTTGAGGCCTGGCAGCCAGCTTTCCCTGATAACCCGCTGTCACTGGTTGAGCTGGCACGTAAGTACGCACCCCAGCTTACCATTATGGCCAACGGTAGCCTGCATAATGAATCACGGGCACAACAGGTGATGCAGATGGGGGCCGATTTTATTGCGCTTGGCCGTGGCGCGCTGGCGAATCACGACTGGCCTGAACGCGTGGCCGCTGGCAAAGAGATCCGTGAGTTTGACAGCACCCTTCTTGGGCCCATCGCCAATATTAAAGATGCCGAGCTTCCTGCCTGACTGTTGGTGAAAACCAAAACAGACCGTAAAAATTAACTAAAAATGAACGCAGGTAAGCCTGGATAAACGCCTCAATGCATTCAGGGCCACACCTGAACCAGCATGGTCTGTTGAATGGCTGAAACGATAAAGCTAAACCCCTCCAACCCCGCATTTTGTACGCAACTGTGCGGGGTGTTTTCATGTTTTATGCGATCTCATCCACAGCGTTCCCCTTTAAAGTGCGACCTTTCCCGTCAGGTGAACCTCGTCACATTTCTTTAACCTGCAAATCAGTAGATTTTCCGACGACACGTAATAATCGATTCAGCAAAAAGGAAGAGTGATGAAAATTAAACTGACGTTAACGGTACTTGCCCTGCTGATTTCTGGACAGGCAGCGGCTAAAACCTGGGTGCTGACCAGTGCTGAACAGAGCATGGATAAAGGAAACTGGAAAATTTCCAGCAGCGAGCTGAACATTAAAGACACGGCGTTCAGCATTGAGCAAAAAGTACTGCACGGTGGTAAGCAGGAGGGAAGTAAGATCCTTGTGATCACCAGTCAGGACGGGCTTACCATTACCCTGAGCCCGACGCGCGGCATGAACCTGCTGCATATTGAGGGCTTCGGCGCAAAAATGGGCTGGGATTCGCCAGTGAAAGAGGTGGTCAACCCGGCATTTATCAATCTGGAAAGCCGCAACGGATTGGGCTGGCTGGAAGGTTTCAATGAAATGATGGTGCGCTGCGGCTATGAGTGGACCGGGCACCCGGTCACTGCGGATGGACAGATCTACACCCTGCATGGAAAAGCAGGCAATACCCCCGCCTCGCAGGTCGAAGTTGAGGTAGCTGACGCCGCGCCGCATGAGATCCGCATTCGTGGCCTGGTCAAAGAGAGCACCTTCAAGAAGGCCGATTTGCAGACCATGACCGAGCTGCGCTATGTACCCGGCAGCAATAGCTTTAGCCTGCATGATGTGCTGACTAACCACGCGGACTATCCGCATGATTACCAGATCATCTACCACAGTAACTTCGGGATGCCGATCCTCGAAGAGGGTGCGCGGTTCCTTGCGCCGATCTCCAGCATCAGTCCGTTTAACGACTATGCCAAAGAGGGCCTGAAGACATGGCAGACCTATGCCGGCCCGACCAAAGGCTTCGATGAGATGGTGTTTAACATCCAGCCGCTCTCCGGGGAGGATCACCAGACTCTGGCGGCAGTGGTGAATAAGGCGGGCAACAAGGGAGCCGCTATCCAGTTCGATACCCGCCAGCTGCCGGTGCTGACGTTATGGAAAAATACCGATACCGTTAATCAGGGCTACGTCACCGGCATTGAGCCAGGGACTAACTATGCCTACCCGGTTACCATTGAACGTGAGCAGAAGCGCGTGAAGCAGTTAGAGCCGGGCGCCAGCACGCAGTTTGATTTGACCTATACCTTGCTGCACAGCAGCGAGCAGGTAGCGGACGTCGAGAAGAAAATTGCCGCTATTCAGGGCGAGACGAAAATCGAAGAGAACGCCACGCCGATAGCGAAAGAGTAACCTGTCTGTAGCGCTCCCGGACGGTTGCTCCGGGAGTGGACTGCTACAGCGATTCGCGCAGCAGCAGCGGGCTTTCGACGCGGATGGTATCGCTGTGCGTTTCCTGATTGATGATATGCAGCGCGCTCAGGCGGCCAATATCATAGTGCGGTAGCTGTACCGTCGACAGCGGCGGGAAGAAGAGATCGCCAATGCCCACCATATTGTCATAGCCCATTACTGCGACGTCCTGCGGGATACGTAATCCCTGGGCGAGCAGCGTCTGGTACACCATAAACGCAATGCGATCGTTACCGCAGATCACGGAGTCAAACAGCGGCTTGCCGTGACGAATATGCGCCAGCAGCTGGGCGGGCATATCGCGGTAGTGCTCATCGCCGAACTGCATATAAACGTGGTCGAGCGTATCGGGATCGACGTTGGCTTCGCGGCAGGCGCGCTCCAGTCCCTGACGGCGGCGAATAGTCGCCAGGTGCTTTTCAGGTAGGTGGAGGCAGAGCGGACGACGATAGCCCGCGGCCAGCAGCGCCTTCACCGCGGTGTACTGACCCTGCTCATCATCCGGAATGTAGCTCGCCACCGGCTCGTGCAGGCTTTCACAGTTTGCCAACACGCAGGGCAGGGTCAGCAGCTTGGTGGGCAGCGGAACCTGCCGTAGACCCATGGTGGTAAAGATAATGCCGTCCGGACGGTGGGAGAGCAGCAGATCCACCATGGTCTCCGGGCTATCGTCGGAAAACATGTTGACCACAAAACTGTTCCAGCCGTGGGCGCGGGCGGTCTCTTCGATAGAGAGGGTGATCTCTACTGAAAACGGGGTCGTCACGGTATCCAGCGCCAATACGCCAATGGTACTTGGCGAGGCATGGGCTCCCCGGATCTTCTTGGCTGATAAATCCGGCACGTAGTTGGTCTGCTCAATGGCCAGCTGCACCCGAGCCAGGGTTTCAGGTTTCAGCCGCTCCGGGCTATTCAGCGCACGGGATACGGTCATCAGCGATACGTTTGCCAGTTTTGCCACATCTTTCAGGGACGCCATGTGTCTTACTCCATCATTGCCGTGTTGCTTCAGGCAGTATAACTAAGTTGCTGATGTAAAAGGATCATACGCTATTCTTCCTGCTACGTGTTGCAGGCGGTAAAACAGAAATGTTGATCGCGATCTCATCCTCGCTATGTTAACGTTAACTTTTGTGATTAACATCATGAATCTCAGCAAAATGGCGTGAGCGCTGTCTTTTGTTAACGTTACCATTAAGGCATTACTCCAACATGAGATCGCCATGATGAAAGCCCATCATTCTCACAGTTACCCGTTACTCAGTGCCTTGCTGTTCTTCTTTTTTGTTACCTGGTCTTCCTCAGGCTCATTACTTTCTATTTGGCTGCATCAGGAAGTTGGGCTGAAAGCAGGGGATACGGGGATTATTTTCGCGGTGCTGTCGGTCTCCGCGCTGTTTGCCCAGATCTGTTACGGCTTTATTCAGGACAAGCTCGGCCTGCGCAAGCATCTGCTGTGGTATCTCACCACGATGCTGATCCTCTCGGGTCCGGCGTATCTGCTGTTCGGGCACCTGTTGAAGATTAACATCCTGCTTGGCAGCGTATTTGGCGGCATCTTTATCGGCCTGACCTTTAACGGCGGGATCGGCGTGCTGGAGTCCTATACCGAACGCGTGGCGCGTCAGAGCCAGTTTGAATTCGGCAAAGCGCGGATGTGGGGCTCGCTGGGTTGGGCTGTGGCGACGTTTTTCGCCGGGCTGCTGTTTAACATCGATCCAAAGCTGAACTTTGCGGTTGCCAGCTGCTCCGGGCTGGTATTTCTGTTGCTGCTGGCCCGGCTGCGGGTCTCCTCTGCACCCCATGCCATGCAGGAGGCGGTGGCGGGGGGCAAAGTGACGCTTCAGGACGCCCTGCGTCTGCTGACCCTGCCGCGCTTCTGGGCGCTGGTGTTCTTCGTCGTTGGCACCTGTATTTACGGCGTTTATGACCAGCAGTTTCCGGTCTATTTCTCATCACAGTTTGCCACGCCGCAGGAAGGCAATGCGATGTATGGCTATCTCAATTCGTTTCAGGTGTTCCTCGAAGCTGCGGGAATGTTTTGTGCCCCGTGGCTGGTGAATCGCGTCGGGGCTAAAAATGGCCTGATATTCGCTGGCATGGTAATGGCGATGCGCATGATCGCCTCCGGGCTGGTGGAGGGGCCACTGCTGATCTCCATTACCAAACTGCTGCATGCCGTCGAGCTGCCGGTGCTGCTGGTGGCGATCTTCAAATACAACAGCCTGAATTTCGATAAGCGCCTCTCATCAACGCTCTATCTGGTGGGTTTCGCCTGCACCAGCTCGGTGATCGCCTCGGTGCTGTCGCCGCTGGCAGGCTACAGCTATGAAAAATATGGCTTCGCCGAATCCTATCTCTTTATGGGACTGCTGGTGTTCGGCATCACCTTTATCTCCATGTTTTTACTGCGATCCGGCAACGCTTCGGCGGATCCGCAGGTCCCGCAACTTTCCGCTATCTGACTGACAAGAGTGAAGACTATGACCTACTCAATTGCTGACGCTGAACAGGAACTCAAGGTGAAGCACGATGCGCTTAACCTGCGCTGGTACCCACGCTACCATCTGGCCGCCAGGGCGGGCTGGATTAACGATCCCAACGGGCTGGTGTGGTTTGACGGCTGGTATCACGCGTTCTACCAGCACCATCCGTACTCTACCCAGTGGGGACCGATGCACTGGGGGCATGCGCGCAGTCAGGATCTGGTTCACTGGGAGCATCTGCCGGTGGCGATCGCCCCGGAAGGTCCGGAGGACAAAGATGGCTGCTTTTCCGGCTCGGCGGTAGTGGACGGCGACACGCTGGCGCTGATCTATACCGGGCACAAGTTCCACGGTGATGCCGATAACGAAGAGAATCTCTATCAGGTGCAGTGCCTGGCCACCAGCCGCGACGGCATCCACTTTGAACGGCAGGGCATTGTGGTCGATACGCCGCCGGGCGTGCACCACTTCCGCGATCCGAAGGTTTGGCGCGAGGGAGAGAGCTGGTACATGATCGTCGGTGCCCGCGCGGGCGAGACCGGGCAGGTGCGGCTGTATCGTTCAGCGGATCTGCGTCAGTGGCAGGAAGAGGGCGTTCTTGATGAAGCCGAGGCTGGAATGGGCTTTATGTGGGAATGTCCGGACTTCTTCACGCTTGGCGACAAGCGCGTGCTGATGTTCTCCCCGCAGGGCATGGCCGCGCACGGCTTTAAAAACCGCAACCTGTTTCAGAGCGGCTATCTGCTGGGGGACTGGCAGCCGGGGCAGCAGTTTGTCCGCGCCGGTGAGTTTATCGAATTGGATCACGGCCACGACTTTTACGCTCCACAGAGTTTCCTGACCCCGGACGGGCGACGCATTGTGATTGGCTGGCTGGATATGTGGGAGTCGCCGCTGCCGGAGCAGCAGGACGGCTGGGCCGGGATGCTGTCACTGCCGCGCGAGCTGAGCCTCAGCGCAGACAACCGGGTAGAGATGCGCCCGGCAAAAGAGGTGGAAAGCTTACGCCAGGGCTGGTATCCGTGGCCGGTCAGCACGCTGAACAATCAGCAGATTGGCGTGGCGGAAAATGCCGAGGCTATGGAGGTGGTGCTGAACTGGAAAGGCGCGGAGAGCACTGCCGAACAGTACGGCCTGAGCCTGGGTGACGGTCTGCGGATCTACGTCGATGCGCAGATGCAGCGCCTGGTGCTGGAGCGTCATTATCCGCAGCACGGTTTATGCGGGACCCGCAGCGTGCCGTTAACTCTCGACCACGATCTCCACCTGCGCGTATTTATCGACAGCTCGTCCGTTGAACTCTTTGTCAATGATGGCGAGGCGTGCCTCAGCAGCCGTATATATCCTGATGCCGGACAACGGGATCTACGTTTATTTGCCTGGAGCGGTAGCGCGTCACTGTCCGATGGCGGAGCCTGGCAGCTTGAATAAATAAACCCGTCGTCTGGAATAACCCGTCCCTGGCGATGGGCGGGTTAGCGTTGTCTTTATCGCCAAACGGTACCTCTACGTAATAAATAACTGGTTAACTCAATAATAAAAAAGGTCTCCCGATGAAAATAATCTGGGTCGGTTGTATGTTGACGTCTCTATTTAGCGGCGTGGTGTGTGCGCAGGATAGCCTTTCTCTGGAAGCGCGGCTGGCGCAAATGGAAAATCGACTGAAAGCTACCGAGGCGCGCGCCGCCAGCGCGGAAGCCGAGATCCGCGCTTTAAAGCAACAGGAGGCACCCCAAACGGTTGCCCGCACCACACCGGCAAAACCCACGCTACAGGTTAATGATACCGGCGATTTAAAATTCTATGGCGACGTTGAATTTAATATGGATGGAGCCAGCCGCACCGGCGGGCTAACATCGCTCAGAACCAGCGCCAATAAAAACTGGACGCCGGGTGAGAAAGAGCGCTGGGATATTAACGGGCGTATTCTTCTCGGTTTTGATGGCCTGCGTAAAGGGGCTGACGGCAAATATGCCGGTTTCAGCGTCCAGCCGCTGGCGGACATGAACGGTAAAATGAATCTCGACGATGCGGCTTTTTTCTTCGGTCAGCAAGATGACTGGAAAATTAAAATTGGCCGCTTCGAAGCCTGGGATATGTTCCCGCTGAATCAGGATACCTTTATTCAATACTCCGGGAATACCGCTAACGATCTTTACAGCGACGGTTACGGCTATATCTATATGATGAAAGAGGGACGCGGACGCAGCAACAGCGGCGGCAATTTCCTGCTTAGCAAAAACCTCGATAACTGGTATTTCGAGGTCAATACGCTGGTCGAGGATGGCAGTTCCCTGTTTGTCGATCAGAACTACCACGGTAACGCGCTGGATAACCGTAAAAATGTCGTGTATGTGCGCCCGGTGGCCGCATGGCAGTCTGGCCCGTGGTCAGTGGCCGCCGCGCTAGAGAGCAACCTGGTGAATAACGCCTACGGTTATCAGCAGGAGAATGGTCGCTTCCGGGATCAGTCCAGCCGCACCGGTTACGGCATGACCATGAGCTGGAATACGCTTAAGACCGACGCGGAAAACGGCGCGGTGGTGAATCTGAGCACCGCCTACCTTGATGCGGCTGACGAGAAAGACTTTAGCGCCGGTATCAATGCGCTATGGCACCGCGTCGAGCTGGGCTACATCTATGCCCACAACAAAATTGACCAGTTCAATATGACAGGCGTCAGCGCGGACTGCGACAGCGACTGCGCGATCTTAGCTCCCGGCCGCTACGACATTCACACCATCCATACCTCATGGCAGCTGCCGAACATTATGGATATGCCAAATTTCAACATCTACCTTGGGGCTTACGCCTCCTGGCTGGAGTCTTCAGCTGCGCAAACCGGCAACGATGACCAACGCTACGGCGCACGGGTTCGCTTTAAATATCTGTTCTGATGACAATTTAGGTAAGGGGAGTTTATGAAAGTCTGGGCATTAGGCGATGCAGTTATTGATCTGCTGCCGCAGGGAGAAATGCAGTACACCGCCTGTGCAGGCGGCGCGCCGGTCAACGTTGTCGTTGGGGCCGCGCGTCTGGGGTGCGAAAGCGGCTTTATCGGCAGAGTGGGCGACGATCCGTTTGGCCATTTTCTACGTAACACGCTGGCAGAGGAGGGTGTTGATACTCAGCCTATGCAGTTTGATGCGCAGCACCGTACCAGCACGGTGCTGGTCTCGCTCGGGGATGAGGGCGATCGCAGCTTTATCTTTCTGGTCGATCCTTCTGCCGACCAGTTTTTGACCGCAGACACGCTTCCATCGTTTGGTAACGACATTCTGCATTTTTGTTCCCTGGCGCTGGTGGCAACGTCCTGTCGTGACACGCTGGTACGGGCTATCAGCTACATCAAGCAGCGTGATGGCCTGTTAAGCTTTGATATTAATCTGCGTGCGCAGATGTGGCCCGATGCACAGGAGATGTTAGACACCGTGCGTCATTTTGCCCAGCAGGCCGACATCCTCAAGCTTTCGCAGGAGGAGCTGTATTGGTTGGCTGGCACCACGCAGCATGAAAAGGCACTGGAGATCCTACGCAGCTATCCGTCGCGTTTGAAGGTGGTGACCTGCGGTTCTGCCGGGGCGATTGTCTTATGGCAGGACCAGCTGGTTCAGGCAAGCGCGTTCCAGGTTGAAAGTTTAGATACCACCGGCGCTGGCGATGCGTTTATCGCGGGTTTACTGGCGAGCGTGGCACAGGGCAATACGTTAGTGGATCTGGCCCAGCTTAAGCAGGCGATAACGCAGGCCAGTGCCTGTGGCGCGCTGGCCACCACGGCGAAAGGGGCGTTAGCCGCGCTGCCTGATGCGCAGGGTATGGTGGCGTTCAGGCAGGCAGCCCAGCCGCTGCAGTTTGACATAGGGAAGATCTGCTAGCCTTTCGGGTGTTATAGTTTATCAAAATTGGCATTTAAAGATGAACATAATGGAAAAGAACTTCACACCCGAACAAATCGAGGTCCTGAATCGCGTTGTCTTCGAGCACATCGAGACAATGAAAGAGAAAGTCGCTGAAATTATTACGGAAACAGAAAAATCCGCTCACCAGCAACTCATGGATATCGGGTTCGATATGACGGATTTCTATCCGGCTAATAAAGATTTTTTGATGATGACACTCGTGCAGGCGCTTATAGACCGGGTGCACGGCGGTAATATGGCGCTTGCACAAAAGATGATAGCCCTGGAAGCAAGACGGCTTAACGTCAGTGTTCACGTTGAGAGTGAAAACCGAGATAAGTAGCGGTACTAAGTAGATTGAGGGGAGATATGAAAAAAAGTGTTCTATGGGGCGTTATAGCTTTAATCGTGGGAGGCGTTATCGGCTATGCCATAAACAGTATGACCATAGCGAAATACAATACGATTAATGCTACCTGCACGGTGCTTAATGTTGCAGTAGACAACGGTATGTTGAAGCCGGAGCAGGTTGTGACGCTTGGCAAGCTGACAAAAGAGAAGCTTGGCGATGCGCAGTCTGCAAAAGCCTTCCGCCTCGATAATAAGCAGATAAAGGCGGCTTCGGGATCGTCGAATTGTTCTCAGTTTATGGTCGGCATGAGCCAGCCTTAATCTGAGGTCGTCGCTACCGTAGATACTTCGCACCAGACCAAGCGTAGATGATGAAGAGTTCAGGCTAACCAGAGTAATATCACTTCTGATAAGTAATCATGAGACATGAAACTAAATCACTATTGTGAACTTAATTTCACTATAGTAAATTAGGGTGGATTCATTTTGTATAACGATACAAAGCAAAAACCACTTTAAGGTAGAGAAATCTTGAAAATCAGAATGTCACGGCTGGCTGAAGCGCCAGAAATTATCCAAATTTGGAAGAGTTCAGTAGACGCAACACACGATTTTCTGACAGCTCATGACCGACAAGAGATCGAAAAAGAAGTTGTCGGTTTTTTTTCAGAAACCCCTGTATGGGTTGCAACAAATCAGGATGACCAACCGCTAGGTTTTATGTTTTTACATGATGGTCATCTGGAAGCACTTTTTGTCGATGCTTCTGCTCGCGGACTTGGCGTCGGCAAGCGGTTGATCTCACATGCTTTAGCCCTGCATCCTGATCTCAGCGTCGATGTAAACGAACAAAACCAGCAAGCTGTAGGGTTTTATCAGCATATGGGCTTTCAGGTTTCTGGGCGTTCTGAGCTGGATAATCAGGGGAGGCCATATCCCCTGTTGCACCTAAGCAAAGCGAATGGGATGTAGCCACCGTGGTAGCAAAATATCATTGATTTCTTTGGCTAAAAGCGACGACGTAACAACAGCCCTGCTCACTATCAGGATTACTTATTTGGCACTCGCTTGCGAAGGTAAGGGCGAGACAGTCACCGGCTCGTAAATGATGGGTCTGATGATTGACTCGAAAATCAAGGCAGCCACTCAACATCCAAAGTGTTTGCCCGGAAAGATGCTCATTCGCAGAGGCGGGGATCGTCAGCTCACCCTTAGGAGGGATCTCAACTCTTATAAGTTCCGGGCATGCCCCCGCTGGGGAAAGAGACCAGCGGGTAATGCCTGATTGTTGATCCGTCCAATGCTGCTGCTCATGAGCAAAGAGAACAAGTGAGTTCTGGTGTAGCTCAAGCTCTGCAAAAAGTTTTGATAGCGTAATATTCATCGCGTTAGCTAAACGACTCAGTATCGTTGCGCTGGGGCTGGAGGTGCCTCGTTCAACCTTGCTAATCATGGCCTGACTAACGCCCGATCGTTGAGCAAGCTCAGTTATAGTCAAGTTGCGAGCTTTTCTGTGTTTAAGCAATAAACGTGCAATGTCGCTATCTAGTATCTGATTTTTAGATGTTTTATCCATTTTTACCCCCCCTTTGCCAGCCTGATTATGCCATTACATAAATTAGGCTGGAATAAATGATTGTATAAGTTCGAAAAAATTAGGCTTCCAGGAGGAAACTATCGCCTTTAAGAGTCCACATTATTATGAGAGCGTAAGTTTGTAACGGTTACTTCCGCTTTTGGCATCATCTCACTCTTCTTTATGCCGATAAGAAAGCACAAGCAAAGCCTCATCAAACGCATAGAAAACAAATTTGTTTTAAAGTTTCAAATAAATTTGATGTTACTATAGCCTCTGGGAACAAACGTGAGGTATGACGACAATGGCTCAAACCAGCGCTTCTGGGTTCATTAATCTGCCATCCGGCTATTTTGGGATGGTATTAGGCATTATCGGAACCGGCCTTGCCTGGCGCTATGCCGCTTCTGTCTATCCAGTTTCACCGGTGCCAGGCCTGGCGTTAATTAGTCTGGCTATCGGTATTTGGACTGTTCTGGCCGTTCTTTTTATCGCTCGTTTGATTCGCCATCCCGGCACCGTTATGGATGAGATACGCCACCCAATAAAAAGCAGTTTTGTCAGCCTGTTTCCGGCGACGACAATGCTTGTCTCAATTGGCGTTACACCGTGGGCGTATTATCTTGCACTGGTGCTGTTCGTCTTAGGAGCCGCGGCACAGCTGTTCTACGCATCCTGGCAAGGTGCAGGGTTATGGCGCGGCAATCATCCCGCAACGGCGACAACACCGGGGCTGTATCTGCCAACAGTGGCAAATAATTTTATCAGCGCAATGGCCTGTGGAGCGCTGGGGTTTCATGACGTTGGCTTGCTGTTCCTGGGGGCCGGCGTTATTTCCTGGATCACATTAGAACCGTCAATCGTGCACCGGTTACGCACGGCCGGAGAAATGCCCTTAGAAGTGCGTGCGTCGCTGGGGATCCAGATGGCCCCGGCGTTCGTGGCGTGCAGTGCCTGGCTGTCCCTTAACGGCGGCCAGGCAGACGTTTTTGCAAAAATGCTTTTCGGTTACGGATTGCTGCAAATGCTGTTTATGATCCGCCTGCTGCCGTGGTACTCAAAACAGCCATTTAACCCGGCATTCTGGGCGTTCTCATTCGGTGTCGCATCGCTGGCTAACACCTCTTTGCATTTGGGGCATAGCGCACCCGGTGGGGCGCTTTACGCTATATCAATTCCGCTGTTTATCGGCGCAAATCTGGTGATCGCGTTTCTTATGCTGCGTACGTTCATGCTGTTGATTAGGGGCAAGTTACTCATCCGTTCAACTGGGTAAGGAGCTAGCGGTGCTGTTACCAACTCGTTCCACGATCGCCTCAACTGTGATGTGCTGATGACATGACTTGTTTTACGTAATGTTCAATAACGATGTTATTTTCACGGCTCACTTGCGAAATAAACGTTTGCAGAGTATCCGACGGGGAGTGAAGCGTATTCGCAACAAGGGTATCGAAATCGCTCTGGGTGAAGCGGTCGCTACCTTTTGTTGTCGACCGCTGAAGCAATGTGTGGGCAATAACGTAAAGAACGGCTCGCCTGTAATCATTCGCAAGCAGAACCTCGAGATCGGCCTGGAAAATGTCAAACGTAAAGCTAAAGCTCACAATACCTGAGTCGACAGGTAGGGAGTAGGTCAGCCTGTCACCTAACCGATCGACATGAGGTTCATATCCGTCACCCATAAGCCGTATTGGCTGCATAGCAATGCTTCTCCTTCATCAAATCGCGTTTGCACAAAGTAACCGACCGTTATTCAGGCCTGCCAATGTTAAGCTCGTACACGACACAGGGCACATCGTAGTGCTGTTCTACTGCCTTGTACGTCATGCCTAGCCGTTGCATCACACGCTGCGAGGGAATATTTTCCGGATCGGCCACGGCAACCAAATAGGTTGCGCCTACCTGTTCCGCTGCGAAATCAACGATCGCTTTCGCGGCCTCTGTTGCGTAACCTTTACCATTGTGTTCCGGGACGAGACGCCAGCCAATCTCTAATGGCGCGCCCTCTACGTTTGCCAGGTACTGGAGGCATGCTGCACCAACGATAGCCCAGGAAGCCTTCTCGATGATAGCCCACCATGAGAACCCGTATTTGTCCCAGCGGGCTTGTACACGTCGGATACCTTCCCATGTCTCTTCAGGCGTTTTAACAATACCGTTATTGATATAACGCATCACGCTGGGGTCGCTATCCATTACCCGTAGGCCTTCGTAATGTGAGTCATGATAGGGCTCAAGCCGTAAACGGGCTGTTTCTACATTCATGGGCTACTCCGTGTTGCGTGAAGCCGTATTCCGAAGACCGAGTATGGGTAACAAACAAGTTAAACCATCTCTTGTGTGGTAGCTATTTTTGCAAAGCCAGCCGCAAGGAGACCAAGCGTCACATCGAAAATGGTTTTGGCTTCAAGGTTAGGCTCTTCAAGCGCAAAGCTGATTACTGCATCCTTTACCACCGTCATTTTTAAACCTAAATCCGCGCCAGCCCTGACGGTAGAGTTCACACAAAAACCGGCTACGGCACCAATAACAATGCACTCGTCAATAGGGTTGCTTTTCAGGTGAGAAAAGAGATCGGTTGAGCTGAATGCCGATGAAGTGTGTTTTATGAATACAGATTCACCTTGCTCCTCCTCAAATCCTTCCATGACTTGAGCGAGGGGGGAGGTGGGGTGCAATAACGATCCCTCTTCACGCGTGTGATGGCGAATATGAATAACAGGGGCACCCGCGCAGCGGAATTTTTTTAATATGCTCTCCATGTTATGAATGGCATTATCAGGATACATTTCAACGCCATTATTGACTCTGTCTACAATAAATTTTTGCATATCGATGATAATCAGGGCCGCAGTCATCACTTTTCCTTTTAATCTACTTGGACGGCGAAAAGACATAAGCCATCCTATCTGAACACATTAATTGAGTCAGCCACTAAAATTTGTTGCAGGGTTGACATACGTCGTCCAAAAGCCGTATTAACTGCATGCCATTCTGCACGTACATTGAGCCGTTATGACAATGCTTTGATGATCTTCTCTATCTTCCAGGTCATTACACAGCCTAAACAAACCATGACGAACCACGGGATTGACGAGCCGCAAAAATAGTTGTCGCTGATAATTTGCCCTAAAGCGAGACTCGTGTAGATCGATGCAAAAAGACACCAATACTTTATCAATCGCGTCATGCTGAACATTCGGATAGACCTTTAATCTGAAGAAGATCCTCAAACTGTCTACCTGGCTTTATGAAAAGGCAATAACCCCTACTAAACTTGGTGTCTTTTGGGGTTGAGGATAGAATCAAAAGGCTTAAAAAATAGACTGCTTGTATTGAAGAAAAGCTTAATTTTCCAATGCAGCAACGATGACGGGTTCCAGTTTCTCCGGCGTGGTGAACGGCGCAAAACGCTTGAGCGGTTTGCCATCGCGTCCGACCAGGAACTTAGTAAAATTCCACTTGATCCGCCCACCCAGCATGCCGGGCAATTCGTCTTTTAGGTAACGAAACACCGGATGCGCGTTAGCACCGTTGACCTCAACTTTTTCGAACATGAGAAAGCTCACCCCATAGTTGATCTGGCAGGTCTGAGCGATCTCATCGATGCCACCGGGTTCCTGTTTTCCAAATTGATTACACGGGAAACCCAGCACGACCAAACCGTGGGCGGCATACGTCTTATAAAGCCTTTCCAGACCAGCGTACTGTGGCGTGAAGCCACAATGGCTGGCGGTATTCACCACCAGAACCAGCTTGCCTGCGTAGTCGGCCATCGAGATAGGCTGCCCATGCAAGCTGGTGGCGGTGAGTTGATAGAACGTGGTCATCAAGAGATCCTTAAAGCCGAACCAGGTGGCTTGACAGAAACTATACAGCCTTGTATATCTCATAAGAGAGAATTAATTCTCTTTTTTGAGACGATGGTATGGATAATCAAGATTACAGACAAAGATTAGCGGCGCGTCTGGCTGCACTCCGCTTGCAGCACAACCGAACTCTTGAAGAGCTTTCATCTGTATCGGGTATTAGCAGAGCCACCTTATCACGGATTGAACGTGGTGAGGTCAGCCCTACAGCTGAAGTTCTAAATCAACTCTGTATCGTGTACGGAATGACGATGTCCCGGCTTCTGGCTGAGGTTGAACAAACAGCAGATAATCTTTTCAGGGTGGAAGAACAACCCGTGTGGCGAGATGAGCGCAATGGATTTGAACGGCGAATGCTGTTACCGCCCTCTAATCAATTTAGATGCGAACTTATTGAGGGAAAATTGCGTCCAGGCGCTTACATCGAATATCTACACCCGCCGGTGCAGGGGCTTGAACAATATATATGGTTATATGCAGGCGGTTTAACTATCAAGTTAGATACGGAAACATGGTCGTTAAAAAAAGGCGACAGTTTACGCTTTCATCTGTCAGGAACCTCATCATTCAGCGCTCATGAGACACTGGGTGCACATTATCTTTTAGTGGTATGTAAATCATGATCAAATATGAATTTATGAGTGCTGCCGAGGCACATGAAAAATTAAGAGAATTAGGGGACGTACTGCAGGCTTGTGTACAAGACGGTGCGAGCGTGGGTTTTACCCATCCAGACGATCGTCAGGCTATCGACCGCTTCTGGAAGGATAAAGTCAACGGCCTGGCCAACCAGGAGTGTGAATTGCTCATTGCCCGCGATGACAATAGTCTCGTTGGCACAGTGATGATTAACTATTGTGGTATGCCAAACGGCAGTCATCGTGCTGAAATTTCCAAATTACTCGTCCACCCGCACGCGCGCCGTCAGGGTATTGCCAGACAATTAATGAATCAGGCAGAGCAAAGAGCGTGGGAAAAAGGATTATCTCTACTCGTACTGGATACACGCAGCGGCGATGTCGCCAGCACATTATATCTTTCATTAGGCTGGCAGATAGCCGGCTCCATTCCCTGTTATGCAGAGTCTATTGAGCACACCCTGGATGCGACCACCTACATGTATAAAATGGATCATACCCTAAGCAACTCTTAACCGCTGTGCAGGGATCTCTCCGAACCTGATATTTTGTAAGGAGTGCACCTGTTGCAGTGATGCTAACAGCAACGAAGACAGGTAACTTCCGTTACGTCTGCTATCTCAAGCTCTTAATCTATACTCACTCCTGCGGAGGCATTTGCAAAAGCGGTCACGCCAGGTAAATGCGCTCAGAGCTTAAAAGGCTTAAACAACTAAAATATTTTAATTTGGTCTGGAGATAACTAATGAAATTAACCGATTATGTCTATTCCGCGTTGATTGGTTTTGTCGCCAGCTGTCGTTCTATGACGCCGATGGCAGCTATCGCAGCGGCACGGGTTTCCGGGCGCGATACCCCGGGCCGTCTCTTGCTGCTGGATCGCCCGCTATTTAAGTTCGGCGCGCTGGCAATGGGTGTCGGTGAACTTTTTGGTGACAAGATGAAATCAGCGCCAGATCGCACCGTGTTTTTGGGTTTATCTGCACGCGTAGCCAGCGCGGGGATTGCGGGTGCTGCGTTAGCCCCTGATGGCAAAGAAAAAGCTGGGGCAGCCATCGCTATCTCTGCCGCTGTGCCTCTTGCGTACGCGACGCTTGCGGCACGAAAAAGGGCCATGACCGAAATAGGACAGACCAGAAGTGGTCTGATTGAAGATTCGCTTATTGTTGCTCTCGGAGCCGCAGTGGTTTTCCTCGCAACGCGCTCACATCGGACTTAGAGGCATTCGGCACCTAAAAGAGGAATTCCGACAAGCAGTCTTCAAGGGGTGAACGACTGCTTCTGACACGGAATATAAATTTTACACCCCGACAGTGATTTTGTTACTATACCCCCCTACAGTATAGGAGGGCGTATGCCACACTCACCCGAAGATAAAAAGCGCATCCTTACCCGTGTTCGCCGCATTCGTGGCCAGGTCGACGCCCTCGAGCGGGCGCTGGAGTCGGGCGAACCCTGCATCGCAATACTGCAACAGATCGCCGCCGTGCGCGGGGCTGCTAACGGCTTGATGGGCGAGATGGTCGAAATTCACCTCAAAGATGAACTGGTCAGCGGCGAGACGACGCCAGACCAGCGCGCGGTAAGAATGGCAGAAGTCGGCCATCTTCTTCGCTCTTATCTAAAATAATTATTACTGTTCACATAAGGGAAGAGACTCTATGAAATCACGTGCGGCTGTTGCTTTTGGGCCAGGTCAACCACTGAAAATTGTTGAAATCGACGTAGCACCACCGAAGAAAGGTGAGGTGCTGGTCAAGATCACCCACACCGGCGTCTGCCACACCGATGCGTTCACCCTCTCCGGGGACGATCCGGAAGGCGTCTTCCCGGCGGTGCTCGGCCATGAAGGCGGCGGCGTTGTGGTGGAAGTGGGTGAGGGCGTGACCAGCCTGCAACCCGGCGACCACGTTATTCCTCTTTATACTGCCGAGTGCGGCGAGTGTAAGTTCTGTAAATCCGGTAAGACCAACCTCTGCCAGGCCGTGCGCGCCACCCAGGGCAAAGGCCTGATGCCGGACGGCACCACCCGTTTCTCCTACAACGGCGAGCCGATCTATCACTACATGGGTACCAGCACCTTCAGCGAATACACCGTTTGCGCGGAGATCTCACTGGCGAAGGTCAACCCGCAGGCACCGCTGGATAAAGTCTGTCTGCTGGGCTGCGGCGTTACCACCGGTATCGGCGCAGTGCACAACACGGCGAAGGTGAAAGAGGGCGATAACGTAGCGGTCTTCGGCCTCGGCGGCATTGGTCTGGCGGTGATCCAGGGTGCGGTGCAGGCGAAAGCCGGACGCATTATTGCCGTCGATACCAACCCGGAGAAGTTCAAGCTGGCAGGCGAGATGGGCGCAACCGACTTTATCAACCCGAACGACTACGATAAGCCGGTGCAGGATGTCATTGTCGAGCTGACCGACGGCGGCGTGGAGTTCAGCTTCGAGTGTATCGGCAACGTTAACGTTATGCGCGCGGCGCTGGAGTGCTGCCACAAAGGCTGGGGCGAGAGCGTGATCATCGGCGTCGCTGGCGCAGGTCAGGAGATCCGTACCCGTCCGTTCCAACTGGTCACCGGTCGCGTCTGGCGCGGCTCCGCCTTTGGCGGCGTGAAAGGCCGTACCCAGCTGCCGGGCATGGTTGAAGATGCGATGGTTGGTAAAATCGACCTCGATCCGTTCATTACCCACCGTCTGCCGCTGGATCAGATCAACGAAGCGTTTGACCTGATGCACGAAGGCAAATCCATCCGTACCGTTATCCATTTCGGCGATAACTGATCCCACTGCCGGCGGTTTAGCCGTCGGCAGCTTTTTTAATGTGCGAATCTGTGACCGAGTTGGCGCTTTTAGACATAAGATAAATCTTATGGCTGCCGATGACTATCTGACAGGCGTGTAATTACGCATCTTACAATAAGAGAGTCGATAGCCATGGATAAAACAGCAGCGATGCACAAACCGCAGACAGTTGGCTTTTTACATCATATCCGCTTAGTACCCCTTTTCTCCGCCATCCTCGGCGGTATCCTTCTGCTTTTTGCTCTGAGTTCAGGGCTGGCAGGCTACTTCCTGATGCAGGCCGATAGCGACCAGCAGGACGTTACCGCCGAAATTCAGATCCGTATGGGGCTGTCGAATAGCTCTAACCATCTGCGTACTGCGCGAATTAACATGATCCATGCCGGGGCGGCCAGCCGTATCGCGGAGATGGATGACATGAAACTCAACATTGCCGAGGCAGAGAAGCGTATTGGCCAGTCGCAGGAGGGCTTCAATGCCTATATGAACCGCAGCGTGAAAACGCCAGCCGATGAGGCGCTGGATGGCGATCTCAAGGCGCGGTTTGATGCCTATATCGCCGGGCTACAGCCGATGCTGAAGTATGCCAAAAACGGCATGTTCGAGGCGATTATCAACCATGAAAACGAGCAGGCCCGAGGGCTGGATAGCGCCTACAACGATGTGCTGCTGAAAGCCATTCAGATCCGCACCGAGCGGGCGAATAAACTCAGTGAGCTGGCGCACCAGCGTGCGCAGCTGGGGCTGATGTTTATGGCAGGCGCGTTTGTGCTGGCGCTGATTTTGACCCTTATTACTTTTGTCGTACTGCGTCGTATCGTAATCAATCCTCTCCAGCGCGCGGCACATCGCATCGAGCTGATTGCCTCCGGCGATCTGACCCATGCCGATGAGGCTACCGGACGCAGTGAAATTGGTATCCTGAGCCGCGACCTGCAAAAAATGCAGCGCTCGCTGGTGAAAACTGTGGGCACGGTGCGCCAGGGCGCAGAGGAGATCTATCGTGGGACCAGCGAAATCTCGGCGGGCAATACCGATCTCTCATCGCGTACCGAACAGCAGGCGGCGGCTATCGAAGAGACCGCGGCCAGCATGGAGCAGTTAACCGCCACCGTGAAGCAGAACGCCGATAACGCCCATCACGCCAGCAAGCTGGCCGGGGACGCGTCCGGTAAGGCCACTAAAGGTGGGCAGATTGTCTCCGGCGTTGTGCAGACCATGGGCAACATCTCTGCCAGCTCGAAGAAGATCTCGGAGATTACCGCCGTGATTAACAGCATTGCTTTCCAGACCAATATTCTTGCGCTGAACGCGGCGGTAGAAGCGGCGCGCGCGGGCGAGCAGGGCCGTGGCTTTGCGGTAGTCGCCAGCGAGGTTCGTACCCTGGCTAGCCGCAGCGCCCAGGCTGCGAAAGAGATTGAGGGGCTGATCAGCGAGTCGGTGACCCTAATTGAGCGTGGTTCCGGCGAGGTGGTTGCCGCAGGGGATACGATGGGCGACATCGTTGCGGCGGTAAAACGCGTTACCGATATCATGCAGGAAATTGCCGCAGCGTCCGACGAGCAGAGTCGCGGCATTGAACAGGTTAGCCAGGCCATCACCGAGATGGATAACGTTACCCAGCAGAACGCCTCGCTGGTGGAGGAGGCGTCAGCCGCAGCGGCGTCGCTGGAAGAGCAGGCGGCACGTCTGACCGAGGCGGTAGGCACCTTCCGACTCAAGCAGGGCAGCCAGGCGCTGGAAGAGAAACCCGCAGCGACAAAACCCTTTACGCCATCGCGTCCGGCGCTGGCCAGCGGCGATAACTGGGAAACGTTCTAATTTCACCAACCTTTGGGGGCCGCAAGGCCCCCTTTTTTTATCGCTTATTTACTGTCAGGCAGCGCATAGGCAATGATGTAATCCCCGCGATCCGGAGACTGACGTGCGCCCCCCGCGTTAATCACAATGTACTGCTTGCCGGTTTTCGGTGACTTATAGGTCATCGGGCCGGACTGGCTGCCTACCGGCAGACGCGCTTTCCAGATCTCGCTTCCCGTCGCGGTATCAAACGCGCGCAGATAGAAATCCTGGGTACCGGCAAAGAAGAGCAGGCCGGACTGGGTAGAGAGGGACGCGCCCAGGGTCGGCATACCGATCGGGATTGGCATATGCATGCGGATCCCCAGCGGGCCGGTATCCTGCACCGTACCTACCGGAACCTGCCATACCAGCTTGCCGGACTTCAGATCGACAGCGGACATGGTGCCAAACGGTGGCTTCTGGCACGGAATGCCCAGCGGAGAGAGGAAGCGTTCGCGCATCGCACCGTACGGCGTCCCCTCCATCGGCACAATCCCCATCTCGATACCGCTGGCGTTTTTCGCTACCTTCGCGCGCGGCACCATGTAGTTTGCCAGTCCCAGACGCATGTCGTTAACAAACATCAGGCCGTTGTTGGGATCGACCGAAACGCTGCCCCAGTTCATGCCGCCAAGCGACCCTGGGAACTGCAGGGAGCGGTCGAGGCCCGGCGGGGTGAAGACGCCTTCGTGACGCATCGCTTTAAATTCGATACGGCAGATCAGCAGATCGATAGGGGTGGCACCCCACATGTCTGATTCAGTCAGCGTCTGGTTGCCGATCATCGGCATTCCGACGGAGAAGGGCTGGGTCGGAGAGTAACGCTCGCCTTCGACGTTGCCTGCCGGAACCGGACGCTCCTCTACTTTCGCCACCGGCTCGCCGGTTTCACGGTTGAGCATGAAGATCATGCCCTGCTTGCTAGTCTGCACCAGCACCGGCGTCGTGCCGCCTTTGCCGTCAGGCAGATCGTAGAGCAGCGGCTGGGCAGGCAGGTCAAAGTCCCACAGATCGTGATGGGTGGTCTGGTAGTGCCAGCGCACCTGACCGGTGGTGGCATCGACGGCGACGATCGATGAGCTGTACTTGTCATCCAGCGCGGTGCGCTCCCCGGCGAAGAAGTCTGGGGTAGCGTTGCCGGTCGGGAGGTAGACCAGGTTCAGCTTGGCGTCGTAGGACATGGCCGACCAGACGTTAGGTGTCCCACGGGTGTAGGTCTGACCTTCCGGCGGCAGGCCGGTGATCGCCGGATTACCCGGATCCCACGCCCACGCCAACTTGCCGGTGTGCACGTCATAAGCACGTACCACGCCAGGCGGCTCGCCCGTGGAGTAGTTATCCGCCACGCGGCCGCCAACGACCACCACGTTACCCGCCACCAGCGGGGTGGAGGTTTGCTGATAGTAGCCTGGCTTCACGTCACCCATGCCGACGCTGAGATCGACCACGCCGTTGCTGCCAAAGTCTGCGCACGGCTGGCCGTTATCGGCATTGATGGCAATCAGGCGAGCATCGGTGGTCGGCAGGAACAGACGACGGGCACAGGCTGCGGGCTGCGCAGCGGGAACGGGCACGGCCTGCGCATCTTCGTAATAGCCGAGGCCACGGCAGCGCTGCCAGTTTGGCGCAGTGGCTTTGCTGTCATAGCGCCACTTCTCTTTCCCGGAGTCGACGTCCAGCGCCAGCACCTTGCTGTACGGCGTACAGACGAACAGCGTGTCACCAATTTGCAGCGGCGTGTTCTGATCTTCCGCGCCGGAGCCGTTGCTCTGCGGGATATCGCCGGTGTGGGCTACCCACGCCACTTCCAGCTGGTTCACGTTCTGCTTGTTGATCTGATCCAGCGCGGCAAAGCGGTCGCCGTGGGTGGTGTTACCCCAGTGTTTCCAGTCCGTCTGCTGGCTACCTTCCGCCACCGGCTTCACCGGCACGGCTTCGTTGGCCGTTACCAGCGTCTGCGGTTTGAACATCCAGCCTGCGCTCACCAGCAGCACCAGGGCAATCACGCTCGCAAGGCCGAAGGCCGGCTTTTTATTGGCGGAGGCGGTTAGGAACGGCCAGAGCAGAGCGGCAAGGAAGGCGAGTACGCCAAAGGTAAAGAGCCGTGAGAACAGCGGCCAGAAGTCCCAGCCCGCGTCGCTGACGGCCCAGATCGCCGAGGCGATAAAGGCCAGCGCATAGAGCATGATGCCGCTGGTGCGGTTTTTAATGATTAATAGTGCAGAGATCAGCATCGCGACGCCCATGATCAGGAAGTAGGCGCTACCTCCTAACGAGACGAGTTTGATACCGGGAATACCAATAGCCAGGCCGATAATTATCAGAAGCCCGGCCAGAAGCCACTTCAGGATACGACCGATCCCGTGCGGCGTGCTGCCAGTTGCCATGTCACTCTCCTAAAACCGATCTGGTTCACGCGAATGAACCAAAAGGGTAATTTAAACAGGGTTTGCCTTGTAAGGTAGGGTTTTAAATCCGCCGTATCGTTATTTTATGAACCATATGGTGAATTCCGCAACATGATAGATCTGTTAAATTGTTTTACGCAATTGTTAAAAAATAATTTGGCACGTTTTGTGAGCGGCAAACAAAACGCCCGTCACATAAACGGGCGTTAGGAGAGGGAGATGAAGGGTTAAGCGATGCGCAGAGTAGGCTGGGTTTGGGCCCTGGTCACGCGGACCGGAATTGATTTTGAAGTCGGCGTGCCGGTACCGTCCCCGGTGCGGGAGAGAGGAACCAACGGGTTCGTCTCAGGATAGTAGGCCGCCAGGTTACCGCGCGGGATGGCGTAGGCTACCAGCTTGAAATCCGTAACCTGACGCACAATACCGTCATCCGCCTCGGTGGTGATATCGACCCGATCGCCATCCTGTAAGCCCAGCGCCGCAATATCGTCTGCATGCATAAACAGCACCTCGCGCTGACCGTAAACGCCACGGTAGCGATCATCCAGCCCGTAGATGGTGGTGTTGTACTGATCGTGGGAGCGCAGGGTTTGCAGAATAAACGGCGCATCCTCCCGCACGGAAACCGGCAGCGCCGCGGCGCTGAATTCGGCCTTGCCCGACGGCGTGTTAAACGTCAGCTCGGCGGCGGCGTTGCCGAGCCAAAACCCACCTGGCAGATCGCAGCGGGCGTTAAAGTCGGCAAAGCCGGGGAGGGTAGCGGCAATGTGATCGCGGATCAGACTGTAATCATCCGCCAGCGCCAGCCAGTTCACGGCGGTATCGCCAAGCGTGGCGTGGGCGATGTTAGCGATAATAGCCGTCTCCGAGCGCTGGGTTTTCGCCAGCGGTTTGCCGATCCCTTCGGAAGCGTGAACCATGCTGAAGGAGTCTTCTACGGTGATAAACTGTCGGCCGCTGGCCTGGATATCTTCCTCCGTGCGCCCCAGCGTCGGCAGGATCAGCGAGGCTTTACCGGGCATCAGGTGGCTACGGTTGAGCTTGGTGCTGATGTAGACCGTCAGCCCGCAGCGGCGCAGCGCTTCGCAGGTGCGCGGCGTATCCGGCGCGGCGGCAGCGAGGTTGCCACCGAGGGCGATCAGGACCTTAACCTCATCCCGCAGCATGGCGTTGATGGCATCGACGGTGTGATGGCCCGGCCTGCGCGGCGGCTCGAAGTTGAAGTGCCGGGCGAGGCTATCCAGCAACACGGCAGGAGGCTTTTCATCAATGCCCACCGTACGGTTGCCCTGCACGTTACTGTGGCCGCGAACCGGGCAAAGGCCCGCTCCGGGTTTACCGAGATGGCCGCCGAGCAGCTGCAGGTTGGTGATCTCCCTTACGGTGTCGAGAGAGTGTTTGTGCTGGGTAATGCCCATCGCCCAGGTGCAGATCACTTTTTCGGCACGCTGCCAGATACCTGCCGCCTCGCGAAGCTGCTGCTCCGTCAGTCCAGACTGCTCAACCAGCGTTGCCCAGGGGGTGGCATCGATTTGCGCAAACCATGCCTCAATGCCCTGGGTGTAACGGGTGATGAACGCCTCGTCAAAGATCCCGGGCTGGCCGTCGGCCTGCCGCTGACGGTGGGTCTCCAGCAGCGCCTTCGCCATGCCGCGCACCGCCGCCATATCGCCGCCAAGGTTTGGCTGATAGTAGGAGGAGCTGATGGTGCCCGCTTTCGGCGTGATCACCTCCAGCGGCTTCTGCGGATCGGCGAATCGCTCCAGCCCGCGCTCGCGCAGGGTGTTGAAGGTGACGATGCTAGCCCCGCGATCGGCGGCGTGGCGCAGGCTATGCAGCATACGCGGATGGTTAGTGCCAGGGTTTTGACCAAAGACGAAGATTGCATCGGCCCGATCAAAATCCTTCAGGTGTACCGTGCCTTTACCAACGCCGATGCTGCGCTTCAGTCCGGCACCGCTCGCCTCATGGCACATGTTGGAGCAGTCGGGGAAATTATTGGTTCCGACCATGCGGCCAAACAGCTGATAAATATAGGCCGCTTCGTTGCTGGCACGCCCGGAGGTATACAGCTCCATCCGATCCGGGTTATCCATCGCCTGGATATGTTGCGCAATCAGCGCCCAGACCGCGTCCCAGCTAATAGGCTCATAGCGGTCGGTAGTAGGGTTATAGCTCAGCGGCTCGGTGAGGCGCCCTTGATACTCAAGGAAGTAGTCCGACTGCTGGTTAAGGGCACTAACGGTGTGGCGGGCGAAGAAGTCGGCGTCAACCTGGCGACGGGTGGCCTCCCAGGTCACGGCCTTAGCCCCGTTTTCACAGAAGCTGAAGGTGCTTTTATTATCATCGCCCCAGGCGCAGCCGGGGCAGTCAAAGCCACGGGCCTTGTTCATGCGCAACAGATTGCGCATATTCTTCAGGGCGTTTTTGCTGTCGATGACGAAGCGGGTCGTCGCTTCCAGAGAGCCAAGCCCGCCGGCAGCGGCGTGGTATGGCTTGATGGCGGATTTAAATTTCATGCGTTCTTCCAGACGGCGGGTTGTTGCGGGCAAGGTTATACCTCTTCACAACAACCCATAATCAACAACGCGTTTTTATCACACAATTAACGTTATGTTTACCCTTTGCGCAACAACGGCGGCGGGAAGAGCGCTAAAGCGCACGTGGCGTTAAACCGGCATCGATTTCCGGATGGCGCTAAGCAGCGTTTGCGCCGCCGCCGAAAGTGGGGCGTCGATGCGGGTGATAATGCCAATCGGCTCGCCCGCGCCCTGGGCCGGGATCGGCAGCGCCGTTAGCGCACCCTGCTTGAGATCGTCCTTTACGGCGCCGGAAGGCACAAACCAGACGTAGTTATACTCGACGGTAAGCTGGCGGGAGAGCGAGGCAGACAGCGTTTCGATGCAGCCAGAAGGCAGGGAGCACCCCTGGGCCGCAAGCAGCGCCTCGGTGTGCTGGCGCGGGGCGGTGCCCTGTGGGGCGACCACTACTGGCCACTCCATCACGCGACTCAGCGTCACCGTATCTTTTAATAACGGGTGACGGGGATGGACCACCAGCTTCAGGGATTCTAAAAACAGCAGTTCGTAGTTCAGGCCGCTCATCATCTCTGGATCTGACATGCGGCCGATGCCGATATCCAGCTCGCCGGTTTTCAGACCGGCCAGCAGCATCGGGTTATTCATCGTGGCGACCTGAAGCGTGATGTGCGGCAGGTGGCGATGAAATTCGCCAATCGCCGGAGGCATAATGCCCAGCGCGGCGGTAGGCAGCGCGCCAACGCGCACCACGTCACTGTTCACGCCCTCTTTGTGGGACAGCGCCTGCCCGGCGGTATTCAGCGCGTCCAGCACCCGTACCGCATGGGTCAGGAACTGTTCGCCGACCACGGTGAGGTGCGCGCCCATCCGGCCACGATCGAATAGCCGCGTGCCGGTCAGCTGCTCTAGTTCGTTAAGGGTTTTCGACAGCGCGGGCTGGCTTAGGTTGAGCGTTTCTGCCGCGCGCCCCAGCGTTCCCTGTTGAGCGACGGCGACGAAGGTATGTAAGTGGCGCAAGCGGATGCGCTGACTGAAGAGACCATTTTTTTCCATAACCAATGTTAAAAACAGAGCGCAACCGCTGACAAGAAAAGTTATCTAAATTTGATAACCTGCTAGCAAAATATTATTAACATTTAACCGCTTTGCCCCACCGTCCGGGCGTTGCCCCCGCGCCTTGATATAATTTTTTGTTATGTAACTTATGCTTACACTCTTTGCCCCGATCACATTTTGTAATTATTTTCCGCGCCGGATAAGGACCTTCTCTACACTCCAGGTAGATGAAGGGGAGAAATGAGATTATGGCGTATACGATCACGGCTGATGAGATCCGGGAAGCATTTTCACAGGCTATGTCGGCCATGTACCAGCAGGAAGTTCCCCAGTACGGCACGCTGCTGGAGCTGGTAGCCGATGTCAATCTGGCGGTACTTGAGAACAACCCTAAGCTGCACGAGCAGCTTGCCAACGCCGATGAGCTGGCGCGCCTCAACGTCGAGCGCCACGGGGCGATTCGCGTCGGTACACCGCTGGAGCTTTCCACGCTGCGACGACTCTTTGCGGTAATGGGCATGCAGCCGGTAGGCTACTACGATCTCTCCGAGGCGGGGGTGCCGGTACACTCCACCGCGTTTCGCCCGGTTGATGACGAGGCGCTGTGCCGTAATCCGTTTCGCGTCTTTACCTCGCTCCTGCGACCCGAGCTGATTGAGAGCGAGTCGCTGCGCCAGCGCGCGAAGGCGATTCTGGCTAAACGTTCGATTTTCACCCCGCGCTGTCTGGAACTGCTGGACTGCTTCGAGCAGCAGGGGGGATTCACGGCGGCCCAGGCCAGCGAGTTTGTTCAGCAGGCGCTGGAGACCTTTCGCTGGCATCAGCATGCCACCGTTGACTACGACACCTATCACGCGCTGCACAGCGAACACCGGCTGATTGCCGACGTCGTCTGCTTTCCCGGCTGCCACATTAACCACCTGACCCCGCGTACGCTGGATATCGACCGGGTCCAGGCCCTGATGCCGGAGTACGGTATCGAACCGAAAGTGCTCATTGAAGGACCGCCCCGGCGGGAGGTGCCGCTCCTGCTGCGGCAAACCAGCTTCAAGGCGCTGGAGGAGCCGGTGCTGTTTGCCGGAGAGCACCGGGGAACCCACAGCGCGCGCTTCGGTGAGATCGAGCAGCGCGGCGTAGCCCTGACGCCAAAAGGGCGGGCGCTCTACGACAGGCTGCTGGCGGAGGCGGGCACCGGGAAAGATAACCTGATCCACCAGCATCACCTGCAGGAGAAGTTCAAAGCCTTTCCCGACAGCGAGCTGCTGCTGCGTCGCCAGGGGCTGGCCTACTTCCGCTACCGCCTGACGCCGACCGGAGAGGGCCATCGTCACGCCTTTGGCCCGGGAGACGATCCGCAGCCGCTGATCGAGCGCGGCTGGGTGGTAGCGCAACCCATCACCTACGAAGATTTTCTGCCGGTCAGCGCGGCGGGGATCTTCCAGTCCAATCTCGGCAATGAGACTCAGCAGCGTCAGCACGGCAACGCCAGCCGTGAGGCGTTTGAGCAGGCGCTGGGCTGTTCGGTACTTGACGAGTTTGCGCTTTACCAGGCGGCGGAGGTGCGTAGCCTGCGGCGCTGCGGACTGGTGTAAAACTCTCATTGGATTCTGCGACAAAGTTGTCTAGAGTGGGCGTGCTTTTATTGCCGCTGTTTCGCTTGCGGGCGGAGCGCTTACACACGACCAAAAGGACGTTTTCTCAGGCATGAACCGCAGACGTTTTTTAAAATCTTCTATGATACTGGCCGCTGCGAGCGGGACCTCAGGACTCGCCTCGCTCTTTTCCCGCGCTGCCTTTGCAGCAGAACCCGGCATTGCCGATGGTCAAAGCCATCGTTTTGATTTCTCTAGCCTGCAGGCGACGGCGCACGATCTGGCCCAAACCCCGTGGGGAGGCGCGCCGCGTGCGCTGCCCGAGACGCTCGCCACCCTGACACCGCAGGCTTACAACAGCATTCAGTACGATGCAAAGCAGTCGCTGTGGAACAACGTAGAGGGGCGACAGCTTGACGTGCAGTTCTTCCACGTGGGAATGGGCTTCCGCCGCCGGGTGCGCATGTTCTCGTTGGATCCGACCAGCCATCAGGCACGTGAGATCCACTTCCGTCCGGAGCTGTTTAACTACCACGATGCAGGCGTCGATACCAAACAGCTGGAGGGGCAGAGCGATCTCGGCTTCGCCGGCTTCCGCGTGTTTAAGGCTCCTGAGCTGGCTCGTCGGGATATCGTCTCCTTCCTCGGGGCAAGCTACTTCCGTGCGGTGGACAGTACCTATCAGTACGGCCTCTCTGCACGCGGCGTGGCGATCGACACCTTTACCGACACCCCCGAAGAGTTCCCGGACTTCACCTCGTTCTGGTTTGAAACGGCGAAACCGTCGGACACCACCTTTACCGTCTATGCCCTGTTGGACAGCCCGAGCCTGACCGGCGCATATAAATTCGTGATCCACTGCGAGCAGAACCAGGTGATCATGGAAGTGGATAACCGCCTCTACGCCCGCAAGGACATCAAGCAGCTGGGGATCTCGCCGATGACCAGCATGTTTAGCTGCGGCAACAACGAGCGGCGCATGTGCGACACCATCCACCCGCAGATCCACGACTCAGACCGTCTGGCGATGTGGCGGGGTAACGGGGAGTGGATCTGCCGCCCGCTCAATAACCCGCAGAAATTACAGTTTAACGCCTTTGACGATAACAACCCGAAAGGCTTCGGCCTGCTGCAGTTGGATCGCGACTTCTCCCACTATCAGGACGTGATGGGCTGGTACAACAAGCGCCCAAGCCTGTGGGTTGAGCCGCGCAACAGCTGGGGCAAGGGGAGCGTTAACCTGATGGAGATCCCTACCACCGGTGAGACGCTGGATAACATCGTCTGCTTCTGGCAGCCGGAAAAACCGGTCAAAGCCGGGGACAGTCTCGCCTTCCAGTACCGTCTCTACTGGAGCGCGCAGCCGCCGGTGCATACGCCGCTGGCCCGCGTGCTGGCGACCCGTACCGGTATGGGCGGCTTCCCGGAAGGATGGGCCCCAGGTGAGCACTATCCGCAGGTGTGGGCCCGCCGTTTCGCCATCGACTTTGCCGGGGGCAACATTAAAGATGCCGCCCCGAGGGGCATTGAACCGGTGATCACCCTCTCCAACGGTGAGGCGAAGCAGGTTGAGATCCTCTACGTCGAGCCGTTTGACGGCTACCGCATTCAGTTTGACTGGTATCCCACCAACGACTCCACCGATCCGGTGGAGATGCGCATGTTCCTGCGCTGCCAGGGCGAGGCGGTGAGCGAAACCTGGCTCTATCAGTACTTCCCGCCGGCACCGGACAAGCGCACCTACGTTGATGACCGCGTGATGCGCTAAGGTAAGGAGAGGAAATGGAAACCAGCACGGATGAAATCATCCCCGTTAGCGACACCCTGAAACTTTGCGCCATCGACGAGCGTTTCGTCAGCGAGCTGCATCAGCTGGTGGTGAAGAATCGGGCGTGGCTCCAGCAGTCGCTGAACTGGCCCCAGTATGTCGCCAGCGAAGAGGACTCGCTGAAGAACGCCCAGAGCAACATTATGCTGCACCAGCGCGGCTACGCCAAAATGTTCCTGATTATGCAGCAGGAAATCATCGTCGGCGTGCTGTCGTTTAACGCCATCGAGCCGCTGAACAAAACCGCCTATATTGGCTACTGGCTGGATGAAGGGCATCAGGGGCAGGGCATTCTCTCCCAGTCGCTGGAGGCGTTTATTCGGCACTATGCCCAGAGCGGCGAAATCCGGCGCTTCGTGATCAAGTGCCGGGTGGATAACATCGCCAGCAATCGGGTGGCCCAGCGCGCGGGTTTCGTGCTGGAGGGCTGCCTGAAAGAGGCCGAGTTCCTCAACGGCCGCTATGACGATCAAAACCTCTACGCGCGGATCATCGACGCCTAGATCGCCCCCAGCAGCGGCGTGCGGGTAATACGCTCCGCGCCGCTCATCACCCTCGGACCGCGCAGGTGAATCGACTCTTCTTCCAGGGCGATCACCGCCGCGTCGCCGCCAATCTCAACATGCCCCTCGATCAGCAGGTTGCCGCTGAGCTGCGCCCGGCCTTGAACGAGCACAAAGTCATCCAGCATCAGCGGCCCACCGCTAAGCCGCGCGTCACCCCCGACGCGCACGTGGTGCTTCAGCACGCAGTTGCCCTCCACCACCGCATTCTCCGCCACCTGAGCGCTGTAGCGTAGGGTGGGAATGGCATCCTCACCGTGTCCAGCGACAAGGCGCGCGCGGTCGTACACCTTGGCGCAGTCGCAGACCCAGACGTCGTTCTCCTCGTTGCCCTCCAGCAGGGCGAAGTCGAAGACCTCTGCCCGATGCTCTACGAAGGCGTAGTTAACGATGGCGTCGCCGTAAATCTGCGCCTGGTGCAAGACGCGGGAGTGGTTCACCGTGGCTCGGTCGTAGATGCGCAGGGTGGCATCGCGATCGAGGGTGAGCCCGCGGGCGGCAATAATTTCGCTGCCGTTGAGGATCCGGGCGTCACCGCCGAGCAGACACTCGCCGCTAACCCGCGACCGCTGCACCAGCACATTGCCGCTCAGACGCGCCCCCCGACAGATTTCCGACCCATCAACCCAGGCATGGCCGCCGATCTCCACCCCGTCGTAAATCGTGCAGGGCTGGCTGATGCGGGCGCTGTCGCGTATCCGGCTGCCACCGAACACCATGCTGTTCTCATCATAGATCCAGCAGCTACCCTGCTGGCTCAGCACCTGCTCATCCTCCACCCAGCCGCCCAGCGTACCGGCCTGGACGTCATGAAAATCCCGCAGGGCGACGATCTGGCGCAGGGTAACGTGCCGCTTTTCACCGTTATCCTGATAGCTAAATGAGCGGCTGGCATCGCTCAGGCGATACTTGTTCATTATGTGTTTTCCACTGATGGCCTTAGATAAACGTAGCAAACTTTGCCGCTCTGGCTATTGCGAAGGAATTTCAATAAAATGTATTTAAAATATCATTTTAAATTTCCCGCCTAAATAAGGATGGATCATGACCCAGGTTGATGAGAATTACTTCACTGAAAAATATGGTTTAACCCGCACCCATTCCGAGGTGCTGGCCGCCGCGGCGCTGGTTCCGCCGGGCAAAACGCTCGATCTCGGCTGCGGCAATGGCCGTAACAGCCTCTTCCTTGCGGCGAACGGTTACAGTGTCACGGCATGGGACAAGAACCCCATGAGCATCGCCAATATTGAGCGTATTAAGGCGGCCGAGGGGCTGGATAATCTTGAGATTGCCACCGTCGATCTAAACGCGCTGAGCTTTGAGGGACAGTATGACTTTATTCTCTCCACCGTGGTGATGATGTTTCTTGAGCCGCAAACCATCCCTGGCCTGATTGCCAATATGCAGCGCACCACCGTGCCGGGGGGCTATAACCTGATTGTCGCCGCGATGGACACGGACGATTTTCCCTGCACGGTCGGCTTCCCGTTTGCCTTTAAGGCCGGAGAGCTGGCGGAGTACTACAGCGGCTGGGAAGTGGTGAAATACAATGAAGACGTCGGTGAGCTACACCGCACCGACGCCAATGGCAACCGCATCAAGCTGCGCTTTGCCACGCTGCTGGCCCGTAAACCCGCTTAGCGAGCCGCCAGCAGACAGAGCTTAAGCGCGACGTTATAGGACGCCTCGAAGGATTTCAGCGGCAGGAACTCAAAGCGTGAGTGGAAGTTGTGCGCCCCGGTGAAGAAGTTCGGGGTCAGCAGACCCTTCGCCGAGAGCGCCGCGCCGTCGGTACCGCCGCGCATCGGGGTTGGCTTCGGCGTGATGCCCAGGCTCTCCATGGCCTCAAACATCAGGTCGATGGCGCGGCGATCTTCGCCTACGGCGTTGCTGATGTTGCTGTAGACGTCCTCGATCTCATACTCCACCTTCGCGGTGGGGTGCTGCGCGGCAATACGCTGCGCCACTTCGCCAATCTGCTGCTTGCGCTCCTCGAAGCGTTGTTTATCAAAATCGCGAATGCTGGCACTGAGCACGGCGTGGCCCTGTACCGCCTCCATACCGTTGAACCAGGTGTAGCCCTCGCGGCCTGCGGTATGCTCCGGGGTCTGCTGGCGATCGAAATGGCTGATGTAGTCCGTGGCCATCAGCAGGGGGTTTACCAGCACGCCCTTGGCTGACATCGGGTGCGCCGTTACGCCGGTAAAGCGGATCTTGGCCTGGGCAGCGTTAAAGTTCTCGTAAACAATCTCCCCCAGTTCACAGCAGTCGATGGTCCAGGCAAACTCGACGTCAAAGCGCTTGATATCCAGCGCCTTCGCCCCGCGCAGGCCCACTTCTTCATCCGGCACAAAAGCCACCACGATATCGCCATGCTGGTGCTCTGCGGTCAGGTTCTCCAGCAGGGTCATCACCACCGTTACCGCCGCCTTGTTATCCGCGCCCAGCACGCTGGTGCCGTCGCTGAAGATAATCTCTTCCCCTGGGTAGGCTAAAATTTCCGGATGCTCGGCAGTGCGCAGCCAAATATCCTGCTCGGTGTTAAGACAGAGATCTGTGCCGGTAAACTGCAGGATTTGTGGATGAATATCCGGCGACAGTCCGACGTCTACGGTATCGATATGGGTAATAAAACCGATGCGCGGCGCACCTGTCACGTTGCCCTTTTTAACCGCCGTCACGGTGGCGTACTCGTCGATCACAATCTCTTCTAATCCCAGCGTTTTTAGCTCGTCGGCCAGCACGCGGGCCATCTCATATTGGCCCGCTGTGGTAGGCAGGGTGGTGGCTGATGCATCGCTCTGGCTAGTGATGGCAAGGTAGTTAAAAAAGCGTTGGGTTAATTGTCTGGCGAGTGGCGATGACATAGTGGATCCTTCTTTATTTGTTTTATCAGGTGCTTACGGTGTGACTTTAATGTTATGTATTAACGGGCAAACAACAAGCACTTATTGATAGCACGCTAAGATAGCCGGATAAACGACAGGATAAAGATGATAAGCAAACCCACAACACTTGCACTGGCGTTGACCGCGCTCACGGTCAGTTCTACCGTGGCAGCGAAGACGCTGGTTTACTGTTCGGAAGGATCGCCTGAAAACTTTAACCCTCAACTTTACACCTCGGGAACCAGCGTTGATGCCAGCGCCGTTCCGGTCTACAACCGGCTGGTAGAGTTCAAGGTCGGCACCACGGCGTTAGAGCCCAGCCTGGCCGAACGTTGGGACGTCAGCGAAGATGGCAAAACCTACACCTTCCATCTGCGCAAGGGCGTGAAGTTTCAGAGCAATAAATACTTCACCCCAACGCGGGACTTCAACGCCGACGACGTAATTTTCTCGTTTATGCGGCAGAAGGATCCCAATCATCCCTATCACAACGTCTCTAACGGTAACTACTCGAACTTTGAGAGCCTGGAATTTGGCAAGCTGATCACCAGTATCGATAAGGTTGACGACCATACCGTGCGCTTTACGCTTGCCCACCCGGAAGCACCGTTTGTAGCCGACCTGGCGTGGTATTTTGCCTCGATCCTCTCGGCAGAGTATGCCGACGCCATGCTGAAGGCAGGCACGCCGACGCGCGTGGATATGGACCCCATCGGCACCGGTCCGTTCAGGCTGGCGCAGTATCAGAAGGACTCCCGCATCCTGTTTACCGCCTTCCCGGAATACTGGCAGGGCAAGGCCAAGCTGGACCGACTGGTGTTCAGCATCACCCCGGACGCTTCAGTGCGCTACGCCAAGCTGGAGAAGAACGAGTGTCAGGTCATGGCCTTCCCCAACCCGGCGGATCTGCCCCGGATGCGCGAAAATCCCAATATCAACCTGATGAGCAAGGCTGGGCTGAATACCGGTTTCCTCGCCCTCAACACGCAGAAAGCGCCGACGGATAACGTCAAGGTGCGCCAGGCGCTGGCGATGGCGATCAACAAGCCGGCGATTATCGACGCGGTGTTCCAGGGCACCGGTACGGCGGCGAAAAACCTGCTGCCGCCGGGGGTCTGGAGCGCTGATAGCGACCTGAAGGATTACGACTACAACCCGGAGCAGGCCAAAGCGCTGCTCGCCGAGGCGGGCTTTGCCAAGGGCTTGAGTATTGACCTGTGGGCGATGCCGGTTCAGCGTCCCTACAACCCGAACGCGAAGCGCATGGCGGAGATGATCCAGGCCGACTGGGCGAAGATTGGCGTACAGGCCAAGGTTGTCACTTATGAGTGGGGCGAGTACCTCAAGCGCGTGAAGGGGGGCGAGCACCAGGCGGCGCTGATGGGCTGGACCACGGCCACCGGCGACCCGGATAACTTCTTCGGCCCGCTGTTTACCTGCCAGTCGGCGGACGGCGGCTCCAACTCGGCGAAGTGGTGCTATCAGCCGTTTGATAAGCTGATTGCCGAAGCGAAAGGCATCACCGATCAATCCCAGCGTACTGCCCTCTACAAGCAGGCGCAGCAGATGATGCATGACCAGATGCCTGCCGTGATGATTGCCCACTCAACGATTTTTGAGCCGGTGCGCAAAGAGGTGCAGGGGTATGAGATCGATCCCTTTGGCAAACACATTTTTTATCAGGTCGATTTGAAAAAATAATCACTCCAGGCCTGTGCGGCTGCGCAGGCCTGTTTTTTGGTAAAAGGGTGAGCCAGCACTCTTTTAGTCACAACAACCGTCACTAAGTTTTGCTATAACTCCGTATGCATCGTTATAATTTCAGGAATAAATACATGCGTACTCACTCATTAATTCAGGTAGCTGTACTGTCAGGGCTGCTGGCGCTGACAGGGTGCTCGTCGAAAGTCACACAGCCAGACAAGTATTCAGGTTTCTTAAAAGATTATTCAAATTTGCAGCAGGCGACCTCTGCGTCGGGGAAACCGGTGCTGCGCTGGGTTGATCCGTCGTTTGATGACAGCAAGTACGATAGCATCGTCTACAATCCCATCACCTACTATCCGCAGCCTAAACCTACCACTCAGATTGGTCAGGAGACCCTCAACGGCCTGCTGAACTATACCAATACCAAGCTGAAAGCCGCCGCCGCCCAGCGTAAGCCGCTGGTGGCGACGCCCGGTCCGCGCAGCCTGATCTTCCGTGGCGCGATCACCGGCGTTGACTCCAGCAAAGAGGGATTGCAGTTCTATGAGGTGATCCCAATTGCAATGGTGGTAGCAGGCACTCAGGCCGCCACTGGCCACCGTACCATGGATACTGCGCTCTATTTTGAGGGTGAGTTGATTGACGCCGCCACTAACAAACCGGTGATCAAAGTGGTGCGTAAGGGAGAGGGTAAAGATCTCAATAACCAGAATACGCCGCTCACCGTCGACACCCTCAAGCAGGTGGTGGACGATTTGGCCAGCGACGTGGCGCTGTTCCAGGTTAAAAAACAGTAATCAGCGAAGCGCCATCCTCGCGATGGCGCTTCTCTTTTTCTCTTCACGCTGAGCGCGGTCGTCCGTGCCAGACTCGCAGCAGGCTTTCTGGACGGGTAAACATCACCAGGTTTCCCACCAGGATCAACGCCAGACCCACCACGGCATTGCTCTCCCAGCGGTATCCTTCGAACAGGGTCGAGAGCGTTAACGCCACCAGCGGAAAGAGCAGCGTGCTGTAGGCAGCATTGCTCGCCCCGATGCGGCCCACCAGCGTAAAATAGACCCCAAAACCAACGACCGAGCCGAACAGCGCCAGATACACCAGCGCGCCAAGGTAGCTCACCGTCCACTCCGGCGTGAAGCTGTCGCCACGCACCAGAGCGATGAAGCCCATAATCAGCGTGCCGTAGAACATTGCCCAGCCGTTGGTGGTCATTGTCTCCAGCCCGTTACGCTGGTGGCGCAGGCTGATCATATTGCCCAGCGAGAAGCCGAGGGTGCCCAGCGCCGACAGGCCGATACCCAGCAGCAGGTTGACGTTGAGATCGCTGGCGAGCAGATCCTGCCAGAAGAGGGCAGCGATGCCGGTCAGGCCCAACGCGGCGGCCAGAAAGAAGCGAGCGGGCGGGCGCTGACCAAAGAAGATAAAGCTGTTTATCGCGTTGAACAGCACCGCCATGGAGAAGATGACCGACTCCAGCCCGGTATTGATCCACGCCGCAGCGGTGTAAAAGCACCAGAAGTTAAAGCCGAACACGCAGCCGCCCTGAACCATACACATCAGGTGATCCTTGATCGTCAGGGCGCGCAGCCGCTTAAGCACCAGCAGCGTTAGCATCATGATGGCCGAGGCCAGCGCGAAGCGCCAGAAAATGGAGACCGGCGCAGCGACCGGCCCCTGCTGCAAATGGATAGCGATCCACGTCGTTCCCCAAATCACCACCACCAGGCCATACATTAGTGCGTTCATCGTGCGCTGCTCTCCGTCATTAAAAACCCTATTGTTGAGCGCGACGGGCGGTGATGCTTGCAGGGGCTTGCGGGAGACTTGCAAATTCTTGCGGTTTTTTGGCGCTCAGAGGGCGGCAACGCTTTCATCCACGCCGCACTCTTCATACACTAAGGATCTGGTTAATCACTTGTTAATGTGGCGATGGCAGAAACCTACGGTGCTTTTGAAAACCTGCGCAGGCATAGCGCGGTGCTGAAAAATTCAGTCGCGCTGAATAACGGCATGCAGCTGGCCGCATGGTCCAATAAGCGCGATCGCATTACCCAGTATTGCGATCACCACACGTTGAGCCTCTATGTTGCCGACGGCTATGAGAGCTACCATAAGACCCGCAGCGGCTGGCAAAACGGCGGCGGACCGGATCGGTTTTGTCTTCTGCCGAAAGAGAGCGAGTCGACCTGGGATATTCGCGACGATCTCTCTTTCGTGCACCTTTACTGCACCGATGCGCATCTGCGCAGCGTAGGGGAGCAGATCTGGGATCGCAGCCCGGCCGCGCTGACGCTGGATGAGAAGACCTTTGGCCAGGATGCACAGATCACCGCCCTCTACCGCCAGTTTTTGCTCGACTGCGACTGGCAGCAGCAGGCTAACCAGCTTACGCTGAGCACGGCCTCGACGCTGCTGCTGACCCATATCATTCAGCGCTACAGCAGCGTGCAGTGGCGCATGCCGAGCGTTACCGGCGGGCTGGCCCCGTCGGTGCTGCGTAACGTGCTGGAGTACATCGATGCCCATCTTGCCGAGCCGCTCACCCTGGCCGATCTCGCCGCCCAGGCGTCCTTGAGCGAATACCATTTTGCCCGCATGTTTCGCCACTCGTCCGGGCTCGCGCCGCACCAGTACGTGATGCAGCGGCGGATGCATCAGGCTCGGGACAGAGTATGCCACACCGCGCTGCCCCTGACCGAGATTGCGCTCGGGTGCGGATTCAGCTCCGCCAGCCACTTCAGCAACCGTTTCAAAAGCGTGTTCGGTATTACGCCGTCACAGATGCGCGCGGCGCATGCCTGACAGCACGGCATAGCAGATCCCACCCACCAGCAGTCCCCAAAATGCCGACCCGATGCCCAGCAGCGTTACCCCGCTGGCGGTAACGAGAAAAGTCACCGCCGCGGCATCGCGCTCGCGCTCGTTCACCAGGGCCTGATGCAGGCTGCCGCCAATGGTGCCCAGCAGCGCCAGGCCTGCCAGGGTCTGGATCCAGCTCAGCGGCAGGGCGGCCATCAGGCCACTTATCGAGCCGCCAAACACGCCCGCCAGCAGATAGAAAACGCCTGCGGCGGCGGCAGCCTGCCAGCGCTTATCCGCATCCGGATGGGCATCCGGGCTTTGACAGATAGCGGCGGTAATAGCGGCGATACAGACGGAGTAGACCCCAAACACGCTGCCCAGCAGCGCCAGCCCGCCGGTAAAGACCATCAGCGGCGAGGCGGGGACGTGATAGCCCGCGGCCTGCATGGTGGCGAAGCCGGGCGCGTTTTGTGAGGCCATCGTCGCCAGGAAAAAGGGCACTCCCACGCTGATTAAGGTGGTCAGGGTAAAGCGAGGGGCGATCATTTCAGGCATCACTACCGAGACATGCAGCGCAGATGTGACAACGTCACCGCTTAGCCAGGCCACGAGCGCGCCTGTGATAAGCGCAGCAATAATGGCATAGCGCGGTGCCAGCGCTTTGCAGAGCAGCCATGCCAGCAACATGCTGACGCATAAACTGAAATCGCTCTGTAAATTAGTAAAGGTCTGCAATCCAAAACGCAGTAAGATACCGGCCAGCATCGCCGCCGCCAGCGAGTGTGGAACAATCTTCATTAGGCGGGCAAACAGGCCGGTGAGACCGCAGAGCAGGATCAGGGCATTGGCAAAGATAAATACCCCTACGGCCTCGTTGAGGGTGGCCCCCTCCAGGCTGGTGGCGAGCAGCGCCGCACCGGGGGTTGACCACGCGGTGAGCACCGGAACGCGGTAGCGCAGGGTCAGCACAAGGGTGCTGATACCCATTGCCAGCCCCAGCGCCGTCATCCAGCCGGCGATTTGCGCCGGGCTGGCACCGGCAACGCTGGCGGCCTGCCAGATAATGGCCGCCGAGCTGGCATAGCCCACCAGCACCGCCACAAAGCCTGCCAGCAGGGTGGAAAAGGGAAAGGGACGCAGGGGCATAAGAACTCCATGTACGCTATCACGGTCGATAAAAATAGCATTGTGCGTTATAACGCACAAGAAGCCATTCACGCACGAGGAAGGGAAAGTATGGATCTGCCACAGTATCTGTCTGCAACACTGAAAACGCTGCGCCAGACGCGGGGATGGAGCCTTTCGCGCCTCGCCACTGAAACCGGCGTCTCGAAAGCGATGCTCGGCCAGATCGAGCGCAATGAATCCAGCCCCACGGTGGCGACGCTCTGGAAAATCGCGACCGGGCTAAACGTACCGCTCTCGACCTTTATCACCGCAGCGGACGCTGGCGCACCGCAGGCCTACGATCCTGACCAGCAGGCAATGACCATTACGCCGATTTTCCCGTGGGATAACGAACTGCGCTTTGACCACTTTTCGGTCACCCTCGCCCCCGGCGCGTTCAGCGAGTCCACCCCGCACGAGCGCGGCGTGATTGAACACGTGGTGGTGATTTCCGGCACGCTGGAGATGCAGATTGACGGGGAGTGGCAGACGCTACAGGTGGGAAGCGGGGTCAGGTTTGCCGGGGATAAAACCCACGCCTACCGCAACAGCAGTGGGCAGACAACCCAGTTTCACTCGCTGATCCACTATCCAAAAGAAAAAGCCGCAGGCGAGCCTGCGGCAAAATACGACGACGAATAACGACGAATTAACAGTAACGCACACATGACGAGGAATGTCCGGAATACGCAGCCACTGTACCCCCTTCAGCGCGCCTGGCGAAATGCGCATTATTTCAATGCATTGCTAATTAATGTATTAAGGGCGTCGCAGGCATAGCGAAAATGTTTTCGTCCGGGCCATCTTCTCACTACAATAGCGGCCATTTTGTTGATCACGGATAATAACGACCCTATGCGCCTGCCCACTCATCATCTTGAACTGTTAAGCCCGGCCCGCGATACCGCCATCGCCCGCGAAGCTATCCTGCACGGAGCCGATGCGGTCTATATCGGCGGTCCTGGCTTTGGTGCACGCCATAATGCCAGCAACAGCCTGCGCGATATCGCCGAGCTGGTGCCGTTTGCCCATCGCTACGGGGCAAAAATCTTTATTACCCTGAATACCATTTTGCATGATGATGAGCTGGAGCCGGCCCGGCGCTTGATCACCGATCTCTACGAGACCGGCGTTGATGCGCTGATCGTGCAGGATATGGGCGTGCTGGAGCTGGATATTCCGCCCATCGAGCTGCACGCCAGCACCCAGTGCGATATCCGCAGCGTGGAGAAGGCGAAGTTTCTCTCCGATGTCGGCTTCTCGCAGATCGTACTGGCCCGTGAGCTTAATTTGCAGCAGATCCGTGCTATCCACGAGAGCACCGACGCCACCATTGAGTTCTTTATCCACGGTGCGCTGTGCGTAGCCTACTCCGGGCAGTGCAACATCTCCCACGCCCAGACCGGCCGCAGCGCTAACCGTGGCGACTGCTCGCAGGCCTGCCGTCTCCCCTATACCCTGAAGGACGATCAGGGCCGGGTAGTGTCATTTGAGAAGCATCTCCTGTCGATGAAGGACAATGACCAGACCGCCAACCTCGGCGCGCTAATCGACGCCGGGGTGCGCTCCTTTAAGATTGAAGGGCGCTACAAGGATATGAGCTACGTGAAAAACATCACCGCTCACTACCGCCAGATGCTGGACGCCATCATCGAAGAGCGGGGCGATTTGGCTCGCTCGTCGGCGGGGCGCACCGAGCACTTCTTTATCCCGTCGACGGACAAAACGTTCCATCGCGGCAGCACCGACTACTTCGTTAACGCCCGTAAGATTGATATCGGCGCATTCGATTCGCCGAAGTTTATCGGCCTGCCGGTGGGTGAAGTGCTGAAGGTAGGCAAAGATTACCTCGACGTTGATGCCAGCGAGACCTTAGCCAACGGCGATGGCTTAAACGTGTTGATTAAGCGTGAGATTGTTGGCTTCCGCGCCAATACGGTAGAGAAGACCGGTGAAAACCGTTATCGCGTATGGCCGAACGAGATGCCAGCCGATCTCTACAAGGTGCGCCCGAATCATCCTCTGAACCGTAACCTCGACCATAACTGGCAGCAGGCGCTGACCAAAACCTCCAGCGAGCGCCGCGTCGGCGTGGATATTGAGCTGGGCGGCTGGCAGGAGCAGCTGATCCTCACCATCACCAGCGAGGAAGGAGTGAGCATTACCCATACGCTGGAGGGCGAGTTTGCCGAGGCTACCAACGCTGAAAAGGCGCTCAGTCAGCTGCACGATGGCCTGGCCAAGCTGGGGCAGACTATCTATTACGCTCGCGATATTCGCGTCAACCTGCCGGGCGCGCTGTTTGTTCCCGCCAGCCAGCTAAACCAGCTGCGCCGTGAGGCCGTGGAGATGCTCGATAGCGCCCGTCTGGCAAACTACCCGCGCGGCAGCCGCAAAGCCGTGGCGACGCCAGCCCCGGTCTACCCGGATACCCATCTCTCTTTCCTGGCAAACGTCTACAACGAGAAGGCGCGCACCTTCTATCACCGTTACGGCGTGCAGCTGATTGATGCCGCCTACGAGGCGCATGAGGAGAAGGGCGACGTGCCGGTGATGATCACCAAGCACTGCCTGCGCTTTGCCTTTAACCTCTGTCCTAAGCAGGCGAAGGGATCGATTAAGAGCTGGAAGGCCACGCCGATGCAGCTGGTACACGGCGATGAAGTGCTGACCCTGAAGTTTGACTGCCGTCCCTGCGAGATGCACGTGATTGGCAAAATGAAAAACCATATCCTCAAGATGCCTCAGCCGGGCAGCGTTGTGGCCTCCATCAGCCCGGATGAGCTGATGAAGACCATGCCTAAACGCAAAGGGCTGTAATCCCTGTAGGCCCGGCAAGCGTCAGCGCCGCCGGGCAGATCGGTCAGTGCGATTTAAGGCCCGCCGCCGACATCAGCAGACGAAACGCCATGCTGACAGCGGTGAGTGCCAGCACGCTGGCAACCCAGATAGCAATCAGCCAGAACAGACGCTTTACAAAACGCGGTGCTGCCATCAGTGATATCCCTCCCCAGGCTGAACTTTGCCCCTAAACACGTAGTAGCTCCACGCGGTATAGACCAGAATTAGCGGAATAATCAGCAGCGCGCCCACCAGCATAAAGCCCTGGCTTTGCGGCGGCGAGGCGGCATCCCACAGGGAGATACTGGGCGGGATGATATTCGGCCAGATGCTGATCCCGAGTCCACTAAAGCCGAGGAAGACCAGCCCCAGGGTCAGTATGAACGGCAAGGTATGATGGGCGTGATTATTCAGGCTGCGCCACTGCCAGAAGCTGAACAGGAGCACCAGCAGCGGCACCGGCAGGAAGAAGAAAATGTTCGGCAGGCTGAACCAGCGATCGGCAATACCCTGGTGGGTCAGCGGCGTCCAGAGGCTGATCACGCCAATGGTGACCAGCAGCGCCAGCAGCAGCTGTTTCGCCCTGTGGCGCATCGTCTCCTGCAATGCGCCGCCGCTCTTCATGACCATCCAGGTGGCACCGAGCAGGGCGTAGGCGATGGTTAACCCCAGGCCGCAGAAGAGGTTAAACGCCGTGAGCCAGTCCAGCGCGCCGCCGCTAAAGCGACGACCGGTCACCTCAAACCCGTTCAGTACCGCGCCAACCACCACGCCCTGGGCGAAGGTGGCGACGATCGATCCGAAAATAAACGACTTATCCCAGAACGGACGGTGGGCAGGCGTCGCCTTGAAGCGAAACTCGAACGCCACGCCGCGGAAGATCAGGCCCGCCAGCATGATGGTCAACGGAATGGTCAGCGCGTCGGCAATCACCGCGTAGGCCAGCGGGAACGCGCCAAACAGACCCGCGCCCCCCATGACTAACCAGGTTTCGTTGCCATCCCACACCGGTGCAACGCTGTTGACCATCACGTCACGATCTTCACCGTCGCGAATGAGGGGAAACAGAATACCGATCCCGAGATCGAAGCCGTCCATCACGATATACATCAGCGTGGCGAAGACGATTATCACAAACCAGATTACTGACAGATCGATACCCATTACTTGTTCTCCTCTGTCTCTAACGACTCACCGGCCGCAGAGAGCGGACGCGCCGGACGGCCCTCAGTCGGGTGACGATCTTCAGGCTGCGGACCGGCCTTGATCAGCCTGCCGATATAGACATACCCCACGCCAAAGACGGCGGAGTAGACCACAAAGAATCCCAGCAGGGTCAGGCTCATCTGCAAGGTGCTGTGCTGCGAGACGGCATCAATGGTACGCAGCTGGCCATAGACCACCCACGGCTGGCGTCCCACCTCGGTGGTCACCCAGCCCGCCAGCAGGGCAATCAGCCCGGCAGGCCCCATCCACAGAGCGAAGTGGTGGAACGGACGCGACGTATAAAGGCGGCCTTTATAACGCAGCCACAGCCCGACTACGCCCAGCAGCAGCATCAGCAGGCCCATCGCCACCATCAGGCGGAACGACCAGAAGACAATGGTGGAGTTAGGGCGATCCTCTTTCGGGAATGATTTGAGTGCCGGAACCTGCTTATCCAGGCTGTGGGTCAGGATCAGGCTGCCCAGGGCGGGGATCTCCAGGCCATAACGGGTGCGCTCCTGCTCCATATCCGGCCAGCCGAACAGCAGCAGCGGGGTGGGTTCACCCGGCGGGTTCTCCCAGTGCCCCTCAATGGCGGCAATCTTCGCCGGCTGATGCTCCAACGTGTTCAGACCATGCATATCGCCGACCACGGCCTGGATTGGGGCCACCACCAGCGCCATCCACAGCGCCATAGAGAACATCTTGCGGATAGCGGGCGTATTGTTGCCTTTAAGAAGATGCCATGCACCCGAAGCGCCAACAAACAGCGCGCTGCTCAGGAAGGCCGCAATCGACATATGCAGCAGGCGGTAGGGGAACGACGGGTTAAAGATGACCTTGAACCAGTCAACCGGGATCACCTGGCCGTTGACAATCTCATGGCCCTGCGGGGTATGCATCCAGCTGTTGGAGGCGAGGATCCAGAAGGTGGACATCAGCGTGCCGAGGGCCACCATGCAGGTCGAGAAAAAGTGCAGGCCGGGGCCGACCTTGTTCCAGCCGAAGAGCATCACGCCGAGGAAACCCGCCTCAAGGAAGAAGGCCGTCAGCACCTCATAGGTGAGAAGCGGCCCGGTTATGCTCCCGGCAAACTGCGAGAAGCCGCTCCAGTTGGTACCAAACTGGTAGGCCATCACCAGCCCTGAAACAACGCCCATCCCAAAGTTCACGGCGAAGATTTTCACCCAGAAGAGATAGAGCGTTCGCCAGACCTGATTTTGCGTCTTGAGCCACAGGGCCTCAAGCACCGCCAAATAGCTGGCCAGCCCGATAGTGATAGCAGGAAATAAAATATGGAATGAGACGGTAAAGGCGAATTGAATTCGCGCCAGATGGAACGCGTCTAGATCAAGCATGCAGGACTCCGCGCATAATTTAAGTTATGTCAGCGAAAGTATAGGTGATGTCAATGAATGCGGGCAGAAACAGCACCCGAACTTAAAAGCATAACAGTTGCCCTGCGGCTAAACCTTTCACCGCGTAAAGCGCTTTCTGTTATAGAATGGGCAGAGAGGAATTCACAGGGTCGAGCAATGAAAAAGTATCAGCAGCTGGCGCAGCAGATTATTGAGCAGATCACTCTTGGCGTCTGGCAGCCCGGCGATCGGCTGCCATCGCTGCGCGAGCAGGTCACCATCAGCCACGTCAGCTTTATGACCGTCAGCCATGCCTACCAGATGCTGGAGAGCCAGGGGCGGATCGTTGCCCGACCGCAGTCTGGCTACTATGTCGCGTCACCGCCCTCCCGCAAACCACCTATGCCGCCTGCCCAGGTGATGCAGGACGAGGCCGTGGACATCAACACCTACATTTTTGAGGTGCTGCAGGCGAGCTGCGACGCCTCGGTGCTGCCCTTTGGCTCGGCGTTTCCCGATCCGCGCCTGTTCCCGCTCCAGCAGCTGAACCGCTCCCTGGCGAACGTCAGCAAAACCGCCAATGCCATGAGCGTGATCGAGAATCTGCCGCCGGGCAATGCCGATCTGCGGCATGCCATCGCCCGCCGCTATGCTCAGCAGGGGATGAACATCTCGCCCGATGAGATAGTGATCACCGCAGGCGCACTGGAGGCGCTCAACCTCAGCCTGCAGGCGGTCACCGAGCCGGGGGACTGGGTGATCGTCGAGAACCCCTGCTTTTACGGGGCATTGCAGGCGCTGGAGCGGCTTAAGCTCAAGGCGCTGGCGGTGGCCACCGACGTGGAGGAGGGGATCGATCTCGATGCGCTGGCCCAGGCGCTGAACGACTATCCGGTGAAGGCCTGCTGGCTGATGACCAACAGCCAGAATCCGCTCGGCTTCACCCTCAGCAATGAGAAAAAGGCGCGGCTGGTGGCCCTGCTGGCAGCGCACAACGTCACCCTGATTGAGGACGACGTCTACAGCGAGCTCTACTTTGGCCGTGAGAAGCCGCTCCCGGCTAAGGCCTGGGACACCCAGGAGATGACCCTGCACTGCTCGTCGTTCTCGAAGTGCCTGGTGGCCGGGTTCCGCATCGGCTGGGTGGCGGCGGGGAAACACGCCCGACGTATCCAGCAGCTGCAGCTGATGAGCACCCTCTCGACCAGCTCGCCGATGCAGCTGGCGCTGGTGGACTATCTCTCCACCAAACGCTACGACGCCCATCTGCGTCGGCTCCGTCGCACCCTGGCGGAGCGCAAGCAGCAGGCCAGGCAGGCGCTGCTGCGCCATCTGCCTGGTGAAGTGAAGATCCACCCCAGCGACAGCGGCTACTTTCTCTGGCTTGAGCTGCCCGCCCCCATGGATGCCGGGCGGCTAAGCGAGCAGGCACTGGCGCACCGCATCAGCATCGCCCCAGGCAAAATGTTCTCTACCTCTGACACCTGGACTCCCTTTTTCCGCTTCAACACCTCGTGGGCGTGGGGCGATCGCGAGGAGCAGGCGGCCAAAACGCTGGGGATGCTGATCCGCGAGGCCATGGCGTAACGCACCGGTATTAAGCCGTTGTCTCTGCTCCAGAAGATGGCGGAGTGCGTCATCTGTCACAACCTAAGCAAATTTCTTTTGCGCCTTATGTGGGGCCGCAGCGCGCCGTCTACCTTTACTGAGGGAGATATTTTTACGGCACGGCTGCCGCACATATGATTGCGACAGGAGTAATGGCTTATGAGTAAGACATTTGCCCGCAGCACGCTGTACGCGCTCGGTATGACCATCGTCACCGCGCAGGCAGCCGAGCCAACGGACGTCGGTAAAGGAGAGGGGCGTCTCGATATCATCGCCTGGCCGGGATACATCGAGCGCGGCCAGACCGATAAGCAGTATGACTGGGTCAGCGAGTTTGAAAAAGCCTCCGGCTGTCAGGTGAACGTGAAGACCGCCGCCACCTCGGACGAGATGGTGAGCCTGATGGCGAAAGGCGGTTACGACCTGGTTACCGCCTCAGGCGATGCCTCCCTGCGGCTGATCATGGGCAAGCGCGTCCAACCCATCAATACCGCCCTGATCCCCAACTGGAAAAACGTCGACCCGCGCGTGGCCAAGGGGGACTGGTTCAACGTTGGCGGCAAAGTCTACGGCACGCCCTATCAGTGGGGCCCCAATCTGCTGATGTATAACACCAAAGTCTTCCCTACGCCGCCGGACAGCTGGGCGGCGATCTTCGTTAAGCAGAACCTGCCGGATGGCAAGAGCAACCAGGGGCGGGTTCAGGCCTATGACGGCCCCATCTACATTGCCGATGCCGCGCTGTTTGTGAAAGCTACCCAGCCGCAGCTGGGCATCAGCGATCCCTATCAGCTCACCGAGGCGCAGTATCAGGCGGTGCTGAAGGTGCTCCGCGATCAGCACGGGCTGATCCACCGCTACTGGCATGACACCACCGTGCAGATGAGCGATTTTAAAAACGAGGGCGTGGTGGCCTCCAGCGCCTGGCCCTATCAGGCCAACGCCCTGAAGGCCGAGGGTCAACCCATCGCCACGGTCTTCCCGAAGGAGGGCGTAACCGGCTGGGCGGATACCACCATGCTGCACACCGATGCGAAACATCCTAACTGCGCCTACAAATGGATGGACTGGTCGCTGACGCCGAAGGTGCAGGGCGACGTAGCCGCCTGGTTTGGCTCTCTGCCGGTGGTGGCGGAGGGCTGTAAGGCCAGCACCCTGCTGGGTGAGAAGGGGTGCGAAACCAACGGCTATGGCTTCTTTGACAAGATCGCCTTCTGGAAAACGCCGGTTGCCGACGGGGGCAAGTTCGTGCCCTACAGCCGCTGGACCCAGGATTACATCGCCATTATGGGTGGCCGCTGATCGTCAGGAGTGACGCATGACCTATGCCGTTGAGTTTGATGATGTCTCGCGGATCTACGGTGACGTTCGGGCGGTGGACGGCGTTAGCCTGGCCGTCAACGACGGAGAGTTTTTCTCTATGCTGGGGCCGTCCGGCTCCGGCAAAACCACCTGCCTGCGGCTGATCGCCGGGTTTGAACAGCTTTCCGGCGGCGCGGTGCGCATTTTTGGCAAAGAGGCCAGCGAGCTGCCGCCGTGGGAGCGTGACGTCAATACCGTGTTTCAGGACTACGCGCTCTTTCCGCACATGTCGATTCTGGATAACGTCGCCTACGGGCTGATGGTCAAAGGCATCGGCAAAAAAGCGCGTCACGCCCAGGCTCACGAGGCGCTGGAGCGGGTGGCGCTGGGGTTTGCCCACGCGCGTAAGCCGTCCCAGCTCTCAGGCGGTCAGCGGCAGCGAGTGGCCATTGCCCGGGCGCTGGTTAACCAGCCGCGCGTGCTGCTGCTGGACGAGCCGCTGGGCGCGCTGGATCTCAAGCTGCGGGAGCAGATGCAGTTCGAACTGAAGAAGCTTCAGCAGGATCTGGGGATCACCTTTATTTTTGTTACCCACGACCAGGGCGAGGCGCTGTCGATGTCCGACCGGGTCGCGGTGTTCAATAACGGTAAGATCGAGCAGATTGCCGCCCCGCGCGATCTCTATCTGCGTCCACGGACTCCCTTCGTAGCGGGCTTTGTCGGCACCTCCAACGTTTTTAGCGCCGCCAGGGCGCAGGCGCTGTGCGGCATGATGGGAAGCTACTCCCTGCGTCCAGAGCATATTCGGCTGGACTGGGCGAATGAAGTACAAACCGAGGGCGTGGTGCAGACGGTGCAGTATCAGGGGGCCGCGACGCGCATTGAGCTGAAGCTTGCGGATGGTGAGAGGCTGCTGGTCAGCGAGGCCAATCTTCTTGATGCCCGTCAGCCTGCGTCGCTCCAGCCAGGACAGAGCGTGCCGCTCTCCTGGTCCCGTGCGGCAATGGTTCCGTTGCAGGAGGAGTAGATGGCGATGAGCGCTATGCCTGCCCCGCGCCCGTCGGCGCATGGTCGCCTGAGCGGACTGTTCTGGCGCAGGCCGACGTTGGGCCTTTTCCTGCTGCTGATCGCCCCCCTGATGTGGTTCGGCATTGTTTACCTCGGGTCGCTGCTAACATTGCTGTGGCAGGGGCTTTACACCTTCGACGACTTCACCATGTCGGTGACGCCGGATTTGACCCTGGCGAATTTGCAGGCGCTGTTTCAGCCTGCCAACTACGACATTATTCTGCGCACGCTAACCATGGCGATAGCGGTTACCCTCGCCAGCGCGATCCTCGCGTTTCCGCTGGCGTGGTTTATGGCTCGCTATACCCAAGGCAAGATGAAGGCCTTTTTCTATATTGCGGTAATGCTTCCCATGTGGGCGAGCTATATCGTTAAGGCCTACGCCTGGACCTTGCTGCTGGCGCGGGACGGCGTGGCCCAGTGGTTTTTACAGCACATGGAATTGCAGCCGCTGCTGGAGAGCGTGTTGACCCTGCCCGCGGTGGGCGGCAGTACGCTCTCGACCTCTGGCCTCGGGCGCTTCCTGGTCTTTGTCTACATCTGGCTACCGTTCATGATCCTGCCGGTGCAGGCGGCGCTGGAACGCTTACCGCCGTCGCTGCTGCAGGCGTCGGCGGATCTCGGCGCGCGACCGGCCCAGACCTTCCGCCACGTGGTGCTGCCCCTGGCGATCCCCGGCGTCGCGGCAGGGTCAATCTTTACCTTCTCCCTGACGCTGGGGGACTTTATTGTTCCCCAGCTGGTGGGCCCGCCGGGCTTCTTCATCGGCAACATGGTCTACTCCCAGCAGGGCGCGATTGGCAATATGCCGATGGCGGCGGCGTTTACCCTGGTTCCCATTATCTTGATTGCCCTCTATCTGGCGTTCGTGAAGCGCCTGGGAGCATTCGATGCACTCTGATCGCGCACCGCTGCTGTTAAAACTGGCTGCCTGGGGTGGGGTGATTTTTCTGCACTTCCCGCTGCTGATCATCGCCATCTACGCTTTTAATACCGAAGACGCCGCCTTTAGCTTTCCTCCTCAGGGCCTGACGCTGCGCTGGTTTACGGTGGCCGCATCGCGAAGCGATATCCTCGATGCGGTGACACTGTCACTTAAGGTAGCCGCGCTGGCGACGCTGGTGGCGCTGATACTTGGCACGCTTGCTGCTTGTGCTCTCTGGCGTAGCCAGTTTTTTGGCAAGAGTGCTATCTCGCTGCTGCTGCTGTTGCCCATCGCGCTGCCGGGCATCGTAACCGGTCTGGCGTTGCTGACGGCGTTTAAAACGGTAGGGCTGGAGCCAGGATTCCTGACCATTGTGATTGGTCACGCTACTTTCTGCGTGGTGGTGGTGTTTAACAACGTCATCGCCCGCTTCAGGCGCACCGCCTGGAGCATGGTAGAGGCGTCGATGGATCTGGGGGCCAACGGCTGGCAGACCTTTCGCTACGTGGTGATGCCCAATCTTGGCTCGGCGCTGCTGGCAGGCGGCATGCTGGCGTTTGCCCTGTCGTTTGACGAAATCATCGTCACCACCTTTACCGCCGGACATGAACGCACGCTGCCGCTGTGGCTGCTTAACCAGCTGGGCAGGCCACGCGAGGTGCCGATCACCAACGTAGTGGCCCTACTGGTGATGCTGGTGACGACGCTGCCGATTTTAGGTGCATGGTGGCTGACCCGCAGGGGCGAGAACGCCTTTGGCAACGAGAAATAACTGACCCTCAACCAGGATATGATTATGCAAGATCAACTGTTAATTAATGGCCAACTGGTCAGCGGCGAAGGGGAGAAGCAGGCGGTTTACAATCCCGCGACCGGCGAGGTGCTGCTGGAGATCGCCGAAGCCTCTGCCGCCCAGGTAGACGCCGCCGTACAGGCCGCCGATCGCGCCTTTACCGAGTGGGGCTACGCCACGCCGAAAGTTCGCGCCCAGGCGCTGCTCGATCTCGCCCAGGCCATTGAAGATAACGCCGAGGCGCTGGCCCAGCTGGAGTCCCTCAACTGCGGCAAGCCGCTGCACTGCGTGATGGGCGACGAGATCCCTGCCGTGGTTGACGTTTTCCGCTTCTTCGCCGGAGCGGCGCGCACCCTGAACGGCCTGGCGGCGGGCGAGTATCTGGAGGGGCATACCTCGATGATCCGCCGCGATCCGGTGGGCGTGGTAGCATCGATTGCGCCCTGGAATTACCCCCTGATGATGGCTGCCTGGAAGCTGGCGCCCGCGCTGGCGGCGGGCAACTGCGTGGTGATTAAGCCGTCGGAAATTACCCCGCTCACTGCCCTGAAGCTGGCGGAGCTGGCGAAGGATATCTTCCCGGCCGGGGTGCTTAACGTGCTGTTTGGTCGGGGCAAGACCGTGGGCGATCCGCTCACCGGGCATGAGAAGGTGCGAATGGTTTCCCTGACCGGCTCCATTGCTACCGGGGAGCATATCATCAGCCACACCGCCTCTTCAGTGAAGCGCACCCATATGGAGCTGGGAGGCAAAGCGCCGGTTATCGTCTTTGACGATGCCGATCTGGATGCGGTAGTAGAGGGGGTACGTACCTTTGGCTACTACAACGCGGGTCAGGACTGTACCGCCGCCTGCCGTATCTATGCCCAGAAGGGCATTTACGATGCGCTGGTCGAGAAGCTGGGCGCAGCGGTGGCGAGTCTGAAGATGGGCGCGCCGGACGATGAAAGCACCGAGCTGGGGCCGCTCAGCTCCGCTGCGCACCTGGAGCGGGTAACGCAGGCGGTGGAGGCCGCGAAAGCGCTGGGGCACATCAGCGTCGTGACCGGGGGCGCGAAGCGCGACGGCGCAGGCTACTATTTCCAGCCGACGCTGCTGGCCGGGGCAAAGCAGGAGGACGATATCGTCCAGCACGAAGTGTTTGGCCCGGTAGTGAGCGTAACCGCGTTTGACGATGAAGATCAGGTTCTGAGCTGGGCCAACGACTCCCGGTACGGGCTGGCCTCATCGGTGTGGACTCGGGACGTGGGCCGGGCGCACCGCTTAAGCGCCCGCCTGCAGTACGGCTGCACCTGGGTCAACACCCACTTTATGCTGGTCAGCGAGATGCCGCACGGCGGGCAGAAGATGTCCGGCTACGGCAAGGATATGTCGGTCTACGGCATCGAGGACTACACCGTCATTCGGCATGTCATGATAAAGCACTAGAGTATTTTCAAGGTAGCTGGAACAGCGCGTGATGCGGTTCCAGCTACTGTTTATCTTTTGGTCTGGTTGCTGACAGACGAGACAGGGCCGTAGGCAAGATCGAATTTCGGCGGGTTTAATAACCTTTTGTTTTTTAAGTCATTAATCATTGATTTCTGGTGCTGAGAGCGTACCAGAGTAGACAGCGATATAACTTGCTCGATTAAACTTGAATTGGGCATATTGCTATTCCTCTTTAGAGTAGATCCACGCTATCACTCTTCTGTGGCGATGTCATTAGCTAAGGATGACATAACAATTATCTCTTTTTGCACTTTGAACCTAAATTCCGTCAACATCTTATCTATTTCTCTAAGATCTTCTGTCAACTGTACATTGTCCGTGTAGTCTTCTATTTGAAGGTGAAGATCGTTTGTAAGCGTATTTATACCAATAAACCTACCATGAGAATGCCAGCGTCTGTTATCACTGAGTGCCACAGCGATATCTTCGGCCCGCGCAATTTTGTCATCCAGCGTAACAGGTGCTTGAGTTCTTTCCCGTACGTTCCAGTTACGGAACTTATATTCAACAAGCCATTTTTTTAATAAATCTTTAGACAGCTCTCTGGCTTGTTCATAACGTCGTAGTTGAGCTAAATCTAAATTATTGAGCATCATTAATTCAGCTTGCGTAACCTGTCCGGTATGAGATTTGTTGATAATCTCCTCGACTTTATCCAGGTAGCCAAGGGCTGGAACCCACTTGCCGTCAGATGACTGGACCTGTGGGTCAATCGGACCAAGCGAGGAAGCATAATCCATGTAAATTTTATCACCAGACATACACCAAATCGTACCGGCAGACATGGCGTAGTTAGGAACAATAAAGTAGACCTCCTGATAAAAATGGCGGGTTATTTCAACCATTTTTTCTACAGATTCTACGGAGCCACCGCCGGTTGACAGTATTATCACAAGCGAGCTTGTCTCTTTCTTTTTTGCGACTCGGCCAATGTCTTCAAGTACGGGTTGATAGATCTGTTTAGCCCACTCTGTAATCCCTCCGTAATAAACAATAACATCTGAGTCTGGAAAGTGATCGTTTTTTAATTCGTCAATTTTGAAGGAAATGAAACCTTCTATTGTATCATCTATGTTACTCAAGATAGTCTCCACTAATAATGCTGGTGAATGCATTATTTAAATGAATGCATCTAACGACAGGAGGTGTTAATATTCATTAAAAATATATATTAGAACCTTGCCACCATTGCCGTGTTGATGATTCTATGTTTTGTTTTAAGGGGCGCAATTTTATATTTATAAAATATGGGCTGGCTAGGGAGTTTCTTCAAAAGTGTCGGATTCCTTCCTGACGGTATAAATCTGTACCGCCGCCTGCCTGTCTTGCTCTTCTTTTCGTCTTTCGCCCCCGACATAATCGACAAGTCCGGTTTCCCTCACTTTCGCAGGGATAAAGCTTGATTTACATCAATAAAAAATGCATATTGCGCGCGTTTTATTCTATTTTGAGCAAATGTCGGCTATGACCCTATACCAAAAAATGCTGGTCTTCTACGCCGTGATGGCGACGATCTGTGCACTCATCACCTGGTTCCTGTCAAAGGATCGCAAACGGATCCGCTTTCTGTGTGCGTTTCTAATCGGCTCGACCTGGCCGATGAGCTTTCCGGTGGCGCTGCTGATCTCTCTGTTCTAAGAGTGCGGCGTAAAGAGGTTCCCCGGCGCGTTGCGTCACCGGGGGAGCCGATTAAGGCAGAAGCGTTAATAACGTTTTGCGCTGGGCATCCGTCACGTCTGAGGGGTGCCGATAGCCAATGTTCTCGTTGCTGCGGGTATAGAGCGCCACCAGCCAGTCATAAACGTAGCGTGTCGCGGCGTGAACTGGCTGATCGCCCAGTCGATTCAGTCTGCCTGCGGTGTGGGCTGGCGCGTCGGTGCTGAAGATCGCGCTGCCTTTCTGGATACGGCTGGCCGGGCGCCGATCGACCGCAACGTCGGCGTAGCCAAGCCAGGCAATCAGATTGCCAATTGCCGCATGCAGCTGCGCCGCGCAGGCGTTATCCCGCTGCATCAGAGTTTGCAGCTGGCTAGCGAGATCCAGCCGGTAGCTGGTGGTGATAATCGTGTCCGCCACCTGGCGCAGCGTAGCCGGGGTAATGCCCAACCGGGCCGCGCTCTCCGCGCTGCGGCTCCACTGGCGAAGATGATTCACCCACATGGCGTGCGCCTGCTGACCGGCATCCCGGGCGGCACTGGCGCGCTCGGGCATCTCCTGCGCATCGGCAAAGAGATCGATCGCCTCGTTAAACAGGCCGCTCACCTTCTCCTCACGCGGCAGCTGTACCTTCCACAGGGCATCAAACTGCTTCATCTCTGGCAGCAGTCCTTCCAGCAGTTCACCATGGCGTCCAGCCTGGCCCTGCAGCTCGCGAATCGCCGATTCAGCTCGGGCGCGACGGGTGTCCGCATCCTCTGTTAGCGGCGAGAGCAGAGGCTGCATCAGATCGCGCAGCATCCGATTGTGGCGCTCGCGCAGGGCAGTCAGTCGACTCAGGCGCAGCGACGGCGTGGTGGCCTGAGATAGCCACTCAATCAGCCGCTGCAGGCTGCTGGCGTCCAGCGCCTGCAGGGTTCCCCAGCGCTGTCCCGGCTTGCCCAGCAGCTGCTGCACGGTTTCATCAAGATTGAGCGAGGTGGTAAACCGCGCGTCCTGAGGCGTAATCGCCCACACCAGTCCCGGCAGCGCTGTCTCCTGGCCCGACTGCGTCTCCTGCACCCAGTTCAGCAAGGCCTTAGCCGTGACGGCGGTGGCGCTGCGCTGCGGCGTGGCGTTGCAGATCATCAGCACGTCCGGCTGGCGCTGCTGGCGATAGCGCTCCAGCAGCCAGCGGCACTTGCTGTGCCAGAGCGGGCGTTGAGGCTGCGCCGCCGGGCAGGGAATATCGACAATATCTACCCCGTCCAGCACGCTGTTTTCAACGCACAGCACTAATTCGTAGGTCAGCAGAGACAGAGTGGCGAGGGGAATGCTTACCGCGTTTTGCAGCTCGTCTTTTGACAGAGGATGAACCACTACCTCCGCCTGCGCCTCGATGCTCTCTGCTGCCAGCGGGTTCAAGAAACCCTCCGTCGGCAGGGCAAAGTTATCTACCAGCAGGCTCAGGGGCGCAGCCAGCTCGGCGGCGTTGCCGGTCTGATGCAGAACGTGCGCCAGGGCTAGCCACTGCTGGGTCAGCTCCTGCTGCTCACCCCACAGCAGCGACCAGGCGCTGGCCCGGGCGCGCAGATCCAGGGAGGGGATCAGGGTAGCGAGCTGGTACCACAGGCCGTCGTCGATCTGCTGCTGTGCAGCAGGCACGGTGGTGCGCCAGAACGCGGCAATCGCGCCGACGTCCTCAGCGGTAAGGCCCGCCACCGGATGCGGCTGACGCAGCCCGCGCCAGCGGTTGAGACGATCTTCAATCACCGCCCGGTCGACAAGGTGGCGATCCTGCTGTCCGGCGGCATGGGCGATAAACACCTGCACCAGCTCCGCCTCGCTAATCAGACGCAGACGCAGTGGAAACGCATCGTCAACGTTCTGAACGGCCGTGGTGAAGCGCAGCGCCATGCCGGTCAGGGCATGACCCGGATTGATATGGCTCAGGTAGTCGAAACTCTTCTCGCCGGCCTTGACGTTAATCCGTCCACTGCCGCTGCTGCACAGGGCGGTAAGCAGGTGTGCTTTTGCCGCCTGGGCGTGACCATAGAGGCCCACCGTGCGGGGCTGGCTAGCGGCGCGGGCCAGCACGCTCTCGTGCGCGGCGGCGGCGGTCAGGCGTAGCAATAGGGCGTCAGCGTCATCGTCAAGCAGCGGGGCGTGCTGGCGGGTCTCATCTATCCATGCCATTAATGCCTGGGAGGTTTTGCTCACATCTCTCATTTTAAGTACACGCTCCCGCTGTCAATCCAGTAGTGGCTGCCGCTGTGGCGGCGATCGGCCAGGGTGTTCAGTTTAAACGTCAACGCATCGGCGGCAACCGGCGTTCCGTCTTGTAGCCAGGCCTCGCTCAGGGTGAACGCTTCCGGCCCCAGCGCCTTGCTGCCGCCGGTGAGGGCCAGCCGCACGTTCAGCACGCCGTCGCCAGCGATGGCTTTCGCCAGCTCCGGTGAGTTGATACTCAGGGTATAGAGCGGCGTTGCAGGCCAGCGGGCGTTGGCGAGCTGGCGGAAGCCCAGCGTGACGTTGCCGCGCAGCGGGAAGTGCAGACGGGCATCCAGCTTGGCACCCGACTTATCCAGGTCGATATCTTCATACCAGACGTTCTCTTCGCGCAGGGTATTCACCACGTTATCCAGCACGCCGAGATAGCGCACGGTTGAGTAAGCCCCAATATCCGCCGCTTTAAAGTTAAAGCGCGGCAGGCGCAGATCCAGCGCCAGGCTGCACAGCATCGCCCCAACGGCGGCGGTGGATTTCGGATTGCCGATCCGCCCCTGCTGGCTAAACGGATACCACTCGTGCACCCGGTACTTATCCAGCCACACCATTCGGTTAACCGGAACCGGCTGCAGGTGGCGGATCAGCGCCTGCACGCCCGGCAGGCAGCCTGGACGCCCGGTGATCAGCAGCACGTCGCAGCCGTAGTGGGAGATGGCTTCACATACCGCATGGATCGGCGCGGTCAGGGTGAACTGGCCCCCCAGCATCGCCGCCTGCAGATCGCTAAAGTTAACCTGCAGCGGCACGGCAAAGAGATCGAACGCCGCGGCGCTGGCTGGCAGAGCGTGATCGATGGCCTGTTTGAGGTAGTTCATGACGTTGCGCGTCGGCTGCTGGGTCAGCAGTTCGCCAAAGGTGGCGTGCAGCCCCGCCAACGGATCGTTGATATCGCTTTGCTCCCAGGCCGAGAGGATCGCATGGCCGATCGGCATAAAGAGTTGCAGCGTGGTTTGCTGGCGCAGCACCGCCTGGGTGTCAATGCGGCCAGAGTCGCCAAACAGCGTTGCCATGAGTGCAGCGGCGTCGGTAATTCCCGACTTTTGCAGCTGGGTTTGCAGGGCGGGCAGCACGCAGCGCTGGATAATATCCAGCAGAATGTCATCGCCCGCTACCTTAAACCCTTCCCGGAACAGCAGATGCGGAGTGATCTTGACGTTGCTCCCGGTGCCGTCATCCAGCTGATAGTGGACGATGGCCATATCGGTGGTGCCGCCGCCAATATCGATCGACGCTACCCGCAGGGCGCGGCCCGGCGTTTCGTCCGGCGCACCGATACGGTCCGGGCGGGCGAGGGAGGCAAAAAAGGTCTCGGTCTGTCCGGCGTAGTGGGAGATAGCTTCGTTATAGAGCCAAACCAGTTGGCCGCAGCTCGCCTCGTCCCACTCCATCTGGATCTGCGGGACGGGCACCACGCTCTTATCGCGCTGCTTGCTGTTAGCGAAGTCGTCATCCTGCGGGTGCCACCCCATCGCTTTCCACACCAGGGCGATGGCTTCAAACATGCGGCGGCGGAAGATCTCGCGCTCCTGCTTCGGCATCGCCGAGGGCAGGGTCAAAATAATGGTGCGCAGTTGGCGGGGCGAGGCCGGGAAACCCAGACGCAAGCGCGTCGCCACGCTGTTGATCTGCCCTAAAGCCTGAGCCAGCAGCTCGCACAGCATGTGCGTCATCAGCGTGCTGCGGCTGTACTGGGGCGAGAACACCGGCAGACGCTCATCCAGCGGCAGGGTGTAGAGCGGCTGGCCGTCGTCGTTCATCAGGTTCATCAGCGGGAAGGCGGTCGCTAGCGGCTCGCGCTGGGACTTGCTGTTCATCTGGCTAAAGCGCCAGTCCTGTAACACCGGGGTCTCATCCCACAGGTAACGGCGCGGGCTAGAGATACCGCTGTTGCCTTCGGTCCCCAGACGCTGCATCGCCAGCTTGCGGGCCTCGTCGCCCACGCGAACGATCGAGGGCCAGACGAAGGCATCTTCACGCCCGCTCTCCACGGAGAAGTGCTGTTTGCCGAAGCGGGCTTCGGAGAACTCCAGCCGGCTGGTAAACAACGGCTCGTTTAAAAACTGCGGCTCGCTCAGGGAGCGCACCTGCAGCTCTGCCGTCTGGCGCAGGCCATCGTTGGCGTCGCCCTGATCCTCAATGATGACGCCGCAGGTATGGGTGTTGCCGACGTCGAGGATCAGATCCACCGGAATAGCCGGGGTGCTGAGGGTATGGGTAACGATTTTAACTTCTGGCACCGTCAGCTGCTCGCCCAGCAGGGTAAGCAGGTTGAGCCAGTGGGCCTGATACTCAAAGCCGCGCAGGGCCTGGGCAATCTCCCGCTCGCTGCGGTTTTCGACGCTGGTGGCGTAGTGCAGAAACGCCTCGCGCAGCCAGCCATCTATCCAGGTCTGATCGAGAAAATCAAACACCTCGTCGTCGCGCCATGCCAGCGCAAAGCGGGTGCCGTTCAGAATGTCATTGGTGGCCGGGGCCAGCGCCCCAGGCGAGAGATCGTTGATCTGGCTGTCCAGCGCCAGGGTCACGCGGTGGGTGTTGCCTACGCTGTCCGGCTCGGCCAGCTTGCGGATCTGCACGCGAGCCCAGTTATCCGGGCCTTCCACAAAGGTGCGCGGCGGGTTAAAGCGTAAGAAAGGTATAGGTAGCCAGACGCCATCCAGCACCGCCAGCGACTCAAGCAGCGGCAGGGTGATCTCCGGCTTCACCACCTCGGGCTGGCCGCCGTCACGGGTGGGCAGCGTATAGCGGCTGTTGATCAGATCGTAATCGAGGCGCAGCAGCGGCCCGTTAGCGGTTTTTCGTACAAAGCGTCCGCTCTGTAGGGAAGCCTGCGGCGTCAGGCCAAAGTCGAGAAACTGCACGCCGCTGTTGGCAATCAGCGTGACGCTCTGTTTGTAATCGCAAAGATTAACCAGCATAAAATCAGGAACCTGTTTTTCTGAACGTCAACGGGACAATGGTTTTGGCATCATACCGGGCGCTGCACTGGGCAACGTCGCTGGTGCCTGCGGTGCAGGAGATCTCCGGCATCGGGTAGCGAGAGCCGTCGCTGCAGCGCGCGTGACCGCGGCTTTTGATCATCAGTACGCCGGTGTCGTGCAGGCCAGAGAAGATCTCGGACCGACAGACAATATTATTACCCTGCACCAGGCGGGCGGTGCCTTTATTATTCTGGATCTGGAAGCGCAGCGTAGGCGGCTTGCCGGTCACTTCGTCTTTGATATCCAGCATCACGCGCCAGCTGCCGTTAAGAAAACGGGTGCTGCCCGCTTTAACCTGGTTGGCATCCATCACCAGCGCATCTTTTGGGATAGCGGTGATGGTCGGTTCGCTGGCTTTCTCTACCACCGGGGCAGGCGCTGCTTTGGCCGCCACCACTTCCGCCTGATGCAGCGGCAGCGAAGCCGTAAGCACCGGCGCAGGCTCAGCCTCGACCGGGGCAGGCGCAATGGTCTGCCGCGCAGCGGGCTGCGCGGCGGCTGTTTTAATGGCGGGCGTTGATTCAGGCTCTGCGGGCTGATGCGGCCAGAGCAGCGGGGCAGCCACGGCAGCGACCACCACGGCGGCCACCGGCAGCGCCCACAGGCCAACGCGGCGCTTAGCGGGAACAGGCGCCGCGTCAACGGCGGCAGGAGGAACAACCGGCGCGGGCGCGGGTTCAGGCTGCGGCGGTTCGGGAGGCTGTTGAGTCGTCATCTCCGGCACGGCGGCCAGCAGCGGTTCATCGGCTTGGCTGAAGGTCGCCACGGCAGGGGCTTCCTCTTCAGCGTCGTTCTCTTGCGGCATCTCGATGATCGGGGCTGGCGGCTCCTCTTCCCGCAGGCAGGCGAGCACGTCCTCGCGGGCGCTCTCGTTCAGATCAACAAAGCCCCAGAAAGTAATCACCGGTTTGCCATCCACCAGGAACACGTGGTTCACGCCGGGAAACTGCAGCGCTTTCGCCAGCAGGGAGCCAAACAGCTGCTGGGCGGTTTTCGGCGACTGCAGGCTTTTCCGGCTCAGGGCCGCGGCGCTGTCGAGCGTGCTTTCCAGAAAACGCAGGGCGCGGAAGCGGGACTCGTCGTCCGCCGCCTTCCAGCTTACCGCCCGGCCTTCGACCGGAGAGTACCAGTCCACGCGATCGCCGTCGTCGTTAATCTGCGGTATGGCGAGGCAGTCCACCATCGCCTGCTGCTTACGCAGACGTAATGCTTCACGAATTTGCAATGCCGAATCAAAGACGGCCTGGCCGCCACCGCCAACGGCCTGAAAATCATCCAGATCGCCGCTGCGCAAGAGAGTTTTTGCCACGTTTTCATCCCATAGACTTCTTCACGCCTCTACTTTACGAGATGTAATAGCAAGCAAACGGTGGAAGAGAGGCTAAAAGCGGTGAATTCTCGTGGCATTGCGCGGGCGCTTTTTGCTTGACGTTTACGAAACGACTTAAGGCAAACTTAACGGTGGGGAAAGGCGAAGAAATCAGCAAAATCAGCTGCTTTGGCATAACCTGATAGTGATTCGTTATTTGCCAGATTTTCACTGCTATGCTGAGATCACGTTTTAATAAAATAATAAGGTTTTAATTATGTTTTCAGGAAAACTGTCTACGGGTAAAACGCTGCTCGCGCTGGCGCTCAGCACGCTTCTGCCTGCAAGCGCGGCATGGGCGGCATCTAACGATACCCTTATTTACTGCTCTGAAGCCTCTCCGGAATCCTTTAACCCACAGATCGCCAGCTCTGGCCCGAGCTTCGTCGCCAGCTCACAGACGCTGTATAACCGCCTGATCAACTTCGACCCGGTAAAAAATACCCCGGTGCCGTCGCTGGCGACCAGCTGGACTATCTCCCCGGACGGTAAGACCTACACCTTTACCCTGCGTCAGGGGGTTAAATTTAACAGCAATAAATACTTCAAGCCGACCCGCGACTTTAATGCCGATGATGTGATCTTCTCGGTGATGCGTCAGAAAGACGCTAACCACCCTTATCACAGCGTCTCTCAGGGCAACTATGAATACTTCAACGATGTCGGCCTCGACAAGCTGATCAAAGACGTCAAAAAGGTCGATGATTACCACGTCCAGTTCGTGTTGAACGAGCCGAACGCCGCGTTCCTTGCCGACTGGGGCATGGATTTTGCTTCTATCCTTTCGGCAGAATACGCGGATGCCATGCTGAAAAAGGGCACCCCTGAGAACGTCGATACCTGGCCAATCGGCACCGGGCCGTATGCACTGCAGCAGTATAAGCGTGACGCGCTGATCCGCTATATTGCTAACCCGAACTACTGGGACGGTGAGGTGCCGACGAAGCACCTGATCTTCTCTATCACCCCCAACGTGGAGACGCGGCTGGCGAAGCTGCAAACCAACGAGTGCCAGATTATTCCTGCGCCGTCCCCGGTTCAGTTCGACGTGATCAAAAAGAATAAAGATCTGGCCCTGCATTCAGTAGATGCATTGAACGTCGGCTATCTCGCGTTTAATACCGAGAAAAAACCGTTTGATAACGTGCTGGTGCGCCAGGCGCTGAACTATGCCACCGATAAAAAGGCTATTGTTAACGCCGTCTTCCTGGGCTCCGGCACGGTAGCGAAATCGCCGCTGCCGCCAAACATGCTCGGCTTTAATAAAGACCTTAAGGATTACGCTTACGATCCAGAGAAGGCCAAGGCGCTGCTGAAGCAGGCGGGCCTGGAGAAGGGCGCAGAGGTCACGCTGTGGTCAATGCCGGTACAGCGTCCTTACAACCCGAACTCGAAGCGTATTGCCGAGATGATCCAGAGCGACTGGGCGAAGGTAGGCGTGAAGGCGAAGATTGTCTCCTACGAGTGGGGCGAATACCTCTCCGGCATGCGCAAAGGCGAGCATGACAGCGCGCTGTTTGGCTGGATGTCCGACAACGGCGATCCAGACAACTTTGCCGACGTGCTGCTGGGCTGTGATAGCATCGAAACCGGCTCGAACGCCGCCCGCTGGTGTGATAAAACCTATGACGGGCTGGTGAAAAAGGCGAAGCTGACCTCCGTACCAGAAGAACGCGCCGGGCTGTACGCCCAGGCGCAAGAGGTGTTCTACCAGCAGGCTCCGTGGATTGCGCTGGCGAACGGTAAAACCTTCTATGCCACCCGCAGCAACGTAACCGGGTATAGCGTTAGCCTGATGGGCAGTGATTTCTCAAAAGCTAAACTGAATTAACAGACACAGGAGAGGATATGTCGCATTTGGAAGAGGTTGTCACGCGCGTGGATGCCGCTATCAAGGAGAGCGTGATTGCGCATATGAATGAGCTGCTGGTCGAGCTCAGCAATGACCCTGAGCTGAGCCGGGAAGATCGCTATACCCAGCAGCAGCGCCTGCGTAACACCATCGCCCACCATGGACGGCACCATCAGGAAGAGGTAGAGGCACGCCGCGAACAGCTCACCAAAAATGGGACTATCCTCTAAGCCATTGTAAACGCCGGGCGGCGCTGACGCTTGCCCGGCCTACGTCATGCACGGTGCAGTTTGTAGGCCCGGTAAGCGTAGCGCCACCGGGCAATTCATCTACCACTGGCGTCTGGCCACTAACCACGCACCAATCACCAGCAATACCGCGCCGCATACGGGGCCCACCAGCGCCCGCAATGGCACGCCGTGGCTTTTAACCAGATCCATCACCAGTCCGCCGATCAGCTGGCTCGCTACCAGCACCGCGATAGTGGTGGCCGCACCAACGTATTGATACCCGCTGATGCTGGCAAAGACAAAAAACGATCCGAGCAGGCCGGGGATCAGCGTCCACCAGCGCACCGTTGCCGCCAGTTCGCTAAACCCGGCCAGGCCATACTTCATCAGCAGAATCGAAACAAACAGCACAATACCCACCAGCGAGTTGAGCAGCATAGCGATCAACACGGTGGAGGAGGACTGGGTGATACGCACCATCAGCGTATTTTGTACCACCAGCCCGACACCTGCCGCCGCCAGAAACAGCAGGGTTAACGACTGATTCATGCGATGACATCCGGTTCGCTACGGTTATCCAGCTGCAGCTGCATAAAGGTGAGGTCAAGCCAGCGACCAAACTTGGTGCCCACCTGCGGCATCTGCGCGGTGGTGACAAAGCCCAGCTTCTCATGCAGGTGGATAGAGGCCGCATTCTGCGACTCGATCCCGGCGATCATCACGTGCTTGCCGATGCGTTTTGCCTCCTCAATCAGCCTAACCATCAGCGCCTGGCCCAGGCCTTTACCCTGATGTTCCGGGTGAACGTACACCGAGTGCTCTACCGTGTGGCGAAAACCGTCGAAAGCGCGCCAGTCGCCGAACGCCGCATAGCCGGTGATCTCACCGTTCTCTTCGCTGACCAGCACCGGATACCCCATCAGGGTGCGGGCCTCAAACCAGGCGATGCGGTTGTCAGCGTCAACGGTCTGGTCGTTCCAGATAGCGGCGGTATGCAGAACGGCGTGGTTGTAGATCGTGGCAATGGCGGCGCAGTCGTCTTTGCCCGCGTAGCGGATAGTCATGCTTAAAACCTCAGAGAATATGCACGGGATAGTCTGTTATGAATACTATTACATGACGCAGAATGTCAAAGCAAAGAGAGGCGTAAGACGCTACGCTGAAAGGATGTTTAACCGTCGAAGGAGACTACTGTGAGTCAAGAACAACAGCGTAACCGCCAGTGGCTGCTGGCTTCCCGCCCGAAAGGCGCGCCAGTTGCTGAAAACTTTCGTCTCGAAGAGAGCGAGATCCCCACGCCAACGTCCGGTCAGCTGCTGCTGCGCACCGTCTACCTCTCTCTCGACCCGTATATGCGCGGTCGGATGAGTGATGAACCCTCCTATGCCGATCCGGTGAATATCGGCGACGTCATGTGCGGCGGCACGGTGAGCCAGGTCGTTACCTCGCAGCATCCGGACTATGCCGAAGGCGACTGGGTACTGGGCTACGACGGCTGGCAGGCGTATGCCGTATCTAATGGGGAGGGGCTGGTTAAGCTCGACAAGAGCCTGGAGCACCCGTCCTGGGCGCTGGGCGTGCTGGGGATGCCCGGCTTTACCGCCTACATGGGGCTGCTGGACATTGGTCAGCCTAAAGAGGGCGAGACGCTGGTGGTCGCGGCGGCAACGGGCCCGGTGGGCGCGACGGTCGGCCAGATTGGCAAGCTTAAAGGCCTGCGGGTGGTAGGCGTCGCCGGTGGCGCAGAGAAGTGCCGTCACGCCGTGGAGACGCTGGGCTTCGACGCCTGTATCGATCATCACGCCGATGACTTTGCCGAACAGCTAAAAAATGCCTGCCCGCAGGGGATCGATGTCTATTATGAAAACGTTGGGGGCAAGGTGTTTGACGCGGTGCTGCCGCTGCTGAATACCGGCGCCCGCGTGCCGGTGTGTGGCCTGATCAGCGGCTATAACGCCACCGACCTGCCGCCGGGACCGGATCGCCTGCCGTTGCTAATGGGCACGATTTTGAAAAAGCGTATCCGCATGCAGGGCTTTATCATTACCCAGGACTATGGTCACCGCATCGACGAGTTCCAGCAGGAGATGGGGAAATGGGTTCAGGAAGGCAAAATTCACTATCGCGAACAGATTGTGGATGGCCTGGAAAATGCGCCGGAAGCCTTTATTGGCCTGCTGGAAGGCAAGAACTTTGGCAAACTCGTTATTCGCGTAGCTGAGGATAAATAGAGCAGCGGTGAAAAAATTGTACAAAAAATCATGCAATTTCATTAAACGTTGTCTTTAATTAAGCATAGCTACACCAGCGGAGCGGCATGTTCCGTTGGTGTATATTAATCTGCATAATAAATAACTTTTAGTTCTAACGTTTTGCGTTATTCCAATACCAGGCAACTCTCTACCTACTATATCTTAGGGTTCGTGTGGGAAAATTCACACGAATAGGTGAAAAGTAATAAGTATTCGACAGGACATGAATATGCTTGATTTGGAAAAGGCGCAGCGTCTGAGCCTCACTCAGCAGGTTGAAGTAAGTTTAAAGAACGCGTTAATCGTCGGGGCGCTGAAGCCCGGCGCACGCCTGATCACCAAGGAGATTGCCGACCAGCTTGGAACCAGCATTACACCGGTACGCGAGGCGCTACTGCGTTTGGTCTCGGCGGGCGCGTTGCATGCGACGCCGGCTCAGGCCTTTCTGGTTCCGGAAGTAAGCCAGCAGACCCACCGTGAAATAACCGAAATCCGTAAGCGGCTGGAATCGATGGCCGTCAGTGCCGCCTGCAGCAAAATGACTGATGAAAAACTTCGCCAGCTGCGGCTGTTGGCCAAAACCTTTAACGAAGCCCGACTCGGCGCGAACGTGGAGCAGGCATTGCAGGCTAACCGCAGCTTTCGCTTTCGACTGTACGAATATGCTGAGATGCCCACGCTGCTCTCACTGATCGAGCAGCTGTGGGTGCGCATTGGCCCGTGCTTCAACCATCTTTATCCCGCGTCTGAAGAGCTGGCCAATGGGCACCATGACTATGCCGATCTGTTAGACGCCCTGGAGCGGGGCGACAGCGAGGCCAGCCAGCGGTCAATTCTCTGCGTAATTGATATGGGCGTAAACATTGTTCAGCATCAGTATAACGAGGCACTTTAGCCCGTCTGTCGTTACTGAGGGGCATCATCGAAGGGTTTCGATTCAACTCACTCTTGCAAGTGGTACGTGGTGCGAGTATCTTTAACTCATACCATGTACTACCGAGCAAAAGGAAATGCTTCATTTTATTGAAACACCTATTTTTGAGCGATGGATAAACGATTTGCTCACGCCTGATGAGTATCAGAAATTTCAGGCTCATCTACTGACAGACCCAACGGCAGGACCCACTATTTCCCATACGGGGGGATGCCGTAAAATTCGCTGGGCTTTGCCAGCAAAGGGTAAGAGTGGCGGTATTCGGGTGATTTACTATTACCTGACGACCGATGGCGAGATCCATTTACTTTACGCTTATCCTAAGTCAGAACAGGAAAATCTGACTGACGCCCAAAAAGCAGTAATGAAAAAGTTTGCAGAACTCATAGAGGCCGCGAAATGAAAGACGATATGTTTAACGAGTTAGTAGAAAGCATGCAGCAGGCTGTCGCTATTCGTCGGGGCGAAATGAAACCAGCTCGCGTTACCTCCTATCCCATTCCAGATGTAAAAGCTATCCGCGCCAGCGCGGGGCTGAAACAGGATGAATTTGCACAAGCGGTAGGCGTATCACCTTCTCTTGTTCAAAGCTGGGAGCAGCATAAGCGCATCCCTAATGGTCCCAGCCTGAAGATGCTACGTATCATTGAGAAGCATCCTGATATGCTTCTGCTTTTCCAGCAGGTCTGACTAAAGATAATCTCCTGAGAGCATCTTCATCGCGCCTTATAACGGCTTCCCTGGTGAATTTGCCTCAGGGAAGCACCTCCATCACACTTTTACTATTCTTCCTGCCAATCGCGTTAATTACCTTTCTCCGTTGCCGATAACCCTTTTATGCGCAGTTGGGCGCTAACATGTTGCTTGGGCAAGGAGAGGGTATGTTTTTAAACCTGCATTCTGTCTGAAGCCGCTGACAAAGGCCTAAAATAAAAATGCCCGGCAGCGTTTGGCTACCGGGCATCAGCAGAAAGGCTAACGCTTTACTCGAAGCGGTACGCTACCGAGAGGCCTACGCCGTAGTTACGACCCGGAGCCGGTTCGTAATAGCGACCATTGGACTCGTTAACGATGACCGATCCGACATACTCTTTGTCGAACAGGTTATCCACCCGGCCAAACACGTCCAGCATCCAGTTGTTGTAGTTGAACTTGTACCCGGTGTTCAGACCCACGGTGGTATAGGACGGTGCTTTCGCCGTGTTCTCATCGTTGGCTTCAATGTCGCTCATGTAACGCATATCTGCCCCCGCGTACCAGCCGCTCTCCGGCACGTAGCCGAGGGAGGCAAAGCCCATGTTGCGCGCGATGCCCGGCATCCGATTGCCGTTGCAGTTGTCATCCCCGCAGACGTTGGTGCGGTAGGTCGCGTCCAGATAGGTCCACGCCATTTTTACCCGCCAGTCGCCAGCAAACTGCTGGTCAAGGGAGAGCTCAGCGCCCTGACGACGGGTTTTCCCAGCGTTTTTGTAGGTGGTGCGTCCGCCGCTGCTGGTATCGGTTACGATCTCATCATTGGTCATGGTCTGGAACAGCGCTGCGGTGAACAGGCCGTTGCCGACGCGGGTCTTGCTGCCGATCTCATAGGTGTCGTTGGTCGACGGCTTGAGATTGAAGTTCAGGCCGCTCTGGTTATTGGCCCGGTAGGAGAGCTCGTTGATGGTCGGCGTCTCGAAGCCACGGCCTGCGGCGGCGTAGACGTTCCACGCATCGGTCACGGCATACTTCAGCGCACCGGCCGGGAGCCACTCGTGGTAGCTGGCTTCGCCGCTGTCGTCGCCGTTAGCGGCGGTGACGTAGTGGTCGTTGGAGTCAAACCACACCGAGCTGTAGCGCACCCCGGCGTCCAGCGAGAGCTTGTCGGTCAGCTGCCAGCGCGACTGCATGTAGGGATCCGCATTCCACATCAGGTTGCGCTCGTTGCGGCGCAGGTTCCCTTTCTGACCGTAATCCGGCGTGCCGTTATTCATCACGAAGTTCTCAAAACCTTTCCGATCTTCGCTCATGTTTTCATAGTTCAGGCCAGTGGTAATGGTCACCGGCACCAGCAGCTCGCCACGGTGGGTCCAGCGGGTGTCGATCCCCTGATAGTGACGGCTGAGGTCGATCACCCCGCCCGCATGGGTCGGATTGAGCTGCGGCGCACGCGGAATGGACTGGTACTGAGTCGTTTCACGCTCGCCCGCGTACATCATCACGCTGAGGTCATCCTGCTCGCTCAGCTGGCGCTCGTAGCGTAGCCCGGCCTGGGTCTGCTTGATGGTTTTGCGGGTGTTGTACTGGTCGGCACGCGGAGCCTGGTGTGGATCCTGCTTCCACTCCTGCTGGGTCAGGCCGCCCGGATCGTCTGCTTTGATATCGACGCTGTTAAAGATCAGGCTCAGCTTGCTGACGTCATTGATACGCACGCCGAGTTTAGCGTTGGCGAGATTCTTACGTGCGCCGCTGTGGTCGCGATAGCCGCTGGTAATAAAGCGGGTAGAGGAGACGGTGTAATCCACGTCGCCTGCCTGCGTACCGTCTCCGGTTGCACCGGTGGCTTTCAGGCCGTAGCGCCAGCTACCATAGCTGCCGTAGTAGCTGCTGGCTTCGATGGTCGTCGGCTGCTGGCCGGTTTCGGTCGTGACGTTAACCACGCCGCCGGAGGCGTTACCGTACAGGGCAGAGAAGGGGCCACGCAGCACTTCAACGCTCTCGACGCTGTTGAGATCGATATTGGAGGTCTGCCCCTGGCCGTCCGGCATGGTCGCCGGGATACCGTCGACGTACATGCGGATGCCGCGCACGCCGTAGGTAGAGCGGGAGCCAAAGCCACGCATAGAGAGCTGCAGATCCTGCGCATAGTTCTGGCGATTCTGGATCTGTAGCCCCGGCACGCCGGTCAGTGACTCGGAGAGGTTAATGCGCGGGGCGGCATGACGCATCTCTTCCCCGTTGACCACGCTGACGGCGGCGGGCGTATCCAGCTCGGACACGGTCTGCGGCGTAGCGCTGACGATCAGAGTCTGCTCATCAGCGGCAAAAGCAGAGCCGCAGGCGGCTGGCAGCAGCAGAAAAGGGAGGGTAGCGTGCGTGATAGCAATGATTTTCATTAAAGGAACCGGTTAAATAAAAAACGAACCAAATGGAACATGTGTGCACATGTTACTGTTTTTGTAAAAATTATGAAAACGTTAACGGCACGTAGTGTTAAGTGGTGTATCCAAGTGTGTATGAAGGAAGTATGAAGATTATGGACGACCTCGCAAGAAAGACTCCACATTTTATTAATTAATGATTATTATTCTCATTCTCAACACGCGAATGTGTTAATCAAAGGGAGTCGTCATGTTTTTACGTCAATTAAGCTCGCCGCGCCTGCGTGGTTCTCTGTTCCTCGGTTCACTGCTGCTGGCGGGGACATTTAACGCTAGCGCGGCGGAGGAGATGCTGCGTAAACCGGTGGGTAAGGGCGCATACGAAATGGCGTTCAGCCAGCAGGAGAATGCCCTGTGGGTCGCCACGACCCAGAGCCGCAAGATGGATAAGGGAGGCGTGATCTACCGTCTCGACCCTGTAACGCTGGATATCACCCAGGCCATCCACAACGATCTCAAGCCGTTTGGTGCGACTATCAACAATCAAACCCAGACGCTGTGGTTCGGTAACACCACCAATAGCGCGGTGACTGCCGTTGACGCCAAAACGGGCGAGGTAAAAGGCCGCCTGGTACTGGACGATCGCCAGCGTTCCGAAACGGTGCGCCCATTGCAGCCACGTGAGCTGGCGGTGGATGAAACCACCAATACCGTTTATATCACCGGCATCGGTAAGGAGAGCGTGATCTGGGCCGTCGATGGCGAAACGCTGAAGCTGAAAAACACGATCGCCGATACGGGCACCTTTAGCACCGGGCTGGCTATCGATGCGGCGGCAAAACGCCTCTATACCACTAACGGCGACGGCGAGCTGATTACTATCGATACCAGCAGCAATAAAATCCTCTCCCGTCAGAAGGTCCTCGACGATGGTAAAGAGCATTTCTATCTCAACCTGAGCCTCGACACTGCTGGACAGCGGGCGTTTATTACCGACTCAAAGCAGGCGGAGGTGCTGGTGGTCAATCTGCGCGATGGCAAGGTGCTGGCGAAGGTTGCTGCCCCGGAGTCGCTGGCCGTGCTGTTTAACCCGGCCCGCAACGAAGCCTACGTTACCCACCGCAAGGCGGGCAAGGTGAGCGTTATCGATGCGAAAAGCTATAAGGTGGTGAAGAGCTTTGATACGCCGACCTACCCGAACAGCCTGGCGCTCTCTGCCGATGGTAAAACGCTCTACGTGAGCGTGAAGCAGGCCTCAACCCGCGAGAAAGAGGCGACCGATCCGGATGATGTGATCCGTATTGCGCTGTAAGAGTGAATAAAAAATGCCCGACAGGATTGCCGGGCATTGTTTAAAAACGTTCTTTAGAAGGACTTAGCTGGAGGTCTTCTCAACCAGCACGGCGCTTTCCGCCGTCTCTTCCACATGCACTGGCGCGGCGCTGTGGATCTCCTGCACCCGCTTACGCACGCCATACCAGCCTACGACCAGCAGGACCGCAATCACCGGAATCGAGGCGATGGTATAGGTTCCGTTGGGATAGTCGAACGCCATCAGCACCAGCACGCTCAGCAGGAACAGCAGCGTCAGCCAGGAGGTGACCGGCGCGCCCGGCAGCTTGAAGCTGACGTCAGCGGTTTTGCCCTCTTTAATGGCCTTACGCAGGCGCATCTGGCACACCACGATAAACGCCCACGAGGCGATGATGCCCAGCGCGGCCACGTTCAGCACGATCTCAAACACGCTGGCCGGAACCAGATAGTTCAGCACCACGCCGAAGACGTAAATTGCCAGCGTTGCCAGGATGCCCGCGTAGGGAACATGCTGCTTGCTCATTTTGGACATGAACTTCGGAGCAGAGCCGCCCATCGACATGGAGCGCAGAATACGGCCCGTGGAGTAGAGGCCCGAGTTCAGGCTGGAGAGCGCGGCGGTCAGCACCACCATGTTCATCACGTCGCCAATGTAAGGCACGCCCAGCTTGCTGAAGAAGGTCACGAACGGGCTCTGCCCAGCCTGATAGGCGTTCCACGGCAGCAGCAGCACCAGCAGGACCACGGAGCCCACATAGAACAGGCCGATACGCCAGATCACGCTGTTAATGGCTTTCGGTACCATGGTCTGCGGATCTTTACATTCGCCCGCCGCCGTACCCACCAGTTCGATAGAGGCGAAGGCGAAGACTACGCCCTGGACCAGCACCAGCGCAGGCAGCAGGCCGTGCGGGAAGAAGCCGCCGTTATCGGTAATCAGGTGGAAACCGGTGGTGCCGCCGTCCAGCGGTTTGCCGGTGCCGAGGAAGATAGTCCCCACGACCAGGAAAACCACGATGGCCAGCACCTTCACCAGCGCAAACCAGAACTCCATTTCGGCGAACCACTTCACGCCGATCATGTTCATGGTGCCGACGATAGCCAGTGCGCCAAGGGCGAAGACCCACTGCGGCACGTCACCAAACGCGCCCCAGTAGTGCATATAGAGCGCAACGGCGGTGATATCCACGATGCCGGTCATCGCCCAGTTGATGAAGTACATCCAGCCGGCAACGAACGCCGCTTTCTCACCCAGGAACTCACGGGCGTAGGAGACGAAGCTGCCGCTGGAGGGGCGGTGCAGTACCAGCTCGCCAAGCGCGCGGAGAATAAAGAAAGAGAAGATGCCACAAACCAGATAGACGATGGCGAGCGAAGGGCCTGCCATCTGCAGGCGTGCGCCCGCGCCGAGAAATAACCCTGTACCAATCGCACCGCCGATAGCAATCATCTGCACCTGACGGTTACCCATCGCTTGCTTGTACCCCTCTTCGTGCGAGTTAAGCCAGCGGCGTTTTGCAGCCTGATGCTCTGCTGCGCTGTTGTTGCTGTTTTTCATTGCGTTACCTGTTGACCTGTCTGAATCATCGAGGATGTTTTCATCCGGCCAGGGCGAAACAAACGTTTGCTCTGGCGAATAAATATGCTGTCTTTCCCGCTATTTTGCGCATAGATAAGACGAAACATGGCGCAGCATCCTACCTGCAATTGATAAGCGACGCAAAAGATACCCAGCGAAAATTGAGCGCTGTCGCGTGAATTTGTGTGGTCGGATGAGGGGCAATGTCGATACGATTCAGCCGCTGGAAAAGGGTTCAGTTAGAGAGGAGGCACGAGAGCCGCGACTTAGCCACTTTTTAGCTAATTAAATGTAAATTAATTGTTTCACAGCTGTTTCCTGACCTCTTACTAATAGGGACATGTTTCCTCATCTGAGCGTACGCATGTCATATCGAATTAGTCTGCTGGATAAAAGCCCCATCGCCGACGGCGAAACGGCCACGGAGGCGCTGGCCCGCACCCTGCACCTGGCGCAGCTGGCCGAGGCGTGGGGCTATCACCGCTTCTGGATCGCTGAACATCACAACACCCCGCAGCTGGCCAGCCCATCACCGGAGCTGGTGATTGCGTGGATCGTCGGCCAGACCCGGCGTATCCGCGTCGGCTCCGGCGGCGTCATGCTGCAACACTACAGTCCCTACAAGGTCGCGGAAAACTTTAACCTTCTCGCTACGCTGGCACCGGGACGTATCGATCTTGGCGTCGGCAAAGCGCCCGGCGGCCTGCCGCTCTCCACCCGCGCGCTCCAGCAGGGGCTGGATCAGGAACGCGCCGGCACCTTTGCCGACAAACTGGCGCAGCTCGACAACTGGCTTTCGCTCTCCGTGAACGATCGCCAGCAGGAGAGCCTGCTGGCAACGCCGGTGCCACCTCACCGCGCCGACGGCTTTCTCCTCGGGGCGAGCGTCGAGAGCGCCCGCCTGGCCGCCACCCTCGACTGGAACTTTGTCTTTGCTGCTCACCTGAACGGCGATAAAGCCCTGCTGCGCGACGTGCTCACGGCCTGGCAGGCTCATAGCCAGCGCAGCACGCTGGTGGCGGTGCAGGCGATTGTGGCCGACAGCGATGCTGAAGCACAGGCGCTGGCCCAGGAGATTGAGCTGTGGGGCGTGGAGCTGGAGAACGGTCAGCGCGTGACGGTCGCTAGCCAGGAGCAGGCCCAGGCGTTTGCCCGTCAGGCGGGCAGCCCGGCGAAGCAGATTGCTCGCCGTGAATCTTCGGCGCTGGTGGGCACGGCGCAGACGGTGCTGGCCGGGCTGAACGCGCTGCACCATGCATGGGGCATTGACGAATTTATTATCGACACGCCGATTACCGGCGGCGCGGCGCGAATTAACTCCCTGCGCCTGCTGGCGGAGGCGTGGTCGCAGGAGAAGCACGTGACGGAGGAGGCAGAATGCAGTTTGCACAACAGCTGATTGAGTGGCGACGCGAGCTTCATCAGTATCCGGAGCTGTCGTTGCAGGAGTTTGAGACAACGCGGCGGATCCGCCAGTGGCTGGAAAACGCCGGGCTACGGCTGTTGCCTTACGATCTGCCCACCGGCGTGGTGGTAGAGATCGGCAGCGGCGAAAAGATTATTGCATTGCGCGGTGATATTGATGCTCTGCCTATCGACGAGGCCAGCGGCGTGCCGTTTAGCTCGAAAAACGCCGGGATCATGCATGCCTGCGGCCATGACGTGCACACCAGCGTGATGCTTGGCACGGCGCTGCTGCTCAAGGAGAACGAGCACCGGCTGGCGGGCAGGGTGCGCATCCTGTTCCAGCCCGCCGAAGAGAACTTTGGCGGCGCGAAACGGTTGATTAAGGCAGGCGTCCTGAATGGCGTCAGCGCGATCTTCGGCATGCATAACGAACCTGGCCTGCCGGTGGGCGTCTTTGCTACACGCGGCGGCCCGTTCTACGCCAACGTCGATCGCTTTGTCATTGGCGTTAAGGGCAAGGGGGCACATGCTGCCCGCCCGCATGAGGGCAACGACGCCATCCTGCTGGCAAGCCAGCTCGTCAACGCTTTGCAGAGCGTTGCCAGCCGCAACGTTAACACCCTTGATTCGGTGGTGCTCAGCGTGACGCGGATCGCCGGAGGCAATACCTGGAACGTGCTGCCGGAGACGGTCGAGCTGGAGGGCACCCTGCGCACCCACGACGTTGCGGTTCAGCAGCAGGTGAAGAGGCGCGTAAACGAAATTGCCGCCGGGCTGGGTCAGGCGTTTGGGGCGGAGATTAGCGTTAGCTGGTACGACGGTCCGACGGCGCTGGTTAACGATGAGCATTGGGCCGCCTTCGCCCGTGACGTCGCTGACTGGCACGGGTATGAGACGCAGCACGCCGGGCTGCATATGGGCGGGGAGGATTTTGCCGTCTACCTGCAACATATTCCCGGTGCGTTTGTCAGCATCGGCAGCGCCAGCGAGTTTGGCCTGCATCACCCGGCGTTTAACCCCAACGAAGCATTGCTTGAAGGCGCGGCGCGCTACTTTGCGCTGCTGGCTGAAAAAGCGTTACTGTAACCCTAAGAGGATAACTTATGGCGACTACACGACAGTTACGGCTGGGCACGATTTTGCAGGGCGCATCGGGAAATATGTCTGCCTGGCGTCATCCGGCCGCCGTGGCCGATGCCAGCATCAACTTTGAATTTGTCAAAGAGACCGCCCGTAAAGCTGAACAGGGGAAGCTGGATTTTCTGTTTGTGGCCGACGGCCTGTACATCAATGAGAAATCGATTCCGCATTTCTTGAACCGCTTCGAGCCGCTGACCGTACTCTCTGCGCTGGCCAGCCTGACCACCCATCTTGGGCTGGTGGGGACGCTCTCTACCTCCTACAGCGAGCCCTTTACCGTCGCGCGCCAGTTTGCCAGTCTCGATCACCTCAGCAATGGCCGGGCAGGGTGGAACGTGGTGACCTCGCCGCTGGAAGGCTCGGCGAAAAACTTCTCCCGTGACAAGCACCCGGAACACGCCCTGCGCTACCGCATTGCCGATGAGTACCTGGACGTAGTGAAAGGGCTGTGGGACTCCTGGGAAGAGGACGCCTTTGTGCGTAACAAAGAGAGCGGGCAGTTTTTCGAACCGCAGAAGCTGCATACGCTCAACCACAGCGGGGCGTTTTTCCAGGTGGCCGGGCCGCTCAATATTGGTCGTACGCCGCAGCATCGCCCCATTATTTTCCAGGCCGGAGCCTCAGACGATGGCAAAAAGCTCGCTGCCCGCCACGCCGACGCCATTTTTACCCACCATGACACTCTGGAGGAGGCCAAAGCCTTCTATCGCGACGTCAAGCAGCAACTGGAGGCTCATCATCGCCAGGCTGAGGATCTCAAGATATTCCAGGGGGTGAGTATTATCGTTGGGGACAATGACGCCGACGTCGAGGCGCAGTACCAGACCACCGCCGCGCTGGTGTCGATAAACGATGCTCTGAACTACCTTGGTCGCTACTTTGAGCACCATGATTTTGGCCAGTATCCTCTCGACGAGCCTTTCCCGGACGTGGGCGATTTAGGCCAGAACAGCTTTCGCAGCACTACCGATGAGATCAAGCGTAATGCCCGGGAGCGGAATCTGACCCTGCGCCAGGTAGCGCTGGAGAGCGCCTCGCCGCGGCCACGCTTTGCCGGCACCCCGGAGCAGGTGGCCGACGGTCTCCAGTACTGGTTTGAGGAGCGGGCCGCCGACGGATTTATCATCCAGGGCGGTACGCCGGAGAGCTTTGCCCACGTTGTGGATCGGGTAGTGCCCATCCTTCAGGCGCGGGGCCTGTTCCGTACCGACTATCCCGGCACTACGCTGCGCGAGACGCTGGGTTTATCCGTTCCTGATAATCAATTTATAAAATAATAATGTAATAAGGGAATACGCTATGCAGAAATCAACGCTACTTCTGGCTATTTCACTCGCCATTACGCCGCTGGCGTGGGCTGACAGCGTTACCATTAACGGCACCGGCGTGAGTCTTGAGGCCAACAAAGCGCCGATTCATACTGCCAAAAATGCTCAGGCGGTGGCGGAGCTGCCTCAGGGCTACCGCTTCGCCCAGCCGGGCAAGTTTACCGTGGCGGTGGCCGCGTTGAACTCTCCTCCGCTGACGGTCTTCTCCGATGACAATAAAACGCTGTTGGGCAGCGAGGTGGATATTGCCCGACTGGTGGCGGACAGCCTTGGCCTTGAGCTCAACGTCGTGCCGACCTCGTGGGAGGATTGGCCCCTGGGCGTCTCGTCCGGCAAGTATGACGCCGCCATCAGCAATATTACCGTCACCAAAGAGCGTAAAGCGAAGTTCGACTTTGCCACCTACCGCAAAGATTCGCTGGGCTTCTACGTAAAGTCGACCAGCCCGATCAAATCCATTGAGAAAGCCGACGATATTGCCGGGCTGCGGATCATTGTGGGATCGGGAACCAACCAGGAGGCGATCCTGCTGGCGTGGGACAAGGCCAACCAGCAGAAAGGGCTGAAGCCGTTCACGCCGGTCTATACCAAGGATGATGCAGCCCAAACGCTGGCGATCCAGTCCGGCCGTGCCGACGCCTTTTTCGGGCCGAACGTGATTGGGGCGTGGAAGGCTGCGCTAACGAACAAGACTAAGCTGGTGGGAAGCGTTGACGGCGGCTGGCCAAAGGCGGCGCACATTGCGGTAACGCTGAAAAAGGGCAGTGGGCTGGTGGCGCCGGTGCAGACCGCGCTTAACGGTGCGATCAAAAGCGGTGACTACGACAAGGTGCTGGCCCGCTGGGGTGAAGGGGTGGAGCGCATCTCCACCTCGGAGATCAACCCGGAAGGCCTGGGTGACTAAGGAGAGAGCCATGCGCGAACGTTTTCGTGATGTCCCGATGGATGCCCCCGAGCTGCAACCGATTATCGAGGGACTGTTTGGCGAATACGCCGCCCGCTACGGGGACTACTTCTCCAAAGACGCGGAGGTAGAGCTGAACGAGTGGTATCTCCCACCCCAGGGACTGTTTTTAGTTCTTGAGCGGGACGGGGAGATTATTGCCACCGGGGCCTACAAGCCGCTCGATGAGCAGACGGCAGAGATCAAGCGTATCTGGACCCAGCGCACCCTGCGTCAGCAGGGGCTGGCCGGGCGCATGATGCAGGCCCTGGAGCAGCGGGCCTCTCTTGCTGGCTATCGGCGGATCTTCCTCACCACCGGCTTTCGTCAGCCGGAGGCGGTCAAGCTCTACCTGAGCCTGGGGTATGAAGCCCACTTCGATCTGCACCGCGATCCGGAGGAGTACAGCCTGCCGCCCTATGACGGACGGCTGCGTTTTAGCAAAACGCTGGACGTTGCTCTGCGCCATTCAGCCTGAGGAAAAAAGATGACCACACCTGAAACCATTAAAGTGATCCCCGCCCGCTATCCGCTGCGCACCGCAGGCGCGTTTGTCGCGCTGTTTGTGCTAGCGATAGTGGTCCAGTCCGTTGCCTTTAATCCGCGTTGGGAGTGGCACGTGTTTGCCCGCTGGTTCTTCGATCCGGCGATCCTTTATGGCGTAGGCCAGACGCTGCTGCTGACCCTGCTGGGAACGGTGCTCAGCGTGATTATCGGTGGCCTGCTGGCGCTGGCGCGTCTGTCGTCTTCCTGGCTGCTGAGCAGCCTCGCCTGGGGGTACATCTGGCTTTTTCGCTCCCTGCCGCTGATTGTGGTGCTGATTATTCTCTACAACTTCTCCTATCTCTACGACACGCTGACCATCGGTATTCCTTTCACCGCCATTAGCTGGGGGCAGTTTGAGACCATCAACGTGCTTGGGCAGTTTTCAACGGCGGTGGTAGGGCTGACGCTGGTTCAGAGTGCCTACACCGCTGAGATTATTCGCGGCGGTTTTTTAGGGGTCGATCATGGTCAGTACGAGGCTGCCGCCGCCCTCGGCCTACCGGCGTGGCGGCGCACCCTGCGCATTATTCTGCCCCAGGCGCTGCGCACCATTCTGCCGTCGGGTTTTAATGAGATCATCAGCCTCGCCAAGGGAACGGCGATGGTTTACGTGCTGGCGATGCCGGAGCTGTTCTACACCATTCAGATGATCTACAACCGCACTCAGGAGGTGATACCCCTCCTGATGGTTGGGGCGGTATGGTATCTGGCGATCACCAGCGTGCTGTCGATCATTCAGCACCTTGTAGAACGCGCCCTGGCCCGCAGCGAGCGCCGTTCGGCCATTAATGCCGCGCCGCGTGTTTCCCGCGTATCTTCCCCTGCAACCCCTGTTAACGCTCAGGAGCCTGTCCATGCCCCTCTCTCATAATGGTCACATCTCAATTACCGGCGTCAGCAAATACTTTGGTCGCCACAAGGCGCTGGACGGCGTCTCGCTGGAGCTGCCCCCTGGATCGGTGACGGTGATCCTCGGCCCCTCCGGCTCGGGTAAATCGACGCTGCTGCGGGCTATTAATCATCTGGAGCGGGTAGATGAAGGCTTTATCCAGATCGACGGAGATTACATAGGCTATCGCCGGGAAGGTGACCGGCTCTACGAACTTAAAGAGAAAGAGATCCTGCGCCAGCGCATCAACGTCGGCTACGTCTTCCAGAACTTCAATCTCTTTCCGCATCTGACGGTGCTGGAAAATCTGATTGAAGCGCCTATCGCTCACAAGCAGCTCAGCCGCAAAGCCGCCGTTGAGCGAGCGTATGAACTGCTGGACGTCGTCGGCCTGCGCAATAAGGCCGACGCCTGGTCGCGCCACCTCTCCGGCGGTCAGCAGCAGCGTATCGCCATCGCCCGCGCGCTGGCGCTGCGTCCACGGGTTATGCTGTTTGATGAACCCACCTCGGCCCTCGATCCTGAGCTGGTGGGCGAGGTGCTCGACGTCATCAAAACCCTCGCCCGTTCCGGTACTACCCTGGTGGTGGTCACCCATGAGATTGGCTTTGCCCGTGAAGTGGCGGACAAGGTGGTCTTTATGGTGGACGGGAAGATTGTCGAGCAGGGCAGCAGCGAGGCGGTGTTAAACCGTCCGCAGCATCCTCGGACTCAGCAGTTCTTATCAAAGGTGCTTTAAGGAGCCAGTATGCAACGGGGGCAACTGGCGTTGTTGCTGATTGCCCTGTGGATTAAAATATCTACATGATGAATAATGGTAAAAATGCTTTTTAGAAGGTTAAGCGTGTGTGAAAGTGATAACGTTCCGATCCCCAACTAACCGAGAATTTCAGGCATTTGTTGACTACTTTATTCCGGATTATGCTGCCGAGATCGTCAGCAACTATCGACTCCCTGAAGAAGATGCCCTTGTGCAGGCGCGTCGCGAGCTGGAAGCCAGCTTCCCCGACGCGGAGAAAACCTCTGATCAAATACTCCTCTGCATTATTCTGAGTGCGCCTGACCAAGAACATCACATCGGCTACCTCTGGTACAAGCCGGATCCGCAGTTACACTCCGCCTTCATTAACGACTTCTATCTTTTCCCGGCGTTCCGCGGGCAAGGTTTTGGTAGCGAGGCCATGAAGCAGCTTGAGCTGCGCCTGGTGGAAGAGGGCTGTAAGCAGATTAAACTACGCGTGGCTGCCGGAAATCCGCAGGCCAGACGGGTTTATGAGAATAACGGTTTTAACGTAACCGGCATCAATATGAATAAAGTGCTGGGTTAACAGCCCAGCCATACGCTTAATAAACGAGGAGTTTGCTATGCCGCATATCGATATTAAATGTTTCCCCCGCGACCTGACCGACGAGCAGAAAACCGCCCTGGCGGACGATATTACCGCTGCGATTGTCCGTCATCTCAACAGCAAAGAGGAGTCGGTGAGCGTTGCCCTGAGTCAGGTTCAACCTGAAAACTGGAAGGAGCAGGTGTGGGACACCGAGATCGCCCCACAGATGGAAGCGCTGATCAAAAAGCCGGGCTATAGCATGTAGTTTGTGCTTCCTGCCCTTCGGGGCAGGTAATGCTGTACAAGCCGAACTCCATTAAGCGGCGATTGATTAAGGGATAATGTGAGGATAGGGAGGTTGATAAAGTGAATAAATATTACTTGCCGTATGTTATTGGTGCGATCCTATCGGCACTTACTATCAACACCTCCGCGGAATCCACCAGTTCAAGCATAATTAAAAATAGCGATGTTGACGCCTGTATAGATAAGAGCGGTGATATAGACAACGAGTGTTTGAATGTGGTTAATAAGCGGAGCGAAAAGGAATTAAATGACGCTTATGAAGATAAACTAAAAGAGATATCAACTTTCGACTACACCCGGTGGTGGATGGGAGAAAAAGATCGACGTGAAGAAATGAAGCAATCCTTTGTACATAGTCAAGAACTATGGCTTAAGTATCGTAGTGAGTATTGTAAGACCGCTAGTACGGGATCTGAGGGAATTGATGGCTATGGGGCGGTAGTATTAAGTTGCCAGATTAACTTGGCGAAAAGACGGTTAGAAGAAATCAAAATGATTCACCCTGATCTTTCGGACGGATGGAAGATAATCTATTCAAAACGTTAAGAGTGGTTTGCTCTTATCTATTTAATTGCTCGAGATTTTTTTTGGGTTTAATGCAACTGCCACTATTATCTTGTTCTTCATGACGTTATTGCGGTTGGATTAAAATAAAAAAGTGTCCAACCGCCATCAATTGATTAAAAATTATACTTGACTGTTCCTTCCCTGGTTCGCCAAATCATCATCAATATATTCTTATCAATGCAGTTACGTGGTGGCTCAACATTAGGAAAGCAGAGACGATCTTCTTTGCCTTCCTCTTGATATCCTTCCCCAAAGGCGTATATCGTTATGAGAAATGGACCTTGAGTGCCAGCAGGAATATGATACTTCCGTCTTATTTTCTCTTGGTTATCTTGCCACCAATCAATTTTTTTCGCGTCAGTAAAGGGTAGGGAATCTACGATAATTCGCGCAGTGCTACCGTCATAATAACTGTTGATTACTGTAACCTTTTGATCTCTAATAAAAAAATAATAGGTGCAGCCTAGCAGTATCGCTAGAGTTGCAATAGCTAACGAACGCATCAGCGATTCCCCTGTATATTAATGACAGCCTCTAAATTTGTAAAAAATGGACGAAAACCAAATTTATTAAATCGTTGCAAGACAAACCATATTTGGAAAAATTTAAATTGGTAGAATTTCTTTTTTCGTATGTCGTCAATGTCAAGACCAAAATGATCTTGGCCTGAAAATTTGACGCTTGCTTTCCAGTCTCGTTCATTTACCTCAAGGCTAATAACATCTATTTTTGTTGCATAAACATCATGAATGGTTATACCCATTCCATTTATTTTGTCTATAAATGGAGAATCAAACTTAGGGAGTATAGAGCCACCTATTGCAGATGTAACATCTTTTAATCGCTCTTGGGGAAAGCATTTATTTTCATAATCAATAAATGATCCAAATGTTTTCTGGAATACGATACTTGCACTCTTTGTATTATAGTCGGATTGAATTTTTTGACTGTAAGCAGCATTGAGTTGAGAATCACTAAAAGGTGTACCTGTTGAACGCTGAAAATGTTTCAACATCTGGTTAATCAAATAACGATAGGGGCCTACCAAGGAGTAAGGCAAGGATGTTTTCTGCATTTCCTCAAATAATAATCGGGCACAGTCTTGAACACTTATTGTTCCGCCTCGATGAATGCCACCATAAACTCCTGCGAATCTCGACTGCGGGTTATCAAATGTTGTCAGACGAGTTAGTGTATAGGGATCAACTATATTTGATATATTGTTTAATCCAAATTCTCGTTTGAGTCTACCTTCGGAGATATCTCCATAACGCATATCATCTGCACCATAATCGTTAAATGGCCGCTGGGTCATAAATATTGTCTGTGGAAATACAGCATTAGTCATATAATGTCATCCTTTACTTAGCGTCATATCAATCCATCATACAATGACCATAAATATGTGCAATAGATCATCATTTAACGCTAACCTGTCATCAGTGCTGTGGTGATTGTACAGATGAGGCGCAGCCACTGGTCTGCGTTCCATTATATAAGTTAAAATACCAATAATGTAAAAAATATTATCAAGATGATTCGTAAATAGAGGGTCTGAGTTTAGAAATCATAGGACATCCTTCAGATGGAAGATTTGAGCAAAAAAACGGGCTACAGCATGTGGTTCGCGCTCCCTGCCATTACCGGCAGGGAGCACGTCTTTACTTGTCGTTCACGCTCATCTGCTTACCGCTGGTGACAAAGGTTCCGCCGCCCAGGTGGTGCAGGGTATTAAGCTTGTCATCATCAAACTGCCAGCGTCCGTTAATAAACGCGCGTTCGTCGGCCGCAGCGGCGACCACCTCGCCAAATAGGGTATCGTACTTCTCCTGCGCGGCGGTGGCGGGGAGGAGACGGCACTCCATCCACGCCAGGCAGCGCTCCTCAACCACCGGCAGGCCTAACACCGGGCCTGAGATGACCGGAATACCGTAGCAGTTGAATTTATCCTCATCGCGTCCGGTAACGCTCCCCACTGCGTAGGTCCAGTTTTTGGCCGCAACGCCGGGAACCACGATGCCGAACATGCCGCTGCGCTCAATCAGCTCCCGCGACCAGGCGCTCTTATCGATCACGATGGCAATGCGCGGCGGGGAGAACTCCACCGGCATCGACCATGCCGCCGCCATGATGTTGCGACGATCGATCTGGTCGTCCCGGCTGGTGATCAGCACGGTTGGGCCATGATTTAGCAGGCGACTGGCGTGCTCCAGCGCAACGGGGCGAAAATAGCTCATTGTGACTCCTTATTGTGACCTTGCTGCATTAAAGGCTGCATGACGGATTAAATCAAGCCGCAACAAATACGTCATCGCATCGTCACAAAGCCTGCCTATAGTCGCCAGCAACTAAGTCCCAAAGAGGATAACAATATGTTTGCTCCCCTGTCTTTTGTACAGGTGAGTGCGGCCCGTCTGCATTCAGGGACGGGGCGTTGTCGGCTTCCTGTAGCAGGGGGGCGATAATGCACGCACTTACCCGTATTCGTCTCGAAGGTGTTTCGTACGCCTTTGCCAACCATACCGTTCTTCATCAGATCGATCTGCATATTGAACCCGGCAGCATCGTAGCCCTGCTCGGGCCATCCGGCTGCGGCAAAAGCACGCTTTTACGCCTGCTGGCCGGGCTGACGCACCCTGCGGAAGGGGAGATCTGGTTCGGCGAACGGCAGGTCGCAAAGGCGGGCTGGGCGCTGCCCCCAGAGGCGCGCGATATCGGCATGGTCTTCCAGGACTATGCGCTGTGGCCACATATGTCCGTGGCGCAGAACGTCGCCTTTCCCCTCAAAATGCGTAACCTGCCGCGTGCCGAGCGTGATGTCCGCGTCGCCGAGGCCCTGGCGAGAGTAGGGCTGTCTGAGTTTGCCGAACGTAAACCGTCTGGGCTCTCTGGCGGGCAGCAGCAGAGGGTGGCCTTGGCACGCGCTATCGTCGCTCAGCCTCGGGTCCTGCTCTTTGATGAGCCACTCTCCAATCTCGACAGTGAACTACGAGAGTCGCTGTGCCTCGAGATGTCGCGGATCCTGCGCCAATCCGGCACCACGGCGATCTATGTTACCCACGATCGCCGGGAAGCGGAATTGATTGCCGACCGTATTGTGCATCTCTCAGCGGGTCGCGTGGCGGCAACTGATTTCGTTACGAATACATTAGTTACAACATACAATGGAGCTTTATCATGAAAGCAGTGACGTCTGTAATAAAAGGAGTTGCATTAACCATGGCACTGTCTGCAATAAGCGTCTCCAGCGCGCAGGCGCTGACTGTCTATACCGCTGGCCCAGGATCGCTGGCGAAAGGCCTCGCGGCGGGCTATGAGAAGAAAACCGGCGTCAAGGTCGATATCTTTCAAGCCACCACGGGGAAGGTAATGGCGCGCCTGGAGGCCGAGCAGGCCAATCCGCAGGCGGATATTCTTATCTCTGCGTCATGGGATACGGCGGAAGACCTGCACAACCGTGGCTGGCTGCTGCCGTATCAAAGCCAGAATGCGGAAAAGGTGCCTGCTAATCTTAAAACCAGCGACTATGTTGCCCAGGGTATCTCGGCGCTGGGTATCGTCTGGAACAGCAAGAGCGGTACGCCTGAGCCAAAAGAGTGGCAGGATCTCACCTCCGCAGACTTTAAAGATAAAGTCACCACGCCTGACCCGGCGCTCTCCGGTGCATCCCTCGATCTGCTGATCGGCCTGCAAAACGGCATGGGTGATGAGGCATGGAAGCTGTTTGAGCAGCTGAAGCAGAACGGCATGGTGGTGAGTGGACCTAACGCCCAGGCGGTAACGCCGGTTATGCAGGGTGCAAAGGCCGCCGTGTTTGGTGCGGTGGACTATGTCTCTTACGGCAATATCGCTCAGGGTGAATCGCTGAAGGTGATCTTCCCGGCGAGCGGAACGGTGATTGCCCCGCGCCCGATGATGATCTTGAAAACCACGCAGCATGCCGACGATGCTAAAGCCTTCATTGACTACGTGCTCTCGCCAGAAGGGCAGGCGCTGGTCGCCGATGCCTGGCTGATGCCAGCCCGCACTGACGTTACCGCTAAGCGTCCGCTGCTTAACGAGCTGAAAATTCTGCCGACCACCAACGACGGCAACAGCGAGCGCAGCGATGTACTGAAACGCTTTAACACGCTTTTCGCGCAGTAATCACCCGGCGGGGGCAACCCCGCTTTCAGGATAGCCGTTGTGAAACAGAAATTAATTACCCTCACTACCGTGGCGCTGCTGGCGATCCTGGTCGCGCTGCCGTTGCTGTTTATTATCCTGCAGGCCATTTTTCCGCAGTTCAGCGCAGACTCGCTGAGCGGAGCGTTTACGGGCATTGCGCCGCAGTTTCAGGATCCGCAGCTGCCCGCCATGCTGGGTGGAACACTGTGGATTGCCGCAGGCGTCGCGCTGTTGAGCGCGCTGATTGGTCTGCCGCTCGGCGTTATGCGCGGTTTGTTCAATCTTCCCGTGCCCAGACTGTGGGATCTTATCTTTCTCATCCCGTTTCTGACGCCGCCCTATATTGCCGCGCTCTCCTGGATGCTGGTTTTACAGACCAACGGTTATCTGGACCAGCTAACCGGTATCGATCTTAACGATCTGCTTTTCAGCCGCAGCGGTATTGTGCTGGTCATGACCCTGAATATCTTTCCAGTGGTCTATTTTGCTGTATCCCGCAGCCTGCTCGCCAGCGGACAACGGCTGGCGCTGGTTGCGCGGGTCCATGGTGCAACGGCGTGGCGAGCGTTTTGGCATATCACGCTGCCGATGGTTGCGCCCGCGCTGGCAGCGGGGATGCTTTTAGCCTTTACCCTGGCCATTGAGGAGTATGGCGTCCCGGCGGCGCTGGGATCGCGTTCTGGGGTAGTGATGATGACGGTAGGTATCGAGAAGAAACTCGCCGACTGGCCCATCGATCTGCCCGGCGCGTCACTGCTTTCCATGGTGCTGATCGTCATTGCCTTAACCGGATGGTGGTTACAGCGCCGCCTGGTGGGGGATAAAGAGGTCACTAGCGTGACCGGTAAGCCAACGGAGAACATGGGGGCCACGCTGGGTATCGCCGCCGTTCCGGTGGTAATGGTGATGGCCTTAACCGGTTTTGTGGCGGTCGGGCTGCCGGGGTTGTCTATGGCGGTGACCGGTGTGATGTCGACGCTGTCGGACGGGCTGGCCTGGAATAACGTGACGCCTCAGCACTATTTAGCGCTCTTCTCCCAGCAGGGGGATGCGCTTTCGGCGTTGGGCACCAGCCTGTCGCTGGCGCTGGGAGCATCGCTGATCACCGGTCTACTGGGGCTACTGATTTCGTGGCTGGTTGTGGTCAGGCAGATAAAAGGCCGCAGCGTGCTGGATGCGCTGTCGCTCTTGCCTGCAGCGCTGCCGGGCATCGTCGTTGGCGTAGGACTGATACTGCTGTGGAACCGCACCTTCTGGCCGGTCTCGCCCTACAATACCTGGGCGATCCTGCTGCTCTCATACTGCTGCCTGCTGATGCCCTGGCCGGTGCGCTATATCACCAGCGCGCTACGCCAGCTGGGCGGCAATCTGGAGCCGGCAGCGCGGGTTCATGGCGCAAGCGCGCTACAGGCGCTGCGCTTTATCGTCATGCCGCTGGTCTTTCCCGCCATGCTGGCCGCGATGCTAATGGTGTTTGCCATCGCCTCACGTGAGCTGGTCACGTCGCTGTTGCTCTCACCAGCGGGAACTCAAACCGTGGCGGTGTTTATCTGGCGACAGTTTGAGCAGGGATCGGTTGGGCAGGGGATGGCCATGGCGACATTAACGCTGCTCGCCGGGCTGCTTCTTATGCTTACCGCACTGGCAATCATGCAGCGTAAAGGGCGAGGCTGATTTAAAATCGCGCAGGATTGTTTAATTTATCGCCAATCGCAAGAGTGACTATTGCGGAGGAAAGCATTGCCGTCTACGTTTATCGCGGTAATGATTTTCTCTCAATACCTTGAGAGACCAGTAACTTAAAATTAAAGGCATATTGATGCACAGCGCAACAACTGAAGACACGCTCAACACTTGGTTCGATCAGGGTAGTCAGGCTTTTGAAGCCGAACGTACTCTCATTAGAGGACTCGCTCAGAATCTCAAAAGTAACCGGATTGAGGTGAATAATAAGAATCTCATCCTGGCCCTGATTAGGCTGCTTGAAACAGAGGATGATGTGATCAAGCTCGATGTTTATCGCAACGCGCTTGAGCTTATCGTCCAGAAAACACCAGACGATTTATAATGGTATTTAAAACGCCCCGTATCGCTTTGTCAGGATACGGGGCGTTGGCTTATAAAGGTTTTACCAGACGGGCCCTGAGGTAGCGAATGCAGCTTTCCAGAATGCGGAGCTGCTGTTTCTCTTTTACCATCACACTACGGGCGCGTAGCACCATCATAAGATTGTCCGCATTTACCGGCAGACGTGAATTCATTAGCCAGGTCGCCGCCTCACCAATGATCTCTTGAATATTTTCAAGCAAAACATGTTCATCTTCGTTCAATTGCACTCTCAATGCAGAAAGGGGTTTGTCTTCCAGGCCTGGTAGCCAAGATCAAATTCACAGAGAGCATTTGGGGGAACATGCTTAAAGCAAGTCTGATTAGAAGGGTAAAAACAGCAAAAAACCTGTTAACCGTACCGATCAAACAGGTATTACTGACTGAGGCTAGTGTTTATAAACAGTAGTAGGGTGACTAAGAACAGCGTCGCGTCTGTGAAGCTTTAAGGATCGGGAAGGGCTGGAACCGCTGTCGGGAAGCATTCTGAACTGATGTACACCGTTGATGGCCGTACGGAAAGCTTCACGTCTGCCATGGTCATTTTCATCATGCAGACTCTCCTGCAACTGACCGAGGAGCGCTTCGAAAGAGACGTTGTCATCAGCCTCAAGAAGCGACATGACGGCTTCACCCATCACTTTATCTACCAGCCTTTCCTTATCATTTTTGCTCATTGAGCCTCTCAGTATTTATTTGGCGCTGGACTTCATATCATTCTAGCAGTATGCACGCTTATACCCGAGATTGACAGGTATATTACGCGGTTAGCCTATCAGAACGGATTATTGCGCAGGATTATGCGCATTAACTCGCTGAGATGCGCTTGCATGACAGGATGGGTTTCAGCCTCAATGCGTGCAACCAGTTTCAAACAGATCGTCCTTCTGCTGATAATTTGACCAGCACGCAACAGAGCGATGACGATATCTCCCAGCGTCTCTTCCCGTGAAGGAATATTCTGCATCGCTACACACACGCCCGTATTGACATCGTTACCCTGTGTAGCTTTTACATCTTTCTCGCACATGTTGCGTTTCCGAACCAGGTTGAATCATATTTTCGCTGATTGAATTTTGTCCAACCCATTCAGCTAGTTTATTTTGTTGCCTAATAATATCGATAAGAAACGGTAAAAGAAAAGAAAAGTAATAAATTTTTACCTTACTTATATAAGGGGTTAAGCGTAACCCCTTTATTAAAATAGGATATATCCTCTTTGGGGCTGTGATTAAATCTTCCTTAAGTAGAACTACATCTCACTCTTTGCAGCATAGGCTATGATTTTATTTACACACGGTCAGGAGAGGTCACTACCCGAACACCGTTTTACACCCTTTCGTCACGTCTGCGTTTGTTTATTGAGGTATCTGCATGGAGTCCAGATCTTTTCTTAAAAGCTGGGGGGCCGAGTTCGTGGCCGCTGACACAGTGCGTTTTCGTGTGTGGGCGAGCGGTCAGGAGAGCGTTACGCTCAGGCTCTCAGGCAAGGAGTTTAAGATGAACCCGGCCGGTGAAGGCTGGTTTGAATTTTCCACTACCGATATCTCCCCTGGTGCGGAATATCACTATGTTCTCGCCGATGGAACCACGTTGCCGGACCCGGCGTCCCGAGGGCAAAAAGCCGATGTTAATGGCCCTTCGCTGGTGATCGATCCAGAGAGCTACCGCTGGCAAAACACGCAGTGGCAAGGGCGTCCGTGGGAAGAGACCGTCTTTTACGAGCTGCATGTCGGCACCTTTACCCCTGAAGGGACGTTTAGGGCCGCCATCGAGAAGCTGCCTTATTTGGCTGATATCGGGATTAGCGCCATTGAGATCCTGCCCGTATCGCAGTTTGGCGGCAACCGGGGCTGGGGCTATGACGGCGTGCTGCTCTACGCGCCGCACTCGGCTTACGGTACGCCGGACGATTTCAAAGCCTTTGTCGATGCCGCTCACGGCTACGGCATCTCGGTTGTGCTCGACATTGTGCTGAATCACTTCGGCCCTGAGGGTAACTATCTGCCGCTGCTGTCGCCAGAGTTCTTCCACAAGGAGCGCATGACGCCGTGGGGGCCGGGCATTGCCTATGACGTGGATGCAGCACGTCGCTATATTGCCGAAGCGCCGCTCTACTGGCTGAAAGAGTTTAACCTCGACGGATTGCGCTTCGATGCCATCGATCAGATCGATGACAGCGCTGAGAAGCATGTCCTGATAGAGATTGCCGAGCGCATTCGGGCTGAGATTACCGATCGACCTGCACACCTGACGACGGAAGATTGCCGGAACGTCATTTTCCTGCATCCACGTGATGAAGCCGGTTCGACGCCGCTGTTCAGCGGCGAATGGAACGATGATTTCCATAATGCAGTACACGTGTTTGCTACCGGCGAAACCCACGCCTACTATCAGGATTTCGCCGATCGGCCGGAAAAACAGGTCGCGCGTGCGCTGGCGGAGGGGTTTGCCTATCAGGGAGAGGTTTCTCCTCATTCAGGAGAGGCTCGCGGCGTAGACAGCACCGGGCAGCCGCCGGTGGCGTTCGTTGACTTTCTCCAGAACCACGATCAGACAGGCAACCGGGCGCACGGCGAGAGGCTGATCTCTCTCGCTGGCATCGAGCGTACCAAGGTGCTGCTTGCCGCGCTGCTGTTGTCTCCCCATATCCCGCTGCTGTTTATGGGCGAGGAGTATGGAGAGAACAAACCGTTCCTGTTCTTTACCGATTTCCATGGCGATCTCGCCAAAGCCGTACGTGAGGGGCGAGCGAAAGAGTTCGCCGGTCATGATGGCTACGACGGTGACAGCGTGCCCGATCCCAACGCCGAGAGCACCTTTATGCAATCGAAGCTGGACTGGAACAAACTTGAAAGCCACGAAGGGCGCGCCTGGCTGGAGCTGACCCGCGCGCTGCTGCGCCTGCGCCAGCAGCGGATCGTGCCGCTGTTGGCGACCGCCGGGGGCAATTCTGGCCGGGTAGTTCAAACAGATGAAGGATACCTTGCCGTAAGCTGGACGTTCCCACAGGGAACGCTCTCGCTGGCGTTAAATATTGGCGAGCGTCATCAGACGCTGCCGGAATTACCTGGCGAAACCATTTTTGCCTGGCCGAAGGCGGCAGATGAACTGCCGCAGAACTCAATTGTTGTTCGCCTTGCATCAGGAGAAGCAAAGTGAAGATCCCAACCGCGACTTACCGTATCCAATTTCGTAACGGCATGACCTTTGACCGCGCCGCTGCCCTTGTGCCTTATTTGCAGCAGCTGGGCATCAGCCACCTTTATGCCTCCCCGATCTTTACCGCCACCGCCGACTCGACGCATGGCTATGACGTCACGGATGCTAACGAGATCGAGCCAGCCATTGGCGGCCGAGAGGGCTTTGACCGTATGGTAGCCGCCCTGAAAGAGGCAGGCCTCGGCCTGATTCTGGATATCGTTCCGAACCACATGGCGGCCTCGCTGGAGAACGCCTGGTGGCGCGACGTCATTGAACACGGTGAACAGAGCCGCTACGCCCGCTATTTTGATATCGACTGGTCGCGTCGTCTGACCCTGCCGTTCCTCGGAGATACCTTTGAGGCCGAGCTGGAGAAGGGTGATATTCGCCTGCAGGCCGATCCTAAAACAGGCAAACCTGCCTTCGCCTACTTTGAGAGCTTCTATCCGCTTTGCCCGGAGAGCTATCAGGGGCGGGAAGAGGAGGTATTGCAGCTTACGGATAAAGCAGAGCTTATTGCGCTGCACGAACAACAGCCTTATCGACTGATGACGTGGCGAGATGCGCCGCGCGATCTCTCGTATCGTCGCTTTTTCGAAATTACCGGCCTTGTCGGGGTTCGCGTTGAAGATGACGCCGTCTTTGACGATAGCCACCGCCTGATCCTTGATTTAGTGCGCAGCGGGGCGGTAGACGGCCTGCGGGTCGATCACGTAGACGGCCTTGCCGATCCAAAAGGTTACCTGAGACGCCTGCGCCAGGAGGCCGGAGCCGACTGCTACCTGACCGTTGAGAAGATCCTCGGCAAGGGCGAGCATCTGCCGGACGACTGGCCGGTATCCGGCACCACCGGGTACGAATTTATTGCCGCGCTCTCTGACGCTCTGGTGGATGACGATCGGCTCGCCGCGCTGCGCAAAGCCTACGACAAGACCATGGAAAGGCAAGTGGATATGCGGGCCGAACTGCGTGCAGCCAAGCTGCTGATGGTTGACCGCAACTTCGAGGGTGAATTTACCACCCTGCTGAAGCTGGCGCTTGGCCTTGCCGAATCAGAGGGGTTCGCTACCGAGCAAGCGACAATGCATGCCGCGTTACGCGAGCTGCTTGTGGCCTTCCCGGTCTATCGTACCTACGGTACACAAGAGGGCCTGCCAGCTGCCGACGCGGAGCTGCTGCATAAGGTGGTGACCAAGGTTAAAGCCAGCGAAAATGCACCGGATCCCGAGGCGCTCGACTTTATTACCCAAATTCTTGCGGGCTCGCTTTCGAATGCGGTATCGGATAAGGCCTCGCTGTTCCGCACCCGCTTCCAACAGCTCACCGGCCCGCTGATGGCAAAATCCGTAGAAGACACGCTCTTCTTCCGCCAGAACATGGGCCTGGCGCTGAATGAGGTGGGTGCCGAACCGTTGCCGCGCATGTTCTCTCTGGATCGTTTCCACGCTGAGATGAAAACCCGGCTAGAGAAGCAGCCTGATGCGCTGTCCAGCACCTCGACCCACGATACTAAACGCGGGGAAGATACGCGTGCTCGCCTCTATACGCTGACGGAAGCGCCGTCGCGCTGGGCGGTATGCGTCGGCCGCTGGCGGGAGATCAATCAGCATAAAGTGGTTGAACTTGAAGATGGCCCGGCACCGAAACCCGCCGGGAAGTGGATGCTGTACCAGGCGCTGGCGGGCGTATGGCCCGTGACGCTGCAGCCCGACGATGCGGAAGGGCTGAAGGCGCTGGAAGATCGCTTCCTTGACTTCGTTGAAAAAGCGCTGCGGGAAGCCAAGCTGCGTACCGACTGGGTGGAGAATAACGATCCGTTTGAGAAAGCGATGCTCGACTATGCTCGACACCTGCTTTCGCCGGACAACCAGGCCTTCTTACAGGACTTTGTGAGCTCGCTCCAGCCGTTTATTCGTGCTGGCCTGGTGAACAGTTTGACCCAAACCGCTATCAAGCTGACCGCGCCAGGCGTGCCGGATATCTATCAGGGCAGTGAGGCGCTTAACTTTAGCCTTGTCGATCCCGATAACCGCCGCGAGCCGGATTTTGCCACGCTGACCCAGCAGCTGCCTGAGGATGACCAACCCGTTATCGTCACCGAAGAGAGCTGGCAGAGCGGTTTCCTGAAGCAGCAGGTGATCGCTAAAACCCTGCGCCTGCGTCAGCAAAAACCGGCGCTGTTCCGTTATGGCGACTATCTGCCGCTGGCGGTAACGGGAGAGATGGCCGACCACGTTATTGCCTACGCCCGGGTCAGTACCCGGATCCGCGGCGGCGACGCGCTTATTGTTATCGCCCCGCGTTTGGCGTTGCGACTGCCGGACGATGCGGAAACCGCATGGTTTACCGATACCACCATTGCGCTTCCTGAGTCACTGGCAGGCCGCCGCTACCGCAACATCCTCAGCGGAGAGACGCTCTCCCTGGACGAACGGATTGATTTAACCAATATCATCGGAGATGTACCGCAAATTTTGATTGCTGAATGATTATTCAACTGAATTTTTGCAGCGCTTAATCGCGCCTGGTTGCTTATTGCCTAAAGGAATGTGCCCTTTGAAGTCCACATTCTATGGAGAAGAATGAATGAAATACCATAATACCTACCAAATCCTGCCGGGGGATTATCACCTTCTCGGCGCAAACTACGATGGTGAGGGTGTCAATTTTGCCCTTTTCTCGGCGCATGCAGAGCGCGTTGAGCTTTGCCTTTATGACCCCAGCGGCAAGCATGAAATCGGCCGCATGGACCTGCCAGAAAACACCCATGAAGTCTGGCATGGCTACGTGTCTGGTCTGCAACCGGGGACACTGTATGGTTTCCGCGTGCACGGTCCTTTCGATCCGGAAAACGGTCACCGCTTTAACCCCAACAAGCTGGTTATCGATCCCTATGCCCGTGAGCTGGTAGGCGACGTGGAGTGGAACGAAGCCCATTTCGCATACGACATGCTGCACGAGGATAAGGATCTGACCTTTGATAAACGCGACAGCGCGCCGTTTATGCCGAAGTGCCGGGTTGTTAACCCCAATGAGTTTGACTGGCAGGATAACAATCGGCCCAATATTCCGTGGTCGCAGGCGATTATCTATGAAACCCATGTGAAGGGGTTTACCCAGCTTAACTCGGCGCTGCCGCAGGCGCTGCGCGGTAACTTCGAGGGGATGGGCCATAAAGCGACTGTGGACTACATCAAAAACCTCGGCATTACGTCGGTAGAGCTGCTGCCGATCCACTGGTTCCCGGACGATCAGCATCTGCTGGATCGCGGGCTGAAAAACTTCTGGGGCTACAACACGCTTGGCTTCTTTGCACCAGCCTCTCGCTACTTTGGGCCAAAAGGCATTCAGGGCTTCCGCGACATGGTGCGCGCATTCCATGACGCAGGTATCGAGGTGATCCTCGACGTGGTCTACAACCACACGGCGGAAGGTAACGAGCTGGGTCCAACGCTGTCGTTTAAGGGTATCGATAACTTCTCTTATTATCGCACCATGCCCGATCAGCACCGCTACTACATAAATGACACCGGTACGGGCAATACGGTTAACACGTCGCATCCGCGCGTATTGCAGATGGTGATGGACTCGCTGCGCTACTGGGCGGAATCGATGCATATCGACGGCTTCCGCTTCGATCTCGGTACCATTCTGGGTCGTGAACCAGAAGGCTTCGACCAGCGCGGCGGCTTCTTTGATGCCATAACCCAGGATCCGGTGCTCTCTAAACTTAAGCTGATTGGTGAACCCTGGGATATCGGACCGGGCGGTTATCAGGTGGGCGGATTCCCGCCGGGCTGGGCGGAGTGGAACGATAAATATCGTGATACGGTGCGTGAGTACTGGAAAGGCGACAACGTCGCCCAGGATTTTGCCTCCCGCCTGTTGGGCTCTGGCGATCTCTACGACATCCGCGGTCGTCGCCCGTGGGCAAGCGTTAACTTTATCACCGCCCATGACGGCTTCACGCTTAACGATCTGGTGTCGTATAACGAGAAGCACAACGAAGAGAACGGCGAGGATAACAACGACGGCCACAACGATAACCGCTCTTACAACTACGGGGCGGAAGGTCCCACTGATGATGAAGGTATCAACGCGGTCCGCGAGCGGCAGAAGCGTAACTTCCTCGCCACGCTGCTCTTCTCCCATGGTACGCCGATGCTGCTGGCCGGGGATGAGTTTGGCCGTAGCCAGATGGGTAACAACAACGGCTACTGTCAGGACAGCGAGATCTCCTGGGTTCACTGGGACGATCTACCGCCTTCCAGCGAAGCGCTGCGCGAGTTTACCCGCCAGCTCATTAAGCTGCGTTCAGAGCAGCCGCTGCTGCGCCGTGAAAGCTGGCGCGATGGCCTGCTGATCGAGTGGTTCAACGCCGAAGGCGGGGCCCAGCAGCCTGAGCACTGGCATGAGGGGTCAGCGCTGGTGGTTTACATCAGCCGCCCGGATTTGAAGCCCGAGGAGGGGATCTGGCACGACGTGCTGATGCTGCTCAACCCGTTTGAAGAGAGCATGCAGTTCCGTATTCCGCAGCCAGGCGAGAACGGTTGGGTGCTGGAGCTGACGACCTTTGATACAGAACCGCGCGGCATTGTTATTGATAGCGAAACGGACTTTACGCTGGAAGGGCGCAGCATCGCGCTGTTCAGAAGGCCGTAGGTTAATGCGTTAGCAGCGCTTACCCAAGCGCGGATCGATGATAAACGGCTCTGCTTTTACACTTAGCAGAGCCGTTTTTGCTTCTGGATGCTCCGGATTAAAAAGCGCATTCCACTCGCCGGTAATCGTGCTCGGTACGCGCAGCAGCAGTCCGTTGCTTACGTCGGCCAGCCACTGATCGCCAATTTGCTGAGTGGAGATCGGAGCGGGGTCTGCCTGCCAATCTTTCGGTAACGTATCAAGATCGAGTGTAGCAATCAGCTCTGTTGGGATCGCTATAGTCAGAAAGCTGTAGCCTTCAGCTATGTCTTCGATCTCCAGATGCACCAGCGTTTCAAGCACGCAAAGCGCCTTGGATGAACCCAGATAGACACACTCTCGACCTCGAGAGTTCCAGCGCCCCCCGAAGGTGCGTGCTCCATAGCCATCAAACGCGGTAGCAACGTAACGCGACTTTACCAGTCGCCAGAAAAGCTGCGTGTCCATCAACTTAGCACGCCATGCTCAAGCCTGCCAATAAGCGTTAGCACCGCTTCCGCCCCAGCGGGGGTTGAGAGAAGCTCTGCCGGTTTCTTTCCACCCAGCCCTTTAGCGGGTTTATTGAGCCACTGGGCCAGCCGGATATTATCGTCGTTGAAGAGTTCCCGCGCCGCGCTGATAACCCGAGCCAGGGTATAGACGCGTGCGCTCTGCTCGGGTGAGAAACGCTTTTCTACGCTATTCAGCCGCCGGCTGTAGGTATTGCGATCGATCCCCGCCATTCTTAATAGCAAGGCTTCATCAAGCTGAGTGGCATCGGTGATGCTGCGCAAAATAGTCGCATCCAGCCCGGCGCTAATACTGTCATGAGCGGCAATGGCCGCTACGGGCAGCCCCAGCGTGCTGAGTAAGTCATGCGGAAGCGCCACCGCTTTGGGAGTATAAACTTGCATGGTTATTGCACCTCCTGTTCATTTGATATCTATTTTAGTTCAAATGAACAGGTGGTACAACTTATTAGCGCAGACGCGTGGCGTACCAGCAGAGCAGAGAGCCGCCGCAGACCATCAGCGCCCCTTGCCAGAAAGCCAGACCCAGCGGGGCGCTGAGCAGCATAGCCGCCAGCGCTGACGACAGCACCGGCGTAAAGTAGGAGGCTGCCGCCAGCACGCTCACGTGACCATGTAGGATCCCGATATTCCACGCGGCGTAGCCAAACCCGAGGGCAAAGGCCACCATCAGAAGCTGGAGTGTGACTGTCCAGCTGAAGACCATTGGCGGCTGCTCGCTCAGGGCATACTTCACCCACAGGCTAAGCGCGGTAAGCAGAATAAAGAAGGTGATGCCGTTGTGACCCTCGGCATATTTACTGGTGACGGTGCAGTAGGCGGCCCAAATGATAGCCCCGCTAAAGGCCAGAATATAGCTGAGCGGGCTAGAGATAATATTGTGGCGGATATCGGCGACGTTCAGCCCATTTTCACCCCCCAGCACCCAGCATACGCCTAAAACTGACAGCAGCAGGCCGGGCACGATCCACAGGTTGCTTTTTTGCCTGTTGAACAGGATCGCAAACAGAATAGTCAGGCTAGGCCAGAGATAGTTGACCATCCCGACCTCAATGGCCTGATGGCGCGTGGCGGCATAGCCAAGGGAGAGGGCGAGGCACATCTCATAGCTGACAAACAGGACGCTGCCAGCCAGCAGGTAACGAATTGGAAAGCGCCGCACGGCGGGAAAGCCAACCGTAGCCCAAAGCAGCATGCCGCTTAAGGTGTAGATCATTGCCGCCCCGCCCACGGGCCCGAGTCCTTCACTGACGCCGCGGATTAATCCCACCAGCGTGCTCCAAAGCACAATGGCCATTAAGCCGATCAGTGTTGCCCTTTTCTTCGTCATCCTGTGTCCGTTATAACGTCTATGTCGTTGAAAAGGGCATCGTACCTTATCGGCGGAAGTCGATCACCATGCGGCCTCGGATCTTGCCTTGCTCCATTTCGTGGAAGATGGCGTTGATATCTTCCAGCGGACGGGAAGCGACTTTCGGCACTACTTTACCCTCGGCGGCAAACTGGAAGGCCTCAGTCAGATCCTGACGGGTGCCTACCAGCGAACCGACGACCTGAATACCGTCCAGCACCAGGCGCGGGATATCGAGGCTCATGGACTCCGGCGGCAGGCCAACGGCAACCACGCGTCCTCCGGCCCGCACCGCATCGACGGCGGAGTTAAACGCTGCTTTGGCAACGGCGGTGACCACCGCAGCATGCGCGCCGCCGGTTTTCTGCTGAATGATCTGCGCCGCATCTTCGTTACGGGAGTTAATGGTCAGATCGGCGCCCATCTCTGATGCCAGGCTAAGCTGCTCATCATTAACGTCGATAGCGATTACTTTGGCGTTAAAGACGTTCTTCGCATACTGCATCGCCAGGTTGCCGAGGCCGCCAAGTCCGTAGATCGCAATCCACTGGCCCGGTTTGATATGGGAAATCTTGATCGACTTATAGGTCGTTACGCCTGCGCAGGTAATACTGCTGGCGGCGGCGGGATCGAGACCATCCGGCACTTTCACCGCGTAGTCTGCTACAACGATGCAACCTTCGGCCATGCCACCATCAACGCTATAGCCCGCGTTTTTGACCTCACGACAGAGGGTTTCGTTACCGCTGTTACAGTATTCGCAATGCCCGCAGCCTTCATAGAACCAGGCGACGCTGGCGCGATCGCCAGGCTTAAGCGACGTGACGCCCGGACCGACTTCCTCTACCACACCAATTCCTTCATGGCCCAAAATGACGCCGGTTTTGTCGCCGAAATCACCGTTCTTAACGTGAAGATCGGTATGACACACCCCACAGCACTCCATCTTTAACCGCGCCTCGCCGTGGCGAAGGGGGCGTAAGGTTTTTTCTGTGATTTCTACTTGATGATCGTGCGTAACAACAGCAGCTTTCATTTTTATCTCCTTAAGGTATGCAGATGAGTAGTGCATAACGTAACGCGTGATAAGTGAACGAAATTACTCCTTTAGGATTAATGACTTCTGGAGAAGTTGCAACCGCGTAGACACATCCTGCAATGATTTATGAGAATAATTCGCAAATGGCTCGTCAGCAAGCACTAAGGAGGGTGAGGGGATGGAGGCCCGGCAAGCGTAGCGCCGCCGGGCAACTGATTAAATAGAAGTTCGGCGATAGCTGCGGTATTCAGGCCGCCAGAAGTTATCGTCGATCGCCTGCTGTAGCGCCTCGGCGGAGGTTCTTACCGCCACGCCTTCCTCCTGCGCCACCTGACCCACCGCAAAAGCGATAGCGCGAGAGACGCGCTGGATCTGATCGAGGCCCGGCAACACCATGCCGGTATCACTGGTGCGCAGCGGGGAGTGTTCCGCCAGGGTTTCGCTTGCGGCCATCAGCATCTCGTCGGTGATGCGCGACGCACCCGCAGCGATAACGCCCAGCCCGACGCCCGGGAAGATATAGGCGTTGTTGCACTGGGCAATCGGGTAGACCTTATCTTTCCACTGCACCGGCGGGAAGGGGCTGCCGGTCGCCACCAGCGCGTTGCCGTCGGTCCAGGTGATGATATCCTGCGGCGTCGCCTCGACACGGGACGTCGGATTCGAAAGCGGCATGACGATCGGACGCGGGCAGTACTTATGCATCTCCCGGATAATCTCTTCCGTAAACAGGCCGGTCTGGCCCGAGACGCCAATCAGGATATCCGGCTTAACGTTGCGCACCACGTCCAGCAGGGAGATGGCGTCGCCGCTGGTCTCCCAGTGTTGAATATTCTCCTGCTTCTGCACCAGCTTGCTCTGGAACGACAGTAGGTTAGGCATCTGATCGGTCAGCAGGCCGAAGCGATCGACCATATAGACTTTTTGCCGTGCGGCGGCTTCGCTCAGCCCTTCGCGCTGGGTCTGGGCCACGATCTGCTCGGCGATACCGCATCCGGCAGAGCCTGCGCCGAGGAAAACAATCTTCTGATTGCTCAGCTGGCTGCCTGCGGCGCGGCTGGCGGCGATAAGCGTACCCACCGTCACGGCCGCCGTCCCCTGAATATCGTCGTTAAACGAGCAGATCTCGTCGCGGTAGCGGTTAAGCAGCGGCATGGCGTTTTTCTGGGCAAAGTCTTCAAACTGCAGCAGCACGTCCGGCCAGCGCTGTTTCACGGCCTGGATAAACTCATCAACAAACTCATAGTATTCGTCGCCGCTGATACGCGGATGACGCCAGCCCATATAGAGCGGATCGTTAAGCAGCTGCTGATTGTTGGTACCGACATCCAGCACCACCGGCAGGGTATACGCCGGGCTGATGCCGCCGCAGGCGGTGTAGAGCGACAGCTTGCCGATAGGAATGCCCATGCCGCCGATGCCCTGATCGCCGAGACCGAGAATACGTTCGCCGTCGGTAACGACGATCACTTTAATATTGTGCGCCGAGACGTTCTGCAGAATGTCGTCCATCATGTGGCGGTTTTCGTAGGAGATAAACACGCCACGCGCGCGGCGGTAGATCTCAGAGAAACGCTCGCAGGCAGAGCCGACGGTCGGGGTGTAGATCACCGGCATCATCTCATCGAGATGGTTTTCTACCAGACGATAGAAGAGGGTTTCGTTAGTGTCCTGAATGTTACGCAGATAGATGTGCTTATCGATATCCGTTTTGAACCCCTGATACTGCAACCAGGCGCGTTCAGCTTGCTCCTCAATGGTTTCTACCACCTCAGGCAGCAGGCCGAGCAGGTTAAAGTTGCGTCTCTCTTCCAGGCTGAAGGCGCTGCCTTTATTCAGCAGGGGAAACTCCAGCAGCACGGGGCCAGCATAGGGGATGTACAACGAACGGTTTTTCTTGTACTTCAGCAACATCTCTAAAACTCCTGGGTAAAAAAATCCCGGCGCTGGCACGGTTACCTGCGTGCAAACGGGGTAGGTAGTACGGCGGGGGAAGTATAAAGCATGCGTATTGCAATTACTTGTTACTTTGCTGAAACATATTTATAAATAAAAACGCCACCGGGGCGGTGGCGCAGACGTCGATATGGATAACGAGGAGGGCATTACTGGGCGCGACGATGACGCCCGTGGCGGTGGGTGACCACTTTTTCGCTGCCGTCGTCGCTACGCACGACCTTTCTCTGATTCGACAGCTTGTAGTCCAGACCTAAAATATGACGTGCCTGACGATTCGTTCTCATGCTAACTCCTTAATTCTGTAAATAGTTTCAAGGACCCACCCGCAGCTGCGGGCCGGGCAAAGCGTGATCCCATAGCTTAGGCAGCATAGCGCGTGTAGCGAACAAAAAATGTGCTGCACCGTTGAATTACGTTAATTGCCGCCACCAAACACCTTAACGGCGCGTTGCAGGCGTGCGGCACGCGTGGAGAGATCACCGGCGGCGTCGGTCACCCGCTCAACCATGCCGGTATTGTTGTGGGTCATCACGCCGATACGCGACACGGATTCATTGATGAGCGACAGCGCCTGAGTCTGCTCCTGGGTAGCGGTACCCATCTCTTTAATCATCGTCGACATCTGGAGCACGTTATCGATCATCGCCGTCAGGTGCGTCTCGGTGTTCTCCACCATCTTCACGCCGCTGCTGACGTTAGCGACGTTCTGCTCAATCAGGGTTTTGATCTCCTTCGCGGCGGAGGCGGAGTGCTGGGCCAGATGACGCACCTCGGCGGCGACCACGGCAAAACCCCGACCCGCTTCCCCGGCGCGGGCGGCTTCAACCGCGGCGTTGAGCGCCAGAATGTTGGTCTGAAAAGCGATGCTGTCGATTACGCCGATAATATCCACGATCTGCCGGTTATCCCGGGAGACAGACTGCATCATGGTGATGGTTTGCTTCATGATATTGCCGCTGTTCATTGCGTTGCGGCTGGTCTCATCTGCCCGCGTCATCGCTTCAGCGGCGGTCTCTGCCGTCTGCTTCACCGCGCTGGCAATCTCCTCCACCGCCGCCGCCGTCTGGTGCAGATCCGCCGAGGTCTCTTCGGTACGCTGCTGGAGCAATTCCCCCTCTTCAGAGATGCGATGGCTGATTTTGCGGATCCCGTCCAGCTGGGTGGTAACGTCCCCAACCAGAGAGTTAAGGTTCAGCCCGGACTGATTCACAAGGCGCAGCAGCATGCCGATCTCATCGACGCGGTTAAATTGAAAATAATCGGCGCGCCGACCGGATACCACTTTTTGTATTTGCGTTAAGATTAATTTTAACGGATGCGAAACCTGCGCCTGTAAAAAAAGCGCAATCAGTAAAAATAGCATCAGCGTCATGGCGGATTGAACCGGCGCAGGGAGAGAAATAAAGGGCAGGGCAGCTATCACCAACGCGGGAATAGCCAGCGCCAGGTTAATTCGCCGGGAAATAGCGAGCCATTTAAAAAGAGAGAGAAAAGAGAGCGCGCCCCGGCGCACCAGCACGCCTTTATAGAAGCGATAGCCTTTTAATTTATTGCTGTTAATTTGCGCGTAGCATTTCTCACTCGCGTCAATCTCTTCCCGGTGAGGAATATTTCTGACGGAGATGTAGCCGGTGAGTTTTTCCCGCTGATACACCGGGGTCACGTTGGCGCGAACCCAGTAGTGATCGCCGTTGCGACGGCGGTTTTTCACCAGCCCCGTCCAGCTCTCTCCCTGCTGAATGGTAAACCACATATCGGCAAAGGCAGCGGGAGGCATGTCAGGATGGCGAATAATATTGTGCGGCTCGCCAGCCAGATCGGCTTCATCAAACCCGCTGGCAGCAATAAAGGCGGAGTTAGCATAGGAAATATGGCTCTGCGTATCGGTTGTCGACATAAGCGTCGTACCGTCGTTAAGTAAATACTCTTTCTGTGTAACGGGAGTGTTACGCTTCATCAATAACCCCACAATCAAGCGTCTGGCAATAAATAGATCGGAATTGTATTTTTCTTATGGCTCGCGCATTTTCCACTATCGATGCAATAACGGAAAGTAGCTTCAGGAAATATTTTTTTAGCCACGCTGAAATATGTCTTAGGTATAGGTTATAAAAATGAAAATAGATCAAGCGGACGTTGTTAATACTTTAGCGCGCGGCAAAACCTTAACGCAAATAGAGAGGGCATCGTGCTATATCGCGAAAATAATCTAACCTTTACAGGTACCTTTTAATCGCTGGACAGGCTCAGGAGATGGACATGCATACCCCAACCGCGTCAGGACGTTCGAGCTTTGCCGTAGCGCTGTATGAGCTACTTAACCCTATTCCGCTCGGTTTTTTTACCGCCGCCTGGATCTTTGACATTCTCTATATCAAAAGCATGCAGATTATGTGGACCGACGCTGCCAGCTGGCTGATTGTGATCGGGCTGCTGATTGCCATTATTCCGCGCCTGATTAACCTGGTGCAGGTCTGGGTGGGGCGTCGCTATACTTTCGGCTCCCCGGTAAAGCTGCACTTCTGGCTTAACCTGATCGCCATTCTGTTAGCCATAATCAATGCCTTCATCCATAGCCGCGACGCCTATGCCGTGGTGCCGCTGGGTGTCATCCTGTCGACGTTGGTAGTGATCCTGCTGCTGCTGGCGAATGTTCAACTCGCGCTGCGTCAGCGTAACGCTTAAGGAGAAGCTCATATGAAAAAACATAACCGAGCGTTACTCAGCGTGGCGATTGTCGCGCTACTGAGCGCCTGTGATAACGGCGCGACTGTCGATCCGCAAAAGCAGATGGGGCCGAATCCAGAGCTGCCGCAGGCGCAAAACTTCCTGCTGCCGCCAATGCAGGTCCCGGAAGGCGTGCCGTGGAAAGAGGGCGAGAAGCCCACGGTGCCTGCTGGGCTACAGATTGAAAAAATTGCCGATGGCCTGAAGCATCCCCGGCAGATCTACGTTTTACCGAATAATGACGTGCTGGTGGCGGAGTCAAACAGCACGCCGAAACCCACCACGCGCCCCAAGCAGCTGATTATGGGCCTGGTGCAGAGCGCCTCCGGCAAGGCGGGGAAAGGCGGGGACAGTATTACCCTGCTGCGCAACGTGAACGGCAAATGGGAGAAGCATACCTTTATTGAGAACCTGCACTCGCCGTTTGGCATTCAGCTGATCGGCAATACGCTGTGGGTGGCCAATGCCGACAGCCTGGTGAAATTCCCCTACGAAACGGGGCAAACCTCCATTAGCGCGCCCGCTCAGGAGGTGACCGAGCTACCTGGCGGCCCGATTAACCATCACTGGACCAAATCCCTGCTGGCCAGCCCGGACGGCAGCAAGCTGTACGTGGGCGTCGGTTCGAACAGTAACATTACTGAAAACGGCATCGGGGCGGAGTATCGCCGGGCAGCCATTCTCGAAGTTGATGCCGCCAGCGGGGCGAGCCGCATCTACGCCAGCGGCCTGCGCAATCCTACCGGATTGGGATGGGAGCCGCAGAGTGGCAAGCTGTGGGCTATCGTTAACGAACGCGATGAGATCGGCTCCGATCTGGTACCGGACTACATGACGTCGGTGCAGGAGAACGGTTTCTACGGCTGGCCCTACAGCTACTTTGGTCAGCACGTTGATGAGCGCGCCCAGCCCCAGCGTCCGGATCTGGTCGAGAAGGCCATCAAGCCCGACTACGCCATTAGCTCGCACGTCGCGCCGCTCGGCCTGCTGTTCTATACCGGGGACAATATGCCGCAGTATCGCGGCGGTGCGTTCGTCAGCGAGCATGGCAGCTGGAACCGCAAGCCGCTCAACGGCTACCAGGTGATGTGGGTGAAGTTTGAGAACGGTCAGCCGGTGGGGTTGCCGCAGCCGGTAGTCACAGGCTTTTTAACTGACGATCAGAAACAGGTGCGCGGCCTGCCGGTCGGGCTGGGGATGGATGCCCAGGGCGGGCTGATTATCGCTGATGATGCCGGCGACGCCGTCTGGCGGGTCAGCGCCGCCCAGTAGCGGAAAAAGTAACGAAAAAAGTAGCGAAAAAGCAAAAAGGCTGCCAGACGGCAGCCTTTTTTAACGCTTGCGCTTAGCCACGGAGTCTCTGACGATCAGCGAGCCTTCATGCAGTGACTGCGGGGCGCTGTCATCGCCGCTGTCAGGAGAGAGCAGAATACGCACCGCATCGCGGATCATCTCATCCATCGGAATATGGACGGTGGTCAAGGTTGGGGTAAAGTAGCGGCCAATGATGGAGTCATCGAACCCGGCGACAGAGATATCGTCCGGCACCCGCAGGCCGTGGTCAATCATCGCCTTGGTGACGCCAATGGCCATGTCATCGTTGGCGGCCAGCACACAGCTCATCGGCCGGTCTTTTTTCAGCAGGGCGCAGCCCGCCTCGTAGCCGCTCTCGGTGCTCCAGCTGCCACGGACGATAAGCGATTCATCCGGGGTCAAACCCGCCGCGTTAAACGCATCGAGGTAGCCAGCCAGACGACTGTCACCGGTAGGCGAACCTTCGCCGCCCGCGACAAACGCGATATCGCGATGGCCCTGATCAAGCAGATATTCCACCATGCGCATGCTGCCCTGATAGTGATCGACAAACACCGAGCTGCTGCGGTTGCGCTTTAGCTCGCGGTTGATTACTACGATGGGCACGCTGCTCTCATCAATGATGTCATCCAGCTCGTCCACGCTGAGATACTTGGGGTAGATCATGATCGCCTCGCAGCGCAGCTGCAGCAGGAAGTTGATAGCGTTACGCTCATCCTCCCGGCTGTGCTTGCCGTCGGCCAATACCAGCTGACGCTGGAGATCTTCGCTGCACGTCGCCGCCTGGTAAATCATGGCGGAGAAGAACGGCCCGTTATACAGGCCGTTGGTGATCACCAGTCCTACCGAGTTGGAGCGGCTGGTCGCCAGGGTGCGCGCCAGCAGGTTAGGGCGATATCCCGTCTCTTCGATAGCCTTGAAGATCCGCGCCTTTACCTCTTCGCTGACCACTACCTTGCCGTTCAGCGCACGGGAGACCGTGGCTTTTGAAACACCCGCTCGCCTGGCGACATCCAGTATCGTGACCATAACACTCCCCAGTTAGTTAACAGCGTATCAGGAGACGGTCATCAACGGCATCTCCTGACGAATAGTGCCCCCGGACTGGAGCTTCGTCAGCTCAAACTCATCGCTGTTGATCACCAGCACCGGCGTGGTCAGATCGTATCCGGCACGCTCGATGGCCTCTTTATCAAACTCCAGCAGCGGCGTACCGGCCTTAACGATATCGCCTTCCTTTACCAGCGGACGGAAGTGCTCGCCCTGTAGATTCACGGTGTTTAACCCAACGTGGATCAGCAGCTCAGCGCCGTTGTCGCAGGCCAGGCCAATGGCATGGCGGGAGTCGATTACCGTCTCCACCCGGGCGTCGCAGGGCGCTACCACTTTACCGTCGTGGGGACGAATAGCAACGCCGTCGCCCAGCACCTTTTGCGAGAACGCTTCGTCAGCTACCTCTTCCAGAGCGATCACCTCGCCACTGAGCGGGCTGTTCAGCGCCAGGCGGGTCTTCGCCGCTGCGGTGGACGTCGTGCTGACGGGGGCGGTTTCGGGCGCGTCGGTCAGGGTCTCTTCCGCCACCGGATCGTCAAAGCCAACAAACTGCACCAGTATAATAGTCAGGACGATAGCCGTTGCGCTACCGGCAAGTTCACCGATAAAGGACATCGGCGCATCCGGGCTGATGGCGTTCACCAAAGTAAAGAGGCCCGGCAGCGCCGCATAGGCATAGTAGAGAGAGCCAAACAGGCTGGCGACTACCGCACCCACCGCGCCACCGATACAGCCGCAGATAAACGGTTTTTTAAAGCGCAGCGTCACGCCATAGATTGCCGGTTCGGTAATGCCAAAGATGGCCGTGACGCCCGCCGACAGGGAGGTGGTTTTCAGCTCGCGGTTGCGGCTCTTCAGGAAGACGCCAAACACGGCGGCCATCTGGCCGATAACCGCAATGGTCTGATAGGCCTGGAAGGAGTCATACCCCTGAGTATCGAAGTTGGCCATGATCACCGGGGTGATGCCCCAGTGGACGCCAAAAATAACGATAATCTGCCAGATACCGCCGATAAGCGCAGCGGCCACCGCAGGCGCGGCGGCAAACAGGGCGTTGTAGCCGCTAGCGATGCCCATTGCGGCCCAGGTGGTAATCGGCCCAATGACGATAAGGGTCAGCGGAACAATGATCACAAAGCAGATCAGCGGGGTGAACAGGGCGCTGACCACGTCCGGCAGGGCCTTCTCGACACGCTTCTCAAGCCAGGAGAGCGCCCAGACCAGGAACAGCGGCGGCAGTACCGACGAGGTGTAGACCGTTTTTGCCAGTGGAATAAACAGGAAGGTAATCGTCTCTCCGGTAGCAATGCGGCCCGCCATGGCTGACCACTCGGGATTAATCAGCGCGCAACAGCAGAGCACGGCGATAAACGGGTTACATTTAAAGTGGCGCGCGGCGGTGATCGCGATAAACACCGGCAGGAAGGCAAACGGCGTCCACGACATAAAGTTGAGGATAGCGAAGGTGCCGGTAGTTTTCAGATCGGCATCGATCAGGCCGACAACAATCAGCAGGCCCTGTAAAATCCCGGCGGCGGCAAGAATGTAGACGATCGGTGCAAACACGGCGGACATGGTGGCAATCACCGCATCCAGCCAGCGGGTTTTCGGCTTATTGCTCGTTCCCGCGTGGTCCTCACCAATTAGCGCGGAGAGAGCGTTGAACACGTCGGCCACGTGGGTGCCAATAACGACCTGAAACTGGCCGCCGCTCTCTACTACGGCGATAACGCCGGGCAGGTTTTGGATCCGGCTTTTTGCCTGGGCAGGGGTATCGTTCAAAACCAGGCGTAAACGGGTGGCGCAGCGGGTAAAGCTACTGATGTTCGCTTCCCCGCCGACCTCCTGAAGAATGTCACTGGCTAACTTATTGTAATCCCTAATAATGGCCATTCTGATGTACCTTTTTTATGGGTTATGAGTGTGTGACTTATATTTGAAACCGGTTTCATGCTAGCAGTGAAGAGCCGCCTTGCAACCGGTTTCATGGCTAAAATGTGGGCTAAATCACAGAGGGAAGGGTGTCCGTTTTTTTAGAGGAGGTTATGCGCTATGTTCACGGGTATGTCTGATTTAACAAAAACCCATCATCATGCTGAACGGGAAATCTACACCTGTGTGATTTCGCTTGCCGGCAATCCTGACAACAACGAACAGATAAAAAAGGTCGAACACTTTTGCGGGTTTTATAATGCGCTGAATCAGGAGGAGAAGAAGAGGGCCATCTATCAACATCTGACCGGTCATCTTCCACCTGCCTCTGTGAATGAAGCGAAGGCATTAGCCCTGAGCGAACGTCCACTGACCGGGAGAGAGCTCGGTGAGGTGGCGCAACAGCAGAATCGGGAGATCGCTGCGTATCGCGCAACCGTTAACGCCTGGTTTGCGGATTGCGATAATAACTGGGAGCACGTTATTCCGCAGGAGACGCTGGTGCTTCACTACCGTGGGCAGAATCAATACGCGGCCCGGTTCGTTGCAAAAGCTAACGGCGTCGTCACCCATACCGCATTGACCTACTTTGAGAATCAGCGTCGTCATCAGCGTCATACCGGCACCCGCTGGCTTATTATCGATAAGAAAAACCATAGGCATGCGCTGTCGCTGCCTGTCGATGACAACGTTCACTTTCACGACTCTCTGAATTTTTATTATCAGCAACAGGATGGCAATGAGCGCGTCTATAACTTCATGGGCCAGCCGCTAATGAAGGTTAACTGCGGACCCGAAACCGCCCTTACTGCCATTTTCAGCCATGAAGTTGAACGCAAAGAGTATGAAATAATGCAGTCAAACTTACTGAGAGTGCAGGGTGAGGCTGGTGCAGCGATTGCGCTTAACCAGCGCTGCTATGCTGCGGATCCGCTGTGGCAACAGGAGCGGCTGAACGGCCATGCGGCTAATAAGTCCGATGCCGTGGCCGATGTCTCTTTCTATCATGCCATTGCTATCAGTGACAGTGTCACTTATATCGGTGATAGCAGCGCTGAAGGAGAGGAGAGTTTAACGATAACCAAGATTATGTTAACAGGCGAAGATAAGATAATGGCGGTTACCGCCAGGCTTACGGCGACAATGGGGAGAGAACCAACGCAAGATGAAGTAGAAGAGATAGCGGCACGATTTGGCATCGATTCGCGTTAAGCGGGTAGCGTGGAGTCGCCACCCGACAGATCCAGCAACGCCAAATGGCGTTGCGCTTAATCAGACTACGCTACCTGCCAATCAAATATCATCCATCGTATGGTCGACAACGATTTCCAGCGTCTTGCGAATAATGTCGCTCTTCACCACGTCATCGGTGGTTTCGATCGCCTGAATGAGATGCAGGATAATAGCTTTATTATTGAGATGTCCGCCTGAGGCCAGGATCGATCTCACTACTACACCCAGTACCGCTGATTCGTCTGCCAGAACGTCGCCTGCATTGCGGAAGTAGGCGGAGAGGGCCGTATCGGGCAGTGTTTCGAAGAGGTCTGATGATTGCTGGAGCATAGCCTGAAGCATAGGATTATACCGTTAAAAAGTGAGAAAAATGGATGCAGTCAGTGTTTTTTACTGGTGCTCTTTTGCTGGCTAGTGCCGAACAGTTGAAACACATTGTCCTTATGTTCGTTCTCAGAATCCTTCTGTTCACGTCCGGACTGGCGCCGCATCGATACTTTTGCATTATTTGTTATTTCCGCGATGACGCGCCCAAGCGTCTCACGTCGTCGGATATCCTTTTCTTTTGCTTCCATAGACTGCAACCTCGTGATAAGTGCCCTGGTGTTGACGGGCCCATTCTCACTGAGGAGAGATAAGACGGCTTCTCCGATCAGCTCATCTGTTAATCGTTCACGTTCACTTCTATTCATAACTGCGTCTCTGATGCCACGCTAATCCGGAAATGGAAACGCGGCATGAGTCTGCGCCAGGCTAAGGCCGTGTTATCTTCCGTGAATACCAGCCTACCCCAGGCGACTTTAAAAACTTAACTACCCGTTGCTGTGATTTTGCCAACTCTTAGCGGTCAAACAGCAGGCCAATCAGCGTGTGATAATGGCTCTCTTCTTCTGAATCAGACGCCATTTCCAGGCGGCTGAGCAGTTTGGTGCAAATTGCCTTACGGTTCAGGCTCTGACCGCTGCTCAGAATTTCAACCACAATCTGACCCAGCGTCTCCTGCTGGCTTGGCAGTGCAGCTTTATTGAAATACCGGGTAATGGCATTAGCTGTGTTCGGAACAAAACCGTTCTGCTGCATATGTCACTCCTGTAAAATTCAGTAATTTGTGATAACGAGTACAAAGTTATACAAATCGTGGAAACTTGTACATAGAAATTGTACAAATTTACGTAATTAATTATAGATAATTTTAATATATGCTTATTATCAATGTGTTACAGAAAAATCCTAACTTGATCTGAGAATACTTGTACAGGTATGTCAAAAAGCTGTACTCTTTATAGAGCAGCATACTTATACACGGGAAAGATTGTCTTTAAAATCAGGCACAATCATCACAGGATCTGCGTGCTGACATTTGTTAAGGTGGTCTTTCACACACCCATTCCCGGAATGAATATGCTCACAACCATTATTTACCGCAGCCATCTCTGCGACGACGTACCGGTTAAAATGCTGGAAGAGATGGTTGCCGCAGCAAATCAAAAAAATGGTCACTCCGAGGTGACAGGCATCCTGCTTTTTAACGGGACCCACTTCTTCCAGCTGCTGGAAGGGCCGGAAGAGAGCGTGTTCAAAATCTACCGCGCTATTTGTCAGGATACTCGCCACTACAACCTCGTTGAGCTGCTATGTGACTACGCGCCGTCACGGCGGTTTGGTAAGTCGGGGATGGAGCTCTTCGATTTAAGAGAGTATGACCGGGATGATGTGCTGCAGCGCGTGCTGGATAAAGGCACCTCTAAGTACCAGCTGACCTACGATGACCGTGCGCTGCAGTTCTTCCGCACCTTCGTCGAGGAGCGTGAGAAAGAGAACTACTTTGAAATTCCACCTGCGGATGCCTGGGATTTCATTCCGGATGACGCTGCTTCCCGTGCTGAGACGCGAGAAGTGGATGAAACGGCAGAGTGCAGCTTTGCTTTTCAACCGATGATCGATCCGTTTGCCCGTGAGGTGGTCGCGATCGAAGCCTTGCTGCGTACGCCAGGGGGAGACCTTCCCGAGGCCTGGTTTGCCGGGCTGACGGGAGATGAGGCCTATGAGGCTGACCTGCGCAGCAAAAAAGTGGCTTTTGCCATGGCGGCCGAGCTGAATATCGGTGAGCGGACGCTGTCGGTGAACCTGCTGCCGATGACGCTGGTGAAGGTCCCCGGCGCGGTCGATTTCCTGCTTCAGGAGATCGAAGCCAACGGTCTGGTTCCCGAGCAGGTCATCGTGGAGTTTACCGAGAGCGAAGTGATTTCACGCCTCGATGAATTCACCGATGCGGTAAGGCTGTTAAAAGCTGCGGGTATCCGTGTTGCTATCGATCACTTTGGCGCGGGCTTTGCCGGTCTGCTGCTGCTGGCGCAGTTTCAGCCGGACAGGATCAAGATCAACCGCGACCTGATCAAAGATGTACATAAAAGTGGCCCACGGCAGGCAATAATTCAGGCCATTATTAAATGCTGTAGTTCGCTGGAGATCATGGTCTCCGCAGTGGGCGTTGAGCGGCCTGAAGAGTGGATGTGGCTGGAGTCAGCGGGCATATCACAGTTCCAGGGCTACCTGTTTGCCCGTCCCGAATTTGCCGGCATACCTGCCGTGGCATGGCCAGAAAAGCGGGCGGGTTTATGAGATAATGATAGCGTTTGAATATGAGCATAGCAGCGTTGAGTTTAGGGGAGTTGATGGCTTTTTATAGTATTGGCGATGTAGCAGAACGATGCGGTATAAACCCGGTCACGCTCCGTGCCTGGCAGCGTCGCTATGGCTTGCTCAAACCCCAACGCAGCGAAGGCGGTCATCGTCAGTTCGACGAAGAAGATATTCAACGCATCAAAGAGATCAAACGCTGGATCGAGAGCGGCGTCCCGGTCAGTAAAGTGAAGGCGCTGCTGGAAGACAACAAGGTGGTTGCCCATGATGACTGGGCTACGCTGCAGGAAGAGATGATGGGCGTGCTGCGCCAGGCCCGTCCGGCTAAACTGCGCACGGCTATCACAACGCTTGGACGGGACCATACGGTGGATGACCTTATCGACCATATACTGACTCCCGTACGTCAGCGTCTGACCCTCGATCAATACACCGCCCGCGTCATGTCCAGCCTGCTGGACGGCGTCATTACCGAGCATGCTGTCTCCTGCGTGATCACCGCGCGTAAAAAAGCGGGCAGGGAAGCGCTGCTCATTGGCTGGGGCAGCGAGGATCGCACCCGGCTGTGGCTTGAGGCGTGGCGACTGTCGCAGCGGGGCTGGCATATCGACCTGCTGGCTGAGCCGCTGGAGGTGCCGCGTCCCGAGCTTTTCCCCGGCCAGCATATCTTTTTATGGACCGGCAAAGCGCTGACCCACCGTCAGAAAGAGCAGCTGGAACACTGGCAGGAGCAGGGTTTTACCGTTGCGTTTCATGGTCCATAACTGAGCCTGCTAATTAATTTTTGTTTCCATTGTTTCACCTATCCACAATTCCTGTACCAGGCTTAACGAAAAGGTCAGAGCAATTGTGGAGCATTATGAAAGAGCAAAATCGTACTATCGGTATCAAACCCTATGGTGGTTCAGCAGGCGGTTGGGGAGCACTCAAAGCCGTCGCCGACGCAATACGCGGCCAGATGTCGGTAAAGCAGGACGTCATTGCCCTGTTCAAAGTTAACCAGCCCCAAGGCTTCGACTGTCCAGGCTGTGCCTGGCCCGATCCGCAGCATGCCTCCTCGTTTGAATTCTGCGAAAACGGCGCGAAAGCCGTCTCCTGGGAAGCCACCAGCAAACGTACCACCCCCGAATTTTTTGCCGCCCATACCGTAAGCGAGCTGTGGGAGCGCAACGCCTTTGAGCTGGAGGGCGAGGGCAGACTTACCCATCCCATGAAATACGATCCCGCCAGCGATACCTACCAGCCCATTGAGTGGCAGACCGCCTTCAGGGAAATCGGCGAGCATCTGCGCAGCTACGATGACCCCGATAGCGTCGAGTTTTACACCTCCGGCCGCGCCTCCAACGAAGCCGCATTTCTCTGGCAGCTCTTCGCCCGCGAGTATGGCACCAACAACTTCCCGGACTGCTCGAATATGTGTCATGAGCCCACCAGCGTCGGCCTGCCGGAGTCCATCGGCGTCGGGAAGGGAACCGTTGAGCTGGAGGATTTTGACCACTGCGACCTGGTGCTCTGCATCGGCCATAACCCCGGCACTAACCATCCGCGCATGCTCGGCACGCTGCGGGAGGTTTCAAAACGCGGTGCCACCATCGTTGCTATCAACCCGCTGCGCGAGCGTGGCCTGGAGCGCTTTACCTCCCCGCAAAGCCCTATCGAGATGCTCTCCCTGAGCTCCACCGAGCTCGCCTCAACCTACTACAAGGTGCGGGTCGGCGGCGACGCGGCGATGCTGAAAGGGGTGATGAAAATTCTGCTGTCAATGCACGCAGAGGCAAAAGCCAAAGGCGAGCCCGGCGTTATTGACGAAGCCTTTATTAGCGATCACACCCAGGGGTTCGAAGCACTGAAAGCCGACCTCGATGCCACCGACTGGGCGCATATCCTCAAGGTGTCGGGTATGGAGCGCAAAGAGATCCAGAACGTGGCCCGACTGTACGCCAACGCCGAGCGAACCATCATCTGCTACGGGATGGGCATCACCCAGCACCAGTACGGCACGCAGAACGTTCAGCAGATCGCTAACCTGCTGCTGATGCGCGGCAACATCGGCAAAAAAGGGGCTGGCATCTGTCCGCTGCGCGGCCACTCCAACGTGCAGGGCGATCGCACCGTGGGTATCACCGAGATCCCACCCCAGTCGCTGCTGGATAACATCGAAAAGGTCTTCGGCTTCACGCCGCCGCAAAAGCACGGCCACGGCGCGGTAGCGGCGATTCAGGCGATGCGCGACGGCCAGGCCAAAGCGCTGCTCTGTCTCGGCGGTAACCTGGCGGAAGCGATCTCCGATCCGCAGGTGACTTTCCCGGCGATGCGCAACCTCGATCTGGTTGTGCATATGGCGACCAAGCTCAACCGCTCCCATCTGCTGCTGGGCAAGCACAACTATCTTCTTCCCGTGCTGGGCCGTACCGAGCGGGATGTTCAGGCCTCCGGTGAGCAGAGCATTACCGTTGAGGACTCCATGTCGATGGTGCACGCCTCCCACGGCTCGCTGGAGCCCGCTTCGCCGCACCTGAAGTCAGAGCCTGCTCTGGTTGCCGCGCTGGCAAAAGCCACGCTGCCCAATACCGTCGTTGACTGGGACAAAATGGTGCGCGACTACAGCTTTATCCGCGATGCCATTGAAGCCACCATTCCAGGCTTCGACAATTTCAATGAACGGGTGAAAAAACCGGGTGGCTTCCGCCTACGCAATACGGCATCGGAGCGAGTCTGGAACACGCCCTCCGGCAAAGCCGAGTTCAAAATCATGCAGGGCATCAATGAAGATCCGCGCTCGCTGAAGTGTCACGATCTGGTGCTGACCACGCTGCGCAGCCATGACCAGTACAACACCACGCTATACGGCCTGAATGACCGCTATCGCGGGGTGACTGGCAGGCGGGACGTGCTGTTTATCAACGCCGATGAGGCCGAGAAGCGCAATCTGCGGGTGGGGGATCAGGTCAACATAACGGCTCTGGATCATGAAGGTAACGCCACCGAGCGGCGAATGCACAACCTGACCGTGGTGGTGATCGATATGGCCCCGGGTTCGGTCGGGGCCTACTATCCCGAAGCCAATATAATGGTGCCGCTAGACAGCCACGACACCAAAAGCGGTATTCCGGCATATAAGAGCATCCCGATAGCGATGGAGCGCGTGGAGGCGGTGGCCACCTCCGGCGCGCTTCGCTAGTCAGCCGTTCTTAATCAACTGCCCCAGCGGCTCCGCAGGTAATTTACCGCCTGCTGAGCCTGGGGCTGATTGAGGTTGTTCTCACGGAACAGAATGGTGCCGCCGATCTCAGGCAGGGCATCGTTGAGATCGAGCTGTTTTTTCAGCTCCGGCACGCCGCCGTTGACCGTCCAGTCCGGCTCGGTTTTCGACGGTTCGCCCACCTTATAGAGCGCTACGCCAATGTAGAGCCGCGTATGGGTGGGTTTCACTACGTCCGCCCACCATTTAGCTAACACATCATAGCGCGCTGCATCTCTGGAGAAGGGCCAGTAGATCTGCGGGGCGATATAATCCACCAGACCTTTTTGCACCCATAGACGCGTATCGGCGTAGGACTCATCATAGGCCGCGGCGCCGCGCGTATCGGATCCGGCCGGATCGTGGGAGCGGTTGCGCCAGACGCCGCAGGGACTCACACCAAACTCGACGTTGGGGTTCAGCTGCTTAATGGTACGCGATACCTGCTCGATCAGCTGCTGCGTGTTGTTGCGCCGCCAGTCCGCTTTTGAGGCAAACCCGCTGCCGTATTGCTGGAACGTTTGATTATCGTTCAGGACAGAACCGGGCGCTTCGGCATAGAAGTAATCGTCAAACTGTACGCCGTCCACCGGATAGTGGGCCACCACCTCGGCGACGATGCTGGTGATCCAGTCCCGCGCTTCCGGAATTCCGGGGTCAAGCACGTAGCGATCGCTGGCAGTGCGGATCCAATCCCGGTGCAGCACAAACACGCTGGCGGGATTGAGCGGCAGGGTGCGATTCAGTTCGGCAACGGTGCTGGGTTTGGTATTGGTAGAGACGCGGTAGGGGTTGAACCACGCGTGCACCTTCATGCCGCGCTTGTGGGCCTCATCCAACATAAACTGGAGCGGATCGTAGCCCGGATCGGCCCCGATGGTGCCGGTAAGCATATCTGACCACGGCAGGATCTTCGACGGCCAGAGGGCGGTCCCGTCAGGTTTCACCTGGAAGAAAACGGTATTCACCCCAAGGCGTTTCAGGTTGTCCAGCTTATCGGTCAACGCCTTCTGTTGCAGGCTGACGCGCAGCGCCGGGCTGGCGGTGACCGACGACGCCGGCGGCCAGTCGAGCCGGGAAACCGTGGTTAGCCAGACGCCGCGCACGGGTTCATTGCTGCGCGCCGATTTATCCGGCAGGGGCTGCTTCGCTACAGGCGGAAGCGGGGTGATCACTGATTTCGGTGGTTTAGAAGAGCAGCTGGCAAGTAAAAGCGCGCAGCCAACCAGTGCGCCTAACCGTGTAATGTGTCGCGCCATCTTTGTTTCAGCTCTTATTCAGGCGGCTATTAGCCCATGGGTTTACAGCAGGCTCGTCCTGTTTTTCCGGGACGGCATCATCCAGTGAATCTAAATAGAGTGCTTCGACCTCCGCGCGCGCCCAGGGCGTGCGGCGTAAAAACTTCAGGCTCGATTTTACGCTCGGATCGTTTTTAAAGCAGTTGATATTGATTAGCTTGCCCAGTTCGCTCCAGCCATAGCGCGCAACCAGGGCATTCACCTGCATCTCAAGGGTTACGCCGTGCAAAGGGTCTTTAGATACGTGTGCAGTCATGACCATTCCGATGGTTTAGGATGTGGTGATTAGCATAGCGGGCGCGGAGTAAAAGGAAAGAGGGAAATGCGGCATGCATCTTGCTTTATCCTCGATATGTTCCTTTTGTGCAGGTAGCGATATGCCTCTTTCCGCTCTCGATTTCGTACAGGCCGCCCGACAAAGTGAAATCACGGGCCTACAGCAGCTGCTGCAAATGAGCAAGCTGGTGGGGGCGGTCAGCCAGCTCATCCATCTCCTACAGCGCGAGCGGGGCACGGCCAACATCTATCTCTGCTCGCGCGGCGATACCTGGGGCGACCGCCTTGATGAACGTGCGCAACAGGTTCAGCTTGCCGCAGAAGCGGTAGATAGCCAGCTCACAAGGCTGGATCTCAACGGTCCACTGGCTAACGCACCGCGACTCTTTAGCCGCATCGCCAACGCCCTGCACAGCATGAGCGGTTTGCCTGCGCTGCGTGAGCAGGTTGCGGCGCTGACTATCTCCCAGCCCGACGCGATGAACCGCTATAGCGAGGTGATCCGCACCCATCTGGCGCTGGTATTCGAAGCAGCCGATACCTCCGGGGATCCCACGGTGTCACGGGCCCTGCTGGCTATGTTCAGCTTTATGCAGGGCAAAGAGCTGGCCGGGCAGGAGCGCGCCCTGGCGGCGGCGGGTTTTACCTCACGGCACTTCGATGACCCTACGCATCAGCAGCTGCTGGCGCTTATCGAGGGGCAGGAGCGCTGCTTTAACACCTTTATGGAGTTTGCTGACGAGCGCTCTTTGGCGCTGTGGCAGCAACAGCAGCGCACCGACAGCAGCGAGCTGGAGCGCTTTCGCCGTATTGCCTGCACCTGTGCCACGCCTGCGGGCGTTGCTAGTGACATCGCGCTGCGCTGGTTTGATATCACCACGGCACGTATCGACGGGATGAAAATTATCGAGGATCGGCTGGAGGAGAGACTGATGGCCTGCTGCGAGCAGCGGATCGGCGATGCACAACGCTGCGACGCTCTGCAACAGCAGGAGATTGCGCAGCTGCCGCAGCAGGATAGCCATTACGCGGCGCTGATCCCGCCCCAGCTCAGCCGTTCCGTACTTGAGCTTATCGAACGCCAGTCTCGCCAGCTGCAGGCGCAGGATGCGGAGCTGGCCACGCTGCGCGCGACGCTTGCCGACCGTAAGCTGGTGGAGCGCGCCAAAAGCGTGCTGATGCAGCATCACGGCATGAGTGAGCCGCAGGCCCACAAAATACTGCGCGACATGGCGATGAAGCAGAACAAGAAGCTGGCAGAGATAGCAGAGGCGATGCTCTCCGTGGCGGCCATTATGGGAACATCAGCGAGTAAGCCCGCGTCGTAACCCTTACGGAGTAGCTGCACCGCCGGTGTGCAAATGGCCAACCGTTGCGGTGCAAATAACGCTCTACCCGCCGTTGAATTTAACTTATTTGGCTGATTTTAAAGCGCATCCTCAGATTGGCACACAAGCTGCATTACGGTAAGTACAGAAAGACTAAGCCAACGGCGGTTTAGTCATCGTTTCGGATAAAGGCGTCCGTTAGCGTTCAGGAGACTGAGCGCTAACAGGACGCTTTTTTTTGCGCATTTTTCACCTTACAGGAAGCCGCAATGAAGCAAGACGACATTAACACCATGGTGAGTCTCTCCCGCCGCCGATTTCTGGCAGGCAGCGCGCTGCTGGGCGGCAGCATGCTGTTACCGGGTTTTATGAACAGCGTCTGGGCGGCAGGCTCTGATGCGCCAGAGAAAAAAGAGATCCGCGTGGGCTTTATCCCGTTAACGGACTGCGCCTCGGTGGTGATGGCAGCGGTGAAGAAGTTTGATGAGAAGTACGGGATCAAAATCATCCTCAGCAAGGAGTCCAGCTGGGCCTCGGTGCGCGACAAGCTGGTCTCCGGCGAGCTTGATGCTGCCCATGTGCTGTACGGACTGGTGTATGGCCTGCAGCTCGGCGTCTCTGGTCCGCAGCATGATATGGCGATGCTGATGACCCTCAACAACAACGGCCAGGCGATCACCCTCTCAAACCAGCTGAAAGCGGCGGGCGTGACCGATGCGGCCTCGCTGAAGAAAACCATTGAGGGCAGCGCAAAGGGAACCTACACCTTCGCCCAGACGTTTCCCACCGGCACGCATGCCATGTGGCTCTACTACTGGCTAGCCAACGCCGGGATCCATCCCTTTAACGACGTCCGCAACGTGGTCGTGCCGCCGCCGCAGATGGTGATGAACATGAAGATCGGCAACATGAGCGGCTACTGCGTCGGCGAACCGTGGAACCAGCGCGCCATTCTCGACGGGATTGGCTTTACCGCCGCGACCACACAGGAGATCTGGCCCGATCATCCGGAAAAAATTCTTGGCACCACCTCGGCGTGGGTAGCCGCCAATCCCAATACGGCCCGCGCCCTGACCGCAGCGGTGCTGGAAGCCTCCCGCTGGATCGACACCTCCGACGCCAACCGCATTGAAACCGCGAAAGCCATAGCGGGGCGCGCCTACGTCAACACCTCACCCGAGACCATTCAGGGGCGGATGCTCGGCGACTATGACAACGGGCTGGGCAAGAAGTGGAAAGACGCTCACGGCATGCGCTTCTTCAACGATGGGGCGGTGAACTATCCGTATCTCTCAGACGGCATGTGGTTCCTGACCCAGCACAAACGCTGGGGGCTTATCGATGCCGACCCGGACTATCTGGCGGTCGCGAAGACGATCAACCGCACCGATCTCTATAAGCAGGCGGCGACGGCGGTAGGGGGCATCAACCTGCCCGCCAGCGATATGCGCAGCAGCACCCTGTTCGACGGCAAGGTATGGGACGGCAGCAACCCCGCTGACTATGCCAACAGTTTTGCTATGAAACGCTAAGTGAGGCCGACATGTCTATCAACACCAAAACGAATGTGGTTACGCTGGCCGCCGAGCCGGAGAGCGCGGAGATCCTGCCCCTGAAAACGGCTATACCGACGCCGCCGTCGGAGGTGACAAAACCGGCACCTGCCAGCCGCCTGCGTAAAGGCATCCATGGCGCAGTGAAGAAAGCGGTGCCCGGACTGCTGGGGGCGATTGTGCTGATCGTCCTCTGGCAGATCGCCGCCCTGAGCAGCAATGGCTTTCCGACGCCGCTGAAAACCTGGGACGCGGCCAAAATCATCTTCGCCGAGCCGTTTTATATCGCCGGGCCAAATGATATGGGCATCGGCTGGAACGTGCTGGCATCGCTCAAACGCGTGGCGCTGGGCTTCGGTCTGGCGGCGCTGGTGGGGATCCCCCTCGGCTTTCTTATTGGCCGCTTTAGCTTTATTGCCAACATGCTCAACCCGGTTATCGCCTTGCTGCGCCCGGTCAGCCCGCTGGCCTGGCTGCCGATTGGCCTGCTGCTGTTCCAGCGCGCAGAGCCTGCCTCGGCGTGGACCATCTTTATCTGCTCTATCTGGCCGATGATCCTCAACACCGCCGAAGGGGTGATGCGCATTCCGCAGGACTATCTCAACGTCGCGCGGGTATTGAAGCTCGGTGAGTTCACCGTGATGCGCAAAATCCTCTTTCCCGCCGTGCTGCCGCACATTCTGACCGGGGTTCGCCTCTCAATCGGTATCGCGTGGCTGGTGATCGTCGCGGCAGAGATGCTGACCGGCGGCGTCGGGATCGGATTCTGGATCTGGAACGAGTGGAACAACCTCAACGTGGAAAACATCATCATCGCCATTCTGCTGATTGGCGTCGTGGGAATGCTGCTTGAGCAGGGCCTGATGGCCATTGCCCGCCGGTTTAGCTACGGCAACTAGTCACAAGAACCTCTGGAGCCTGATATGAAACACGAGAAAGCCATTATCCGCGTAGAAAACGTTACCCAGCGCTTTCACACCGCACAGGGGCCATTCCTGGCGCTCGACAACGTTAGCTTTGAGCTTGCGCGGGGCGAAACCGTCAGTCTGATCGGTCACTCCGGCTGCGGGAAGTCCACGCTGCTGAACCTGATCGCCGGGCTGAGCCAACCCACCGAAGGTGTTCTGCTCTGTGATGACCAGGAGATTAACGGCCCAGGCCCGGAGCGCGGCGTGGTGTTTCAAAACCACTCCCTGCTGCCGTGGCTGACCGCCTTTGACAACGTTGCCCTCGCGGTAGAGCAGGTTTTTAAAGGGAAGATGAGTAAGAGCGAGATGCAGGCGTGGATCGAACATAACCTTGAGCTGGTGCATATGGGCCATGCCATGCATAAACGTCCTGGGGAGATCTCCGGCGGCATGAAGCAGCGCGTGGGTATTGCCCGGGCGCTGGCGATGAAGCCGAAGGTGCTGCTGATGGACGAACCCTTTGGCGCGCTGGATGCCTTAACCCGCGCCCATTTGCAAGATGCGGTGATGGAGATCCAGTCCCGCCTGAATACCACCATTCTGCTTATTACCCATGACGTTGACGAAGCGGTGCTGCTCTCAGACCGGGTGATGATGATGACTAACGGTCCTGCGGCAAAGGTTGGCGAGGTGCTGCACGTCGAGCTGGAGCGTCCGCGCTCGCGGCTCACCCTGGCCAACGACTCACGTTTCCATCACTACCGCCAGCAGGTGCTGCATTTCCTGCATGAAAAACACCGGGCCGTGGCCTGAGACAGCGGGCGAGGTAAGCAGAATGGATAAACCTGTCCTGGTTGTGATTGGCAACGGCATGGCGGGCGTGCGTCTGGTGGAAAGGCTATGCGAGCTGGCCCCGACGCGCTACCGGATTGTGATTGTCGGTGACGAAGCGCAGCCCGCCTATAACCGCATCATGCTCACGCCGGTGCTGGCGGGTGAGAAACACTTTACGGACATCGTTACCCACGATCGAGCCTGGTATGAGCGTTACAACGTCACGCTGATCGGGGGATCCCCGGTGACGGCGATTGACCGTGAAGCCCGTACCGTATGGGTTAACGATCGGCCGCTGGGTTACGATCGTCTGGTCATCGCCACCGGCTCGCTGCCTTTTATGCCGCCGCTGCCGGGTGCCGCTCTGCCGGGTATCTATGGCTTTCGCAATCAGCAAGACGTGGAGAACATACTGCACGAGCGGGTTCCTGCGCAATCAGCAGTGGTTGTTGGTGGCGGGGTACTTGGTGTCGAGGCGGCAGCGGCACTGGCGCTGCGCGGTATGCAGGTCACGCTTCTGCACCGGGGGCCACATCTGATGGATCAGCATCTGGATCGGCATACGGCAGATCTCCTGCGCAATGAACTGACGGCGCGAGGTATTGAAACGGTATTGGCGGCGGAGACGATAGCCTATAGCGGCGGTGAAAGCGGACATGTTCAGGCTGTGAAGCTCCGTGACGGGCGGGCTATTCCTGCCCGGCGGGTCATCGTTGCCGCTGGCGTGCGGCCCAATATTACCCTGGCGCAGAAGGCCGGACTGGACTGCGCCCGCGGCATTCTGGTTAATGACCAACTGCAAACCTCCGATCCGCATATCTCGGCCATTGGCGAATGCTGTCAGATGGGTGAACAGACCTTTGGGCTAGTGGCCCCGTGCTGGCAGCAGGCGGAGGCCCTGGCGGCGCGTCTGGCGGGCATGAGCGTACCGCCTGCCGTTCATGACGTACCGCTGCGCCTTAAGGTCACCGGTATCCATCTCTTCTGCGCCGGAACGCTGCACGGCGGACAGGACGCGGAGATCCATTCCACCTTCGATCCCTTTGACGGCCACTATCGTCGTCTGCTTATCCAGAACAACCAGCTAAAGGGTGTGCTGCTGTGGGGAGATATCAGCGACGGGGCGGAATACCTTGCCCGTCTGGATCATCCTCAGTCCAGCCTGTTTATGCCCGACGCGCCCAATCCCTCTTCTTTGAAAGATCCGTTATCCACGACGATAGCGAGGAGCAATGTTATGTCAAAACCCGTTTTAGTGATGGCCGGACACGGCATGGTAGGTCACCATCTTCTGCAACAGCTGGTCGAGCGTGAACTGCATCTTCGCTATCAGATTATCGTTTTCGCCGAAGAGAATAGACCGGCCTACGACCGGGTTCATCTCTCGGAATACTTCTCCGGGCGCAGCGCGGCGTCACTGTCGATGGTAGAGAGCGACTTCTTTGAATCAACCGGCATTGAGCTACGCCTCGCTAACGGCATCGAGCATATCGATCGCCATCGCCGGTATGTTGTCGACAAGCAGGGACGGCAGACCGCCTATGACGCGCTGATTCTGGCGACCGGATCCTATCCGTTTGTGCCGCCAATCCCCGGTAACGACAGGCCCGGCTGTCTGGTCTATCGCACTATTGACGATCTGGCGGCGATTCAGGCCTGTGCGGAGAAAGGCAGCGTCGGTGTGGTGGTTGGCGGCGGCCTGCTGGGACTGGAAGCCGCTAACGCGCTGAAGCATCTCGGTCTGCAAACCCATGTCGTAGAGTTCGCTCCGCGGCTGATGGGCGTTCAGCTCGACGAAGGCGGGGCGGCCATGCTGCGCCGCAAGATCGAGGCGCTGGGCGTGCAGGTGCATACCGGTAAAGAGACGCGGGAGATTGTTCCGGGGGAGAGCTGCCACTACCGGATGGTTTTCGCCGACGGCAGCCATCTGGAGACCGATCTGGTGCTCTTCTCCGCTGGGATCCGACCACGGGATCAGCTTGCCAGAGAGTGCGGCCTGGAGGTTGGCCCGCGTGGTGGGATTGTGATTGACGATCGGTGTCGTACCTCCGATCCTGCTATCTTTGCCGTCGGGGAGTGCGCCCTGTGGAGCGGACAGATTTTCGGGCTGGTGGCACCGGGTTACCAGATGGCGCGTACTCTGGCGGAGACGCTTGCCGGCAACGAGGCGGCCTTTAAAGGCGCGGATATGAGTACCAAGCTGAAACTGCTTGGCGTCGAGGTGGCATCGGTGGGCGATGCCCATGGCCGTACGCCGGGCAGCGAAAGCTATAGCTGGGTCGACGGCCCGGCAGAGATCTATAAAAAAATTGTGGTATCGGCGGATCGCAAGCGTCTGCTGGGCGCAGTGCTGGTGGGTGACAGCAGCGAATACAGCACGCTGTTACAGATGATGCTCAACGATATGCCGCTTCCCGCCAGTCCAGAGGGGCTGATCCTGCCCGCCAGCGCAGGCGGTGCGCCCCAGGCGCTGGGCGTCGCGGCATTACCGGACGGGGCACAGATCTGCTCCTGCCATAACGTCAGCAAATCTGACATCTGCAATGCCGTGAAGGGTGGCTGCGGTGACATGGCCGCAATTAAGTCTTGCACCAAAGCGGCCACCGGCTGCGGCGGCTGTGCGGCGCTGACTAAACAGGTGATGGAGTATGCGCTGAGTGAAATGGGCGTTGAGGTAAAAAAAGATATCTGCGAGCATTTTGCCTATTCACGGCAGGAACTCTATCACCTGGTGCGCGTAGGCAACATCCGCAGCTTCGATGAGCTGATCGACAAACATGGCCACGGCTACGGGTGTGAAATCTGTAAACCGCTGGTAGGTTCAATACTGGCGTCGTGCTGGAATGACTACCTGCTCAAGCCGCAGCATCTGCCGCTACAGGACACCAACGATCGCTTCTTTGCCAATATCCAGAAAGATGGCACCTACTCGGTGGTGCCGCGCATCCCGGCCGGAGAGATCACGCCTGACGGGCTGATCGCCATTGGTCAGGTCGCCAAGCGCTACAACCTCTATACCAAAATCACCGGCGGGCAGCGGGTCGATCTCTTTGGGGCGCGAGTGGAGCAGCTCCCGGAGATCTGGCAGCAGCTCGTGGAGGCCGGATTTGAAACAGGGCACGCCTACGGTAAGTCGCTGAGGACGGTGAAATCCTGCGTCGGCTCCAACTGGTGCCGCTACGGCGTACAGGACTCTACCGATCTGGCGCTGCGGCTGGAGAATCGCTACAAGGGACTGCGCTCGCCGCACAAGATTAAAATGGCCGTTTCGGGCTGCACCCGCGAATGCGCTGAAGCGCAAAGCAAAGACGTCGGGGTTATCGCCACCGACAAAGGCTGGAACCTCTACGTCTGCGGCAACGGCGGCATGAAACCCCGGCACGCGGATCTGCTCGCCCAGGACCTGAGCACCGAGGCGCTGATCCGCACCGTGGATCGTTTCCTGATGTTCTATATCCGCACCGCCGACCGGCTGCAACGCACCAGCACCTGGATGGATAATCTTGAGGGCGGCATGGATTACCTGCGTCAGGTGGTACTGGAAGATAGCCTGAATATCGCCGCCGAACTCGAAAGCGAGATGCAGGCCGTGGTGGCGACCTACCAGTGCGAATGGCAGACCACGCTGGCGGCGCCCGATCGCCTCGCGCTGTTTAAACCCTTTGTTAACCACGATGAACCCGTACAGGCGGTGCAGGGCTGGGTGGAGATCTGTGACCTGGACGAGATCCCGGCCAATGCCGGTATGGCGGCCCGGCTAACCCACCAGCAGATTGCGCTGTTTCACCTGCCGGATCATCCCCAGAAGGTATTTGCCCTCAGCAACCACGAGCCGAACAGCGATGCCAACGTGCTGGCGCGCGGACTGTTGGGCGACGTGAAGGGCGAACCGGTCGTGATTTCCCCGCTGTATAAGCAGCGGTTCCGCTTGCAGGATGGCCGCAGCGTCGACGACGGGCAAAGCGCGCTGAGCGTCTGGCCGGTGAAAGTGGAGGGCGGACGCGTCTGGGTGCAGGAGCAGCCTGCAAGCCATATCGATCGACCCGCTGCCATGATTGAGACGGTCAGCCTATGAGCAGCGCGACGGTTACCACTACCTGCGCCTACTGCGGCGTCGGCTGCGGGGTAAAGATGCAGCCCCATGCAGAGGGGTTTACCGCCAGCGGCGACGGCGCGCATCCGGCTAATCTTGGGCGGCTGTGTGTGAAAGGCAGCGCCCTGGGAGAGACGCTGGATCTCAACGGGCGTCTGTTGCATCCCGAGATTGACCGCCAGCCGGTCAGCTGGTCGCAGGCCTTAGATGCCGTTGCGCAGGGATTGCAGGCTATCATTCGCGATCATGGCCCGCAGGCGGTGGCGTTTTACGGCTCGGGCCAGCTGCTGACGGAGGACTATTACGTTGCGAACAAGCTGATGAAGGGTTTTATCGGCGCGGGAAATATGGATACCAACTCGCGGCTGTGCATGGCCTCGGCGGTGGTGGGTTATAAACGTGCGTTTGGCACCGATGCGGTGCCGTGCAGCTACCGGGATCTGGAGCTGGCCGACTGCGTGATCCTGACCGGATCGAATATCGCCTGGGCGCACCCGGTGGTCTATCAGCGGCTGGCCCAGGCTAAAAAAGCAAGGCCGGAGATGCGTATTATCGTCATCGATCCGCGTCAGACCGCCACCTGCGACATTGCCGATCTGCATCTGCCGCTGCGTCCCGGTAGCGACGCCGCTCTGTTTTGCGGCGCGCTGAACGCCATGGCAGAGCATAACCTGTTGGACAGTGACTTCCTCAAGCAGCACACCCAAGGTGGGGATGAAACTTTGACGGCGGCGCGTGACTGGACGGAAGAACACACCGCTGCGTTCTGCGGATTGCCGCTGACTCAGCTGCGGACGTTCTATCAAATGATTGCCGATAGCGATCGTCTGGTCACGCTCTACTCAATGGGCATCAACCAGTCCAGTTCAGGCGTAGACAAGTGTAACGCTATCATTAACCTGCATTTAGCGGCGGGCAAAGTAGGGCGCGAAGGCTGCGGTCCGTTTTCGATAACCGGTCAGCCAAATGCCATGGGCGGCCGGGAAGTAGGTGGGCTGGCTAACCAGCTGGCGTCACACATGGGCTTCACTAAAGAAGAGATTGATCGTGTAGAGCGCTTCTGGAAGAGTGACAACGTCACAAAAAGTGCAGGACTTAATGCCGTTGAGCTGTTCCGCGCAATAGAACAAGGCCAGATAAAGGCGGTGTGGATCATGGGCACCAACCCACTGGTTTCACTCCCGGATGCGGATCGGGTCCGCGCCGGACTGGCGCGCTGCCCGCTGGTCATTGTTTCCGACGTCATGCGCGATACCGATACCACTCGTGCAGCCCATATCTGCCTACCGGCGCTGGCCTGGGGCGAGAAGAATGGCACCGTCACTAACTCTGAGCGCTGTATCTCGCGCCAGCGCGCTTTTCTGCCTGTACCGGGTGAGGCGAAGCCAGACTGGTGGATCCTAAGTCAGGTCGCCCAGCGGCTAGGGTTCGGCGAGGCGTTTGCCTGGCAGCATCCGGCAGAGATATTTCGCGAGCACGCGGCGCTGTCCGGTTTTGAGAATAACGGTTCGCGGGCGTTTGATATTAGCGGTCTGGCGCAGCTTACCGACAGGGAGTGGGATGAGCTGCGCCCGGTACAGTGGCCGGTTAACGCGGCAAATCCGCAGGGCAGGGAGAGGCTGTTTACCGACGGGCGTTTCTTCCATTCTGACGGCAAAGCGCGGTTAATCGCCATTACGCCCCGGCTGCCGATCAATCAGCCGACGTCCGTTGCGCCGCTGATTATGAACACCGGCAGGATCCGCGATCAGTGGCATACCATGACCCGCACCGGCAAATCCGCGCGCCTGATGCAGCATATCAGCGAGCCGTTTTGTCAGTTTCATCCTGCCGATGCGCCGGACGTTCAAGATGGCGATCTGGTGCGGGTCTCATCCTCTCACGGCTGGCTGCTGCTGAGAGCCCGGCCCGATAGCCTGCAACCGCGCGGCAGCGTGTTTGTGCCGATGCACTGGAACAGCCAGTTTAGCCAGCAGGCGAGGGTAGATGCGCTGGTCGAGGCAAATACCGATCCGCTATCGGGGCAGCCGGAGAGCAAACACATGCCGATCAGCCTACGTCGCTGGGCTGCCGTCTGGCAGGGCGAGCTGTTTATGCGCGGCAATCACCTGACGCCGCCCGCGACGGCATACTGGAGCCGGATCGCGCAGCCCGATATCACGCACTACGTCCTGGCGGACTCCTCAATACCGAAGGATTGGCTGGCGTGGCTCAACGAGTATGCTGCTGTCGGGGAGTGGATCTGCCAGTCGGCCCACCTCGGTGAAAAAGGATTTAACCTGCTCGCATGGGCAGACGGCGAACTCCAGCTGGCGTTTTATGCCCACCGGGATCGACCTGGAGTGGATCGCCAGGCGGTAGTAGCTGCGTTCGGCCAGCCTCCACAGACCGCTCCGCAGCGTCTGGCTCTGCTGGCCGGTACGGCTGGGAAGGGTAAGGCTTCAGCGGGGGCAACGATCTGCAGCTGCTTTGCGGTAGGCGAACACAAGATTGCTGATGCCGTGCGCCAGGGATGCAGCAGCGTGCAGCAGCTCGGCGCACAGCTTAAGTGCGGAACTAACTGCGGCTCCTGTATTCCGGAGTTAAAGAAGATCCTTGCCGAGCAGCTCGCTTTCAATTCAGGTATGTCTTAATCGTGTGAGGCCATTGTTCTGCTAGCTTAATGATTTAGCTGAAGTTGGTAACCGGAGGTTATCTTTGCTGATTAAACTGAAAAGAACACGTTCGCACAATGAGGACCGCAAGCTGGCCCTGTGGCTCGCCACGGCGGCTGGCCTGCTAAACGCCATCGCGCTTGGCGCTTTCGGCTTCTTTCCCTCCCACATGACCGGTAACACCTCGCAGCTCTCCAGCGAAGTTTCCAATACGGACCTACGGGACGTTCTGTTTTTTAGCGCCATCATCGTGGCGTTTGTTTGCGGGGCAGTGCTTGCCCGCATCATCGTACTGTGGGGGATCGTGCATAACTGCCGGCTGATTTTCTGTCAGATCCTGTTCGCCGAGGGTCTCTTTTTAACCGGCATATCGCTGTATGAGATCTACTTTCATGCGTTCTCATCGAACCGGGAGATTGTTGTCATTCTTTGCGGCCTGATGGGGCTGCATAACTCGACCTCCACACAGCTGTCGAGTGGGCGGGTCAGATCGACACATATCACCGGTACGTTAACCGATGCCGGGATCTCGCTAGCATCCGTGCTGGCAGCCATGCTGCGCCGGGATTTCTCTAAAGATAGCGCTGCGCAAAAAAGTCAGCTTAAGACTCATCTTACGACAATTTTCTCATTTCTCACCGGCGGTATCGCAGGTCTGTTCCTGTTCAGATGGTTCGGTTTTACGGCCATGTCGGCGGTTGGTGTCGTGCTAATGGCGATTGCTACACTGTCGATTATTAGCGTTACCGTTCGGGTTAGAAAAGCACGTGCAGCGATGCGTGGTCTCTCTTAAATATTGATGGCTTCAGCTAATGAAGCCATGCTCTTTTTATTATGGAGTGGATAAAAAGAGCACATATCCTTTTTATTTTATTGCCATTACTCTTCTATATAAAACCTGCATATATCACATCTTAACGTGCCGAATATAACGATAAAAAATCATTGTTATACACTTATTGCCTATCTCTTTTACTCGAGTTTGATTAAGATAAATTTCTTATAAATCAATATTTTGATAAAGAAATATCATTATCCAAAGGAGTAAACCATGAGCAGCACAACACTTGCCACCGGTACGCCGGTGGTCAGCGTCAATGATAACCGTGGCGCAATAATTCGCGCTCTAAATTGGAATCATGAGCAGGTAAACAGCCCGCTTCGATTGCTGATTAATCATAACCTGATTAATGATGACAGCCGAGTTTTTGAAAGTCGCGATCCGCGTCTATTTACCGCCTGGTCTGCTAACGACGCGACGCCAGCAAATCTCCAGAGCACACCCTCATTGGCAGGTCTGATTTTGCACCGTGAAAGCAGCGATAGTGGGAATTTGGTGACGCTGTTTGACGCGGCAGGCCGTCCGGTATGGAGCCGGGACGGGTGCGGCACGGTGCAGAGTATAACGTATGACGAACTGGGCCGTCCGGCAAAGGGCAGTGAGCAGTTGAACGGGAGTGAAATCCGGTTCAGCTGGCGCAGCGAGTATGGCGACGCCGGTCCGGCGGATGCCGGTTCGCAGGGGAATAATCTACGCGGCATGTGCGTGGCGCAGTATGACGATGGCGGCCTGGTACAGGTGAGCTCGGTGGCGCTGAGCGGAGCGGTGCTCAGCCAGACGCAGCGCTTTTTGTCTTCGGCAGAGGCGTTACCCGACTGGCCGGACGATGCGGCGGAGCGGGAGGCGCTGCTTGAAGCTGAGGTATATAGTACGTCTGTTACTGCCGACGCCCGTGGTGCGGTTCTGAACCAGACGGATGCCATGAACCATATGCAGAGCTGGCGCTATGACGTCAGCGGCAATAATTGTTATCAGACGGTGACCCCGGCTGGAGGAGAAACGCAGAGTCTGCTGGGGGATATGACATGGAGCGCAGCGGGTCAGGTGCTGACAGAGTCCGCCGGGAACGGCGTTAACACCGAATACAGCTACGACCCGCAGAACCAGTGGCTCGCCACCATCACGGCGCAACGGGCAGATAACACTACGCTTCAGGCCCTGAGCTACGGTTACGATAATACGGGTAACGTCACCTCGATAAATGACGGCTCGGTGGCGGCTGGCTACTGGCGCAACCAGGCCACAAACGGCTCACGGCTGTTTACCTATGATGCCCTCTACCAGTTGCTGAGTGCCACCGGACGTGAGAATGCCAACAACACCGGGATGCAGTACAGCGCCCTGCCGGTGTTGTCGGATGGCAACCAGTATGTCAACTACACCCGCAGCTATCACTATGACGACAGCGGCAACCTCGCCACGATGACTCACGCCGGGGCGGGAAATTTCACCCGCACTATGACCACGGAGAGCACCTCGAACCGCAGCGTGCAGCAGAACGACGGCGGAGCGCAGACTCCGGACGCGGTGACGGACTGGTTCGACAGCAACGGCAACCTGCTGACGCTCCAGGCCAGCGCCGCAGGCAGCGACGGTCTGACGTGGGACGGCAGTAATAACTTACAGCAGGTGACCCTGGTGAGCCGCAGTAGCGGCGACAACGACCGGGAAGTCTACCAGTACAGCGGCAGCCAGCGGGTGCGCAAGCAGACCCGCACCCTGATGAACGGTGAAACGCAGCTGTGGAATATTGATGAAGTACGCTACTTGCCGGGGCTGGAGTTACGTAAAAGTTGGCAGGAGACGGCGGGCAACAGCCCCACACCGTCGCTGACGGAGGAGTTGCACGTCATCACCGGCCAGGCGGGCCGGGCAGGTATCCGGGTGCTACACTGGGAAACGGGTAAACCGGACGGTATTGATAACAACCAGGTGCGCTGGAGCGTGGACGATAATATCGGCTCGCTGGAGCTGGAGATGGACGTAGAGGGCCAGCTTATTAGCCGGGAAGAGTACTATCCCTTTGGCGGCACCGCTGTGTGGGCGGCACGCAGCGAGGTGGAAGCAGATTACAAAACCGTGCGTTATTCTGGCAAGGAGCGGGACGGCACCGGACTGTACTACTACGGCCACCGCTACTATGCCCCGTGGCTGTGTCGCTGGATAAGCGCCGACCCGGCAGGCGAGGTGGATGGGCTGAACCTGTACCGGATGGTAAGAAATAATCCGGTCAGCCTGAAAGATATGGGTGGGATGGCTCCTATAGGGGATAGCAGTACGGCTGGAATGAGTATTAAAGACAGGCTCGCACTGCTTCAACAAAAAAATGGAAATACAGGAGAGGCACAAGGCCCATCGGTACGGCCCAAAGTCCCTCCGCGTCCAGTAAAAGCATCAACATCACCGCAATCAGCGGCTATGCCGGTACAACAGCCAACCCCACAGGTAATGCCAGCCGCCACAGCTGATGAGCCAATCGCTGGCCCATCATCGGCGCCTGCCAGAAGCCTTAGAAGTCAGCCTAAAACGGCGCAGGACGTTTTTGACAGGTACGGGGCCAGTTATCACGCTGAAAACAGAACATATCCTTTTGAGATGATGCAGGAAATTACTCAAAATAAACTTAATTATTCAAATACATCTTTACCAGCAAAAAGCCTTGAAAAAATAGCTGGCATGAAGTTTACGCTTCGGCATTATACGTCAGCCCCAGCGGGGCAGGCACCGTCCTTCAATGAAATTGCCACCAATATGGACCTGGTAAAAAAAGGGGTTAAATCTCTTTCACGATCGAGTGGCAGTAATACCAACGAAGATGACTGGCGAAGACTGGGTAATACCGGATTTTCTTTTTTCCTTCTATCAATAAATGGAGAGGTGGCCAACAGAAAGTTCCTGGCCAATTCAACGCACTATGCAGAATTCGGTATTGATGAACTTATTCAAGCACTTGGTCCGGACACGGAGTTTTTTGCCAGTGCAGATTTACTCCATGAGAAGAATCTCGCATCGGTCAAGGCAATAAAAGGTAAATTAGGTGATTTAAAATCGCTGCTTGCAGCAGCGGCAGGAATTTCTGCGGTACAGCTGGGAACGCTGGGTGCAAAAGCTCTGCTAAGTAAAATAGATGCAGCGTTTGGCAATACGCTTGAAATAAAAATCCCAGGTAATGTTAAAATAACAGGCGCCTGGAACAAGGTTTAAACGCATAGGCTAACTTTTTACTGGAAAAGAGTAAAGTACACCGCTATGGGAGTCTATAGCGGTGTATTATTAATGCCTGAACATATACTAGTCGAACCATGTCGGTCGATCCGACGTTGCGATATCCATACTCACTTTAATTTGCTCGGGCACGATCCTTGTCAAAGACAGATCCGGCAGCTCGTTAATGTCGAAAAAGCCAATATCGGTGGATTCATGGCTCAATGCCAGGCTTCCACCGATCTCTTCGCACAGGAAGATAAGCGTGTAAACGTGCCAGGGGTAGGGTGGATGGCCATGAAGATTGCGATCCCACACGCCCAGCAGTTTTGTCACTTTTACGCTGAGCCCGGTTTCCATCAGAACTTTGCCTTCGCGAAGGATGAACGCGCGAACATCCGTTTTGGGAGTCGCATAACCGATTTCGGAGACATGATTCCAGGACTTAGCGTCAAGGTCAAAGCAGGAGCCGATCAGCTCAACGGCCATCTGCTGAAGAGCTTCATAGTGCTCACAATCGAAAACATCCCTGGCGTAGGTAAGTCCTGTCTGGGTAATGGCATTGAGTTTTTTAGCTTGGGATAAACTCCGGCACGAATTGCTGCCTTAACGCCGGAACTGGATATGCCAGGGTTCTGCGCTTTAATGATTTCTTCAGTAATATCAGGTCAGATGTTGTTGCACGCGCGGGCTTGCTCAATCATCCATTCACGGAAATAGGCGATTTTCGGCAGGCTGTCGCAGCCAGGCCGGTGCACAAGGTAATAGGCTAACGGGCTGGCGAGGGAAACCTCCGGGCACAACCGGACCAGACGTCCGCTTTTGAGATCTTCATCGACCATAATGCTGCGCGCCAGTGCTATACCATGGCCCTCTACGGCGGCCTGGAGCACCGCAGCGGAGCTGTTGATCCGCAGGCCTGGCTTGCGGGCGATAGCCTGAACGCTGAAACGGCGTAACCACCGATCCCAAGTAATGAAGTCTTTATGCTGCTCCATCGACAAATCGTGAATAAGCGTTTGCTCCGTGACCCCTGTCAGGCAGTTAATTGCCGGGTTTACAGCCATCAAAGAGGGGGCACAAACCGGGAAAACCTCTTCCGACATCAATAGCTCAGCCTGCAATCCTTCCCAGCGCCCCAGACCGTAGCGAATACCGACGTCCATACCCTGGGCGGTAAAATCCAGCAGCTTCAGGCTGGTCTCCAGACGCACGTCAATATCCGGCCAGCGCTGCTGAAAATCTTCTATACGCGGCAGCAACCACTTGGCGGCAAAAGCAGGACTGATAGTGACGTTAAGAATACCGTTGGTGGCCCCTTCGCGAAGCAGCGTCATACCCAGATTGAGGCTCTGAAACCCGGCGCGAATATCCGGTAACGCCCGTTGCGCGGGTTCTGTCAGCAGAAGGGCGGCTCGCCGGTTATTGCTTCGATGAAACAGTGGAAAACCTACCACCTCTTCAAGGGAACGTACCAGCTGGCCCACGGCCGCAGGCGTGACGTTAAGCTCTTCTGCCGCCAGAGAGAAACTCTGATGACGTGCGCTGGCTTCAAAAGCCCGAAGGGCGTTGAGATGAACCGGGATTTTCATATCTGAAAGAAAACCTTCTTAGAGGGCCAAGATTATCTCATTTGTTCATGAGGCCGAGGCTAAACATAATGCAGAAACGGTGAGGCTTAGACAATACATCTTTTAAATTCATAAACTCTGTGTCGTTTTTATGTGCAAAGTTTTTCTTTGAATTTAATTGAGCCATAAGTGACGCCGTAACGCAATGCATCTTGAACGTGTCTTTTGGCTTCAGCTTTCAACCGAATAAAGGAGTTAATCATGGCCTATTTGCAGATCACCTTGGATATTAGCGAACAGAACCGTGCGGCTGCGGCGGCGGTTTACCAAAAATACAAAGCCCCCTTCCTCTCGACCATTGACGGTGCCGTCTCTAAAGAGTTGCTGGTGCGTGCAGAGGATGTGCAGGTACTGCATGGTTTTGAATCCGCCAGGCAGGCCGAAGCCTATCTCGGCTCGCAGCTGTTCGTAACAGATGTGGTCGAGGCCCTAAAGCCTTATCTAAACAGTGCGCCAGATGTACGTATCTATGACGTTGCCTGATTGCTAATTAACGGGATTGTTATGTTTTTGAACTGGACTGAAATGCGTAAAGAGTTACGTGCCGCTATCGGACGATTTGCAGGTCTGCAACCCGATGTGATGCAGGGTATCGATAAAATGCAAAACGGTGCTGCGGCAACAGGGCACCTGGATGCCAAAACGCATGAGCTGATTGCGCTGGCTGTCGCCGTCACCACCCGCTGCGATGGCTGCCTGTCAGTGCATGCCGAAGCAGCCGCAAAACAGGGTGCAACGCGGGAAGAGATCGCCGAGGCGCTGGGTGTCGCCATTACGCTCAATACAGGGGCTGCGCTGGTTTACTCCAGCCGCGCACTAGATGCTTTTGATTCACTGCCAAAATAACCTTCGTACAGCGGTTTCGCCTTGAAACCGCTTTTTCTTGCAGGAACGTCGCATGTTGATTAATCACGACTTTACCCGGCGCGTTACCGTCGCCACTGACGATTACCACTGGGTTCACTCCCCGCAGAAAGGCATTGAACGTGTAATGCTGGATCGCATCGGCGGTGAGCAGGCGCGTGCAACCAGCATCGTTCGTTATTTGCCGCAGACTTCTTTTCCTCAACACGTTCACCCGGGCGGTGAAGAGATTCTGGTGCTGGATGGGCAGTTTTCGGAAGGTGAGAAGGATTATCCCGCAGGCTGGTATCTGCGCAATCCCCCGGGCTCTTGCCATCAGCCCCATAGTGCTACCGGTACGCTGCTGTTCGTTAAGCTCGGCCAGATGAGCGATGGTGAAAATAGTCCGCTGCGTATCGATACCCGCGATGCGGCCAACTGGCAGCAGGAGGAGGGTATTTCGGTCTGTCCGCTATTTGAGAACGATCGGGAGAACGTCTGCCTGCTGCGCCTGGCATCTGGCTCGCTTCTGGTTGAGCCACGCCTTACGGGCGGGGCAGAGTTATTGCTCGTGCAAGGCAGCCTAATTGAAGGCAACAGCATCTATGCCGAAGGAAGTTGGATCCGCATTCCTGCTGGGCAGCGGATGGCGTTGATGGCGGAAAAAGAGAATACCCTGCTGTATCTGAAAAAGGGCCATCTCGGTGCTATGCAGGAACCTCAACCATGATGAAGGCCCAGGTTGCGATTGTTGGCGCAGGACTTAGCGGACTCTATGCGGCCTGCCTGCTAGAGCAGGCCGGGATTAAGTATGTCGTACTTGAAGCCCGCAAGCGGGTTGGTGGTCGTGTCATGCCCGCTGAGAGCACAGGGGCAGACTTGGGGGCAACATGGCTCTGGCCGGGGATCCAGCCCGCGCTTTCTACGCTTCTTGCTGAACTGAATATTGAAGTTTTCTCCCACCAGGAATGGGGGGACATGCTGTTTGAGCGGACTATGGATACCGCTTCTCGTCATCCGGGGTTTGTCTCTTCCCCTGCGGCGGCACGCGTTCGTGGGGGAATGTCACAGCTGACCGCTGCGCTGCTGGCGCGTCTTGAGCCTGACCGGGTCGTCATGGATGTGCAAGTAAAGCAGATTGAACAACACAACGGAACGCTGACTGTTCGTGGCCACGGTGCAGATGAACAAGCTGTGACCCTGCACGCCCGACACATCCTGCTGGCCTTGCCTCCCATGCTGGCAACCCGGATCGCATTTACCCCCGCACTGCCTGACCCTCTGCTACATGCGTGGCGTAACACCGGCACCTGGATGGCGCCGCATGCCAAATACGTAGCGCTCTATTCCCGCGATTTCTGGAAAGAAAAAGGCCTCTCTGGAGAGGCGCGAAGCAGCGTCGGACCCATGGTAGAGATCCACGATGTTTCAGAACCGGATGGGATGTACGCCCTGTTTGGTTTTATTGGACTGCCGTATAACGCGAGGCAGGCAATGGGCGAAATTGCCTTACGCGAGCAGTGCAGGGCGCAGCTGGCACGGCTGTTTGGCCCCGAGGCAGCCCATCCGCATGCTGAATTTATTAAAGACTGGGCAGCCGATCCTTTCACCGCCACATCGCGCGATCTGACTTTACAGGCTGGCCATGCCGTACCGCCGGCCTGGGCGGATAACGGTTCCTGGCGGCACGCCATAACGGGTATCGCCAGCGAGTGGTCTGCCGCATTTCCAGGTTATCTTGCCGGCGCGATTGATGCTGTCGCCGCAGGCATCCAACGAATAATAAACGAGAGATAACGTATGAAAAAAACCTATAAAGCCATGCAGGTTACCCGTCCGGGACAAATGGAAATGGTAGAGAAAGATCTTCCCGAACCGGGACCGGGTGAGGTGCTTATCAAGGTGGAAGCCTGTGGAATTTGCGGTGCGGACGCAGGGGCTATTGAGGGTCTGGAAAAGGGCGTTGAATATCCACGCGTCCCGGGCCATGAAGTGGTCGGTACGCTCTGCAAAACATCCGATCCATTACCCGCATGGCTGAAGCCAGGCCAGCGCGTCGGGGTTGGGCGTCTGGGCGGGCACTGCAACGCCTGCGATCAATGCCGACTTGGGCACTTTAACCTCTGTCAAAACCAGCCGGTCACCGGCAGCACGTGTGACGGCGGGTATGCCGAATACATGCTGGCGCGGACGACAGGGTTGGTCGCCATCCCGGACGACCTCTCATCCGTGGAGGCCGCACCGCTGCTTTGCGCCGGTATTGCAACCTTTAACGCCCTGAAAAAATCTCATGCACAGGCCGGCGACACCGTCGTGATTCAGGGTATGGGCGGTCTTGGGCATCTGGCCGTGCAGTATGCCCGGAAAATGGGTTTTCGTGTCGTCGCTGTTGGCAGGGGCGCTGATATCGCGGATGAAGTGATGACGCTTGGGGCACATCACTACGTAGATACACATAGTCAAGATGCCGTGGAAGCAATCAAAGCCCTTGGTGGCGCGGAAGTCGTCTTGTCGACCATAACGGATAGTCCAGCCGTATCGGCGTTGTTACCGGCGCTGGTGCCACAGGGGCGGCTAATGATCGTCGGGGTGGGTAAGGAGCCTTTGACCCTGATGCCGGGCGTGATGATAGGGCGAGAGTTAACGGTCAGGGGGGCTATTACCGGTACCGCCATTGAGTTAGAAAAAGCCCTGAAGTTCAGCCTGTTGGCAAACGTGCGGGCCATGATTGAGACGCAGCCTCTGGCACAGGCGCAGCAAGCCTATGAAAAAATGCGCAGCGGCCAGGCCAAATTCCGCATGGTTCTCACCCTTGAGCATAGCTAAAACTGTTTTAGTCGATTGTTAAGCACCTTATTGAATAACGGTAGAGTATTACCCTCATCTGCGAGAATAATTATGAGCAATGTACGCGTTACGCCGTGGCAGGATAACGATCCCGTTCCGGCTGATTTACTGGCCGCTATGCAGGCCCGCCGTCCCGGCGGGGAATTAATTGATATTGACAGGGTGTTACTGAAAAGCTTTCCGCTGGCCACCGGCTGGAATGCCTTACTGGGCCGGGTTCGGGCCGACTTCAGCCTCGAACTGCTCTATCTCGAATTGATCATGCTTCGCGTAGCGGTACTTAATCGCGCTGAATTCGAGTGGGGCGTGCACTATCCGGTTTATCTCAAGGCAGGGGGATCGGAAGAGAAGGCTCAGGCGCTGAAACAGACCGAGCCGGAGCGCGGCCTGTTCGATGAGCGCGAATGGATGCTCATTTCCTTAACCGATCAGTCAACCAAAAACGTAAATGTCGACGCCGAGGTCATTGCGTCATTAAAGATCCTCTTTGGTGAAACCAAAACGGTGGAGGCGGTTGCGACCGTTGCTGCTTATAACATGGTTTCGCGTTTTCTGGTCGCGCTGGATATCTAGCGCCACCATCTTCTCTCTTTCCACTATCTGGATATTACTGCAGAGCAAACTGCAGTGAGGCTATGGGCGAAAAATAACAGGCTTCAACGCTTGAGAATGGTCACGCCCATAAAAAGGAGTACCTATGTTCGGTTTAGATGCGTTTCATCTGGCAAGGATCCAGTTTGCCTTTACGGTTTCATTTCACATTATCTTCCCGGCGATAACCATTGGTCTTGCCAGCTACCTGGTGGTGTTAGAAGGACTATGGTTAAAAAAACGCGGGACGGTATATCTGGATCTTTATCATTTCTGGTCCAAAGTCTTTGCCGTTAACTTCGGTATGGGCGTGGTCTCCGGGCTGGTCATGGCCTATCAGTTTGGCACCAACTGGAGCGGATTCTCTCAGTTCGCCGGCAGTATTACTGGGCCGTTGCTCACCTATGAAGTATTAACGGCCTTCTTCCTGGAGGCGGGATTCCTGGGCGTTATGCTGTTCGGTCGCAATAAGGTCGGACCGGGCCTGCACTTTTTTGCCACCTGCATGGTGGCGTTAGGCACGTTGATATCGACCTTCTGGATCCTGGCATCCAACAGCTGGATGCATACGCCGCAAGGTTACATTATTGAGAACGGCGTGGTGGTGCCCCAAGACTGGCTGAAGATTGTTTTTAACCCCTCCTTCCCGTGGCGTTTAGTGCATATGACCACGGCGGCCTTTCTGGCCAGCGCCTTTTTCGTTGGCGCATCCGGCGCATGGCATCTTCTTAAAGGCAAGGATACGCCAGCGATCCGTAAGATGTTCTCAATGGCGCTGTGGATGGCGGTAATCGTGGCGCCCGTTCAGGCTTTCCTGGGCGATGGACATGGATTAAATACGCTTGAACACCAGCCTGCAAAAATCGCCGCGATCGAAGGGCACTGGGAAAACAGACCCGGTGAAGCCACGCCACTCATTCTGTTTGGCATTCCGGATATGGCGCAGGAACGTACCAGGTATGCTCTAGAAGTGCCGTATCTCGGCAGCCTGATCCTAACACATAGCCTTAACAAACAGATCCCTGCCTTAAAAAGCTTTCCGCCTGCTGACAGGCCAAATTCCACCGTGGTGTTCTGGTCATTTCGTATCATGGTGGGGCTAGGGCTGCTAATGATTGCCCAAGGCGCACTGAGCCTCTGGCTGCGATATCGCAAAAGTCTGTATTCGTCGCGACCTTTCCTCTGGTTTGTGTTGTTAATGGGGCCTTCCGGATTGATTGCGATCCTTGCAGGATGGTTCACCACCGAGATAGGACGGCAGCCTTGGGTCGTGTATGGCATTCAGCGAACCCGGGACGCGGTATCGGCACATGGCAGCCTGCATATGAGCTTTAGTTTGTTAGCGTTTATCGTGGTTTACAGCGCGGTGTTCGGTGTGGGGTATCTGTATATGATGCGGCTTATCAAGACAGGGCCGGTGAGCGGCGAAGGCCATCATCAAGAAGAGGGCGGTCCTGGCAGGATGCGTACCCCGGCACGGCCTCTCTCGGCGAGCAGTCAGCAAGAAGGAACACATGATGATTGATCTCTCCCTTATCTGGTTTGGCATTATCATTTTCTCCATCATGATGTATATCGTCATGGACGGATTCGATTTGGGCATCGGGGTCGTTTTCCCTTTCATTAAGGATGCCGAAGAGCGTGATGTCATGGTCAACACGGTGGCGCCGGTATGGGATGGCAACGAAACCTGGCTAGTGATGGGCGGTGCCAGCCTGTATGGCGCATTTCCGCTGGCCTATGCCGTTATTACCGATGCGCTGGCTGCGCCCTTAACGCTGATGCTCATCGGTTTAATCTTCCGTGGAGTGGCGTTTGAATTTCGTTTTAAGGCCACGCCCGCCCATCGCCCTTTTTGGGATAAAGCCTTTATCTCTGGCTCTGTTCTCGCCACTTTCTGCCAGGGCGTGGTGGTGGGTTGTCTGATTAACGGCTTGCCTGTGAGTCATCGTGCTTATGTAGGGCCGGAGCTCATCTGGCTGGATCCCTTTGCGCTGTTTTGCGGCCTGGGGCTGGTCATTGCCTATGCACTACTAGGCAGTACCTGGCTGGTAATGAAGACAGAAGGGCAATTACAGCAGAATATGGCCAGACTCACGATCCCGTTATTGGCCGCGCTGCTGGTGGTTATGGGAATCGTTAGCCTCTGGACGCCGCTTGCGCATTCATTTATTGCTACGCGCTGGTTCAGCCTGCCAAACCTGTTCTGGTTTCTCCCCGTCCCTGTGCTGGTATTGGTCTGTTCATGGGGAGTGATAGGTTCCCTTCGGCGTGGGGCGCACTATTCACCTTTTTTATTAACGCTGATGCTGATCTTGCTGGGCTTTTCCGGGCTCGGTATCAGTATCTGGCCTAATATCATCCCGCCGTCGGTCTCGCTTCACCAGGCGGCATCCCCAGAGATGAGTCAGGCGTTTATGCTGGTCGGTAGCCTGGCGATCATCCCGATAATCCTTATCTATACCTTCTGGAGCTACTACGTCTTTCGCGGAAAGGTCAGGACGGGTGAGGGATACCATTAAGGAGAGAAATATGCTGACGCGCACCGACAAGAAAAGTCGTACTTTGCTGAAAGGCGTATTCTGGCTGGTCATCATTTGGACCACCAGCGTCCTGGCGCTGGGGATTGTTTCGTTGCTTTTCCGCGCGCTTATGTCTGCGGCAGGTATGAAGGCATAATCCAGGACAGACGCCTGGTCGTTTTCCGCCCAGGCGTTTTACCTGAAAGAAAAACTTTTCCGCTTAACAAGTTTATCTGCTTTGTCGGGAGCGCCGTATCCACCTCATACTGCTTCAGATACTTTCCTCCGTCTTACGCCATACCTACCGAACAAATCTATGACAATTCCATTGACGATCAAACAAATTGAGATGCTGGTGAAAATCAGTGAGGGAAAAGGGCTGTCCGAAGCGGCGCGGCTGCTTAACATATCCCCTTCCGCCGTGAGCAAGGGGCTTGCGGTGATGGAAGAAAACCTCGGCGTGCCGCTCATTCAGAGAACGACCCGTTCATTTCAGCTAACTGAAGCTGGAGAGTACTTTGTCTCCCGCGCCTCAGAGCTTCTGAAAGAGTTTGACGATATCGTTAATACGACCTGTGGATATTTCAATCACCCTCATGGCGCGCTGAGGATCACCTGTTCTGTGGCGTTTGGCTATGCACATTTGATTGATATTTTTGAAGAGTACCGTAAGAAAAATCATGACGTTGAACTGATTCTGGATCTTGACGATCACCTGACGAATCTTAATGAAAACAATGTCGACATCGCGCTGCGGATCACCGCTACGCCGCCGCAGAACTATGCGGCCAGGAAGTTATCCAAAATAAGCTGGCTCTATTGTGCATCACCAGCCTACCTGGCGCGAAACGGCACCCCGACCAAACGCACTGAGCTCACCAGCCATGCGTGTCTCGTGTATCCGGGCCTAACGCCACCGCTTCGCTACAACGAGATTGCGTCTCAGCATCCACAGTGCAATATCAAACCTAAAACGCCGGTGCAGGCTAACAGTAGCCTGCTGCTGCTAAAAGCGGCCCTTTCCGGACAGGGGATTGCCTGGCTCCCTTCCTATCTTATCAGTCAGCACATTGAGAGCGGGGAGTTAGTGCCCCTTACGCTGGATGGTAAATGCGCTTATCCGACTCATAGCCTTTACGCGCTCTATTTCCCGAGCAAGTTTCGCAATCCTAAAGTCAGATCCTTTATCGATTTCCTGGTTGAGGAGAATCAACCCTGGAATCGTTGGGAGAAAGCTATCGATGGCCTGCTGTAACCAGCAGGCTTTTTTAATGTGCTGTAGATCACAATTGCAATTTAGCATTAGAATGCATCCATAAGGAAAAACTATTATCACGATCACATTCATAGATAAATAATTTTATATTTTGTGGCCTCTGTCATGTTGCTTTCAAATAAACAACCTGTGAACAAAAGTAGAAACTGTTTTCTTTAATTTTCATTCGCTACAGTTTTGTTGCTGTGTAAAGCTTCTTACATTCAATCATTAATGCCTAAAGGGTTATTTGATTGGAATACGGCAGGGCTTGTTAATTTTGGGCAAGAAATTAACCAAGTTACCACAGCATGCATTTAAAACATGCTCAGTCTGGTGCTTTTATTTAGTTTATTGGGGTCTCCTATGACTGTAGGAATTAATAACGAAGCAATTAATAAAAAGAATATTCCCTTTACTATGTACGATTTAGGATGGGTAGTGCTCTGCATCGGCGCGGCTATTGGATCCGGCATTGTCTTTTTCCCGTTACAGGTTGGCCTGAAAGGCGTATGGGTATTTGCGTTAGCGGTTATCCTGGGTTATCCGGCCGTCTATTACATGCAAAAACTGTTTATCGAAACCATGGCGCGTAGCGATGAGCAGGATTCCTATCTAAGTATTATCGCCAGTTATGTTGGCAACCGCTGGGGAGTGTTGCTGGGCGCGCTTTACTCCATCACCATGCTGAAATCGATGGTTGAGTATGCCCTTGCCATCACCAATGACAGCGCCTCATACATAAAAACATTTGGCCTTACAACCGAGACGCTCTCTGAACACTGGTGGTGGCCTTTGCTGTTAATCGCTGGGCTCTCTTTGGTGGCCTCCAAGGGGGAGAAGGTCCTGTTTAAAGTGTCGGGCAGCATGATTGCAGTAAAACTGGTGATCATCGTAGCCATTGGCTTTGTAGTGGTGCCTTTCTGGGATGTGGGCAATATCGGCGAACTTCCAACCGTTAGCCACCTCGTTGTTGGCGCGTTCCCAACCCTACCATTCGCTATCTTCTCTATCATGTTCGTTGGGATTTTAAACCCCATGAATATCGCCTATAAAAAACGTGAAGAAGATAAAGAGGTGGCAAAGTACAAGATTTTGCGCGTACACAAAGTGGCTTATCTGGTTCTGGTGGCTACCGTGCTGCTGTTTGTGGTCTCCATTGTACTTTCTATCAGCGAGGCAGACGCGCTGCGCGCTTACCAGGATAACATCTCGGCGCTTGCCCTGGCCGCAAAGGTGATACCCGGGGCAGCAGTGAAATACATGAGCGTGATCCTTAATGTGTTCTCTATCGTAACCGCATTCCTGGCACTTTATCTGGCCGTTCATGAGTCATTTGTTGGCCTGATCAAAGTGGCTGTAGAAAAGATGTTTAAGTCACATGACCCCAATAGCAATGCAATTTCAGTTGCTGCGTTTTTCATGGTGGTGCTGGTGTTATGGCTAATCGTTTTGACCAACTTCCCGATTCTGAAGGTATTTGTTTTCGGCGGTGTAACCTATGGTCTGATTAGCTGCATCATTCCTGGAATTATTATATTGAAGAATGACAGGTTCACTGACCTGCGTGGGGTATCGGTCTACTATGTTATCTTGATTGGTATACTGATGTGCATTGGCCCATTTGTTATGCTGTTTTCACAATAGAAACCTGACTTCTGTAGCTCACACTGTGCTTTAACCATAATAATTAAAATGCTTTATCATTAGTTTTGTTCAGGGTCATCATTAGCTCGATTCATGATCGCCCTAAAATAAAATTCTGCGAGTGGAAAACAATTATCAAAGACGCTTGCCTGTGATATTAAGAAAGAGACAAAAAGACAATGGGGAGCGGAGATGTCGCACAATAAAATCGCAAACAAATTACAGAACCTTCAGTCATCTGCAATTAGGGAGTTATTGAAACATAGCAAAATGGATGGCGTCATTTCTCTTGGCGGAGGCATTCCGGACCCCAATCTGTTTGATCGCGAAGGTTTACAGATAGCTATGGATAATGTGCTTACGCACGGTTGGAAAGATGCCTTTCAATATGGTCTTAGCGAGGGTAGCCCAGAGCTGCGTGGCGCCATCTGCCAACTTATGAAAGAGAGAGCGATTAGCTGCGATATAGATGATGTCGTCGTGACCTCTGGCTCTCAGCAATCGTTGGATATCCTTGCTCGCGCCTTGATTAACCCGGGTGACGTTGTGGTTGTGGAACGACCTACCTATCTGGCGGCATTGCAGGTGTTACAGCTTGCTGAAGCAAATCTGATGTCAGTCGGAACAGACGGCCAGGGAATGATCGTCGATGAGCTCGAAGCGCTGTTGAAAACCACGTCGGTGAAGGCAGTTTACATCGTGCCCACCTTTGGCAACCCCGGCGGTGTTACCCTGACAGAGCAGCGACGCCAGCAGCTGGTGGCGCTTTCCCAGCGCTACGACTTCGTTATCATCGAAGACGATCCTTATGGCGAAATTAACTTTACCGATAAGACGTTTACTCCGCTCATATCTTGGGCGGCGGAAATGGGTGTCAGCGACAACGTGATTTACACCTCTACCTTTTCTAAGATCCTCGCGCCGGGCGCGCGGGTAGGTTGGTTAGTCGTGCCGGAGTGGCTTAAGCGACAGGTAGTGAACCTTAAGCAAGCCACGGATTTACACACCAGTTCGTTATCCCAGTCGCTGACGTACCACTATCTGAACAGTGGCCGCCTGGCGGATCAAATCGCCCTGATCCGCCAAGCCTATAAGCAAAAATGCCTTGTCCTGAGCCAGCACCTGCAGAACGAGTTGGGCGACCATCTGACCTTCCATCAACCGATGGGCGGCATGTTTCTATGGGCAAAATTTAAATATGAAATGAACACCACGCACTGGCTGCAGAAAACGCTGAGTAACGGTGTGGTGTATGTGCCAGGCGAGTTCTTCTACTGCAATGAGCCGGATCGCTCCACGCTGCGTATGTCGTACGTCAGCACTACAGAAGAAAATCTGAAAGAAGCGGTTATGCGCTTAAAAACCGCGTTGAATTAATCGTCGCCGCCATCTATCCAGGGGCGGGGACATAGGTCAAAACAAATCAGTACGTGTTGTAAAAAGAGGAAGTTTAATAATGTCCAATCATAGTTTTGATAACCAGGTGTCCCCGGAAACCTATCTTTGTCACGGCCCATTCGATCCTGACGTCTTCGGGGGCGTGGTTAACCCGCCGGTGTACCATGCCTCTACGGTCATTTTCAAAAACTGCAAAGAGCTCAGCGAGCGTCACCAGGCGCTGTTTGAGGATGCGGAAGACGAGGTGATGTACTACGGCCGCTTTGGCACCCCCATCACCTTTGCCGTGCAAAAGGCTCTGGCGGAGCTGGAGGGCGGCTATCGTTCGTTGCTGGTTCCTACGGGTCTGGCCGCCTGCACCAGCGCATTATTGGCTCTGGCAAAAAGCGGCGATCATATTTTGGTCAGCAGCAGCGTGTACGGTCCGACGCGTGGGTTCGTGAATAATGTTCTGGCGAATATGGGCGTATCAGCCACCTTCTTTGATCCCACTATTGGCGATGGTATCGGCGATCTGTTCCAGGAAAACACGACCGTGGTGTTTACGGAATCACCAGGCTCACAAACGTTTGATATGCAGGATATCCCGGCAATCACGCGCATTGCGCATGCGCGCAATGCGAAGGTGATTGTTGATAATACCTGGGCGACACCGCTGTTTTACAAACCTTTCGATCATGGCGTAGATGTCTCCGTTCATGCCGCTACCAAGTATATCGTCGGCCACTCTGATGCGCAGATGGGGTTGATCACCGCCAATAAAGAGACCTGGCTGGCAATCCGTCGCTTTGTCTATCTTTTTGGCCTGCATGCCGCGCCAGACGACGTTTACCTGGCACAACGCGGTTTGCGCACTATGTCTCTACGGCTGGAGCGTCATCAGGCTTCTGCGCTTAAAATTGCAAAATGGTTTGAAGAACGTGAAGAGGTTGAGCAGGTGCTGCATCCGGCATTGCCTTCCTGCCCGGGTCATGAAATCTGGAAACGTGACTTCACCGGATCAAGCGGTCTGTTTAGCGTAGTGCTTAAACCGCACTATTCAAAAGAGTCTGTCGAGAAGTTTATCGATAGCCTGGAATACTTCGGCATCGGTTTCTCCTGGGGTGGTTTTGAAAGCTTGGCCATCCCGTTTAACCCGCGCAAGGATCGCCCCGAATACCACTGGCCGTATGAGGGACAATCCTTCCGTCTGCAGATTGGCTTAGAAGACCCGATTGATTTAGTAAAAGACTTAGATCAGGCGCTTCGTCATCTGCAGGCATAAGGCCCTGCGGCGCGCCAGCCATGCTGGCGCTTGTTATACTCACGCGATGACGAAACGTTCTGATTGACGGATGCAGTAATGGATATTCCGATTGACCTTAAGCACTTACATACACTTCTTACATTGCGTAAAACAGGTAACCTTACGCGTGCGGCAGTAGCCCTTCAGCTAACGCAGTCTGCGTTATCGCACCAGATCAAGCAGCTGGAGGATCATTACGGTGTTACGCTATTTGTGCGCAAGACATCGCCTATACAGTTTACCCAAGCCGGGGAGCGACTGTTACAGCTAGCCGAAACGGTGGTAAGTGCAATGGAGGAAGCCGATCGAGACCTCTATAAGTTTGCCAGCGGTAAACAGGGAGAGCTAAGGATTACGCTTGAGTGTCATACCTGCTATGGCTGGTTGTTACCAGTGATGGATGAATTCCGTAAAAAATGGGCTGAGGTTGAAATCGATATCCTGCCAGGCTTCCAGCCGGATCCAGTGGGCCTGCTACTGCAAAATAGAGCGGATGTGGCCATTGTAGATGAAACAGAGCAGACAGACATGGTCAGCTACAGTCCGTTGTTCAAATATGAAATGGTGGCCATCTTACCCAATGGGCATCCTTTAGCGCAAAAGCCGTGGCTAGAGGCGGAGGATTTTCGCGGAGAATCGCTTATTACCTATGCCGTACCGGAAGATCGCATCGATCTGTGTCGCAAAGTGCTAAAACCTGCCGGCATTCGGGTACAACGAAAAACCACTGAACTGACTATGGCGATAGTTCAACAGGTTGCCAGCCAGCGTGGTATTGCGGCATTACCGATCTGGGCGGTGTCGGAATATCTGGATAAAAAGTATGTTACAGCCAGGTCGATCACCAAAGATAAGTTAATGTCTGAAATTTGGCTGGCATCGCTAACTGAAAATATGGATAAAGACTTTGTGTGCGACTTTATTCATTTTATCAAACAACGCTGCATGCGCCTGTTACCTGACATCCAAATTACGTAGTTTTATATTTTAGAAACAAGGGGTTTATTCATTTAGACCCCAAGGCACTCTATTTTCCTACAGGAGAGAAAAATGAAGAAAATTATTAATACAGAGTCTGCGCCAGCGGCTATTGGACCTTATTCTCAGGGCGTCGCTTTCGGTGATTTAGTCATAACTTCCGGCCAACTGCCGCTTGACCCAGCTACAATGGCCTTCCCGGACGGTGGCATAAAACAGCAGACGCGCCAGTCGCTGCTGAACGTCAAAGCCGTTCTGGAACAGTCGGGCGCTTCGCTGGAAACCGTGCTAAAAACCACCTGCTTTCTGGCAAAAATGGAAGATTTCGCTGCCTTTAATGAAGTCTATACCGAGTTTTTTGGTTCAACAGGAGCGCCAGCCCGATCGTGCATTCAGGCAGGGAAATTGCCCAAAGATGCCTTAGTTGAAATCGAAGCTATTGCGTACATTAAAAAGTAACAACAGAGGAGGCGGGAGTGGATATTCAACGCATTAAACGTGTGCATCATTTCTACTACTGCCTCCTTATTGCAGTAAAAATGTATCGTCGGGAACGGCGCGGGCTGAATAAAATCGAAGAGAATACGTTTATTTACTGCTGGCTACAAAAGGCTATAAAAAATGCTGTCTTCGAACACGCTTTGCAAAACGAGATCGAGTGGTTGATAACGCAACTGCGCGGCCACGGAATAAGGTTAGACATAAATTCAATGGTTGAAAATATCTTTGTTAAATTAGACCACCTCCTGAGTGAGCTAGAATGATTACCTTGGGTAACCGATTATTTGTGCTGCTGCAGTACCTGGTACCGCAGCATCTCTTATCCCGGCTGACGGGATATGTTGCGCGCTGTCGTGTTCGTTGGTTCAAGAACCGGCTAATAAACGCATTCATAGCCCGCTACGGCGTGGATATGCGGGCAGCACGTGGGGAAACGGCAGAAGATTATGAAAATTTTAACGCCTTTTTTACCCGCCGGCTTAAAGCACACCTTCGTTCGGTAGCAACCCACCCGCAGGATGTTGCTAGCCCGGCGGACGGTACTCTCGGACAATTTAGCACTCTGGAGAGCGAAACGCTTGTGCAGGCGAAAGGGCACAAATATAGCCTGTATGAGCTTCTCGGTGGGGATGTAGAACGCGCTTTACCCTTTATTAATGGCGAATATGCGACGATCTATTTAGCACCCCGGGATTATCACCGTGTGCATATGCCGCTATCCGGAACCTTGCGGGAGATGGTCTATATTCCCGGTAAGCTGTTTTCGGTAAATAGTGTGACAACCGGCACCGTGCCACGTCTGTTTGCGCGTAACGAACGCGTTGTTTGCCGGTTTGATACCGAACAGGGGCCGCTGGCTATCGTCCTGGTAGGGGCGATGATTGTGTCATCCATTCATACCGTCTGGCATGGGCCTGTATGCCCTCATGCACGCCAGATCCAGACTTTTACTTATGAGGAGACGGACGCTGCGGCAATACAGTTAAAGAAGGGGGATGAACTGGGCCATTTTAGGCTGGGCTCGACGGTCATTATCCTCTTTGCGCCAAATCAGATGCAGTGGAATGAAGCCATAAACTCAGGGACGACAGTAAGATTTGGTGAGGCGATAGGAAGAACTTTTCAGCTTTAAGTTTTACCCACAAAACGAATCAGGATATCGCTTCACATGACCATAGAACATGCGCTTTCCGTATCTGAGCAAAACAATAATATTATCCGCCTTGCGGCCGCTCAGGCACTGGCTGGAGCAAACTCAGTTGTTTTTTATGCTACCGGGGCTATTGTCGGTAATACCATCGCCCCCAGCGCGGCGCTGTCGACGCTTCCTGTCACTCTGTTTGTACTGGGTATGGCGGCGTCGATCCTGCCATTAGGTGCATTGGCAAGACATCGGGGACGCAAGGCCGCATTTATGACGGGCACGGGGGCAGGGGTGATCACCGGGCTGGCCGCTGCTCTTGCGATGGTTATCGGTTCTTTTTTGCTTTTTTGTATTGCCGCCTTTATAGGTGGCGCTTATGCGGCAGTTGCGCTCAGCTTCCGTTTTGCGGCGACGGATGGCGTCTCGCCAGAACGACGTGCCCGGGCGCTGTCGTTGGTGATGGGCGGCGGCGTTATCGCTGGCGTCATTGGGCCTGGGCTGGTGACGGGCACAATGGATCTCTGGCCACCCCATACGTTTGTCATTACCTTTATGGCTCAGGGGCTGGTGGCGGCCGTCTCAGCCGTGATCCTGATGGGCCTAAAACCGGTAGAGGCCGTTACTGTCTCTTCTTCAGGGGGCCGACCGCTTAGTGAAATCATTCGCCAACCGGGTTTCGCCAGAACCGTATTCAGCGGGGCGGTGACCTATATGGTGATGAATTTCCTGATGACCGCTGCACCGCTTTCTATGCATATGCACGGGATTTCGCAGGAGGCCTCAAACCTCGGCATCCAGTGGCATGTGATTGCCATGTACGGCCCGGGATTTTTTACCGGTAAGCTCATCAGCCGGTATGGTGCGCTGCACGTTGCGGCGGTAGGGTTGCTGATTACCGCTGGCTCTGTGGTAGCCGGTCTGGGGGGAACAGAAATCCATCACTACTGGCTGTCGCTGATATTACTCGGCGTAGGCTGGAATTTCGGCTTTATCGGCGCCTCGGCCAGGATCATTGATTTCCACCGGCCAGAGGAAAAAACCCAGGTGCAATCGCTGAACGATTTTGTGGTGTTTGGCGTGATGATTGTTGGCTCGTTCTCGTCAGGAGTGCTACTCAATCTTTACGGCTGGAACGCAGTATTATGGGGCTCACTGGTTCCGGTAAGCCTGGCATTTCTGGCAATAATAGTGGGGGAGCGCGATAAACGGTAACAAGCCCGCATAGGCGGGCTTGATGACTGCTATGCTACTGCCTGCTGTTCTTTTACGGTAGTAGCATCACTTTCTTCAAGTTTTTTTATCAACCTGTCTGCGACATTGGCCGACCAGGCGGCAATGGTCAGACTAGGTGCGCCGCCCGGAGAGGCAGGAAGAGCGGATGAGTCGGCAACGTATAACCCGGGATGATCGAATACCTCACCATCAGCGCCCACCACGCCATCCGCATCTGACGTCCCCAAACAGGCTCCTCCCATAGGATGAACGGTAACCGGATCCCGTGGCGCATAGATTTTTGTCCTGGTGCGAGCCTTGATGTTGTTCAGCTCATCATCAATGTCTGCATAAATACTGTTCTCTTGTTTGCTATAGCTAATTTTAAACTTACCTCCCTTGGTAGTGACGGAGCCATTGCTGTCGTCGCCGCCAAAGGCAATGATGACCGACTGCTTACGTAACCAACGCTTAAGAAACGACGGCACGGGGACATCGTCCAGGCCCTGAATACTGGCGCGAAGGACAATCACGCGTTCGTTAGTGGAGTCCTTCAGGCGGAAAGGGGAAGCGATAGGCATACCTTTCGACAGATCGGTAGCGCTGTTCTCTTTCCAGACGCCGAAGAAATCACCGTTACCACTAAATTTCAGACCGAGCCGGGGCATACCGGTGAGCCCCCCTTCAATGTCGCGACTGCGCAGTAACAGTCGCAGGGTATTTAGGGCCCCGGCAGCCAAAATAAGATGTTCTGCCTGTACGCTTTCTACCTTTCCACTACGATGATTGCGATAGCGCACTTCGTAGCGCATGGCGCTGTCGTTTTGCGATTCAAGCTTATGGATCGAGAGGGCTTCACACATCTCTTGTACAACCAGTCCCTGTTTTACCGCCGGCCAGATAAAGGTAAAGTCGAGGGTGGTTTTTGCCCCCGAAGGCGAACCCAGGAAGCTGTTGTTTTTCATATCGCATTCCCAGCGTTCAATGCCGTTACTATCCGTTATTTTGACCGGGACGCCAGGCTGTTTGGGGACCAGCATACCGATTGCCGGATCGCCGAGAGGAGTGAGTAAGCCATTATAATTCGCCTCTTCAATGCGGTTGGGGGCCTTATCGGCAGCAGTAAGCGGGCGGGCATTAAAAGCCTTGATTATTTCATCATAGTAGCGCTCCATTTTCCCCTGGCTTATTTCCGGGTGATGGTTATCCCAGTAGTCTGCAGCCAGCGGCCTGTCCAGAAAACCAGCATAAACATGGCTGCCACCTCCCACGCCCGACGAACAGATAATGTTGATGCCTTTGCCCGCATAAGCTTCGATAAAACCTTTATTATTTAAGGTCAATGTCTTTTTAAACCGATGCGAGCCTACCGTTCTCAGACCATGCGTAAAGACTTTACTTCCCTGGGGAAGTGAGACGAGATTTTTAAGACCGATTGAGCGGTTTGGCACCGTATCGCGCCAGGGGCCACGTTCCAGCATCAAGACATCTCGACCTGCAGCGGCCAGGCGTTGTGCGGCAATCGCGCCGCCAAAACCACTACCAATAATCAGCACTTCAACTTGCTTTGTCATTGACCAACCTTGTAGGCAATCCCGCCGGGACACTGTCAAACAGAAATCCGGATGGGAGATGGGAAGGGCGAAGCGACTGGCTTAACTCAGCGCTCCGTTCGGAATATGCGTGCTGCGCTGTATTACCGCGCTTGCGAAGCCGGATCGTTCTGCTGCAAAGGCTCTTGCCTAAGGGTATCGAGCAGCCTGTCGGCAACGTTGGCGGCCCAGACGGCAATGGTCAGGCTGGGCGGCCTGCCGGGCGACTCTGGTAGCGCCGCTGCATCGGCGATATACAGGCCTGGATTGTCAAATATCTCACCATTGGCACCAATTACGCCGTCCAGATTAGAGGTTCCCAGGCAGGCACCGCCCAAAGGCTGAACGGTGATAGGTGCAGAAGGGGAATAGATTTTGGTGCCCGTCCTGGTTTTGATCTCTCTGACTTCGTGATCTATCTCCTGATAAACCTGGCTGTCCGCCTTGTTATAAATCACGTTAAACCTGCCGCGTTTTAACGTCATCACGCCGTTGTTGTTATCTTTGCCCAGTGCAACGATAAAGGCGTTTCTGCGGAACCATCTTTTGATAAATGTGGGACATGGGATGTCATCCAGACCCTGGATAGCGGCGCGCAACACCTGGACGGATTTGCTGGTGGAGTTTGCCACCCGGAACGGGCCGCACAGGGGAAGACCAGCTGAGAGATCGCGAGTGCTATTCTCTTTCCAGAAACCAAAATAGCCACCATTGGTACCAAATCCTTTACCCAGGCGCGGCATGCCTTGAAGGCCAGCGCTGGCGTTACGGCTGTGCATTAGCAAGCGGATCGTATTCAGGCAGCCAGCGGCTAAAATTACATGCCGGGCACGCACGCGTTCATTCCTGTTTTTATGATGATCGCGATAGTGGATTTCATAGCGCATACCGTCAGCGTCGCTTGTTTGTAGCCTGTGAATGGCAGTCACTTCGCACATATCACGAACGACAAGGCCGCTGCGTATCGCAGGCCAGACAACCGAAAAGTCGAGTGTCGTTTTGGCGCCGGTGGGGGAGCCAAGAATGCTGTTATTCCTATATTCACACTCCCAGCGCTCTACGCCATTGGTATCAACGACTTTGGCAGCCGTGCCGGGATTTGCAGGAAGCAAGATCCCGATAAAAGGGTTAGCCAGACCTTGCGTAGACAATGTGCCTTCGTAACCGGTCTGGCTAATATTATTCGGCACGCGATCGTCATCGTTAACAGGTCTGGCCTTCAGAAGTGACAGAATTTCGGCATAATAGCCATCCATTGCGGTTTTTGATAACAGCGGATGGCGATTGGCCCAATAATCGGGATCGGACGGTTTTGCCAGCATGGCGGCATAGGCGTGACTGCCGCCACCGACGCTGGATGAGCAGATAATATTAATGCCTATACCGTGGAAAGCTTCGATAAAGCCTTTTTTGTTGAGCAAGACAAATTTCTTCAGCCGATGCGAACCGAACGATCTTAACCCATGCGTGAAGACTTTTTTCCCCTGCGGCAGAGACGCAAGGTTATCAATGCCCACTGAGCGATTGGGCACCGTATCGCGCCACGGACCTCTTTCCAGCATCAACACTTCCCGCCCGGCATCGGCAAGACGTTTCGCTGCAATGGCACCGCCAAAACCACTTCCTATGACAACTGTTTCTGCCTGGTTTTTCATTAAAACACCTGTACTCTTATAGGGTAACCATTCCTACATCAATAATGTGAATTCGGAGATAAAGATAAGTCATTCAGTTATTGTGGATATTATCGTTAATTTTTTGGGCGTATATTGTTACTGAATCATTGTCTGGATAAAATAAAACGGCGACAAGGTAGATAATGTATCTGGTCTAAAAAGATTATCTTTCCATTCGGTAAGCTGCCGGAATTAAAACGCTTTTTTGTGAATAGGGAATTTTGTTGAAAAAAAATCACAACACCTATGCATTGGGTTCAAATTGGACTAATGCTGACCACAGAGCAAGGTTGTATAAAAAAATGGCAACATAACAATGCCGCCATTGTAAAAGATAATAATGTTAAAGTAGTGATTGTGATGAGAAAAAATTACAGCCGCTTCATAGCAAAAACCAATGAAAATAGGGCGCCAACCATAACAATTCCTATTAGCAAGTACATTACAACATAAAAATCATTGCTTACACTTAATATGAATCCTATTAACACAGGAGATAAAGCACCAAAACCTACAGCCATGCCATTTAATGCTCCTGCGGCAGAAGATATCGCTTCAGTGGGAACCATACCTTGCAATAGAGTAAATATGCAAGGCAACTGCATTGATGATGCGCCTATGCCAAATGAGATTACAATGGCAGCCATGTAATTATTAGTAATATTTACTCCTGCTAAGATCCCTGTAGCACATAACAGCGCTGAGATAAGCATTATCAACCCTTTCTTTCCGGTGCGATCGACGACGATCCCGGAAACAATCTTGAATAATAAACCGAATATGAATGGTAACGACGACATCCATCCAACGCTTGCCCAGGAAAAGCCACGTTCAGTATTGAGATATGTCGGTAGCCAGGTAACAATTCCCCATGATAACATAGAGTTAGTGGAAAAAATCATTAACAGCATCCAAAAGCTAGCATTACACAAATAGATTTTAGAACGGGTAATGATTGATGGCTTTTCAAAAGTATCGCTTTTAAAGATATGCCCAGGCACACTTTCTTCTATAATCTCAAGCTCAGAGTTATTGATATATTTATTTTCCCGCGGCGTGTTTGATGTGAAGAAATATATCAACATAAGTGGAACAAGGCTTAACACAAACGAGAAGTAAAATGTGTGCCGCCAGGAGTACTCAGCAATAATCCAGGTAAAAACCGGCATCGCTATTGCTGGGGAGAGAGACTGGCCTAAAATCCACGCCGTATTGGCTCTTCCTCTTTCTTTGGGTGGAAACCAGTTCTTGATAAAAGTGTTCTGCATCGGATAGTAAAGTCCTTCCCCGATACCTAATAATATACGCGTGCCGAGTAAAAACCCAAAGATACCTGATAGCCCACCCAAAAGGAGAGATAAGCTTATAACGACATAGGCTATAAGCATAGCTTTTCGGGGGCCGATGAGATCGCCTACTGGGCTAAGGACGACATTAGAAATACCATAGGCAATCAAAAAGGAAGTCATTAACAAACCAATATATATCGGCTTGCCGGCTAGATTCATTTCTTGTAAAAATTGAGCATTCGCAGCAATGATAGAGATATTAACGCGATCTAAGTAGATGATAGAAAGGCTAACAAAAAGTATAGCCAGAACATACAGTCGTTGCCTGGTTGGTTTTTGCGCAACCTCGGAGATAGGTACCGTTTGAGAAATGTTATTATCGCTGTTCATCTTACATTCCTTATCGCCCAGGCTGGGCGGTAAAAAAACAGTTTATATACCGATGAGTAGAAAATAAATTTTCCATTTCAATGATCATCGGCCGACACGACAGCTAATTATTTGTTCGCCTCGGTAAGAAACCATTGCCGAGCGAGTTTTTCCCAAAAATAGGCACCTAAGCTAAGGTTTTTATCGTTAAAATCATAGGCCGTACTATGAAGAGCTTCGCCTGAAACTTCATCCTTGCCATTACCAATCCACCCATATGCACCAGGAACTTCCTGAAGCATAAACCCAAAGTCTTCAGCGGTCATAGCAGGACGGACATGGGTATTGGCGTTCGTTTCACCAACCATTTCTTGCATAACGGCCGCCATAAACTTCCCTTCTTTAGAGTGGTTTGTAGTGTTCGGGTAGCCACCATCCTTTATAATGACCTCGGCTTGGGCACAATGTGCTTCAGCGATATAGTGCGATATCCGTTTCACCCCGTCTAAAATTAATGATTGGGATTCATTAGTCAAAGTCCGACAGGTACCAGACATTCTGGCTTCCGCAGGAATGATATTTGGTGAGCTTCCTGCTTCAATTTTACCAATTGTCAGCACTGCTGCATCCAGTGGATCAACACGACGTGAAACTAAACTCTGCAACTGTGTAACGATAGAGCACGCTACCGGAACCGGATCGATAGTCGAATGAGGAAGAGCCGCATGACCACCTTTACCGCGAACAATAACCTCAAATGTAACCCCTGATGCCATTATTGGACCGATTTTTGTGCCCATCTGTCCTTGAGGAAGATCTGGCCAGTTATGTAAGGCAAAAACTGCCTGGCAAGGATATGTTTTGAAAAGGCCCTCATTCATCATGACACGCGCACCGGCGCCACCTTCTTCCCCTGGCTGAAAAATAAGATGAACAGTACCATCGAAGTTACGATTAGCAGACAGAAGCTCTGCAGCACCGAGCAGCATTGCCGTATGCCCATCATGCCCACAAGCATGCATACATCCTTTATACTTACTCGCATACTCGAAATCATTGGCTTCTTCCATTGGAAGAGCATCTATATCAGCTCTAATGCCTAGTGCGGGGCCTGGGTTATCAGCGCTACGGTTTTGACCATATATACTGCCAACAATACCTGTAGTTGCCAGCCCGCGCTTGAAAGGGATATTTAAAAGAGTAAGAAATTCCGCGATTTTTTCTGACGTGCGGTGTTCATTGAATTTCAACTCAGGATGCATATGTAAATCATGTCTAAATTCTGTGAGCCTTTTCACATTTAAATCTATTTCTTTCTTATTCTGCATAAAGTAAGTCTCGTTGTTGGATAGAGGTTAGAGTTAATCTTTTGTTTGGTGTAAAGGAATTTATTAATTTTTATTGATTCAATTCACATAAATTCTCATGGCTAAGGGTCGATTGCTTATGGGCAAAATGAAAACAGCCACATTGCTTGAACCTACTCAACAGGAATGATAGATATAGGGGGGTATGCCGTAAAATACCTTTTAAACATCTCACTCATGCCATTGAGGTATAGCTATGGAATTGCGCCAGCTTCGTTACTTCACAGCCGTGGCTAAACTTGGCAGTATTAGTCAAGCAGCGCAGGCGCTTCACATTGCTCAACCGGCATTGACTCGTCAGATCAAAAAGTTAGAGGAAGATGTAGGCGTATTGCTGTTAGAGCGGACGGGAAGGGGAGTGAACCTTACTGATGCTGGCACTCAATTTTTAGCCGATGTGGAAAAATTACTTGATGATGCAACCACAGCCAGGGAACGTGCCATACGAGCCTCAAGAGGAGAGTGCGGTAATTTATCTCTCGCTCTTCCCGTCATACAAAATGCAGCCCCATCAATTACATCATTATTAAAACGATTCAAACAAAAAGCGCCTCATGTTGGTATAACTCTTCACCATCTTATTTCAGAAGTGCAGCTTGCCATGATTGCAGAAGGGCAACTAGATGCAGGCTTTTTATTATTTAGGCCTCAGAATGACCCACGATTTGAGGGTGTACCCATTTTCAAAGAAAGAATGTTATTAGCCTATCCAGCCGAGTGGAGCTGGTCAAATAATAAAAAACCTGAATACTTGAGAGACCTGCAAGATCTGGACTTTATATGGATAACGCGCACTGCTGCTCCGGTATGGCATGATAGGCTTATTCATTGTTTTTTTGATGCGGGCTTTACACCACGCTCAGTTATGCAGGGAGTGGATGCGGTATCGATGTTAACATTGGTTTCTGCCGGAATGGGATGCACTATTGTTGCTGAAGGAACCCGATATCTTGCTCCACCTAACGTACTGTTTTCGACTTTATACGATTTGAATCTTGAACAGGAGTGGGAATTAGTTTGGTGCAAAAACCGCTGTTCTGAAGTGTTAAAAAGCTTAATAAAGATGATCTGAAATTATGCAAGATGCGAAAAATTTGACGGATAGCGTTAACAGTACATCTGATAGAAGACGATGGAACGGATTAGCCGCCAGTGGATACAGGCGGCGATGCGCGGAGTGCCGTAAGCACTAATTAGTCAAACCACGTTGGGCGATCTGACGTGGCGATATCCATGCTTACTTTTATCTGTTCAGGAACGATCCTGGTTAGCGACAGATCCGGCAGCTCGTTAATGTCGAAAAAGCCAATATCGGTGGATTCGTGGCTTAATGCCAGGCTTCCACCGATCTCTTCGCACAGGAAGATAAGCTTGTAAACGTGCCAAGGGTAGGGTGGATGGCCATGAAGATTGCGATCCCACACGCCCAGCAGTTTTGTCACTTTTACGCTGAGCCCGGTTTCTTCTTTAACTTCCCGGCTCACGGCTATAGATGGCGTATCGCCAACGTCCGCCCAACCGCCGGGTAAACTCCATAGCCCATCGTCAGCCTCGCGAACCATCAGAACTTTACCTTCGCGGAGGATAAAAGCACGAACGTCCGTTTTGGGGGTCGCATAACCGATTTCAGAGACGTGATTCCATGTCTTAGCGTCAATGTCAAAGCGGGAACCGATCAGCTCAACGGCCATTTGTTGAAGAGCCTCATAGCGCTCACGATCGAAAACATCCCTGGCGTAGGTAAGTCCGGTTTGGGCAATGGCATTGAGCTTTTTCGCAAGATCGGTGATATCAACAACCTTTAAATCGTCTGGCATCGAGTTTTCCTCTGGTTTGTCGTTATGGTTCTAGCGCGAATTATGCATAGTGCGTGCCTGGCTGATTAGCTGGCGCCATGCGCGATTATGTAGGGTAAACAGCAGCATCTTATAGAAGGCAGTGGAACGGATACAGCCACCACTGAGCAGCAGCATAACGACACTCACCAGCGCCGCTGTCAGGTTGACACCTGGCCAACTGGTACCGCTCAGCGTGCCGGCCAGCGCAAAAAGCAGGTAGGCTGCTGTCAATAGCAGGCTTAAAAGCGCCAACGTAAGATGTACCCGCAGGGCGCGCATACTGCCTTTGCCAATCATAAACATCGTCAAGCCATTGATGCCAGCAAACAGCAAAGCGATCGCCACTACCCACACGAACACTCTCTCAGCAGGCTGGTTTAGTGCGGCGAGTACGCCGTAACCCAACCACAGCTGCGGAATAGCAAAACTGACAATCACTCCGAGGGTGCTAATCGCCGCTGGAATGCCCATGGTATGCAGTCCCACCGGCTTACCCATCTGTTCGGCCAAGTGTGTTTTCAGCTGTTGCAGCTGCGCACTGCTAGCGTTGTTAATGCTGACCGCCGCGTCGTTACAATATTGCCAGCGACGGGATAATGCTTTAACCATTTTAATATCCTGCGCTTAGTTAGGGGAGAATGACTGTAACGTCAACGTCTGGGCATCAAGTGACTGGTCGTTATAATTCATCCGGCTAAAAACAAAGAATGGAAATGATAGTCGTGTTGTGTATGCGAAGGGAAGGGTAAGAATGCTGATTCTTATGTGTTAGCGGCTATGGTAGGACTGCGGATGATACTTCATATGCAATTTAACATAATATACATTATGCGCACTAAGGTTGTAGGAGCTCAATGCTAATCTCTATTTGTGGCTCACATTAGGAATGTCCGGGTTATAGTTCCAAAGCTGCTTGACTAGACAACGACTCACTTTTCCTGATGGTTTGGTCGTGCAATGCACGAACTGAATATCCAGACTATCTACGCCAATACCAGTTCAGCTAAAGGCCGCGTTGAACGCGCCCATCTGACGCTTCAGGATCGCCTGGTAAAGGAGCTCAGGCTCAGGGGAATTTCTTTAGTGGACGCCGCCAATGATTATGCCGATGAGTTGATGGCCGATTACAACCGACGCTTTGCAAAAGCCCCCCGGCATGACTTCGATGTTCACCGGCCACTTGAAACTGATGATGATCTGGCCGCATTTTTCACATGGCGGGAGCCGCGCCGTGTTTCAAAATCCCTGACGGTACAGTATGACAAAGTGCTTTATCTTATTGAAGATAATGACTTAAGCCGCAGGGCTATCGGGAAATATATCGAGGCCTGGCATTATCCGGATGGTCGTAAAGAACTCCGCATTAATGGCGCTGTCCTTCCCTACTCCACCTATGATCGTCTTCAGGAAATTGACCAGGGGGCCATCGTGGACAACAAGCGCCTCGGGCGCACACTCGAATTTATCAAGCTGGTTCAGGACAAACGCGATAATAACCGTTCACAGGCGCTGCCTGCCGGAAATGACTTGAATACTACGATAAACAGCAATGCTGTGGTAACTAACGTCCGCTTTGAGCGAGGAGCGGACGTCATTCTTGTTTCGAGCTTTTTAGGTAATTTTAACGGCTTCTGCTTGCCTCGCTCATCTCTTGACAAGGTATCTCAACCAGTGCGGTCAACTCTAAATATGGTGGTAGTGCTTCCTGGCTTTATCGCGTTAATCTGCCTGTATCTAAAGGACCACAAACAAAAACTCTTACCAGGAGAAAAACGATGATTTCAAAAGACAATGCTGAGCATTATATCTGGGGTGATGATTGCGATGGCTGGTATCTAGTGAACCGGCAAGATATGCTCATCATTCACGAAAAAATGCCTCCAGGCACTCAAGAAAAGCGACACTTTCACTCCATTTCCAGACAGATTTTTTATGTTCTTGAGGGGAACCTGACGATGGAACTCGAAGGCGTTAAACATGAAATCAAAGCCCGGCAGGGACTTGAAATCCCCCCGTATGCAAAACATCAGGCCAGAAACGACAGCCAGTTACCCGTAGAATTTATTGTCATCTCTCATCCGACAACTCGGGGCGATCGTTCTGATCTCTCTCCATGTTAATAACGGATCTCCGACAACAGATTTGACTGCATTAATCACAGAAAGCAATTGGTTTCGTATTTTGACGTCAGCCACGATCGCTTCTGGCACAAAGCAGACATGCGTAAGAGACAATGTCCGCTTTGAGCGAAAAGCGGACGTCAGGCTGGCAGATGTTACTGTTGTCGCTTTTCACTGCCGTCGACGAGTCTCCTGAAGTTTTTAATGGTCGCTCTGGAAAGGCTGGCTGCCGTATCAACGATGACAAAGCTAAAAGGATTTTCAGTTATCAGTGGGCTGAGATCTGTACAAGCGACAAGAACAGCCTCCACCTTATGGCTTTCCACTACCGACATTAAATTTCTCCACATTGATTGCACATCGGGGTCACGAAAGCCCTTTATTTTAACAAGCTCAATGAGTGATGTAGTCATTTCACGTAGCACCCGGGAATCAATAACTTCTTTGCCAGAAGCCTCTATCCGCGCCTGGTAAAACCTGGATTTCAGAGTGGGCTCTGTGGCTAATACAGCTACTTTAGTTGCAACAATTGGCAGAGATTCAAGTGCGCTATCTGCGATATGCAGCAGTGGGACCCCTGCGCTTACCTCTTCCATTTCGGGAAAGTAACAGTGTGCTAGATTACAGGGAATGACGATTAGACTAACTTCTGCTCTGACGAGTTCCTCAATCCCCTGTTTCAGAGCAGCGATCATTGCACTATCGTCAATTTCCTTACCAGGCCAGAAGGGTGTTGGTAGCGAGATAATATGCATTTTCGGAAAATCCATATCGTATTTCGCGCCATAACCCACCTGGCATTCTGTCACAAGCATATCAATGAACGGGGCCGTTGATCGAGGCCCCATACCTGCCAGCACTCCTAAAGAAATTGTCATTTTCATTGGCTCCTCTTAAGATTTTTTTCGAATAGCTTGTAATCTTTGCTGCAAGTAAAATACAACAGTAATCTTACTTTATCGCTTTAAATGCGCGGCACTGCCTTTGTGCATGATATTAAAAATTATTACTCAGGCCAAAATGAAAGGTAATTTATCACATCTTTAATAGAGTAAATCTATTTGTCCTGGTACATTGAGTAAACACACTTTACCTTGGCTATCATGTGAAAATTTAGCTATGTAACGTACTGATTCAACTCCAGTCACAAGGTTGTCAAGGTCGGTATTAGCAACGCGTACAGATTGATTTTTTGCCCAAGCGGGCAGAGCATGGATATAATAGGTAAACGTTACAAGAGTAATGCCACTCCTATCCTGCTGGGTTTTAAGTATTTTCCTCACCCGCATTGTTCCGTAGCAGAAATCATGCTTTTTACTAAATGATGTATAACCATATTGGGTTAAGTTCCAACTCTTTTTTCCCGCCTCGGCATGGGATGTTATTAATCCAGCATCAACAAGTGCCTCCATTTTTGCATTAATCCATCGGTCACTACCGAGCTTTATAGATACCGGCCAGTGATCCTCACCCAGACACAGAGGCTGTTGGTTTAGTGATTGTTCAATAAGTCTGCGATACAGGTTTTCCGAATTTGCCATGCAGTATGGCGCTATTAAAATTAGCAAAAGCCATGTCTTGCGCATCAACGAAACTTCTCCATAGCCAGCGTCTGAAAGGCATCATCGACACTGTTAAATATCTGCTCAGTGAGATAACTCCCTGCTGCTTCCCAGTAAAATGCGGACGTACCGGGATCATCATTATTTGCAGCCAGACTGTAACGGGAAAATTTCACTTTTGAACCGTCAGTGATATCGCCATTAGCAGCGTATTTCACCCCTCTTATTAGATAAACAATCCCGTTAAGCTGGTGTAGTTCTACGCCGTTTACCTTGAGAGCTGAGCCAGACAATCTGAAATCTGCCAGGATGAAACCCTCATCATCTGGAACCGGTACAATGAACCAACTTTTTCCAGTTTTAACAAAAACGGTAAGCGTTTCACTGGGGTGGGACGTATTATTGTCATAGGTAGCCATAAAGACTGTGTCAGCGGTACCATCATTGTTCAAATCGATGGTGTTAACACCGGTTTTAAGATGAACTCGGGTATTGTTCTGACAAAGAACAGAATTGCTAACCAAAAGCACCGTAATTAGAAGAAAAAATTTATTCATTTTGAAAGTGTTTTTACCAGTTTGAAGAACGCATAGGCATTGTATAGCTTGTACTGTACGTGTAGCAGTTTGTTAGCCTGGTTGTAGACATTAAGAACCGGAGAAACAGAAAGGGAAATTTTTTAATCAAAGTGATTTCCTGACTCAATAACAGCTAACTACGTTGGTGTGACCGAACTAATAATAGGAATGTAACAACTTAACTGATGCCAGGCTACCCCCTGAATTAGGGGCTTGGAAAAAGGGCCAGTCAATAACAAGCTTCCTATACTCAACATAACCCGCAAACGCTATGCAGACTTTAGACCGACGCTGGCGTGTGAGAAACTCGCAGAACTGCACGATGTTTACCTGTCAAAAGAGATTGTCCGTTCACTCATGCTCAAAGCCGGTCTCTGGAGCCCTCGCAAACTACGTGCGCCAAAATCTGGCATTATGCGGATGGGCGAAAAGAACCCCAATTGAACGGGACCGTTCTTCCCTACTCCATCTATGATCGTCTTCAGTAAATTGATCTGGGCGTTATCGTGGACAACAAGTGCCTCGGGCGTACACTTGAATTTATTAAACTGGTTCAGGACAAACCTTTCGTCCTCACTGCTTATCCGATGGGTTAATTATGAAAGACATCAACGTATTCGGGCTGGACAGCCTGATCGCACTTTATTTTGGACAGAATTATGATCTGTTCGGTAGCGGTGAAAGCGTGGAGGCTCAAATTGATGCCTGGATTGCTGACACGCCGCCAGCTTTACGGCATGGCTTGATAGGCGATATTGATCAGTTTACCGAGGAAAGCGACAACCTCGAAGAGGATTTTGAAAACCGTTATGGCGCGGAATTCTCTACGGAATTATGGGACACTACCCCAGTCGACTTTCTCAGCTTGTTGAAAAAAAAGGTGACCAGCTCCCTCTCTTAACACTTATGCAGGGACACAATGACTCCTACGTCTCTATCCAGTTGTGTAACGCCCGCCACCGGCACGACGCTGCCTGTAGGGTAATACTTGATCCTGACGGGCACCGTATAGGAGTATGTATACCGGATGAGTAAGATATGCTCATTTTAGGACTATGAGATGACGGATGACGAGTTAGACATTTTACTGAAAGATAAAACTGATTTTAATAAACGGTTGCGACTGATCGCATGTTTATACGGTTGTGAGGATGAACGCAGCGTACTGGCTCTGAAACATCTTGCAAAGCATGACTTCGTCTACGTTGTGCGTCGCTCTGCGTGGCAAGCACTCCAGGCGAAAGGCATTCTTATTCCAGAGCCCGTTGAACGACCGCGTTATGTAATCCTGTTAGAAAGATTCCTTGAGCGTGCTAAACGCATCTGCCAGAAGGTGGGTGATTTCTGCGTGGGCTGGAGTATCTGAACATAATACGCTCTACCTCAAGATCCCAGCATCAATCGATGCGACATGCGTCTTGCCGCAGAACGCCATCGACAAATCGAACTCATTACGAATGATGTTGAGCGCCATTGTGACGCCCTCCTCCCCCTGCGCCCCTAATCCATACAGCATGCTGCGCCCGATATAGGTTCCTTTTGCACCCAGCGCAATAGCCTTGAGCACATCCTGCCCGGAACGTATCCCGCCGTCGAAATGCACTTCAATGCGATCGCCTACCGCTGCGACAATCTCCGGCAATACGGTAATCGATGACGACACGCCATCCAGCTGACGCCCGCCGTGATTGGAGACGATCAGCGCATCCGCGCCCGCCTCCACCGCCAGACGCGCATCTTCTACGTCCATAATGCCTTTCACGACAAGCTTGCCGCCCCAGCGCTGCTTTATCCACTCAATATCCTGCCAGGAGAGCCGCGGGTCGAACTGCTGGGCCGTCCACTCCACCATCGCGTCGATATTATCCACGCCGCTGGCGTGGCCAATGATATTGCCGAAGTTACGATTGCGCGTGGCAAGCATACTGCGACACCAGCGCGGTTTGCCGGCAATATTAAGCAGGTTACGCAGCGTCATTTTTGGCGGTGTCGACAGGCCATTTTTGATGTCTTTATGGCGCTGACCAAACACCTGTAAGTCCATGGTGACGACCAACGCGCCGCAATTTGCGGCTTTTGCGCGGTCGATAAGGTTCCCGACGAACTGGCGATCGCGCATGACGTAAAGCTGGAACCAGAATGGATGGTAATCCGTCGCCTGCGCCACCGCTTCAATCGAACAAATACTCATCGTGGAGAGCGTAAAAGGAATGCCAAAATTTTTTGCCGCCCGCGCCGCAAGGATTTCACCATCAGGATGGATCATGCCGGTTAAGCCGGTGGGCGCAATGGCCACCGGCATCGCAACGGCCTGGCCGAGCATCACGCTGGCGGTGCTGCGCCCGGCAATATCGACCGCCACGCGCTGGCGAAACTCAAGGCGGTGTAAATCGGCTTCGTTGGCGCGATAGCTATATTCGGTCCATGAGCCTGCATCCACATAATCGTAAAACATTTTTGGCACCCGCTTACGCGCCAGCTGCCGTAACTCTTCGATGCAGGTTATGGTCATATCCGTTTCCCAATAAATTACGATTTAACGTAATCGGTATAGGCGTTCTGCAACGCAATGTGATCGGCAATATATTTAGCATCGTGCCAAACGCCGTAAATAAACGATGAGGCGCGATTGACGAGGTTCGGCAGGCCGATGAAATAAATGCCCCGCTCGGCGGAAATACCGCGCTTATGAAACGGCACCCCTTTCTCGTCGAATGCGTCAACCTGCAGCCAGCTGAAATCAAATTTAAAGCCGGTCGCCCAGATAATGGTCGTAATGCCCGCTGCGGCAATATCCAGCTGAGTAAGTGGATTGAGCAGGCACGCCGGATCGGGCAACAGCTCCCAGGCCTGCGGCTCCGGGGGCAGATCCAGCCCGTTGCGTTCAATGTAGGCGTCGGCATCGCGTAGTACGTCGAAGTAAGCTTTATCGCCCTCGGCGATATTCTCAGCCAAGCCTTCGGCGAAGCGCAGCACGCCGTTATCCCAACTTTTGGTAATGCCGACAAGCGTAATGCCCATATGCGCCAGCCGGCGGAAATCCACCGTTTTGCCGCCTTCATAGCCGCTCACCGCAAAGGCCACGTGCTCTTTCTTCGGCTTGATTTTAACTTCATCCCACAGGCCAAGCGCGCCGAGCCACCAGCAGTAATCACGGTTGCGATAAGCGCGCGGCGGACGGTAATGTTCCCCGACAGACAGATAAACCTCGCGCCCCGCTTTACGCAGCTCTTCGGCAATTTGCGTACCGGATGCCCCTGCCCCCACCACCATCACGCCGCCTGCGGGCAGCTGCTGCGGGTTTTTATAAACGGAGGAGTGGATCTGCTGCACCCCGGCGCTCTCTGGCACAATCTGCGGGAATGACGGCTTCTGGAAAGGACCCGTTGCGGCAACCACGTTGTCGGCTTCGAATTCACCGGCTGACGTCACCACTCTGAACCCGCTGCGCCCTGTCAGGCGCTCTACCTGATAGACCTCCACGCCGGTGCGTACGGGTGCCTTAAGCATCTTCACATAATCTTCGAAGTACTGCGCCATACGCTCTTTCGGCGGAAAGGCTTCCTGAGAGATATTGTCGAATTTAAGCGACGGGAAGCGGTCGTGCCAGGCGGGTCCGTTCGCCACCAGCGAATCCCAGCGCTCGGAGCGCCAGCGTTCAGCGATGCGGCTGCGCTCAAGAACAACGTGTGGCACGCCCATCAGCGCCAGATGTTCACTCATGGCAATACCGGCCTGACCGGCACCCACAATCACAGTATTGATTTTTTCTACTGACATGATAGATCCCTAAAAATTTAAATTTTATTAATGTCTGGCTTCAACGTTTAATACTTTGCCAAGCCCTAAAAATTTATTGGCGATAATTAACATCGTGGCGGTGACGGTAATATAAATAACTGACAGGGCCGCCAGCGTCGGGTCGGCAAATTCACGCACATAGTTATACATCGCCACCGGTAAGGTCTGCGTCGCCTGGGTGGTAATAAACAGCGATGCGGTAAACTCATTAAAGGAAAGAATGGCGGCAAACAGCCAGCCGCCGAACAGGCCCGGTAAAATCAGTGGCACGGTGATGGTCATTACGACGCGCAGCGGCGATGCGCCAAGGCTTGCCGCCGCCAGCTCAATACGCTGTTCGAGGTTTTTTAGCGACACGTACACGCTACGCAGCACAAACGGCAGCACCAGCACGACGTGGCAGAAGATCACCAGCGGATAGCCGCGCCCGAGGTTGAGCTGTGACACCAGCATCAGCAGGCCCAGACCAATAGTGAAATGCGGGATAAACAGAGGCGACAGCAGAATGCCTTCCAGCACCTGCTTGCACGGGAATGAGTAGCGCTCAATGGCAATCGCCAGCGCGGCGCCCACGATCACCGCCAGCGACGATGCCCATGCGGTGACAATCAGCCCGGACCAGAAGCCGTGACGAAAATCATCGTAACTCACCGCCCGTTCGAACCAGCGCAGCGACCAGCCTTTCGGCGGGAAGAACAGCACCGAGGTGCTGCTAAACGAGGAGATAAACACCACGATGGTTGGCAGCAGCACAAAGATAAGAATAGCGGCGACCAGCAGGCGGCCCGCCAGCGTCATCAGTTTGTCGTTCATCGAACGGGTCATATTAATGCTCTCCCATCGCGTGCAGGAATCGGGTCATGCGTTTCAGCGCCATCAATAACAGGATGGTCAGGATCAAACCGGCAATGCTTAACGCGGCGGCAAACGGGAAGTTCATCGACGAGAAACCCAACTGGTAGACCATGGTCGCCACGGTGCTGACGCGTCCGCCGCCAATCAGCTGCGGCGTGGCGAAGGCGCTAAAGGTCCAGGCGAACGCGGTGGTCAGGCTGGCGACAATGCCGGGGATAGAGAGCGGGATGGTCACTGTCAGCAAGGTGCGGAGCGGGCCTGCCCCGAGACTGGTGGCGGCTTTCTCATAATCGGGGTTAATGTGCGACAGCGCGGTGGCCAGCATCAGCACCATGATCGGCATGGTGACATGCACCAGAGCTACCACCACGCCAGTTTGCGTAAACATAAACTGGATAGGTGCTGAGATGACGCCCATCGCCAGCAGCAGGCTATTCAGGAAACCGCTGTTGCCCAACACGATGATCCATGAATAGGTGCGCACCACTTCGCCGAGAAACAGCGGCGTAATCGCGATAATCAGAATAGTGGATTTGATCCACGTGGTGCGGGTGCGAACCAGCGCGTACGCCAGCGGATAACTCATCAGCAGGCCAAAAATAGCGGTTTTGGCGCTAAGCATGACCGTGTTGATAAAGGCATCGGCATAAATGCTTTTAAACAGGCCGTTAAAGTTCGCCAGCGTAAATCCGCCCACGTCGAGCGAACCGGGAATATAGGCGCGCACGCTATACTGCATCACCGCGAACATCGCGATAACCAGCCCAAACGCGGTCAGCGTGGCGGGAATAATGAACCAGGGTAAGAATGTCGGTTTTCTCGTCATAGACGTTGCTGCCTGAGTAGTGTGTTGCCGGTAGAAACGGGGCGGCCCGCAAGCCGCCAGGGCAATCAATGAGACATGATGTTTTCAGAGAACCACTGACGCCACGCTGCGGTCTTCTCGGCGCGCAGCTGCGGATCGGTATTGATGGTGGCGTTCCACTGCTCCGGCGTGGTCAACATGCCCGGCAGTTTCGCCAGCTCGGGATCGATATGGGCGTTCGTCACCGTTGGGCTGCCGTGATAAATCTTCGCCACCTGCTGCTGGATCTCCGGCTTCAGGGCGATATTGATGAACTTATACGCGAGGTCGGCCTTGCGGGTGCCTTTGTTAATGCCAACGGTATCGACGCCCAGAACCGCGCCCTCTTTTGGCATCACCAGCTTGATGTTCACCCCTTCGGCAATCATGTGGTAGGCGTTCATTGACAGCATCACCTGCACGGGCGTTTCGCCGGTGGAGATCAGTTGCTGGCTATTGGCGTCATCGGTATAGAAGGATTTGATGTTCGGGATCAGCGCTTTCAACTTCGCCTGGCCCTGCTCCCAGTGCGCCGCATCGGTGCCGGAGAGTTTGGCGGAAACCGCAATGATATGGCTCGGATCCCAGTCAGGCAGCGCCAGCGTCCCTTTCAGCTCAGGCTTCCACAGATCGTTCCAGCTCTCAAAGGTTTCGCCCTTCGCCACCATGTCTGGACGATAGCCGATAGTGTAAACGTAGCCCCATACGCCGAGGTGATAAGGGCTGACTTTCGCCTGCTGCACCAGGTTCGCCGCGTTCGGGATTTTGCTCATATCGAGTTGTTCAAACAGGCCAGAGTTAGCGTACAGATAGCCCACATGCGCCGTCGTAAAGGTCACGTCCGTTTCCGGCGAGCCGCCTGCCAGTTTGGCTTTGTTCAGACGATCGATGGTGCCGCCCGTAACAAACTGCACTTCCACGCCGGTCTCTTTGGTAAATTCTTTGGCGATGGTCTCATCAATCAGATCTTTAAAACCGCCGCCCCACGTGCTGACAATCAGCTTATCAGCGGCCATCGCATGACCTGCGGTCAACACGCTCGTGGTCAACAACGTTAAGGCACAAATCTTACGCAACATATTCTCATCCCCAATGCATGAAATGGCTGTTGTAGCAATCTGAAACCCGGCGCGCCAACGCGGTGCGAACGGTGTTCCTTGGTGTGAAATCACTATGCCGATACGAGCCGATTCGGTAAAACAGCCTTTTCCTCGTCTTTGCGTCAGGATTTCTGACGCAAAAAAAATGGCCCTGTTTTGGCATGAGAAATGCAAGAAACCTGCACTATTAGAATGACTGCCGCCACATGAGGGCGTCAGCGATCTCAGGAGAACCTGCATGCTCAGTCGCATCACCCAGCGTCAGCTGGAATATTTTGTCGCATCCGGAGAGGCGGGCAGCATCATCGGCGCATCGGAACGCATCCACGTCTCATCCCCGTCGATCTCTGCCGCGATCACCCACATTGAATCTGAACTGGGCGTCCAGCTGTTCGTGCGGCATCACGCGCAGGGGGTATCGCTGACCGCCATCGGTCATCAGGTACTGAAGGAGGCGAAGCTCATTCTGGAGCAGATGGTGAACCTCTATACCATTGCGTCGGAATCCATGAACAATGTGCGCGGCCCGCTGCGCGTGGGCTGTCTGGATACGCTGGCACCCATGCTGACGCCGGAACTGGTGTTCGGCTTTGGCCGCGCGTTTCCGGGGGTGCGCATTACGCTCGTGGAAGGTCACCATGAACAGCTGCTGAAACAGCTGCGCACTGCCGATATCGACATCGCCCTGACTTACGATTTAGTCCCGGCTAACGACATTGCGTTCACCTCGCTGGCGCAGCTGCCGCCGTATGTGATGGTGGGTGAACATCATCCGCTGGCGACGCAATCAGCGGTGACGATCCAGGATCTGGCGACAATGCCGATGGTGCTGCTGGATATGCCGTGGAGCCGCGAATATTTCCTCGGGCTATTTAGCGAGGCGGGCGTCACGCCGAACGTAGTCATGCGCTCCGGCAACATGGAGGTGGTGCGCGCGATGGTGGCCAACGGCGTCGGGTTTGGTATCGCTAACGTGCGGCCGAAAGCGCATCTCTCCCAGGATGGCAAACGCCTGATTCGCGTGCGGCTGGCGGGGGTGAACAGGCCGATGCAGCTGGGTTACGCCACCGTGGCCCACACCCAGCACTCTATGGTGGTGAACGCTTTCGCCGAGCGCTGCCGCATGTTTATCTCCGACCAGTACATTCCCGGCATGGCAGCGCCCAGCTACTTTGACCCGCAGGTGGTGCGGGTGGCGTGACAGCGTCACCTCTCGTTTCGGCGCGGGTATAACGATTAATACCCGCGAGCCGGGAACACCTGATTGGTAACCGGCTCACCGCGTGCGGCGCGCTGGATGTTCTCTGCGACCTGCTGTGCGGCGCTGGCGGGAATGGCGACAGACGCCAGATGCGGGGTGATCAGCACGTTTTCCATACGCCACAGCGGATCGCCTGGCGGCAGCGGTTCGCGGTCAAACACATCCAGCGTGGCTTCTGCAATCCGCCCGGTGCGTAACGCATCTGTCAGCGCCGCCTGGTCGACAATCGCCCCGCGCGATACATTGATGAACGCCGCGCCTGCCGGCAGGCATGCCAGCCGTTCTGCGCTAAGCAACCCAGCCGTGTGCGGCGTAAGAGGCAGCATCATCACTAAAATGTCGCTCTGGCTGAGAAAATCATTCAGCGACGCCAGTCCGCTGCTACAGCGAACCCCCGCTATCGCTTTTTGCGAACGCGACCAGCCGCGCACGTCGAAACCCTGTCGCGCCAGCTCCTGCGCCGCATACCCGCCCAACTCCCCCAGTCCCAGCACGCCGACACGGACGCTGGAGGGCGTGCGCGGATGCAAATAGTGCCAGCGCTGTTCACGCTGTGCACGCTCGAACGCCGGAATATCGCGGGCGTAACGCAGCACCGCAAAAAGCACATAACCGGCCATCATGCGCGCCATATCAGGGTCAGACAGGCGAATGATCGGGATATCAGGCAGATCGTCACGCCCGACCAGAGAGTCGACGCCCGCGCCAAGATTCACCAGCAGCTTGAGATTACGGTATGGCGCAAAGAAACCATGCGGCGGTTTCCATGCCAGTGCATAGTGCACGTCATCAGGATTTTGCACCGTTTCGGCGCGGCAAATCGTCACGCCGGGCAAATAGGGTGCAAGTAAAGCTGACCACTCGTCGAAGCTGTCAAATTCGCTGTAAAACACAAGGGTGCTCATGCGACGCGGGCCTCCATCAGGTTGACCACCGCATCAATCGCCAGCTCGTACCCCATCGCGCCCAGCCCGGCGATCACGCCGGTTGCCGCTTTCGACACCATGGAGTGATGACGGAACGGCTCGCGCTTCCAGATGTTGCTCATATGCGCTTCGATGATCGGGCCGTCAAACATCAGCAGCGCATCAAGGATCGGCACGGAGGTGTAGGTCAACCCCGCCGCGTTGATAATCAATCCCGCCGCGCTCTGTCGCGCCTCCTGAATCCAGTCAACCAGCACGCCTTCATGGTTGCTCTGGCGAAAATGCACGATCACCCCGTGCGATTCGGCGCGACGCTGACAGCGTTCGCCGATGCTGACAAAACTTTCGCTGCCGTAGGTGCCGTTTTTATCCAGCCCATACAAATTGGCGTTCGGCCCGTTGAGAAAATAGATCTGCTGAGACATGCAAGCTCCTGATTAAACGTGCGGACGCGTAGCGACCATCGCCGGATGCGCATCGAAAACGGCGAACCATGCGGCGGTCAACGGGTGGTCATCGCGCCAGTTGAGTTCGGCGAAGCGGAAATCGAGATACCCCAGCGCGCAACCGATGGCAATCAGACCGATATCGTGGGGACGATCGCTAAAACCGCTGGCCTGATGCTCTATTTCCGCCAGTGCGGCGGCAACTTTTTTCAGCTGCGCGTCGGCCCAGCTCCGCCACTGTTTCTCAGGCGGGCGAGCGCTGTATTCATAGCGTGCCAGCAACGCCGCATCGATAATGCCATCGCCCAACGCCTGACGCGCAAGGCTCTGCCAGCGCGCATCTTCCTCTTGCGGGAATAAACCGCCCTGCGCGCGTGCGTTGAGGTATTCGCAAATGACCCGGCTGTCGTAGAGAGAGATCCCGCTTTCGGTACGTAGCGCCGGGACTTTAGCCAGCGGATTAAAGGCGGCGATACGTTCGTCGCGCTCAATGGGATGCGCAGCGGAATCCAGCCGGTGTATCTCCTCAGCAAGACCCAATACCGTCGCGCACACCATCACTTTACGGACGTAAGCGGAGGTCGCGGCGAAATAGAGTTGCATCATGACGCCACCGCCAGCAGCACTTTGCCGATGTTGGCATTGGCCTCCAGAATGCGATGCGCGTCTGCGGCCTGCGCTAACGGCAGGGTTTGATAAACCACCGGCGCGATTTTGCCGGCGGCGATGAGCGGCAGGAGATGTTTGCTGATGCACTGCGCCAGCCGTGCTTTCTCGGCGGCGCTCTTTGGACGCAGCGTTGAGGAGGTGAGGATCAGCCCTTTCCGCATCACCTGTTGCAGGTCGAGTTCAATCTTCGCACCCTGCATAAACGACAGGCTGACATGACGTCCGCCCGATGCTAACACGCTCAGGTTACGCGCAACGTAATCGCCGCCAACGTTATCCAGCACCACATCCACGCCGCGCCCCTGAGTTTCCTCAAGGATAACCGCGACGAAATCTTCGCTGTGGCGATCAATGGCGCGCCAGACGCCGAGCCGTCGCAGCGCGGCGACCTTTTCAGCGCCGCCTGCCGTCGCCACGACCCGCGCCCCGCACGCCTGCGCGCATTGAATGGCGAACGTCCCCACGCCGCTGGCCGCGCCGTGGATCAGCACGGTTTCGCCTGGCTGCAAACGCCCCAGTTCAAACAGGTTATGCCACACGGTAAACGCCGCTTCCGGCACGCCTGCCGCTTGGGTGAGAGGCAGATTTTCCGGCACGGGTAAACAGAGTTCGGCGCGCGCCACGCAATACCCGGCATAGCCCCCGCCGTTGAGCAGCGCCATGACCGGCGCGCCGGGCACGAGGGAGTCAACGCCCGCGCCCAACGCCGCAACGGTGCCGGAGACTTCCAGCCCCAGCACATCGGTGACGCCCGGCGGCAACGGCATGCCGTTGCGCTGTAAGATATCGGGACGGTTCACGCCCGCACTGGCGACACGGATCACGATTTCGCCCGGCCCAGGCTGCGGCACGTTGCGCTCTACTTGGGCCAACACCTCAGGGCCGCCCGGCTGGCGGGCGATGATAGCGTTCATCATTTCAGGTATCATCATCCCTGTTTCGCCGCGCTAAACGCGCATACGCCTTCATCATCAACGCTCACGCCCACCAGGCTGCCGATGGGCCAGCGCGTCAGCGCATTCAACCCGGACTGGCGCGCAAACAGCGAGGCGCTGCCAAGTGCCGGGACATCAAGATGCACATCCACATGATCGCCCTGAAAGACATGGGCGATCACCGTGGCGCTGAACAGCGAATGCGGGCCAAGCGGTGCCAGCTGCAGGTTTTCCGGCCGCACGTAGACATCAAGGCGTTCGCCCATCGTGGCATGCACACGTTCCGCCGGCAGGCGCAGCCTGTTGCCGCCTAACTCCAGCATCGCCGCGCCGTCACGACCGACATAGCGCCCTGGCAGAATATTCACATCGCCCACAAATCCTGCGACAAACGGATCCAGCGGACGACGATAGATCTCATCCGGCGTGCCAATCTGGCGTACATGTCCTGCCGACATCACCACCACGCGGTCGCTCATGCTCAGCGCTTCACCCTGATCGTGCGTCACAAACACCGTGGTGACGCCAAGCTTGCGTTGAATCGCCTTCAGCTCTACCTGCATCGACAGACGCAGGTTTTTATCCAGCGCCGAGAAAGGCTCATCCAGCAGCAATACTTTGGGGCGGATGACCAGCGCTCGCGCCAGCGCCACACGCTGCTGCTGGCCGCCTGAGAGTTCACGCGGCTTGCGATGACCGTAACCGGACAGCTTCACCAGCGCCAGCGCCTGCTCAACGCGCTCGACGATTTCAGCTTTTGGCACACCGCGCATACGCAGGCCGTAGCCGACATTTTTTTCCACCGTCATATGCGGGAACAGGGCGTAGTTCTGAAACACAATGCCGATTTCACGCTGGTACGGCGGTATCTCAGTAACCAAATCGCCATCAATAAAGATTTCGCCGCCATCCGCCTCGGCGAAACCCGCCATCAGGTTCAGCAGCGTGGTTTTGCCGCAGCCGGAGGGGCCGAGCAGCGTAATAAATTCCCCTTCTTCTATCGTCAGGGAAATTTTGTGTAGGGCGATGGCGTCGCCAAAGCGTTTCAGGACACCGTCAAGCTGTACGGCGATAGGGGCTTTGTTGGCGACGGGGTGCAGCGTTTCGGGCTGCGGGAATGTGGTGACTTCGGCACTTACCATGGACTCTCCAGAAACGGGCTATCAGATGCGTGTCACCAGCATACGGGTTAAGCGCGCATCACGCGGTTAGTGCTTCCTGAAGCTGGCGTTTGGAAAAGGTAAAGCAGAGAAAAAGGTGACAATGTCACCTTTTTTGACACATCCATGCGGCAAGACGGCGCAGCATGGCATCGCAGGCGGCGAGCTGTTCAACAGTGACAAACTCATCGGGCTTATGGCCCTGCGCCATACTGCCCGGCCCGCAGATCACGCTGGGAATGCCAGCCTGATGGAACAGTCCGCCCTCCGTACCGAATGCTACGGTGCTAAAGGCGTCAGAACCGGTGAGATGAGCAATCAGCCGCGCGGCGGCGCTGTGCGCTGCGGTATCCAAACCGGGATAGCCGCTGATGGGATAAAAGCGAATGGCGGCGTCGGCATTGACGGCGCGCATATGCGGCAGCAGCTCCCGCTGCGCGTAACGCTCCAGCGCCTGCGTCACCTGCTGCGCGTCATCCTGCGGCAACGTGCGCACTTCGAAGTCAAACGTACAGTCGGCAGGCACGATATTCAGCGCCCGACCGCCCTGGATCACGCCGGTTTGCACCGTAGTGAACGGCGGATCGAAACGCGGATCCTGACGTTCCGGCGCGGCCAGTTGCTGGCCTATCACCGTAAGGCGGTGAATCAGCTTTGCGGCGTATTCAATGGCATTGACCCCCTGCGGCGCATAGGCCGAATGGCAGGCCGCGCCCTGCACTTCGCAGCGAACCCCGAGCTTGCCTTTATGGCCGAGCACCGGCTGTAGCTCGGTGGGTTCGCCAATGAGGCAGATATCGGGCTTGTCCAAGCGGCTCGCCAGCGCATCCAGCAGGGTGCGCACGCCCAGGCACCCCACTTCCTCATCATAGGAGATCGCCAGATGCAGCGGCTGCACCAGCGGCTCTGCAAGAAAATGCGGCACCGCCGCCAGCATGCAGGCGATAAAGCCTTTCATGTCCGCCGTGCCGCGGCCATACAGCTTGCCGTCTCGCTCAGTCAGCGCAAACGGCGGGACGCTCCAGTTCTGCCCGTCCACCGGCACCACATCGCTGTGGCCGGAGAGCATCACGCCGCCGCTGCCTGCCGAGCCAAGCCGCGCATAGAGATTGGCTTTGCTGCGCTCGGCATTATGAATCAGCTCACAGTGGACGCCGAGATCGGTTAAGTAGCGCCAGACAAAGTCGATCAGCGCCAGGTTAGATTCGCGGCTGGTGGTGTCAAACGCCACCAGCTGCTCCAGCAGTTTGCGACTGGTTATCATCGCCTCTCCTTGCGTTATTCGTCGCCCGGCACGCCGTAGCCAGGCGCGCTGCGGGGATCGAGCGCGCGCGTGATATAGTCCTGCATCTGCGGCTTATACGCCTGCCAGAGCTGATTGAGCTCCTCTATGGGATCGCCGTCCGTCCAGTCGACACGTAAATCGACAACCGGCCAGACGGGCGCATCCACAATCGACAGTGCCGCTGAATGTACAGGCCCTGCCTCTCCGCCCGCGTTCATACCCGCCTGCATCGCGGCGATGAGCCTGTCGGCAAGATCGCCTGAGCGTTGTTCGAAGGCGTTGACCATCGCGATAATGACATCCGAATTCGCCAGCAGATTGCCCGCCGCCACGCAGTTTTCGCCGCTCAGGGCGTTGTTAACACCGAGCGTCTTTTCGCCGCTATAAAACGCGCTTTGTCCGTCGGCCGTCAGCACCGTAACCTGCCGATAGATGGCGTAATCATCGGTGTCGAGCCCGGCTTTTAGCGCGCTGTCGACAGCATCGCCCTGCTCCAGCCGGTCAAGAATGCGCGGTCCGAGCGCCGGTAACGTGATGTTTTGGGTTGATACCGCGCCGACCTGGCTGCGCAGCCAGGGGCAACGCGCGCCCACCGCGATGCTGGACGAGCTGATGGCGATGCCCATCTGGCCGGTTTGCGCGCAGCGGCCAATAATCGATAAGGTCATGATTATGCCCCCGCCTGCGGCTGCCAGTCGTCCGGGATCACGGCGATAACATCAATCTCCATCAGCCACTGCGGCTGACCCAGCCCAGAAATAACCAGTCCGGTAGAGATAGGAAATACGCCTTTCAGCCACTTGCCGACGACCTGATAGACCGGCTCACGATAGCGGGGATCGATGATATAGGTGGTGGTTTTAACGATGTGCGACAGATCGCTGCCCGCTTCTTCCAGCAGCTGTTTCACGTTTTTCATCGCCTGTTCGGCCTGTGCGGCCGGGTCACCAAGCCCCACCAGATTGCCGTCGAAGTCGGTACCAATCTGGCCGCGGACGTAAACGGTATTGCCTGCGCGAACGGCCTGACAAAGATCGTTGTCCAGCGACTGGTTCGGGTAGGTCTCTTTCGTATTGAATTTGCGAATGCGGGTATGTGTGCTCATGTTTGCCTGCTGAGAAAAGGGATTCCCAGCAAGGTATACATTCTCGGGCGTTACAAACAAAACAGCATAATCCGAGGCGTTAGTTTAGAAAATCCGGGTTGACCGAATCACGTAAACGGCTAGTGCTCACGCTGATACGTGAAAACGTTTGATCTAATCGACGTAATTTTGCTGCTTCAGGTGACGGATAAACACCCGTCCCTCTGGCATAAATTCGGTGCCATAGCGCACCAGGCCCACGCCCTTCAGTTCGGCATCGATGGCATAGCGCAGCTCGCCGGGGATCGTCTGGTCAAGAAGGATAACGCTGAGGCTTTTCAGCCGTGGTTCATACTTAAGCAAAACGGCCGACAGCGTGCTCATCATTTCGTGAGCGGTCCCCGGCATACCCTGCAGGATTTTAGTCATATCCGGCAGACCGTAATCCGGCAGATGCGCCAGTGTCCCGGCGCGGCAGTTTAAAATGCGTTGCATGTTGTCCAGCACGGACAGGATCACCTGGTTCTCTTCAGTGGCCTGGTTCAGAGCGAGATCACCTGTGAAATTGTTGAAGAGGGTTTCGTACAGCGACGGGCGTGGTCTGTCATTCATCTTTCACTGCCTTAAGCGTCAGCCGGTTATTGCCTGCCTCGATGATCCGGGCTTTGTCCGCATCCAGATCGTCACGGCTTAATATCACCCGCCAGGTGTTATTAGCCTGATCCGGGGAGATAAACATCCCTGCTACGGCGACATACTGCGCATTGTCATCCATCGGCATATCGATCATCACCGCCCCACCCGGCTGCAGGCGGATATCTTTTTCTGCAACCAGATCGGCTTTGATGGCCTGGCTGTCGGTTGCAAACAGTGACGGATAATCCGTGCTGTCGAACGTCTTGCGGTCCTTAAGCTGATAGATGCGTATGACCGTGGACAGCGGCACACCGCCGGCATTTTTATTGACGGCCTCACGCGCCCGGATATCAAGATGCAGGGTTTTCACCTGCTTGTAAAAAACAGACCTGGTCACGGCTGCCGTGCCGTCCGCGACGTCCTGGGTCAGGCCGCAGCCTGCCAGGATCATCGCGATGCCCGACGTCAGTACAAATAAGGTGGTTTTACCAGCGGTAGTCGCCATCTTCATCAGTCTCCCTGCGGTGTATATTCTCCTGGACCCGCTCATAGCGGCCCAGGTTAATGAGGATTGTGTGTGTTTGCGCTGCGGCATCTGAATTCAGAGGGCGCATGACGGCCGTCCATCCGAGCTGCCCGGCTCCCGGACGCGGCTGGCTGTTTATTGTCGCCTCCGGAAGCAGGCTTCGCGCAACACACAGCTGCAGACGAACATCGAGACGTGACCCGAGATAGACATGCAGCAGCGCCATGAGATCGGTGTGAAGATCACCTCCGGGTAACCAGCCCTGCACTTCCTGCGGATCCGTGGTGGTGAGCTGCATCAGCACCTGACTGTTCACATCGGTGGCATAGCTCCCCATCACCGGGCAGTTTGCCAGAGTAACGGGCTGGCGCAGGCTCATGGCCAGCGGCTTTTTCAGCGGGACACGTCTCCTGTCGTGGTGCCAGATGTTCGCCTGCGTCCCCGGTGCCAATAGTCGAACCAGGGACGCCATCCCTTCGGCCGTTCGTCCCGGTAACAGCATAACCGGCAGCAGCGCCAGAAAGCGTGATGCCGGTGCCGCAATACTCTCCACACAGCCGTCAATCCCAAGCCCCGCGAGTCCGAGTAGGTACTGTGAGGTCCTGTCTTTTCCGCCGTCTTCGAAGGTTGCCGGATAGGAGTATTTCCGCCAGATACGGTAGTACTGGGCAATCAGCCGGTGGTTAAAGATATCGAGAAAATCGGCCGTGGCTTCATAGCCCTCGCGTCGCCGGGTGATATCGTCAATGTAGTGAGTCGGTAGCGGGGACTCCACGCCGTACAGTCCCATAAAAGTGACACGCACCGTGTGCGGCAGGTGCGGATGGGCTGGCGGCTCCAGCGCCTTGATCTCCGAGGCCGGGAAGCCCATCCCCGGATGTGGCCGGAAACGCACCGGCTCATGTCGTACCTGCCAGGTGCTGCCGATGACAGGCTTATCGGGCTGGCTCTGCTCAAGCAGCTGGCAAAAGCGATAAAAGTTAATATACGGCAGCCGGTCGCCCAGCTGCGCCATCAGCCGGGCAGGCGCGGACTGTGATTCTCTTTCCACCGGATGCATTTTCCTTCTGGCTGAACAATAAGCGTGAGCTGGTTGAACTGGTTCATGTCGGCATAGAGCGCAAAAAAGCGGTTGAGCATTTCGCCAAACAGGTGGATATCCCCCTCCCCCGTGAACCCGTTGCTGTCGAGGGTCACTTCAATATCCAAGCCCCGCAGCAGATAGCCCTGTTCAAAACGCTGAAGACGGTGATGTTCCACGTGCTGAATCGCCTCCAGACGCCGGGTGTTCAGTTCATCTTCCTGCCAGTTATAGAGCGCCAGGGTGCCACGCAGGACTTCGGCGGTACTCATCATGTTCAGGAACCCTGAGCCCAGGTGGCTCAGCACCCGCCAGTGGAAGCGATCTTCAGCAGGCGGGTAAACCGGCAGCGTGGGTTTGCAGAGGTTTTTCACCGACAGCGGCGTCTGCACCACCTGCTCGCAGCGGTCCAGCAGCGTGCTCTGCAGTGCCCGGCGCGGTAACTGGCCGTTGGTGCCGGTGATTTGCAGCGACACCGCTTCGCGCCCGGCAAGTCTGTCCTCTTCCCACTGGTGACCGCCGAGGATAAGCCAGGTGTCATACAGCCCGGTGACACCGCGCTTAACACGGGTGTGGTAATACCGGGGCGGTGCCTGGCGGCGCATCATCCCTCCCTTGTGGCGGAAGCTGCTGAATGGCACGTATTCGGCATCACGGGTCCGGTTTGAACCGGTGACCGAATCCACGGTATAAATCTCGGTGTGTCCGTCCTGCAGTCGTTTGGGGCGCAGCAGGTATTCACTTTCAAGGCCAGTGATGGTGAGCGGGTCCGCTTCCAGCGTAAACAGGTTAATCACTGGCACACAGTGAAGAAGAACCGCGTCATCACTGACCGGCAGGTCTGATGGCCACAGCGTACTGAACACGACCTCAATGTCAAAGTACTCGGCCCCTGCTGGCGGCGTGATACCGTCCAGTCCATTGAGATGGACAAACATAAACTTGTTGCGAAAGGTGAAGTACTCCAGCAGCAGCTGATACCCGCTGAAGGCCGTATCGCCTTTCGGCCACAGCCTGTCTTCCTCAGCAAATCCTCCCGGCGAGAAGTACCCGTCAAGGCGAATACGATCGGTCTGCCCGGGCAGGCGCATATACAGTGCGGCCTGCCGTCTAGTCAGCATCAGATGCAGCTGACTGCTGACGGAGGCATCTGCACCAAGATAGAGACTCAGGTGACTGAGGTCAGCATGGGACCAGTCCGCCTGCATGCTGCAGGCAAAACGCATCCGCAGCAGCGAACGCCCGTCAGGCTCGGTCGTCATGGTCACCCCTGAGATATTCAGAGGATTGAGCATCACATCCCGGGTGGTGCGGTAGCGGCAGACTGTGTTTTTCGGTCCCACCGGGCGGGAGTACACCTCCAGGCCGGCGGGCATCACTTCCGCCATTTTCACGGCCTGAAGCGCGGGCGTGAACGCCACCATCGAGAGTGACGGAATGGTGCGCAGGTAGTGTGGCCAGAGCATACTCACCAGCCCTTCCGTCAGTTCCGGCAGGTCGTCGTCAATCTTCTCCCGCAGCCGTCCCATCGAGAAAGCAAAGCCTTCAAACAGGCGTTCGACATACGGATCGGGCGTGCCGGCCTTATCCAGATCCAGCATGGCGGCCCGGTCCGGGTGGGTCTGGGCAAACTCTTTGGCAGCCTCACGGAGGTAGCGCATTTCTGCGTCGTAATAACGCAGGGTCAAATCGTCCATTAGTTCATTTTTTCCTGTGAAAGGTGCTCATCAGTAGACCTCCCCGGCATCATTGCCTGCACGGGCAACCTGGCCCGGCACAGCCGCGTCGGGCGTGTTGAAGATGGTTTCCGGCAGGCGGAAATGACGCAGTTTCAGCAAGGCCAGCGGCCCCTCTCCCGCTTCGGTACGCAGGGTGTAATTGAGCGTGCGACCGTCCTGTGCCTTCCAGCTCAGGCTGTAGCTGCTGCCGACACCCGGGTAAGCACTGACGGCGGCTTTATCGAGCAGGCGGATCCAGCCCCAGCTACCCGGGATATCCGCATACTGGCGGGTTCCCGCCTGGGTACTGATCCAGCTTAAGTCAGCCCCCGGTGCCTCAGTATCGGCAGGCCAGGTGAAGCGCTTCCATACCGGGAGCTGGTTCACATAGGTCATTTTCTGGCTGTCGATAATCATGTCGGTCTGCATCACGCCAGCGGCCGTGCCCGGACGCAGCTCGAAGTTCATGCCGGCATTGCCTTCGGTAAAGGCCACATCCGAAATATGGCTCAGGGTGTTGATGGCGTTGAGGAACGCCGGGTTAAAGGTCAGCCCCTGGGCGTTAATGCTGTCCGGCACCCAGTGATTACCTTCCTTGTGCAGTACGCCCTTAAGGCGGGTCTGGAGAAACTGCGTGATACGCCCGGAATCCGCATTGAGGTATTTAGCGAGCAGCGGCAATGAAACCTCACTGCTGCTGTCACTGAACGGATAGCGACCACCAAAGGCGGTGTTCCACTCGCTCACCACCGCCTGCTGCCACCGGGCATTGAGGCTGTCCGCCGCCGGGGTCAGCACCTGCTGCCAGGCCTGCTCCATCGGATCGACAAACACGGTGCGGCCAAAGCCACTCCACTCCTGCCCCAGCCCGGCGGCAATCAGGCTGCCATAGTCGCGGGTTTCGGTCAGATCCACCGCTTTGCCCTGGAATACCGTCTCGGCGATGGTCCGGGTCATTGCCTGCGGGTCAGCGGCACTGGTGACCTGCTGCAGGCGCAGACGCACCTGCGTCACCCGGGTCAGATACGACTCTAAGCTCTGCGCCTGTGCGCCCGTGCGGCTCCTGTCCATCAGCGCCAGCACCGGGCCAAAGGTCGCATCCAGCGGGCCATGCAGACCGGCACTCTGATCAATGGCATCCTCGCTGTCACCACCCAGCAGGTTTTTCGCTGATTTCACCAGCGAATCGGAAATCGCCTCGCCGGTTTGCCCGGTGCGCCCCTGTACGTTCAGGGTGTTCATCAGTGCCACCAGCGGCGACTGACGCACGTCAGCCATCAGGGTCAGCTGGTCAATGGAATCCGACAGCGTGGCGGCCTGGTTCCAGCGCAGGCTGTTGAGGAACACCAGCCAGGCACCGCCAAAGTCGGCAAAGTAACGCGCCGTCAGGCGTTTTTTCAGCGCTTCCGGGGAGAGATCTTCCTGCACCTTATGTTTACTGTCGGTCAGCACCCAGTCGAGCTCATCCCGACGGTTTTTCACCACGTTCCCGATGGCGGGCTGTACCGCCTGCTCCCAGGCCTGGCGGGTAAACATCCCGGGCACCACCTCGCTAGTGCTGAACAGGCGGGCGGCATCGGTATCGCCGGTCATGTCTTCAAGGCGCATATCAACATAGAGATGCGCCACCTGAGAGAGCATCTTCTGGTACAGGGTCGATTCGCTGTTACGCATCCCCATCAGGCGAACCAGCAGGGAACGCGCCTGGCTGACCATGTTTTCATCTGCCCGTAACGCCCACGCCGGATGTGTCGTGAGCTGCGCGCCCCAGAACGACAGCAGTGACGGGGCCACGCCCTGCCATACCCCGTCTTTTACACCATCACGCTTCGGCCAGTCGTTCAGGAGCGCAGAGCTGAACCAGGCCGCATCCATATGTTCCGGGCGGGCCAGCATCAGGTAAAGCTTCAGCTGGTCATACGTGGTTTTTGCCCTCTGTTCACGCAGCGGACTGTCCGGTGGCAGCGCATTAAAGGCATTAATCTGCTTCTGCAGATGGTCTGCGGCTGCATCCCTCAGCAGCGGCCGGGCGCTGTCCTGATAACGTGGCCAGAGGGCCGCCAGCAGGGCACTGTTCTGGCTCAGTCCGGCCTGTTCGTACCACGGTACGCCGTGCTCAGAGCGATACTGCAGGCGGGCCAGCGTTTTTTGCAGCTCCGCCAGGGCATGCAGTTGTGCTGCCAGCGGCTGGTTTTGCCGGGAAGCCATCGCAGCCTGGGCATTCGCACCGGCAATCTGGCTGCGGTTCGTGATATACGCGATACCCATCCATCCAGCCCAGCCCACCATCGTAAGCGCAGCCACAGACGCCATCACCTTCGGCCACGGAATGCCTGGCCTGCGGGGACGCAGTGCGGCAGGAAGCATCCGGACAGACGCAGGCAACGCATCCCAGCGTTTATCCATGCCCCAGTGATGCTGTACGGCACGTTCCGCACCGGCAGAAGGCTGGCTGAACACTACCCCGGCCAGCGGCAGCGGACGGTACGGATTGAGCATTACCGAAAGCGGCGCGGTCACACTCTTTGGTTCGCGAATGAGCTGGTCGGCAAGCCGCAGCAAGAAGTTATGTTTCACCTCACCACAGGTCTGCTGCAACCCCTGTGCGATAAGGCCCGGCGTCAGGGCGGCAAGCTGTGCTGTTAATTCTTCGCTACGACACCCGGCAGGCAGCAGGCAGCCTGCGGCCTGCACAATGCGCCCTGCCGGCTGACCAGCGCGCGGATGCAGGGACCAGACGTACAGCGGGAGCTGCCAGCCCAGCACGCTCATCCGTTCGCTGATGGCGTGAGAAAGGGAGTCCATGGTGCTTTCAGACGGCACCGGCAGCGAGGGTTCCGGTCCCGGCGCGGAGAGCTGGTCCAGGGCTGAGGTGGCCCACACCAGGCCATCCACCGGACGGCGACGCAGCTTACGCAGCGCGGTCAGCCAGGCACTGTCAACCGGGGTGTTGAGGTCACCGCCCCACAGCAGCAGTGTCCCGCGATCTTCCTGCCAGAGCTGGCTGACAAGACCGGGGGTCAGCTGCTCCACCTCTGAGGCGGCACCGGTGATCAGCAGGATACGGACTTTGCTGCCCCAGCGGCGGCCGTAGAGGGTGCGCATGGCTTCACGTATTGCGGTGACGGTGACGTTACGGGGTGCGGTCTGCCTGACGCGGCCTTCATCGACAGGCAACACACTTTTGCGTCTGGCCTGAAAACGATGCCAGCCCTGCCTGATGGCAAGGCCAATTGTTTTGCCATGCGAAAACATCAATATCAGAAGTAAAGCACCGGCAAATGCCAGGCTCTTCAGAAATGGAGTGCGCAGCCCAACCTGGTCGCCAGCGTGCCAGATTAACCAGGCAATCCCCCCTGCAATAAGGGCAGAAAACCCCAGTCTGCCCCACCCTCCACGCCATGACGAATTACCTGTTGTCATTATTTCTGTTCCCTGCTTGCACTGTATTAATAAATCTCTGTTCGCTGTCAGAGGAGAGCATCAGACAGTCTGCTTTCTGTATATTCACGATATCGCTGACTACTGCGGCCATTATCCAGGGGGAAAAGGGACCGCTGAGTCCGGCATATTGTTCCAGCCAGTGGAGCTGTTCAGGTTGCCAGCGCCCTGCGTGTTCAGCTGCCGCTTCAAGCAGGTCCGCAAATACATCGCCCCAGTCAGCCCGATCGCCGATAATATTTTCTGTGGCGCAGGCCTGAGTCTGCGTTGAGAAAAACGTATCCAGTGATTTCTCTATAACATCCATGTCCAATAACATTGGGCGTAGCAGGCAGGCATCGTGTGTGAGTTGATATTTAGTGGCAACATCATCTGATGTCAGCAGCAGTGCGGCCAGAACATCGCTGTATCGACCTTCCCCCTGAATCTGTTGCACCAGAATCAGATCCACATCCAGCGTGGGTGATTTAATCCGTTCATCCAGTGCTATAAAGGATTTTGCGGTCTGTATATTCAGAACAGGGACAGGACGCAAAGGCGCTGAGTCCTGCCAGGCCGTTGTAAATGCGTCCTGAAGTGTAAGGCGATCTTCCTGCGAATCCGTCAGCAAAGTGACGCTGAGGGGTAAATCCGCTGGAACCCTGGCCAGGGCATCACTGGCACATTCAAGTAGTTGAGAGAAGCAACCTCGGGCAGTTGGGCGAGGTAAACGCCGCGACAATGTTGTGTGCTGCATTTGCTCAGCAGTGGCCTGTAAAAAACGACAGGGCGTCAGAGCACCCGGAAAAATGACATTGCTGTGCAGTACGGCAACGTTGCGCCCGGCCCATTCTGTCCATTGCTGCTGGGCATATTCAGCCTCATTAACCTCGAACTCGTGCTGATCAAACGCACTGTTAAAAAGCCAGCCCCGCAGACAGAGGAAGAAAAACCAGATAACGATGGGGCCTGCTGTGACGACCCAAAGATTGAATCCCTGTAAAGGCCCTGAAAGCTTGTTCGCATGCAGGACGAACAGCATCACACTTCCAACAACCGCAGCTAGTCCCAACACAAGCCACAGAACAAATGAGGGTTCTTCAGGCTTCCCGGATACCGTTGATTTCTGACGCTCCCAGCTCATTGCTTATCCTATTACACAATCCGGTGCGCTGGATATCAGCTGACAACCACATTCACAGCGGCAACCATTGACAGCAATTGCTTTACCGTCTGAGGACCACTCTGATGAACCTTCAATAATAGTGTTGATGCCATGTCCCGCTACCGGGCAGCTAACTTTATCCCCCACCAGCGCAACCTTTTTACCATTAACAATCATTGTCGATGATGCAGATATAACCTGACCACCATGTGTGGTTTTATCACCGAGTAATACGAAACCTTTAGACATAATAAATTTCCTTTTGCTATAAAAAACAGATTTTTAAATGGCTGGATTTACATTTCTAATGACAACCTGGAAAGCCACATTATGGCTACTTTATTTAAATAAACCCACCCTCTTGTTTGGATTTCTGAAATATCATAAACCTTACGAGATACGATTATCAGAAAAATCATGGGTTATTATTTATTAACTACGCAGCGGAACACACCAGTATCATAGTCATATTCATCATCTTCTGGTTTCGGATTAGGTGGAGAAGATTGTCTGAACATTGTTAATGCATATTGGTCATCCCCACCTACAGCTCCGCGCTGTACTTTCTTTTTCCCCTTAGCTGGTCCCTGTGGATCTTTGACGGGAGAATGCGAATAATAATCTGATGCATACCAGTCATTCGTCCATTCTTTTCCACTTAACCCCATATCATAAAGTCCTGATGGGTTGGGAGGATACTTACCAATTGGGTATATAGGAAGATATAACCCGTCAGTATATTTCTGCAACTCATCAAAAGTTGGGTAATTTCTACCACGCTCAATTTTTCCATTATCGGTTGCAAAAGGTAAATACTTACCTTCTGAACGTGCGGCATACTCCCACTGAGCTTCTGTCGGCAGATCTACTTTTTTTCCTGACTGCTCTCCCAGCCACAGGCAATAGTCTTTTGCTCGCTGCCAGGTAATTCTTACAGAATAATTGTCACTCAGAAGTATCGGAGAACCTTTCGCAAGGCTGTAAACTGGAGGAGCGGTGATACCCGTCACCTCAAGATAAATTTTATAGTCTGCATTTGTGACTTTATATTTCGAGATCATAAAGTCGCTAAGAATAACCTTATGCAGTATCTTATCATCCCGCTGGATACTAAAAGGTAATTTTTCTCCAACCAGTGGGCCAAAGTCTCCCATCATAAATTCCCCGCCTTTAACAGCGATCATGTTTGAGAGTGATTTATCAACCAATTTACTGGCTAACTCTGATTTTTCTGAAGGGTTATCACAGGCGACAAGAGTGAAAGCGAGTAGAATAATTATTTTTTTCATATGCCTGACCTAATATAACCACGCCTAAACAACACTGTGTTTGATACAGGTAATCATTTATTGATTACACAACGAAAAACACCAGTATCATAGTCATATCTATCATCTTCTGGTTTCGGATTAGGTGGAGAAGATTGTCTGAACATTGTTAATGCATATTGGTCATCCCCACCTACAGCTCCGCGCTGTACTTTCTTTTTCCCTTTGGCTGGTCCCTGTGGATCTTTGGCGGGAGAGTGCGAATAATAATCTGATGCATACCAGTCATTCGTCCATTCTTTTCCACTTAACCCCATATCATAAAGTCCTGATGGGTTGGGTGGGTACTTACCAATTGGGTATATAGGAAGCCCCAGTCCATCTGTATATTTATCTAATTCATCAAAAGTTGGGTAATTTTTACCACGCTCAATTTTTCCATTATCGGTTGCAAAAGGTAAATACTTACCTTCTGAACGAGCGGCATACTCCCATTGAGCTTCTGTCGGCAAATCTACTTTTTTTCCTGACTTATTCCCCAGCCACAGGCAATAATCTTTTGCCCGCTGCCAGGTGACAGTTACAGAATAATTGTCACTCAGAAGAGACGGAGAATCCTTGGCAAGACTGTCAACAGGAGGAGCGGCGATACCCGTCACCTCAAGGTAAATTTTATAGTCTGCATTTGTGACTTTATATTTCGAGATCATAAAGTCGCTAAGAATAACCTTATGCAGTATCTTATCATCCCGCTGAATACTAAAAGGTAATTTTTCCCCAACCAGTGGGCCAAAGTCTCCCATAAGAAAATCACCACCTTTAATGCTCACCATGTCTGCAATGGATCTATCAACAAGCTTATTGGTTAACTCTTTCTTCTTTGATGAACTGTCACAGGCAACTATTGTAAAAATAAGAAGCAACAATATTTTTTCTATATTCATTTTTTTCATTACAGTCTGCCTTACGCCATTTGTGTAGTAGAGTTATGGTTGTTATTAATCAAGGCGATATATCGTTCCATTTCGTCGTGAGGAATTGGTTTAAAGGGTTCATCTGGAACAACAGTATCGGGAAGTCTTTCATAGAGAGTCTGGAGGTTTTGTTGGTATTGCGTCGAGAAGTTCCCCATAAATCCAAACTCCGTTGTCCCTAAAAAGTTCAACAGTGCTTGCTCATTGGCCTTAATATTCCCTTTTCCCGCAGCAGGCCTCGCCGTCATATGCTGCATCACATTATTATAATCCGCTTTACTCTGCACCCACTTGAAGCAAAGCATTATTGCTGTTTTCCTTAACTGCATTACCCCCCATTTACTGGTGTCTTTTTTTTGATTTCTTTGATCTATAACATCCAATGCATTAACATCCATTAACTGGAATATTATGGATCCTTTTGTCTCGGGTGGCGTGTATTTCAATTGGTCTGGGTTAGCATTGATGCTTTTCATCAGAGCCACACGCTTATCTTCATTATCTAACGCCTGTTTGAACTGCCTTAAAATACCATCAATGTCGTCTTCAAGATGATCAAACATGTCAACACCAATTTGAATTTTTTCCGCAGCCAGTATTATTGGTATCGCACACAAAGCTCTAAATGAATCTGGTTGCATCATGTCCTCAAGCTTTTGATAATCCACATTTCTGAGCATATACATAAAGCCTTTCATAAATGCTGCAAACGAATTACCATCGACCTCAAAACCCAAAGAACCTTTGGCACCAACACCCCAGCAAAGTGAGGCTTTGCAATATATTCTGAAGCGGCTGTTAACATACGTTACGTAAAAAACTGCAGATCCGCCTGCCCCGGCCTGAGCCGTTACGCCAAGAGACAGTTTGGCAATAGCGGTAAACTTCTTCTCTTTATTCACAATTTGCTTGCTACTGTCATGAGCAATTTTCTTGTCTTCTTCAGGATGAGGATCAAACCATTCAATAGCACCGCTGACATTGCCACCGGCCTGAATGCCAGCAAAAGCGCCAATTTCACTACCCGCTTTCACATCAGGTAGAGGAAGGGTCAAATTAACCTGCCTCTGGCCAGGCGGTGGCGGAGGTGTCAGCTTCGCCGGACTCCCCTTAATGCCATAGCCCTTTGCCATTTCGTCACTAAAGTCGGCTTCTACACCCAGTTCAATGCCGAGGCTTGCCCCGGCATTGCCGGATAACACCGCATTTATCACGTACCGGATAGCCCCCATATTACAGACACCACCTGGTGCACCCGCAGAGGCTCTGGCAGGAAACAACAGTGCGGTACCAAGCCGATCGGGAATAAAAAGTTCAGCGGACGCTTTTGCCTCACCCAGTGCAAAAGTTGAGTGGCCTTCCATCTTCGCGGCAGCTTTCTTGTGTAATGGGTTAAACTCAGCAGACAGCCCGGCTCCCTGACTGTAGCGCATCAGCTGCGCCTGTGTACTGATGTCAACATACTGATGATAAGTTGACTCATCTTCAGGTTTATCACTTTCTCTGGGCCATGTTAGCCCTTTATTCATTTTTTTCGCCCAGTCAGTAAGGACAACATTACTGTCTTCTAATAGCTCATCTTTAATCTTAAGGTTGTGTGATGCTTCTTTTAATTGTCTGCTGAGCTCTTCGGGATCTATTTTTCCTGTCCTGACTGTTTTTTTTGTTTCATTCCCGTCAGCATCGACGCCAGTCACTTCTTTATCTGTATATTTAATGAAACTGGCCTCTCCGCTTTCTTTATCCACCTCACTGAGCTTGTATCTCCGCCAGTGGCTGCGAATTTTGTCAGAACGGACATAGGTACTTTTAAATCCGGCAGTCTTCTGAAGGGGGATCAGTTCCATAAGACCTATAGCTGACTCTTTGGCGTTTTCATCGAGCAGTTCCCCTTCGGGCACCTTTGCAGTCAGGGTTTTAAGTTCTGCCTTTAATTTTTCGTTAGCGTCATTGAGTTGCTGGTAAGCGCTCTGAAGTTTGCTGTCATAAGCACGTTTTGGCCTCTTACCTGCCTGAGTCAACATCTCGAAATTGAGTTCATCCAGAGCATTCTGCGCCTTCTTCTGTTTTTCCAGCAACGCTGTCATTTTCAGCTGTTCCTGAATGAATAAGCGATTATCTTTTGCATCAACCCAGAGTAATGTTGCACTGCCCGGGTGAAAATAAACCTGAGGGTCATGCTCTCCGTTGACAATAGTATTTTTACTCACGTTATCCAGACGACTTTGCTGTGTACCTTTAGTCATTTACTCACTCCCTTAATCAGCCACCGAGCAGTTCAATACTGATTTTGCTTTTTGCCGCACCAAATATTTCAGCCGTCTTACCTTCACTGTCAGTGCGCCCTTCATAAACAGAACCATCAGCCGTGGTGATCCGGTATCGCGTGTTTGCCAGAATGTCGCCAGATTCCTTGTCCTGTGCAACAAAACGCTCACAGTATCCTTGCGGAAGTTCAGGCTCTGAGGCGTCATAGTCCGCACTGCTCATTTTCTGGACACTGGCACACTTCAGTAAAATATTGCCCGGTGCGCCGAGTTCCATATTTCCACCTGCCAGTTTCATAAATGCCCCGTCACAGTTAACGACCAGCTCTGTTGCACCCGTAATGATCACTTTGCCTTCTAAACTGGTCACCGTGACGTCTTTCTTCGCAATAGCCTCCAGCGCATCGTCCTGCGCCTGAATTTCCATCTTTCCTTTGGCGGCAAAAAGCTTCATCCCGGCCTTGCGGGCCAGCATACTCACAGCTTCGCCCGCCGCCACCGTAAAGCGCTTCATCGCGCTGATATCCGTATTCTGCTGGGACATAATCCCCACACTGGCAGCACCCGAAGCTACACGTACAGCCTGAGGACTGGTGATACTCACGCCTTCAGGCGCATTCAGTATGATCCCTGGCTTAGCGAGTTCTTTGAGAGCCGCGTTAAGCGTCTGCTGACTTGCAGTATCTGCAGGCAGGGCATCAGCTCCTTCAGCAGCAGAGGATAAGCTTTTTGCTATCGTCAGCGCATTTTCCAGCTGGGCAATCGCCTCCTGCATAGAGAGCATGTTGTCCCCGGCGAGCGGTTGTTTATCGGCTGTGATAAACACCCCGGTACCGCCACGAATGGAAACGTGTCGATCGGTACGAAGCTCAGCACCTTCACCACGCAGCGCGCGGGAAGCATCGACATTGTGTCCTAAATTAAGCTGCGTCTTACCCCCGTACTCGGTACTGAGCTTGATGTGCTCCTCACCGCGTTTGTCCTCCATCCGCAGCTTGTTCAGGCCGGCGGTCCTGATGACGTTTCGGGTGCTGTTCAGTTCGGTGACGTGGTCAACGTGACGGGAGTCGTGCATCGCGTGCGCGATATACGGGCGGTCCGGATCGCCTTCGTGGAACGCAATGGCGACTTCAGTACCCTGGATCAGCGGAAAGTGAAAGCCGTACTTGTCACCACCATATGGCTTAGCAAAGCGCACCGGCATGCTCTCCATGCCCTGACGCTTGTCATCCCGGTCAGCATCAAACTTCACCCGGTACAGGCCGGATGCATCCTGCCAGGCGTAGATATCATTGTCTTTCGCGCTGGTCACCCGTGCCATCAGGGTACCGCTCACCACCGGGCGCTTTTTAGCCGCAGGACGCCAGCAGCGGTTCTCGTAATACGGCATGGCCGCCCACTCCACCCGCAGCGCGTTCTTCCGGCTGGCTGTGTAACCGGCGCTGATGATGATGAGACCGTTTTCAGTTTCACGGGGCAGCGTCGGCGGAACAGCCGTCTCGGTGATGGTGAGCACCTGAGCCGGGCCCAGGGTATGGTCGGTGCTGCTGCCGGTCACCGTGGTCTGGGTGGACAGAAAGCGTTCGTGCTCCAGACGCGCCCAGAAGTTGCCGGTTTCCGCTGCTGGGTTAATTTTGTCACCCCGCTCCCGATGGCGCGGGCGGTAATGGTACACATCACCGTAGGTGTTGCCCTCCCCGTCGCCGCGGGTCATGTCTACCGGTGCGGACGTCAGGACGTTCTGCGCCTCACGGTGGTTATAGTCACTGGCCGTGACGGAGTGCGCCACCACGTTGTGCCAGACGTGAATGCCCCACACGGAGTCAGCCGCATTGTCATTTGCCCCGGACGGGCTGTTCAGCGGCAGCGTTTTACCAAACGTCCAGGCGCTCTGCTTGTCCGCGAAGTGCACCACCTCGGTCTGCGTGTCCGGCTGCAGGCTGAAGAAGTAAAATATTCCCACCTCCGCCAGCAGACGTTCAATAAAGGCGAGGTCATTTTCCTGGTACTGGTTAATCTGCTCCCGCTTTGGATAATCAGCCTTGAGGGTAAACTCATACTCCCAGCCTTTCAGGCCATGCTCCTTAAGCACTTCGGTGACCACTTCCGGCACTGATTTGTTGACGAAAAAGCGGTGGGTGCGGAACTGGTTACCCAGCAAAGACAGGAACGGCTCAATAATAATCTGGTACGTCGCTTGGTCACGTGACCCACTGATACGCTTAAAATGCGTCACCACGCCATGTACCACTTTCTGGCCGGTCAACTCGATCAGCGGCCCTGTGCCCATGGTCAGCGTGGCCGGTTTGCTCAGCAGTTGTGTGGCATCAATGTTCAGATCGCTGCTGGTGAAGCGGACGTTGTAATAATACAGTTCACTCATACATTCTTTACCGCTGAACTCTTCCACATCCAGTAATGAGGTACAGGATGGGATATCCAAACGGTAGCGATTCAGCCCGCTTTCAGTTAGTGCAGACAGGGTATTCTTCAACGCATCAGTCATACTCATTATTTTGGCTCCATAGAATAACCTGCCGTCCATGACTTTCTCGCCGACAGGCAAGTAACAGGTTTAGGTACTTAGAGAGTACGAAAAAGAAAATTATACATTTATTATTCAGACACCTGAATTGAACCATACGGCCTTGCAATTTCACGATCGGTCAACGGAAAATTGTAAACCTCCCCATTTTTTATCCCCACACCAACAACGAACTTACGTGGCTCATCATCTTTCTTTGAAATCAATATATATTCAACAATGAACCTTCCATTATCAGGGAAATGATAAAAAGAAGGGGGAATGCATAATTTCCCATCAACGATCGTAAGGCCAGGTGAAAAGTTAAAATCTTTTTCCTTCGCAGGGGTTCCTCGTGGATTTATCCCTATGTCAGCAGGTTGGTAATCTTGAGCATCAGTAACGTTAAAGCATATGTTTTTTCCCTGTTTACTAACAGAGGTGGTTTCATGGGGGATAAACCTGTCTCCCGGACCAGGGCATCCAGTTAAAGTCAACAGGAATATGCCAGAAAAAACAACCGACCAAAACATACGAAAACCAAACATTTTCACCATGGGAACCCCCGTAATGCAATGTTGTATTGTTCACGTATTACTGACTCCGTAGTATCCCCATCTAAAGTAATAGTTGGATTTTTACCGCCCCACAATCGATACCATAACTTATATCCCTGCGTTTGCAACGTAAAATTATCCGCAATAACCTGCGCCTGCTGCTCCATCGGATAATCACTTAAGAGGCGACCATCAAGTGTATAATGATAACTCACCATCCAGCTTACCATTCCTCTGAAGATGACATTCATCCCCTTTGCACGTTGCCAGACGTGCCCCATTTCATGGATGAACATATGTTGAATATCGTCTGTCGTTTGGGAGAAATCATCGAAGTATTGATCACGAAAATAGATCTCCCCGTTCGGCGTCATCGCCGTATTCTTATCTTGTAAATTAAAAGGGAGATAACTATCTCTGTGGATCCACACTTTCGAATAATCAATAGTGGATAAAAAGACAGATTGTGCCAGCTGTATCTCACCCGTCGTAAGGAGCCTGACACCACCTTCTTTAATTCTGAACTGATCCTGAGTTTCTTCAGTCATGTTTAAACTCCATGCCAATCCCCTCTTCCTCACTCCAGCCGAGCGTCAGGGATTGTAGTTTCTGTTTCGCATCCATATGGGTCAGCAGCTGCTGACTCAGCACCGGCAGGATCTGCTGATTGAGCAGGCTGTCGATATTGCGCGCTCCGGTGTCCGGCAGCAGGCAGGCGGCGGTCAGGGCGTCATACAGGCTCTCGTCGATATCCGTTGTCATGCCGTAATGGCGTGCCAGCCGCTGGCTGACCTGCTCCAGCTTCATCCCGACGATGGTGCGCATGGCAACTTCTGGTAGCGGGCGGTAGATCACCGTCTGGAAACGGGCCAGCAGTGCGGGCTGGAAGTGGTCCCGCAGCAGCGGGCGCAGCAGTTCGTGCAGGTCGGCATCTGTCGTATCCGGCTGGTCATCCAGCAGCTGCATGATGCGGTCGCTGCCGAGGTTGGCGGTCATCAGGATCACCGTGTTGCGAAAGTCGATTTCGCACCCCTCGCCGTCGCGCATAAAGCCGCGGTCGAAGACCTGGTAGAAGAGGTTCATTACGTCCCGGTGCGCCTTCTCCACTTCATCGAGCAGCACCACGCTGTATGGACGCTTGCGCACCGCTTCGGTAAGGATGCCGCCCTGGCCGTAACCAACGTAGCCCGGCGGGGAGCCTTTCAGCTGGGAAACAGTATGCGGCTCCTGGTACTCCGACAGGTTGATGGTGATAAGCGATTTCTCGCCGCCGTACAGCACATCCGCCAGCGCCAGCGCGGTTTCGGTTTTGCCAACTCCGCTGGGGCCGACCAGCAGGAACACACCCTGCGGCCCGTTCTCCGGGGTCAGCCCGGTTTTAGCGGCGCGCAGCCGCTGCGCGATGGCGTTCAGCGCGGCCGCCTGTCCGACCACCCGTTTTTCGAGTGCGGCTTCCAGGCTCAGCAGCGCCGTCTGCTCATCCTTCATTAAGGAAGAGAGCGGCACCCCGGTCCAGTCGGCAATAACCGTGGCAACCGTGCGCACACCCACGTCTACCTCCAGCAAAGGATTACTTTGCTGGATCTCGGCAAGCTGGTGTCGCAGAGCGGCAAGCTCCCTCTGGCGGGAGATATCGGCGCGGCAGGCCAGCAGCTGTTCAGTGAGCGCCAGCTCCTGTCCATACTGCGTCTCCAGGGTGTCAAGCTGCAGAATAATGTTCACCTCCTCCCTGTCGATAGCCTCCAGCCGTTCGCCGTGCGGACCATTTCCCACCGCGACATCCTCCAGCAGCGCCTGTTTTTCCAGCTCCAGCGCAGTGATGGCAGATTTCATGCGGGTCAGCGGCTCCGGCACGGTGTCGAGATTCATGCGCACGCGAGCGGAGGCGGTGTCGAGCAGGTCCACGGCTTTATCCGGCAGCTGGCGTCCGGTGAGGTAGCGGCGGGAGAGCGTGACGGCGGCGCGCACGGCGTCATCAGTGATATGCACCCCGTGATGCTGCGCATAGCGGCCTTTCAGGCCCCGGAGCATCAGGCAGGCAGTGTCGTCATCCGGCTCGTCCACTTTCACCATCTGGAAGCGGCGCTCCAGTGCGGCGTCACGTTCGAAATACTGTTTGTACTCGCTCCAGGTGGTGGCGGCGATGGTGCGCAGCTCGCCCCGCGCCAGGGCGGGTTTCAGCAGGTTGGCCGCATCCGCGCCGCCCGCCTGGTTTCCCGCGCCGATAAGGGTGTGCGCCTCGTCAATAAACAGCAGCACCGGCACGGGCGACTGCTGCACCGCATCGATGACGTTTTTCAGCCGCTGCTCGAACTCGCCTTTCACGCCCGCGCCCGCCTGGAGTAAACCCAGGTCGAGGGTACGCAGGCTGACGGTTTTCAGGCTGTCCGGAACGTTACCCCCGGCGATGCGCAGCGCCAGCCCCTCCACCAGCGCGGTTTTGCCCACGCCCGGCTCGCCGACCAAGATAGGGTTGTTCTTGCGCCGTCTTGAGAGAATATCCACCATCTGGCGGATCTCCGTATCGCGACCAGACACCGGATCGATACTGCCCTCCCGCGCTCTGGCGGTGACGTCGAGGGTGAATCTGTCCAGCACGCTTTGTAGCGCCGGATCGGGTTGATCCTCTTTTATCCCGGCCCCGGCCGGGCGGCCAGCAAATTCCACCTCACCGCCGTGACGTTGCATCAGCGCCTCGTCCTGCTGAACCTCCGGGCGTTCATCGGACTGCGCATCGAGCAGCGGGCGCAGGCGCGCCAGCTGGCTCTGGCCCAGGGTCAGCAGCGGCCACAGGCCATCGCAGCGGATCAGTTTCGGGCTGTCCACCAGGGCAATCAGCAGGTGGATGCTGCGGATCTGCTCCTCACCGGCCAGCGAGGCCCGCAGCCAGGCATCCTGCATCAGCGTCTGCGTGCTCTCAGCCAGCTGCGGGCGGCTGCGGACCGAGCGCGGCAGCGCGTCCAGCCAGCCGATCAGATCCTGCCACAGGGAGTCCATGTCCCACTCGTAGCGACGGGCCAGCACCATCAGGTCCCCCTCGCCCTGCTCCAGCAGTTTCAGCAGCCAGTGCTCCGGCAGAATGTCCGCGTGCGCCCGGGTCTGGCACAGGGCGGCGGCCCCCTCCATCGCACGGGCGCAGTAGGGGTTGAGACGACGCAGCAGAATGGCGGGATTTTCCATGACTCTCTCTCTTTATCGGTTCCTGGACACGCTACCGCCCATCGCTGTTTCCTGATATTCAGGAGACCAAAGCGCACGAGGTCGGTATCAAATTGTGTTTTTGTTTGCTCAGCAGTCACAGTTGACCGCTCAGAAAACAAAAACAGCAGACGGAAAACCGTCTGCCGGGGGCTTATGCAGTAGCCCGTTCGTTCCACGAGTCGGAATGAATGATGTTGCCGTCTTTGTAGGTCCAGGTGATTTTTTCATAACGCAGCTCGATGGTTTCGAGATGGTTATGCTTCTCGTAGGCCGGGTCCTTGATGTCGTGCATTTCTGGCGCGACCTTCACCAGCTTGACGTTCTCCAGTTTGGTGTTGAAATACTCCACCTCCTGGCCCGCGTCGTTGATCTTGTACCACTTGAACTCGGCAGATTTCAGGGTCTGCCCGGTGGTCACCGCCTTGTACAGGTAAGGACTGGAGGAGTCGATCTCCTTGGTGAATTTGAACGGCGTGTGAATACGCGTGCCGGTCAGCCTGCCGGTGTTGCTGTCGGTCGGGATGTACAGATCGTGCTTCTGGGCGACAACTTCGATGCTGCCTTCACGATCTTTCACATCGACGGAACCCTTGATGTCGGCACCGCCGTCGTCTTTCAGCCACAGATAAACCGGAATTGCCATGTCAAAACTCCTTCTTACTTTTTAAGGGCGCTGCCGGTCATGGCAACGCTGTGATTACCCGGCACCTGACAGGCATTCGCTTGCGGCACCAGCGTGATGTCGACACGGCGGTTGAGCGCTCGCCCTTCCGGCGTGTCATTGGTTGCGATTGGGCGGCTTTCGCCATAGCCCTGCACCGCAAAACAGCTCTCCGGCACGCTGCCCGTGTCACGCATCCAGTTACGGACTGACTCGGCGCGTTGCAGAGAGAGAAGCTGGTTAGGTTTCTCATCCCCGCTGCTATCGGTGTATCCGGCCACCACAATCAGCCAGCCCGGTCTGGCCTTAATACCCACCAGTGAGTTCACCAGCACCCTGGTCGAACCCGGCTTCAGATCCGCTTTACCGGTATCAAACAGCGACATGCTGTCGAGGCGGATGGTTTTCGGACCCTGAATGATTTTCTTAATGACAGGTGGAGGCGGTGGCGGAGGTGCCCAGTCACTGACGGCGGCCTCAATGGGCGGCACCAGGCGCAGCCCCTGATACAGACCCAGGCGATAACGCAGTGGCTCCCCGCGGCGCTGCCAGTCGTCCAGCAATGCGTCATCGGCACGCAGCCGCTGCTGCGCCCGCAGCTTTGGTGCAACAGGCTTACCCGTCAGCTGGTGATATAACGCAAGATGATCGCCAACATTACGGATGAGGCGCTGGTTGTTCATCCAGGACGCCAGCATGACCAGCGCGAGGAAAATTCCACCCAGTAATCCGGCGTAACGCCAGAACACCATTCTGCGACTGACGCCACGCCTGCGCGGTAACGCCGGCAGCAGCAGTTCTGGCAGCGGCAGTGGCTCAGTGGTCACGGCCGCTGCAGGTGGCAGCGCCGTCAGGGAGGTGATGTGCTGCTGCCAGAGATTGGCCGCGATACCGTTCACCGGCACCATACACATGCCCTGCACGCAGGGCTTTATCACCGGCAGCTCGCCGTGGCGTACCGTCAGCAGGTCACTGACTGCGCTGTTCTGCCAGGCAAGCAGGCTGTGCAGCCACAGCCCCTGGCTCAGACGGGAAAGCCGTCCGTCTGGCCCGGTCTCGCGGGTCCACTCCGTCAGTGACACACTGCCCTGACCGGGCTGACAGACCTGAATGCCGCTTCGCTGGCTTACCGTGGTAAACCAGACGGACTCCGCCTTCGCGCAGGCCGCAGGAGGCGATACCCAGGTCACGGTCCACAGCGGCGGGAGGGTGCCGAATGCCGCACGGCACCGGACAACAGCACGCTGCCAGCCCCGCAGAGACTGGGTAAAATCATCCCCGGATGTGTGCTGCTCAGGTATCACCGCCAGCAGGACGGAGATCTGCGACACCAGGGCCGGACGCACCCGACTCAGGTGCTGTGCAAAAAGCGGCAGCTGTTCTGCATCCTTCACCCACAGATACCAGCCCTGCCGGGTTTCCCGGTGACGGGATCCGGACACAAAGAGAGGCGTGTTGTCACCGCAGACGAGGATCACCGCCCCCTGAAAATCGTCCGGCGGCAGGTTTTCACCCGCCATCTCCCTGACAGCGGTCGCCCGCGTCTGAGAGGCCCGGCGCTGCCGCCAGAACATCACGCCGGATGCTAGAACGACCAGCAGCGTGAGTGCCACACGGCTGCCCGTGGACAGGGGCCAGAATCCCAGGATGAGCCACAGCGCCAGGACGGCACCCAGGGCAGTTAACAGACTCCGGTACGCATCCCGCATCGCTTACCCCGGCCTGATAGTCTGGCTTACCAGCCCGGCAAGCGAAGATGAGAGGACGAACCAGAGTGCCGCCAGGGCGACAGCGGCCACAATCCAGGTCAGCCAGTACCCGCGACGGCCACTGTGCAGGCGTGAAGCGCGGGCAACAAGGGGGGCGTCCTGCGCCAGGGTGAACGCCGGCACCCGTTCAGCGAGCGCGCGAACAATATCCTCACGACGCTCATCATCCCGGGCGCGATACTGACCCACAAACCCCAGCTGCAGGGTCCGGTACATACAGGTCAGCACGGCTGCATCAGGAGCGGTTTCTTTCAGCAGGTTCCGGATGCGTTCCCACAGCTCCTCTCCGGCGTTCAGTGTGCCAAAGAAGTGCGCCTGCAGCGGGTCACGACGCCAGGTCAGGTAACCATCATCGGTGGTGCCCCGGTTCATCACGCTCTCGTCAAGGAGGGCACACAGGGCATACACCATATGGTCGCGGCTGATGTCGCTGTAGCCCGCCTCGGTGAGCGCAGTTCCCGCCTCCTGCACCAGCCGGCAGGCCCGGCGATAGAGCCCCTCCCCGTCACGGACTTCCTGACCGCCCCGCAGCTGGCTGGCCATCAGCCAGCCCGGGTAGAAGATACGTTCTGTCTGGCTGAGTTCGGATTTATTCATGTACGCAGTACCGCAAAGAGTTCAAGATCCACATCCCCCAGTGAGCGCGGGGTATAGAAGGTACAGCTGCCCGCCTCAAGCATGGAGCGTGCTGCCTCAGTACTCAGATCCAGCGAGAAATACTGGTTCTCAAGACGCAGCGGGATCGCCGCCGGAACATGGGCGAGGGGCGCGATCACCATCCCGCTCAGGGCCACATTCACCACCTCTGAAACATCATCAAAACTGCCCGCTTTACACAGCTGCGGGAATTTCGTCTGAAGCTCGTGGTTCGGCATGGAGGAGCGTACTGAGAGGTAGAAATCGGCCCCTTCGCGCAGGCGCGCATCGTGCAGGGCACCTTTCCAGATCTGGTCCTGATGCTCCAGGTGGATCCTCACCACCCGTGACGGCAGGCTCGCTTCCAGCAGCTTATCGAGCAGTGTGAGCAGCGGCGGGAATATCTGTTCCGGCGCATCGTGCTGATAAGCAGGAATATCCCCGGCGTCATGCTCCAGTGAGAAGGTCAGCAGGCTGCCGGCAAGACGGGCCAGTTCGCGGTACAGCAGTTCCGGGTGGCGATCGGGCGTCTGCAGCAGCTCCGTGAGCACCGGCTCCGCACTGTTCAGGGCATTGAGCAGCCAGAACAGGGACACATCCGCGACCGCAAAGTCGGCCATCCGCGCATTACTCTCACGGCGCATGGCCATCAGGCGGCGACGGCGGGCCTGCAGCCGGACCAGCAGGCCACCCAGTCCGGCGATCAGCCACGGGCTGGCAGAAAGGGAAAGCATTGGCGGGATAAAGGCCGGATCCCGGCTCCACTGCCCCTGCGCATTACGCACCAGGCGGGCCACCGGACAGGTCAGCCAGGCCGTGTTCTCCTGGCTGGAGAGACGCAGGGTCAGGGCATTACGCAGAATGGCCAGCTCCCCGCTTTCATGGCCTGCCAGGTCCTGCACCACCACGCGCTCGGCTTTCCAGCGACGCGGGCGCTCACTGTCCTGGCCGTTATCGAGGTTGCCGCCACTGGCGCTCAGTAGCGGCAGCGCGGCAACCACGTCAACAGCCTCACGGCCGGCTGCGCCAGACAAATCACAGACCGGAGGAAGATTGTCTGCCAGGTCCGTATCCACAAGGGTACCGTCCTGAAAGCGCACCACCAGACGGGTGGCGTTCAGGCGCGAGAGCGCTAGCGCAGCGTCGTCGAACTCTGCGGCCCCGACACCCCAGGGGTGAGAAATGCCCATCCGGGCGACCCTGTCGGCAACGTGCGCACTCCAGCGGGCCTGCTGCTGGAACTGTTGCGGGGCCAGCGCGGCCCCGTCCTGCCAAAGTGGACGATAAATTTTCATTCCCGATACCCCACCTTACGCTTTCGCCTTCGGCATCTGGGAG
>NZ_BBMZ01000008.1 GCF_000759795.1 Pseudescherichia vulneris NBRC 102420
TTTTTAGTGGTTAAAGTTCGGCACATAGTAAAGAATTTGCCTGGCGGCACTAGCGCGGTGGTCCCACCTGACCCCATGCCGAACTCAGAAGTGAAACGCCGTAGCGCCGATGGTAGTGTGGGGTCTCCCCATGCGAGAGTAGGGAACTGCCAGGCATCAAATAAAGCGAAGGGCCCAGTCGAAAGACTGGGCCTTTTGTTTTACCTGCTGTCTGTCGGCGAGCGCTCTCCTGAGAAGGGACAAACTCCGCCGGGAGCGGTATTTGCACGTTGCGCAGCAACGGCCCGGAGGGCGGCGGGCAGGACGCCCGCCGTAACTGCCAAGCGCAATACGATCCTAATGAATAACCTGCGAAAGAAATGCACGGGTACGTTCTGATTTCGGATGCGCAAAGAACTCTTCAGGCGCAGCCTGCTCGACGATCTCTCCCCGATCCATAAAGATCACGCGGTCAGCAACCGTGCGGGCAAAACCCATCTCGTGCGTCACACACAGCATGGTCATTCCCGACTCCGCCAAACCAATCATGGTATCAAGCACCTCCTTGACCATCTCCGGATCCAGCGCCGAGGTCGGCTCATCAAAGAGCATGATTTTCGGCTTCATGCAGAGCGAACGGGCAATAGCGACGCGCTGCTGCTGACCACCGGAGATCTGACCGGGGAACTTATGCGCATGCTCGGCGATACGCACGCGCTCAAGATAGTGCATCGCCAGCGCTTCGGCTTCTTTCTTCGGCATTTTACGCACCCAGATAGGTGCGAGAGTGCAGTTCTGCAATACTGTCAGGTGTGGGAAGAGGTTAAAGTGCTGAAACACCATCCCCACCTCCTGACGTACCTTCTCAATATTGCGGATATCTTCATTCAGTTCGATGCCATCTACGACGATACGGCCCTGCTGATGCTCTTCCAGATGGTTAATGCAGCGAATGGTTGTTGATTTACCTGATCCGGAAGGACCGCAAAGTACAATACGCTCTCCCTGCTTTACGTTCAGGTTAATGTCTTTCAGTACATGGAACTGCCCATACCACTTATTGACGTTCTCGAGCGTAATCATCGCGTCGGCAGATTGCATAGTCATATTACTCATGGTGATCCTCAGTGTGGTGTACGCCCGGTGTTAAAGCGCTTCTCCAGATGCTGGCTGTAGCGCGACATGCTAAAACAGAAAATCCAGTAGACCAGTGCGGCAAAAACGTAGCCTTCCGTCGACATACCTAACCACTCGGGATCGACCGTCGCCTGCTGCACGCTGCTAAAGAGATCGAACAGGCCGATGATGATCACCAGGCTCGTGTCTTTAAACAGCGCAATGATGGTGTTGACCAACCCTGGGATAACCATCTTCAGGGCTTGAGGAAGGATCACCAGCCCCTGGGTTTTCCAGTAGCCCAGCGCCAATGATTCGGCGGCTTCATACTGTCCCTTGGGCAGCGCCTGCAACCCGCCTCGTACGACCTCGGCCACGTACGCCGACTGGAATAGAATCACCCCCACCAACGCCCGCACCAGCTTATCGATGCTGGTTCCTTCCGCCATGAACAGCGGCAGCATCACCGAGGACATAAACAGCACGGTGATCAGCGGCACGCCCCGCCAGAACTCAATAAAAATCACAGACAGTATGCGCACCACCGGCATGGTTGAGCGTCGGCCTAGCGCGAGTAAGATCCCCAGCGGCAACGCGCCGGCAATCCCGACGGAGGCGATAATCAGTGTCAACGTCAGGCCGCCCCACTGGCGTGTTTCGACACGCTCCAGCCCGAAAAAGCCACCGTACATCAGCCCCCATACAACCAGCGGATAGATCACCGCCCAGCAGGCAATGTAGCGTCCGCGTTTAGGCAGCCCATTCCAGAACATCGGTACAATCGAGAGCAGGCCAATCACCAATGCGGTGTTGATACGCCAGCGCTGGTCATGGGGATAAAGGCCATACATAAACTGGCCGAATCGTTCATGAATAAAGACCCAGCAGGCTCCCTCCTTGGTGCAGTCAGCACGGGTAGTACCAATCCAGTTCGCCTGAAACAGCGCCCAGTTCAGTAGGGGAGGAATGAGCTCCCACATCAGCCAAAGAGCGACCAGCGTCAGCAGGCTATTCGACCAGCTGGAGAACAGATTTTTTCGCGCCCACTGGAGATAGCGTCCAGTACCGGCACGGGCCGGGCGCGCGGGGTGAGACAGAAGTGCTTTTGTCATCATGGATCCTTAGCGCTCGACCAGGGCGATACGACGGTTATAGATGTTCATTAACAGGGAGATCGTCAGGCTAATAATCAGATAGACTGACATCGTGATAGCAATCGTCTCGATAGCCTGCCCGGTTTGGTTCAGCACCGTGCCGGCAAACAACGACACCATATCGGGATAACCGATTGCGGCCGCCAGCGACGAGTTCTTCACAATGTTGAGATACTGGCTCGTCAGCGGTGGAATAATCACCCGCATCGCCTGCGGGATAATGACCTGGCGCAGCGTCACCGGATTAGGCAAACCCAGCGAGCGTGCGGCCTCATGCTGCCCAAAGGGCACCGACTGGATACCCGAGCGGATGATTTCGGCAATAAACGCAGAGGTATAAACCGACAGGGCCAGGGTTAATGCCGCCAGCTCCGGGATCAGCGCCATGCCGCCACGAAAGTTAAAGCCGCGCAGTTCGGGAACATCCCAGTGTAGCGCCGCGCCGAATAGCCAATGAGACAGCAGCGGTAGCAGAATAATCAACCCGAGCGCGGTGGGCCATGTCCGCCGCAGCTGGCCTGTCTTCATCTGATGTGTCTTGTTAAAGCGGTACAGGCCCACGGTAATGGCGACGGCAATCAGCACCGCCACGATAAAGCCACCAATGCCTTCACCAAACGCGGGGGCCGGGATATAGAGTCCACGGTTGCTGAGAAACGCCAGGTCGAAAGCGCTTACCGCTTGGCGCGGCCCCGGCAGGTTGCGCAGCACGGCAAAATACCAGAAGAAGATCTGCAGCAGCGGCGGGATATTACGGAAGGTTTCGATATAGATCGTCGACAGCTTGCGCAGCAGCCAGTTTTCAGACAGGCGTGCAAGGCCGAGGAAGAACCCCAGAAACGAGGCAAAAACAATACATAGGGCAGAGACCAGCAGCGTATTGAGCAGGCCGACCAGGAACACGCGTCCATAGGTATCACCCTGCTCGTAATCGATCAGATGCTGAACGATACCGAATCCGGCCCCGCGATCGAGAAAGGCAAAGCCCGAGGTGATACCCCGGTTGCTCAGGTTAGTCACGGTGTTGTGTATCAAATAGATCGCGACGCTGACAACGGCCACGATAGCGATGATCTGAAACAGCCAGGCTCGAACCGCGGGGTTAGAAAGGGAGAACGATCCTTTAACGGTTGGGCGGCGTTGGGACATAGGAAAACCTCGGTAACCTTAACTCTGGGCTGGGCACTGCCTGCGCAGTGCCCGTTACAGCACTCTACCTTAGCGTACCGGTAGCTTAGCGCACCGGTGGTGCGTACTGGATCCCGCCGTTGTTCCAGAGGTTATTCTGGCCGCGTTTGATCTTCAGCGGACTTTCCGATCCCACGTTACGCTCGAAGATTTCAGCGTAGTTACCGACTTTCTTGATAATGTTGTAGGCCCATTTGTTATCAAGCTTCAGGTCCTTGCCGTAGTCGCCCTCTTTGCCTAACAGATGCGCCATATCTGGGGTTGCTGGGTTAGCCGCTTTCTCGTCAACGTTTTTAGAGGTGATGCCCATCTCCTCTGCGTTCAGCATTGCGAACAGGGTCCAGCGAACGATGGAGAACCACTCTTCGTCACCGCGACGAACCACCGGGCCCAGCGGCTCTTTGGAGATCACTTCCGGCAGAACGATCCACTCGCCCGGCGTGCTCAGCTTGATGCGCAGCGCATAGAGCTGGGACTGGTCAGACGCCAGGGTATCGCAGCGGCCGGACTCCAGCGCCTTCGCAGACTCATCGGAGCGGTCAAAGGTGACCGGGGTATACTTCATGTTGTTGGATTTGAAATAGTCCGCCACGTTCAGCTCGGTATCGGTACCGGCCTGGATGCAGACCGTCGCGCCATCCAGCTCTTTGGCACTCTTCAGGCCCGCTTTATTATGGGTGAGGAAGCCGATGCCGTCATAGTAGGTCACGCCGGTGAACGCCATGCCCATACCCGCATCGCGAGAAGAGGTCCAGGTAGTATTACGCGACAGCACGTCCACTTCCCCAGACTGCAGGGCGGTGAAGCGCTCTTTCGCCGTCAGCGGGGTGTACTTCACTTTGGTGTCATCGCCAAAGACGGCAGCGGCGACGCCACGGCAGACGTCCACGTCAATCCCGGTAAACTTGCCGTTGGCATCTGCATAGGAGAAACCTGGCAGCCCATCGCTGATACCGCACTGTACAAAGCCTTTACTCTTTACGGCATCCAGCGTTGCGCCAGCATGTGCCTGGTTTACAACAGCAAACAGCGCACCGGCGGCAGCCAGGCTGGCGATCGTCATCTTTTTCATAATGCATCCTGTGTGGCGAAATTATTGTTATAAAGAGGCGCTCGGGAGACGCCTGAAACCTGTCTGTGGCGTTGGCCATACTCTCTAAAGCAAAGGTAGTGCCAGGTTTGCGGAAGGCGGAAAAGGGGAGTTCTCCCCGCAATATGCAGAGTGTAGACAGGAAAAAAAGCATCTAGCGCTCCGTCATGGTGCGAAATTCAAACCTACGCCACAAAACAGAGCAAAATAGTTTCGCTACGGAAGGATTAAAAACAGCAGGATGGAAAAAGCGCGAAAAAACGGTGGGGTGTTTGAACCAGAAAGCGCCGCAATTTTAACAGGGCAGCAGAATTGCACCGGGGCGGAGCAAAAAAGAAGGCGTGGGAAGCCACGCCTTGAGTCAGATTATTTGGTTAAGGCCACAATACCCAGCGTCAGGCCAGCAATCGCGGCAGCGCCGCCAGCAACAGCCCCTGCGGTTTCCCAGTTATCCTGAGTCGTTCCTTTCATACAGGTATTGGTATGCACCAGTCGGCCCTGATCGTCATAGGTTGGTACACACGGAGAGTCATGGGCACAGCCTGCAAGAACGGTAGATAACAGTGCAACGGCAATTAATTTTTTCATGGTCACATTCACCTCATTTATGTGAATGGCGGTATTGTACCACCGGCCGCGGCGGGAACTTATGCCTCTATTCTTACAAAGCGTGTCTAATGTAAAAAAGATGGAGAGAAACGGCTCCGAAGAGCGGATTAAGGAGAAAAGATGGAGCTGGAGCGCTCTGGGGTTATGCGCTTAGCTTAACTTTTCTCTCGTCAGGCGTCGTGCGCAGCATAACCAGCAGTCCGTCAACCAGCTGTGGTGCCAGCGCGGCAAGGTCGAAAGACTTGCCCAGCATCAGCCAGTTTTTAACAATTCCGCTCAGGTACCCCTGGATGATTATCAGCGCTGTATCCACGCTGCCGCTTAAAAACTGCGGATCCTGCTGCTGGCACTTTTCTAACATCTCGGCAACGTTTACAGGATTAAAAAAGAGACGTTCACGTATCTCCGCTTCCGACGTCATATTTTGTGTAAATTCGCATTTATGGTAAAGAATTTCTACGAGCGCTTGTTCGAAGGGGCTTGTTGCAATTAAATGCAGGGCTTCTGTTAGGCTATGGCGGAATAGTCCTTGTGGATCGTTGCTAAAATGTAACCGCGCTTTACGATCTATCCGCTCTCTTAGCGGTCGTTGCTCCTGCCAGATAGCGTTAAATAATTCTGTTTTATTTGTAAAATGCCAGTAAATAGCACCGCGCGTCATATTTGCTGCGCAGGCGATATCATCCAGCGTCGTATTGGAAAAGCCCTGCTGCGCGAATGTTAAAATAGCGGTATCGATTAATAGCTGCCGTGTTTTGGCTGCCTCTTCTTTCGTCTTTTTCGCCATGCTTGTCACCGTCAGGCCAAAAGCGTGATTTACATTTGTTGAATAAAATATACCCGGAAACGTACTATCTATCCTTGCATTTTTTTGTTGTTCATTCAACATAGCGCCACTATTTTCGCTATGCGTTAATAAATATTCATTCCATGAATGTTATTAAATAAAGTATTTATTTGGGTAATGAATGCTGACGCCATTCGGTAATAAATCCGGTGATGAAAGAGAAAAGGTAATACGTTTATATGGCAAAGTTCTTTATCGACCGCCCAATTTTCGCCTGGGTACTGGCGATTATTTTGATGCTGGCAGGCGCGCTGGCCGTCATTAAGCTGCCTGTTGCGCAGTATCCCACGATTGCACCGCCCGCCATTGCCATTAACGCTACCTATCCCGGCGCGGATGCGCAGACCGTGCAGGACACGGTCACCCAGGTGATCGAGCAGAACATGAACGGCCTCGATAACCTAATGTATATGTCCTCGACCAGCGACTCCTCGGGCGGCGTCACGGTTACCTTAACCTTTAATTCCGGGACCGATCCCGATATCGCCCAGGTTCAGGTGCAGAACAAGCTGCAGCTCGCTATGCCGCTGCTGCCGCAGGAGGTACAGCAGCAGGGTATCAACGTCAAAAAATCGAGCAGCAACTTCCTGCTGGTCATGGGCTTTATTTCAGATGATGGCAGCATGTCGCAGGACGATATTGCCGACTACATCTCTTCTAATATCAAGGATCCGGTGAGCCGCACGGAAGGGGTCGGCGACGTTCAGCTGTTTGGCGCGCAGTATGCGATGCGTATCTGGCTCGATCCCAGCAAGCTCAACCAGTATCAGCTGACTACCCTCGACGTAGTCAATGAAATCAAAGCGCAGAACAGCCAGATTGCTGCCGGGCAGCTGGGGGGAACACCCTCGCCAGCAACGCAGCAGCTTAACGCCTCGATTATCGCCCAGACCCGTCTGCGGACGCCGCAGGAGTTTGGCAACATTACCTTAAAAGTGCAGGCGGATGGTTCGCGCGTGCTGCTGCACGACGTTGCCCGCATTGAGCGCGGCGGTGAAAACTACAACGTCGTGGCCCGCTATAATGGAAAACCCTCGGCGGGGCTGGGTATTAAGCTGGCAACGGGGGCGAATGCACTCTCCACTGCCGATGCGGTAAAACAGCAGATGGCACACCTGCAGTCCTATTTTCCGCATGGCCTGAAGCTCGTCTATAGCTACGACACGACGCCGTTTATCAATATCTCCATCCGGGAAGTGTTTAAAACGCTGTTTGAAGCGATCGTGCTGGTCTTCCTGGTGATGTATCTCTTCCTGCAAAACCTGCGTGCGACGCTGATCCCCACCATCGCCGTGCCGGTGGTGCTGCTAGGAACCTTTGCCGTACTGGCGGCGTTTGGCTACTCCATCAACACGCTCACTATGTTTGGCATGGTATTGGCCATCGGCCTGCTGGTGGATGACGCCATTGTCGTTGTCGAAAACGTCGAGCGCGTGATGACTGACGAAGGGCTGCCGCCAAAGGAGGCCACGCAGAAGTCGATGAGCCAGATCCAGGGCGCACTGGTAGGCATTGCGATGGTGCTCTCTGCGGTCTTTATCCCCATGGCTTTTTTTGGCGGATCGACGGGGGTCATCTACCGGCAGTTCTCTATCACCATCGTCTCGGCGATGGCGCTCTCGGTGCTGGTCGCCCTGATCCTGACCCCCGCCCTGTGCGCAACGCTGCTTAAGCCGGTGCAGCATGAGAAGACCCATCGGCTGTTTAGCCGCTTCAATCACCTGTTTGAGCAGAGCACCCAGCACTATACCGGCAGCGTGCAGAAGCTGCTCCACTGTACGGGGCGGTATATCGTTGTTTATGTTGTGATCGTGATTGGAATGGCCGTGCTGTTCCTGCGGCTGCCGACCTCGTTTTTACCCGAAGAGGATCAGGGCGTATTTCTGACGATGGTCACGCTGCCTGCTGGCGCGACGCAGGCGCGAACGGAAAAGATCATGCGCGAGGTAACGGATTACTACCTGACGAAAGAGAAAAACAACGTCGATTCCGTTTTTACCGTCACCGGCTTTGGTCTGAACGGTAAAGGACAGAACAACGGTCTGGCCTTTGTACGCCTGATGCCGTGGGCGCAGCGGGAAGCCAAAGAGGATCGCGTTGGCGCTATTGTCAGCCGGGCCACGAAAGCCTTTAGCCGCATCAAGGATGGGATGGTTTTCGCCTTCAACCTGCCGGCGATTACCGAACTGGGCACCGCCACCGGGTTCGACTTTGAGCTGATCGATCAGGCGGGGCTGGGCCATACGGCGCTGACCGCCGCGCGTAACCAGCTGCTGATGCAGGCGGCACAGCATCCGGACATGCTGGTCAGGACGCGGCCCAACGGTCTGGAAGATATGCCCCAGTTCAAGCTTAACGTCGATCAGGAGAAAGCTCAGGCGCTGGGCGTCTCGCTGAGCGATATCAATAGCACCATCGCCACCGCGTTGGGCAGCACCTACGTTAACGACTTTATTGATAACGGGCGCGTAAAAAAGGTCTATGCCCAGGCCGATGCCCCTTATCGCATGATGCCGGATGACATTAACACCTGGTACGTTCGCAACCGGGCCGGCGGCATGGTGCCGTTCTCTAGCTTCTCCAGCGCCCGCTGGATCCAGGGTTCACCTCGCCTGGAACGCTATAACGGCCTGCCGTCTATGGAGATCCTCGGCGAGGCCGCGCCCGGCAAAAGCAGCGGTGAAGCGATGAAGCTCATGGAGACGCTGGCGTCGCAGCTGCCTGCGGGGGTGGGTTTTGACTGGACCGGCATGTCCTATCAGGAGCGGCTGTCGGGTAATCAGGCTCCGGCGCTGTACGCTATTTCGCTGGTGGTGGTTTTCCTCTGCCTCGCTGCCCTGTATGAGAGCTGGTCAATTCCCTTCTCGGTCATGCTGGTTGTGCCGCTGGGTGTGGTAGGGGCGCTGCTGGCAGCCAGCCTGCGCGGTCTGAGTAACGACGTCTACTTCCAGGTAGGGCTGCTCACCACCATCGGGCTATCAGCAAAAAACGCCATTCTGATCGTCGAGTTTGCCAAAGACCTGATGGATAAAGAGCACAAAAGCCTTATTGAGGCCACGCTTGAAGCGGTCAGAATGCGTCTGCGTCCTATTCTGATGACCTCCCTGGCCTTTATTTTAGGCGTTATGCCGCTGGTGCTCAGCACCGGTGCAGGCAGCGGCGCGCAAAATGCGGTCGGCACGGGCGTAATGGGTGGAATGATCGCGGCAACGCTGCTGGCAATATTCTTTGTACCGGTATTTTTTGTCGTCGTCTGTCGGCGTTTAACAAGATCGAGCCACGCGAATGTACAGCAGCAATAACTATTTCTCTTTCCGATGAGCCATTAATTATTCATCGGGCTGATTAAATAATCTCATTTATTGATGTGAATTATTTTTTATCGTGGATTTTTGCGGTTAGCGCCGTGCGTTGTGTTTTTGAGGAACTGCAATGAATAAATTTGGTGAATATTTCCGCCTGTCGTCATTAGTATTAATGTCGGCGGGTCTACTCAGTGGCTGTAATGATAACGGCGACGGCGCGAAAAAAGCCGCTGCGCCGGAGGTCAGCGTTTATCAGGTAAAAGCTGCCCCGCTGGCGGTCACCACAGAACTTCCCGGTAGAACCGAAGCGTTTCGTATTGCCGAAGTGCGGCCCCAAGTGAGCGGTATTATTCTACGGCGCAATTTCGTCGAGGGGGCAGATATTACCGCGGGTCAGTCACTGTATCAGATCGATCCTGCGACCTATCAAGCGGACTATGCCAGCGCCCAGGGCGAGCTGGCGAAGGCCCAGGCGGCGGCGAAGATTGCCCATCTTACCGTTAAGCGCTACCAGCCGCTCGTTGGCACGCAGTACATCAGTCAGCAAGAGTATGACACGGCTATTGCCGATGCCCAGCAGGCTGATGCTGCGGTACAGGCTGCAAAAGCCGCCGTCGAAACGGCAAGAATTAATCTTGCCTATACCCAGGTCCGTTCGCCCATCAACGGCCGCATTGGCAAATCAGCGGTGACCGAAGGGGCGTTGGTGACTAACGGGCAGAGTACCGCGCTGGCCACCGTCCAGCAGCTGGATCCTGTCTATGTCGACGTGACCCAGTCGAGCAATGACTTTATGCGCCTGAAGCAGGCCGTTGAGCAGGGCAATCTGCAAAAAAACAGCGGTAAAACGGACGTTGAGCTGTTAACTGAAAACGGCCAGCGCTATCCGCTGAAAGGCACGCTGGAGTTCTCGGACGTCACCGTTGATGAGAGCACCGGCTCTATCACCATTCGCGCAGTGTTCCCTAACCCGGATCATACCCTGCTGCCGGGTATGTTCGTCCGGGCGCGCATCGATGAAGGCGTACAGCCAGCCGCCATTCTTGTGCCGCAGCAGGGCGTCACCCGTAACCCGCGCGGTGATGCCACCGTGCTGCTGGTCAACGCTAAAAATCAGGTGGAACCACGCAACGTTGTCGCATCGCAGGCTATTGGCGATAAGTGGCTCATTACGGACGGTCTGAAAGAGGGTGAAAAGGTCATCGTCAGTGGATTGCAGCGGGTTCGCCCTGGGGCAACGGTGACGATCGCCCCGAGCGCAGCAGACCAAACCGCCGCCGCGCATTAATCGTATAATCCCAATGAGAGCAAAAGATGGCTAAGTTTTTTATCGATCGTCCGATTTTTGCCTGGGTGCTGGCAATTATTTTGATGATTGCCGGGGCGCTGGCAATCTTACAGCTGCCCGTCGCGCAATACCCGACCATTGCGCCGCCGGCGATCGCCATTAGCGCTACCTACCCGGGGGCCGATGCCCAGACGGTGCAGGATACCGTCACGCAGGTTATTGAGCAGAACATGAACGGCATCGATAACCTGATGTACATGTCTTCTACCAGCGACTCGGCGGGCGGCGTCACGGTTACGCTGACATTCAAATCCGGAACGGATCCAGATATTGCTCAGGTCCAGGTACAGAACAAACTGCAGCTGGCGATGCCGCTGCTGCCGCAGGAGGTTCAGCAGCAAGGGATCAGCGTCGAGAAGTCCAGCAGCAGCTTTTTAATGGTGGTGGGCTTTACCTCTGACAACAAGAGTCTCAATCAGGACGATATCTCCGACTACGTCGCCTCTAACGTTAAAGATGCCATTAGCCGTACCAACGGCGTCGGCGACGTGCAGCTGTTCGGTGCCCAGTATGCAATGCGTATCTGGCTAAATGCCGATCTTCTCAATAAATACAATCTGACCCCGGTGGACGTTGTTAATCAGATCAAGGTGCAAAACGATCAGATTGCCGCGGGCCAGCTCGGCGGTACGCCGTCGATCCCTAACCAGCAGCTCAATGCGTCGATCATTGCCCAAACCCGACTGAAGGATCCCGTGGAGTTTGGCAACATTACCCTGAGGGTTAACGGGGATGGCTCGCAGGTGCGGCTGAAAGACGTGGCGCGCATTGAGCTAGGGGGAGAGAACTACAACACGGTGACGAAAATCAACGGCCAGGACGCGGCGGCGATCGGCATCAAGCTGGCAACCGGCGCGAATGCGCTGGATACCGCTACCGCCATCAAAGCCAAGCTCAACGAGCTGCAGCCGTTCTTCCCTCAGGGTATGAAGGTGGTCTATCCCTATGACACCACGCCCTTTGTGAAGATCTCTATCCATGAGGTAGTAAAAACGCTGTTTGAGGCCATTATTCTGGTCTTCCTGGTGATGTATCTCTTCCTGCAAAACCTGCGTGCGACGCTGATCCCCACCATCGCCGTGCCGGTTGTTCTGCTCGGGACCTTTGCGATCCTCTCGGCGTTTGGCTACTCCATCAATACGCTAACCATGTTCGGTATGGTGCTGGCGATAGGCCTGCTGGTGGACGATGCCATCGTGGTGGTAGAAAACGTCGAGCGCGTGATGGCAGAGGATCATCTCCCGCCAAAAGAGGCGACGGAGAAGTCTATGTCGCAGATCCAAGGGGCGCTGGTGGGGATCGCCATGGTGCTCTCGGCGGTGTTTATCCCGATGGCCTTCTTTGGCGGCTCTACCGGTGCGATCTATCGCCAGTTCTCTATTACCATTGTCTCGGCGATGGCGCTTTCGGTGCTGGTGGCGCTTATCCTCACCCCGGCCCTCTGCGCCACGCTGTTAAAGCCGGTGGATCCCGAGACGCACGGAGAGAAAAAGGGCTTCTTTGGCTGGTTTAACCGCCTGTTTGATCGCAGTACGCACCACTACACGGAAAGCGTCGCCCGTATCATCAGCGGCACCGGGCGCTATCTGCTGATCTACGTGCTGATTGTCGGTGGCATGGCGGTGCTGTTTTTACGCCTGCCTACCTCGTTTCTGCCTGATGAAGACCAGGGCGTCTTTATGACTATGGTGCAGCTGCCTGCCGGGGCAACCCAGGCACGCACGCAGAAGGTGCTGGATAAGGTCACTGATTACTACCTGAATAGTGAGAAGGCGAACGTTGACTCCGTGCTGACCGTCAACGGCTACAGCTTCAGCGGTCAGGGGCAGAACTCCGGGATGGCCTTTATCAGCCTTAAGCCGTGGGAGCAACGTCCCGGGAAAGAGAACGGCGTAGGCGGCATCGTAGAGCGCGCCACCCGCGCCTTCGGTCAAATTCGCGACGGTCTGGTCTTTCCGTTTAACCTGCCAGCCATTATCGAGCTGGGCACGGCGACGGGCTTTGACTTTGAACTGATCGATCAGGCAAACCTTGGACATGAGGCTTTGACCAACGCGCGCAATATGCTGCTCGCTGAAGTACAGAAGCACCCGGATCAGGTGGTGCGCGTGCGGCCAAACGGACTGGAGGATACCCCGCAGTTTAAGCTGGAGGTGGATATCGAAAAGGCTCAGGCGCTGGGGATCGATCTCTCGGAGATTAACCAGACCATCTCCACCGCGTTAGGCGGTGCCTACGTGAATGACTTTATCGATCACGGGCGGGTGAAAAAGGTTTATGTGCAGGCGGACGCGAAATACCGCATGCTGCCATCGGACGTGAACAATCTCTACGTGCGCAGCAGCAACGGGGAGATGACGCCGTTTTCAGCGTTTACCACCTCGCACTGGGTCTATGGCTCACCGCGTCTGGAGCGCTATAACGGTCTGCCCTCCATGGAGATTTTAGGCGAGGCCGCGCCGGGCAAGAGTACCGGCGATGCGATGCTGCTTATGGAGCAGCTGGCCTCCGGGCTGCCTTCCGGCATCGGCTATGACTGGACCGGCATGTCCTATCAGGAGCGACTCTCTGGCAACCAGGCGCCGGCGCTGTACGCCATTTCGCTGATCGTGGTCTTCCTCTGTCTGGCGGCGCTGTATGAGAGCTGGTCGATTCCGTTCTCGGTTATGCTGGTGGTGCCGCTGGGCGTTATCGGCGCGCTGCTGGCGGCCTTAATGCGCGGCATGAACAACGACGTCTATTTCCAGGTTGGCCTGCTTACTACCATCGGCCTTTCAGCTAAGAACGCCATTTTGATCGTCGAGTTTGCCAAGGATCTGATGGATAAAGAGGGCAAAGGGCTGATAGAGGCGACGCTTGAGGCGGTGCGTATGCGCCTGCGTCCGATCCTGATGACCTCCCTGGCCTTTATCCTCGGCGTTATGCCGCTGGTGATCAGCTCTGGCGCAGGCAGCGGCGCGCAAAACGCGGTGGGAACTGGGGTGCTGGGCGGCATGCTCTCCGCGACGCTGCTGGCGATCTTCTTCGTACCGGTGTTCTTTGTCGTGGTACGGCAGTTCTTCACTAAAAAGCCGAGGTGAAACAGGTCATTAGTTGTAGGCCGGGTAAGCGTAGCGCCACCCGGCGTTACGCTTACTTATTCTCGCTTCCCAGCAGCGTTGCTTCCTGGGCCGAGATTGGTTTACCCAGCAAATAACCCTGTAGCGTATTGCAGCCCAGCTCGGTAAGAAACGCCTGCTGGGCCTGCGTCTCCACGCCTTCCGCTACCACTTTCAGGTTCAGCGTCTTGGCCAACGCCACGATAGCAGAAACGATAGTGGCATCGTCGCCGTCACGGCTCAGCTCCTTAACAAACGCCCGGTCAATCTTCAGCTCGCAGGCTGGAAGGCGTTTCAGATAGAGCAGGCTGGAGTATCCGGTACCAAAATCGTCAATCGAAGCCTTAACCCCGGCGTCGGTGAGCCGGGTCAAGACGCGCACACTCTCATCCGGGTTTGTCATGGCAGTGGTTTCGGTGACTTCAAGGATCAGGCTCTGGGGCGGAACCTGATGCCGCGCCAGACACGCCATCACGTGATCGACCAGTCCCGTCTGCTCAAACTGCAGGGTCGAGAGGTTAACGGCCACCGTCCAGTGCGTATGCCCCTGCTGACGCCACTCGCTCAGCTGGCGGCAGGCCTCGTCAATGACCCAGTTGCCGATGGGAATAATCAGGCCCGTTTTTTCTGCCAGCGGCAGAAAGCGATCCGGCGTCAGCAGGCCATGAATGCCGTGGTGCCAGCGCAGCAGGGCTTCAAAGCCGACAATTGGCCCGGCGGGCGCCTGAAACTTGGGCTGGTAAAAAAGGCGTAGCTCGTTGCGCTCTAGCGCTAACCACAGGTCGCTCATCAGCAGGAGCTGGGTCTGCGCCAGCGTATTCATCGAAGGCTGGAAGAAGTGGTAGCCGTTCCGCCCCATATGCTTGGTGTGATACATCGCGGCATCGGCATTGAACATCAGCTCGCGTTCGTTCTTGCCGTCGTGAGGATAGAGGGCAATGCCAACGCTCAGCGTCACCACCAGATCGTAGCGGTCGAGGGTAAAGGGTTGGTCGATGGTGCGTACCAGCGCATCCGCCAGCGTCGCTGCCTCATCCGGGGCGTTCACCTCCGCCAGCAGGACAAACTCATCACCGCCGATACGTGCCAGCGTATACTGGCCCTTCAGCGGCTGGAGCAGGCGCTCGGTCACGGCGATCAGCAGCCGATCGCCCACGTCATGGCCGTAGGCGTCGTTGACGGTTTTAAACCCATCGAGATCCATAAACATCAGGGCAAAAAAGGAGCCTTCACGACGGGCTTTATTAATCGCCTGGTCGAGGCGATCTTCCAGCAGCACGCGGTTAGGTAGGCGGGTGAGGGGATCGTGCAGCGCCAGCTGGGCCAGCTCGCGGTTGGCTTCCGCCAGCGACGACGCCAGCAGCGAGGTGCGCGCCTGCAGACGGGCATCCAGCATAGAGACCAGCAGGGTAATACCCAGAATCGAGAGTGCGACCACGCTAACCAGCAGCGCCAGCCAGTTGCCGTCTACCCCGTGATGCATGACCGAGTGCTGCATCGGAAACTGCGCTGCCATCATGCCGGTATAGTGCATACCCGCAATAGCGATGCCCATCAGAATAGCCGCTCCCGCGCGCATTTGTGCCACCAACGCGGCCTCGTGGCGCAGGCGGAAGGTGAGCCACAGCGCAGCCAGCGACGCGCCCAGGGCAATTAACAGCGAGAGCGCCACCCAGCGCATATCCCACACGATAGGCGGTGATACCTCTAACGCCGCCATACCGGTGTAGTGCATACCGGCAATGCCGCCGCCCATCACCAGCGAACCGGGCAGCAGGCGGCGCAGGCGCAGCTGAGGCGTGCTGACCAGCCATAGGGCAAACAGGGACGAGCCGACGGCAATCAGCATCGACAGGCCAGTGAGCAGCCGATCGTAGCTCATGCTCATGGTCAGCTCCATCGCCAGCATCCCGATAAAATGCATGGCCCAGATGCCGATACCCAGCGCAAGACCGCCGCCCGCCAGCCAGAGCCAGCCGGCCTTGCCAGGATTGGTCGAAACCCGGCCTGCCATATTCAGGGCGGTATAGGCTGCCATGATGGCAACGATAAAAGAAATCACGACGAGGATCTGGTCGTATTGGCTAACCTGCATGATGCCACCAACTCATTCACAATAACGGTTATTGATCGCTATAACTTCGTGCCCATGGGCATAAAGGGCAGTGACATTAGCACCCAATTCAGAGCGGTGGAAGGGATTTAAACCCCTGTTTTTGAGGAGGAATAGAGGCTAATTCGTACAGATAAAAAAAACAGGTAGGGCAGAAACAAAAAAGGCGCTTCCCCATGCCGGTTCGCGCCTTTTTAAACAAACACTTAACTGATTAGTATCAGTTCATGCCGTATTTTTTCAGTTTCTTACGCAGGGTACCACGGTTGATGCCCATCATCAGAGCAGCACGGGTCTGGTTACCGCGGGTGTATTGCATCACCATGTCCAACAGGGGCTGTTCAACTTCAGCCAGTACCAGCTCATACAGGTCATTCACATCCTGACCGTTCAGTTGAGCAAAATAGTTCTTCAGTGCCTGTTTCACGGAATCACGCAGGGGTTTTTGAGTTACCTGGTCCTGAGAGTTAACGGTAGAAACGGTCAGTACGTCAGAATTTACGCGTTGTTCGAACATAGTTCTGTCAGCTCTTTATTTCTAATACGCAAAATTTTCGAAGTATGCCTCCAACGCCTCCAGCTGTACGCTGGCATCCTCAATGGCGTTGAATGTGCGCCGAAACTGGTCATCTGGAGCGTGCTCCTGGAGATACCAGGAGACGTGTTTGCGCGCAATTCGGTACCCTTTTGCCTGACCGTAAAAGTCGTGCAGTTCCCGAACGTGTGCGCAAAGTAAGCGCTTAACCTCTGCCAGAGGCAGGGGGGGCAGCAGCTCCCCAGAGTCCAGATAGTGCTGGATTTCCCGAAAGATCCAGGGTCTTCCCTGAGCCGCGCGACCTATCATCAGAGCATCAGCCCCTGTATAGTCGAGCACGGCTCTGGCTTTAAGCGGGTCAGTAATGTCACCATTCGCGATAACCGGAATGGAAACCTTCTGCTTAACTGCCCGAATGCTGTCGTATTCCGCGTCTCCGTTGAACAAACAGGCGCGAGTGCGTCCATGAATGGTCAGAGCCTGGATACCACAGTCTTCAGCCAGTTGGGCAATTTCTACACAGTTACGGTGCTCCGGCGACCAGCCGGTGCGAATCTTCAGCGTAACGGGAACCTCCACTGCTGCCACCACCGCCGTCAGGATCGACTTCACCAGATCGGGGTGCTGTAACAGGGCTGATCCTGCCAGCTTGCGATTCACCTTTTTAGCCGGGCAACCCATATTAATATCAATAATTTGGGCACCGCTTTCCACGTTGATACGTGCGGCTTCCGCCATCTCTTCAGGGACGCTACCGGCAATTTGCACCGTGCGGATCCCAGGCTCATCAACGTGCACCATCCGTAAACGTGATTTGTCGCTCGCCCATACTTCTGGGTTAGAAGACATCATCTCGGATACGGTTAAACCCGCTCCCATCTCGTAGCACAGCGTCCTGAATGGCCTGTCGGTGATGCCTGCCATCGGTGCTGCGATCAGGCGATTTCTGAGCTGGTGGTGTCCGATTCGCATGAGTTAAGAAATGACCATACTGTGACTGCAAGGCGGCGTATATTACGCATTTTTTTCATCAGATGAAAGGCCAAACTTTGAACAATACCCGGTTGTAGATCAATGAATCGTAAGCAATGATGAGCGCAAGAAATAAATATCATTAGGAATCATGATTTTAACGTAAATCGCATTTTTTTTAACCGCTGATATTTTCCTGAAAGTTATCCGTTTTTATTGCATCTGCGATGGTGCTAACGGGATAATACGCTGTTTTTATAAGCAAAAAAGCGCTTTCTAATGAGATCGTGCTCTCATTTCTGGTTATCGTTTTGGCGAATTTACAAACAGAAACGTGGCCCGCAGGTCTAATGCAGTTGGTTAGCGCTGACTGGCATTTTTTATCGGCAGGGCGGGATGACTATGCGGGTCCGCTATAGTTTCCGTTCACTTCATTCATTTTGCTCATCTGTAAATTCCGCACACGTGAACGTGCCAGGGTGGCTCGCCGCCGCCACCCTGGCGACCCGGGCTCCCGGCAGGGAAAATCGCCGCTTTGCGGATTGCTCGCCCCATCCCTGGGGCTCACCCCTTCGGGGCCAGCGCAAGCGCTGTCCAAAATTGCTCCCGGCAATTTTGTCCTCGACTTATCCCTTCCGGCTACCGGGTCGGGCGTGAGGTAACATCCCTGTAAGGCCACGCCCTCAGCCCGCATCCATGCGGGCTGCCCCGGCCAGAAGTGAACGCCTCGGCGATTTTCAGCCGGACCCAACACCTCGCTTCAATACCGAGCCTAAAGCGATTTCTTTGTTGCTGTGGAGTACGGTCTCACAGCGCGGGGGTTGAGTCCCCGCTGAAACCGGCGAACCGGAGACCGGATGACAAGGACTGGACGCCAGGGAGGGCGGCCAGAGGCGAAACGAGACACGATGTCGAGTCGAGCCGGCCGTCGGTCAGCCGGGCGGGAGGTGAGCGCAGTGCGCAGCACCGGTTTCCCCGCGGGGCCGCGGGGATCGATAAGGGGGCCGCGGTGGCCCCCTTATCCCGTTCACGTGTGATACGCATTACCGATGCTGCTCAACTTAAGGTGAACGGAACATCAGCGCTAAAGTTACACATACTTTTGCTCCCGTGGCTCAAGTAACAAACACTAGCCCGCAGGCCACGTTAGGGAGATTACCGTTTTTGACCGGTAATGCGGCACCACTCTTCTTTTTCAACCACTAGGTCGAGCGTGAAGCGATCGGCGTAGGCTTCGCACACGCTCTCGGCCTGGCTGGCCAGAATCCCCGACAGACCTAACAGACCACCGCTCACCGGCAGCACGCTAATCAACGGGGCCAGCTCGCGCAGCGGACCGGCAAGAATATTGGCAACCACCACGTCGGCCTGCATCTCGGCAGGCTGATCCTGGGGCAGATACAGCTCCAGGCGATCGGAGACGCCGTTGCGTTCAGCATTGTCACGGCTGGCCTGAATGGCCTGCGGATCGATATCAATACCAATCGCCTTTGCCGCGCCCAGCTTCAGGGCGGCGATGGCCAGAATGCCGGAGCCGCAGCCAAAGTCGATCACCGTCTTGCCCGCCAGATCGAGGCCGTCCAGCCACTGCAAGCACAGCGAGGTGGTCGGGTGCGTGCCGGTACCAAACGCCAGGCCTGGGTCGAGCATCACGTTAACCGCGTTGGCATCCGGCACTTCACGCCAGCTCGGACAGATCCACAGACGCTCGCCAAAGCGCATCGGGTGGAAGTTCTCCATCCACTCGCGCTCCCAGTCCTTGTCTTCCAGCTGCTCGATTTTATGCGCAAAACCACTCCCCAGCAGCGGATGCCCTTCAAGGATAGCGACCACCTCTTTCATATCGGTTTCGGCGTCAAACAGGCCAATCACGTCCGTATCGCCCCACAGGCGGGTCTCTCCCGGCAGCGGCTCAAATACCGGCGTATCGTGCGTGTCCTGGAAAGTAATGGAGACCGCACCGGCTTCCAGCAGGGCATCGCTCAGCTCTTCCGCATGGGCACCGGTCGTATTCAGTTTTAGTTGGATCCACGGCATAGCAAAACTCTTTATTTATCAATTGAAATAGCGTTGGCTTCCGGAGCAGGGTGACCGAAGCGGTTCCCTACGACAAACGCCAGCAAACTTAACAGCAGCGACGGTACAATCGGGTGGAACCCGAGGTACTGAATCTTAAAGGTCGCTAACAGGGCGTACAGCACGCCGCCAACAATCATCGCGCTCAGCGCGCCGGCAGCGTTGGCCCGCTCCCAATACAGCCCCAGCACCAGCGGCCAGAGGAACACCGCTTCCAGCCCGCCAAAGGCCAGCAGGTTTAGCCAGATGATCATCTCCGGTGGACGCCAGGCCGCCAGCAGCAGCAGCGCCCCGAGAATCAACGTGATCGCCGACGACATCCGCTTCAGGCGGCGCTCGTTATGGATCTGATCCGGTCGCAGGTTCAGGTAGAGATCTTTGATGATCGTAGCGGAACTTTGCAGCAGCTGCGCGTTGATCGTCGACATGATCGCTGCCATCGGCGCAGCGAGGAAGATCCCGGCGGCAAAGGGCGGCAGCACTTTGACCATCAGGGTCGGGATCACCAGATCCGGTACCGTCAGGTCAGGGATCACCGCCCGCCCCAGCGCGCCCGCGAGGTGCATGCCAAACATAAGGATTGCGACCACCACGGTGCCGATAATAATCCCCCGGTGGACCGCCTTGCTGTCCTTATAGGAGATGCAGCGCACGGCGGTATGCGGCAGGCCGATCACACCGAAACAGACCAGCACCCAGAACGAGGTCATAAAGGTCGGGGAGAGAATATCGTCAGCGCCCTGGGGCGTTACCAGCTGCGGATCGATATGCCGCAGGGTCTCTACCGCGTTGCCGAGGCCGCCTGCTGCATGCACCACGCCAATCAGCAGCACGATGGTGCCGACGAGCATCACCATGCCCTGCATGGCATCGTTGAGCACGCTGGCGCGAAAGCCACCATAGGCCGTGTAGAGTGCGATGCTGATACCAAAGATCAGCAGGCCGGTCTCGTAGGGGATGCCTGCCGCCGACTCCAGCAGCCGAGCACCGCCGATGAACTGCACCGCCATCGCGCCGATAAAGGCCACCAGCAGGCTGATACTTGCCAGCCACACCAGCAGACGGCTCCGGTAGCGGCCAAACAGCATGTCGTTAAGGGTAACTGCGTTGTAACGCCGCGCCAGAATGGCAAATTTCTTGCCCAGAATACCCAGCGACAGCCAGACCGCAGGCAGCTGGATCATCGCCAGCAGCACCCAGCCGAGGCCATATTTATACGCTGCGCCTGGGCCGCCAATAAACGAGCTGGCGCTGATATAGGTGGCGGTCAACGTCATCGCCAGCACCACGCCGCCCATCGAGCGGCCGCCGAGAAAGTACTCGTTTAGAAACGTTCCCGTTTTGCGCTGGCGCATGGCATAAACCGACAGGCCAAACACCACCAGCAGGTAGGCAACCAGAGGCAGGATCACTTCAAGCTGCATCATCATCCTCCAGCGGGATGTCGCGATAGATAAACTTCACCATGGCCCAACACAACAGAATAAACAGCAGCGGGATCAGCAGGCAGGCCATCTCAAACCAGTGCGGCAGACCGGTAAAGCCAATCGCCGAACTAGGTAAGTAAGCACCCGCTAACCATGCAGCCAGATAAAAAAGGGTAAGCCACAGCGCCCAGCGGGCCTCTCTGTGTGCCTGAACGAAACGTTGATCCATTATCGTTCCTCATAAACCAGCAAAGCGGGGATTGTACCCCAGGGAACTTTGCGATCCCCAGAAATAAAAAAGGGCCGGAAGATCCGGCCCTTGATGCGGCAAACGCGCTTATTTTTCCTGAAGACCGAGCTTCTTCTCCAGATAGTGGATGTTGGTTCCACCGTGCTGGAAGTTCTCGTCGTTCATGATGCGGGTCTGCAGATCAACGTTGGTTTTGATACCGTCGATGATCAGCTCCTGCAGGGCGTTCTTCATGCGGGCAATCGCCACGTCACGGTTCTCACCAAAGCAGATCAGCTTACCAATCATGGAGTCATAGTACGGCGGTACGGTATAACCGGCGTAGATATGGGACTCCCAGCGCACACCAAAGCCGCCCGGCGCATGGAAACGGGTAATTTTACCCGGGCTTGGCAGGAAGGTGTTCGGATCTTCGGCGTTGATACGGCACTCGACCGCATGGCCTTTCACCACCACGTCTTCCTGTTTGATGGAGAGCGGCTGACCGGCAGCAATACGCAGCTGCTCTTTGATCAGATCCACGCCGGTGATCATCTCGGTAACCGGATGCTCAACCTGGATACGGGTGTTCATCTCAATGAAGTAGAACTCGCCGTTTTCGAACAGGAACTCGAAGGTACCCGCCCCACGGTAGCCGATATCCACGCACGCTTTCGCGCAGCGGTCGCCGATGAAGGTTCGCAGCTCTGGGGTAATCCCCGGTGCCGGTGCCTCTTCGACCACTTTCTGGTGACGGCGCTGCATAGAGCAGTCACGCTCCGCCAGATAGATAGCGTTACCCTGACCGTCTGCCAGCACCTGAATCTCGATGTGGCGTGGGTTTTCCAGGTACTTCTCCATGTAGACCATGTCGTTGCTGAAAGCCGCTTTGGCTTCCGCTTTGGTCATGGAGATAGACTGCGCCAGTTCGGCATCGCTGCGCACAACGCGCATGCCGCGACCGCCGCCGCCGCCGGAGGCTTTGATGATCACCGGGTAGCCGATGCGTTTGGCATGGGCGCGGTTAGCATCCATATCGTCGCCCAGCGGACCGTCAGAGCCCGGTACCGTCGGTACGCCCGCTTTCTTCATCGCGGTGATCGCAGACACTTTGTCACCCATCAGGCGAATGGTGTCGGCTTTCGGGCCGATGAAGACAAAGCCGGAGCGCTCAACCTGCTCGGCAAAGTTGGCGTTCTCAGAGAGGAAGCCGTAACCCGGATGGATTGCCATCGCGCCGGTGATTTCAGCGGCGCTGATGATAGCCGGGATGTTCAGATAGCTTTTTACGGACGGAGCCGGGCCAATACAGACCGTCTCATCCGCCAGAAGTACGTGTTTCAGATCGCGATCCGCAGTGGAGTGCACAGCGACGGTCTTGATGCCCAGTTCTTTACAGGCACGCAGAATACGCAGAGCAATCTCGCCACGGTTGGCGATGACAATTTTTTCCAGCATGTGCGCCTCGTTACTCGATAACGACCAGTGGCTCGTCAAATTCAACCGGTTGACCACTTTCCACCAGAATGGCTTTCACCACGCCGGACTTGTCGGCTTCGATCTGGTTCATCATTTTCATCGCTTCAACGATGCACAGGGTGTCGCCCGCGTTCACTTTCTGGCCAATTTCGATAAAGGCTTTCGCGTCCGGGCTAGGGGTGCGGTAGAAAGTCCCGACCATTGGGGAACGTACGATGTGGCCACTGATTTGCGCTGCCGCAGGTGCTTCGGCTACCGGAGCGGGTGCCGGTGCAACGGCGTTAGAGAGCGCAGGCTGCTGCATCATCGGTGCGGCATAGGCCTGCTGCATCACTGGATAGCCTGCGTTCGGTGCAGACCGACTGATGCGAACAGACTCTTCGCCTTCAGAAATTTCCAGTTCGGAGATGCCTGATTCTTCAACCAGCTCGATCAGTTTTTTAATCTTACGAATATCCATGAGTGGGTTCCGTACTCTTGTTTAGTGTGTTTGTGACAGGCGTTTAACCGCCGTCTGTAATGCGTATGAATAGCCGTCAGCGCCGAATCCACAGATGACGCCAGCAGCGATATCGGAGAGATAAGAGTGATGGCGGAACGGTTCGCGTGCGTGAACGTTGCTCAGGTGGATCTCGATAAACGGGATATCCACGGCGAGCAGCGCATCTCGCAACGCTACGCTGGTGTGCGTAAACGCGGCCGGATTAATCAGGATATAGTCAATGTTGTCTTTAGCCTGATGAATGCGGTCGAGCAGTACGTACTCTGCGTTCGACTGTAAATGCTCTAACTCGACGTTCAGCGCCTCCGCTTCCGCGGTTAATCGGTTAACAATTTCTGTTAACGTCAGCGTGCCGTACTTGTCTGGTTCACGCGTGCCCAGCATGTTTAGGTTGGGACCGTTTAAGAGCAAAATGTGCAACTTGTCCGCCATTGTGCTGCTATCTCCTGCAAATCTCCGGTAAAAAACAAAATATACCTTCGTTGCATGGTTGTCACGTTTTCAGCGCACTAAATGCCCTGTCGTGAAAACCAAAGTCGCACATTATAACGATTTCGTAGCATTTGGCAGCTAAATACTGGTCTTATCAGGGAAGATTATCTTACGCCCGCCGGAAAACGGGCGTAATGGCTATCAGAATTGTGGCAAACCGCACACATTACCGTACGATCGCGACGCTATCGCCACCACTGGCGAAACTTCTTATAGCGCCAGGCAAGCAGGATGCAGGCGAGGGCGGCGTAGATAAGCGGCTGGGGAGAGAGAACCTTTACCGACCACAGATAGTGAATGGGGGCGAGGATGGCGACCAGATAGACAAAGTTATGCAGTCGCTGCCAGTTTCGCCCCAGCTTGCGCTGCGCGGCTTGGGTGGAGGTCAGCGCCAGCGCCAGCAGTACCAGCCAGCTGACGATCCCCAGCGTCAGATAGGGGCGCGTTACCAGCTCCTGGCCCAACAGCGCCAGGTTATTGATCCCCAGCTCCAGCAGCGAATAGCTCACCAGATGCAGCGATGCCCACGCAAAGCACCAGAGGCCCAACAGACGCCGGGTGCGGATCAGCAGCGGCTGCTTGCCGTAGCGCGCCAGCGGAGTGATAAGCAGCGAGCCAAGGAGGAACTTTAGCGCCATTCTGCCGGTAAAGTGCTGGATATCCTTCGCCGGATCGGCGCTGAAGTAGCCCTGGCTGGCCGCCCAGAAGAGCCATAATAGAGGAAGCAAGCCCGCGAGATGCAGGACAACCTTGAGCCAGACGATCTGTTTTGCCGTGATCCGCACCTAGAAGTTCTCCCGAAGATCGATACCGCGATAGAGCGAGGCCACCTCATCGGCATAGCCGTTAAACAGCAAAGTCGGCTGGCGCTTGACGTCGAGAATGCCGCCCGAGCCGATAAACCGCTCTGTGGCCTGCGACCAGCGCGGGTGATCGACGTGCGGGTTCACGTTAGCGAAAAAGCCGTACTCATTAGGGGCAGAGAGGTTCCAGGTGGTCGGCGGCCGCTCACGGGTCAGCGTAATGCTGACGATCGACTTAATGCCTTTGAAACCGTACTTCCACGGCACGGTCAGACGCACCGGTGCGCCGTTTTGCGGCGGCAGCGCTTTACCGTAGACGCCGGTGGTGAGCATGGTCAGCGGGTGCATAGCCTCGTCGAGACGCAGTCCCTCTACGTAGGGATACGCTAGCCCGCCGCCAATAAAGCGATCTTTCTGGCCGGGCATCTGCTCCGGGGAGTAGAGCGTCTTAAACGCCACGTATTTCGCGTTGCTGGTGGGCTGCACCAGTTCAAGAAGCTTGTGCAGCGGAAAACCGATCCACGGCACGACCATCGACCAGGCTTCGACGCAGCGCATCCGGTAGATACGCTCCTCTAGCGGAAAGCGGCGGGTCAGATCGTCATGATCGAGAGTGATCGGTTTGGCCACCTCGCCGTCAATTTTCAGCGTCCAGGGATCGGTTTTCATGCTGCCCGCGTTGGCGGCAGGATCGGCTTTGTCGAGGCCAAACTCATAGAAGTTGTTGTAGCCGGTGACCTTGTCCTCGGGGGTGAGGGGCAGGGTGCTTTGAAATTCGGCAGGCTTGCTGAAGTCGAGCGGCTTACCCGCCGGGGCTTTCGGGCGATCGTTGCCTTTAAACCAGTCGAGCAGGTCGGCATGGGCAGCGGATGAAAGCGACAGCGCCGTCGCACTGATACCCAGCGCCTTTAAAACCTGCCTGCGCTGCAGCATAAAAACGGACTCCGCCGTGACGTCCGCTTCCCTCAGCTTTCTTTTATTCATTACATCCTCCGCCAGCGTCTCATACAAAGTGACTAAGACTATAAGCATGACGGAGGAGTTACGTTAGTGCGAGCCGGTAATAAAAAATTGCCGACTAGGCAATTTTGACCAGCGTGCGGCCCTGGGCCTGGTTGTTGATAATCGCGTTGGCGAACTCAGGCGCTTGCGCAAGGGTAATCTCCGTTGCGCTCTGCGCGTAGAACGACTCGGGCAGATCCTGCGCCAGACGCGACCAGGCGGCGGTACGTTTTTCAGCAGGCGTCATCACCGAGTCAACGCCCTGCAGACGCACGTTGCGCAGAATAAACGGCATCACGGTGGTCGGCAGCGCAAAGCCACCCGCCAGACCACAGGCCGCCACGCAGCCGCCGTAGTTCATCTGGGCCAGCACTTTAGCCAGCACCTTATCGCCCACGGTATCCACCGCCCCGGCCCAGAGCTGTTTCTCCAGCGGTCGGCTCTCGGCAAACTCGTCCCGGCTCAGGATACGGTTGGCCCCAAGACCTTTGAGGTAATCATGGGTGCTTTCCCGACCGGAAACCGCCGCCACCTGGTAGCCAAGTTTATGCAGCAGGGCAACCGCCGTGCTGCCTACGCCGCCGCTGGCACCGGTGACCACAATGTCGCCGTCGGCAGGACGGATGCCCGCCTCTTCCAGCGCCATTACGCAGAGCATCGCGGTAAAGCCCGCCGTGCCGATGATCATCGCCTTACGGCCGTCCAGACCCTGCGGCAGCGCCACCAGCCAGTCGCCATTGACCCGCGCCCGCTGTGACAGACCACCCCAGTGGTTCTCCCCCACGCCCCAGCCGGTCAGCAGCACCTGCTGACCCACGTGAAAGCGCGGATCCTCGCTGGCATGAACCGTACCCGCGAAGTCGATACCTGGGATCATCGGAAAGTTGCGGATAATTTTACCTTTGCCGGTGATTGCCAGCGCATCCTTATAGTTCAGACTGGACCAGGCAATATCGACCGTCACATTACCTTGCGGCAGCTGGCTATCGGCAATATCCTGCACCGAGGCGAGCGTGTTTCCATCCTGCTGTTCTAAAATCAAGGCCTGCATATCTCTTCTCCGGTTGCTTGATGATTGGCAAAAATTTTCTGAAGACTATACTCGCTAATTAAAACGCTATGCCGATTTAACGCAATAAATTGCCAGATGAGCCGGTACAGGCGTCAGCTCTTAACCCACGGAGTTAACACACGGATGCGCTTAACGACGAAGTTCTCGGCTTTTGTCACTCTGCTAACCGGGCTGGCAATCTTTGTCACGCTGCTGGGGTGCTCGTTCAGTTTTTACCGCGCCATTGAGCAGAAAGTTGCCGAGCGCGTGGAGTCGGTCGCAGCGGTGATCGACACGCGGCTGGTTTCGCAGCCGCCTTCGGCGCTTGCGGTCCAGCTGGATGAGCTGATGGTGCCCATCGATATCGTGCGCGTGGTGGTAAAGCAGGGGGAGCATATCCTGCTCGATCATACGCGCAGCGGCAGCTACCGTCCCGCAGGCAGCAGCGATCTACACCGCGAACGCCTTGTCCCCTCGATTAAGAACCCAGGAACGAGCATCCTGCTGGTCTATCAGGATCCGATGGCCAACTACTTTCACTCGGTCATCACCACCGTACCGCTGACGTTTGCCGTTGGCTTTATGGTCATTATTATCTTTCTGGCGGTACGCTGGCAGCGCCGTCAGCTGGCGGGGCAGGAGCTGCTGGAGAGCCGGGCCACCCGGATCCTCAACGGCGAGCGCGGCCAGCGGGTGCGGGGCAGCATCTATGAGTGGCCCGCCCGGGCCAGCAGCGCGCTCGATCTGCTGCTGACCGAGATCCATTTCGCTGGCGAGCAGCGTAGCCGTATGGATACGCTGATCCGCTCCTATGCCGCCCAGGACACCAAAACCGGGCTCAACAACCGGCTCTTTTTTGATAACCAGCTGGCGACGCTGCTGGAGGATCAGGAGAGGGTCGGGTCGCACGGGGTGGTGATGATGATCCGCCTGCCGGACTTTGACCTGCTGCGGGACAGCTGGGGGGCGGCGGCCACCGAGGAGCACTTCTTTATTCTGATCAACCTGCTCTCTACCTTCATTATGCGCTATCCCGGCGCGCTGCTGGCCCGCTACCACCGCAGCGACTTTGCGGTGCTGCTCTCCCACCGCACGCTTAAAGAGTCTGAAAGTATCGCCGCTCAGCTGCTGAAGTCCGTGGACGTTCTGCCGCCGTCAAAGATGCTCGACCGGGAAGATATGATGCACATCGGCATCTGCGCCTGGCGCAGCGGGCAGACCACCACCCAGGTGATGGAGCATGCCGAGGCGGCGACGCGTACCGCCGTCTTGCAGGGGGCGAACAGCTGGGCAGTCTACGATGACAGCCTGCCGGAGAAGGGGCGCGGCAATGTCCGCTGGCGAACCCTGATCGAGCAGATGCTGAGCCGGGGCGGGCCGCGCCTGTACCATAAGCCAGCCATCAACCGCGACGGCAGCGTCCACCACCGCGAGCTGATGTGCCGCCTGTTTGACGGCGAACAGGAGGTGATCTCTGCCGAGTATATGCCGATGGTGTTACAGTTCGGCCTCTCGGAGGAGTATGACCGGCAGCTCATCACCCGGCTGGTGACGTTTTTGGGCTTCTGGCCGCAGGAGACGCTGGCTTTACAGATCACCGTAGAGTCACTCATTCGTCCGCGCTTCCAGCGCTGGCTGCGGGATACGCTGATGCAATGTGAAAAATCGAAGCGAAAACGCATTATTTTTGAACTTGCAGAGGCAGATGTTTGTCAACACATCAGTCGTTTACAGCCGGTGGTGCGTCTGATTAACGCCTTAGGTGCCCGAGTTGCAGTGACTCAGGCAGGCCTGACGCTGGTCAGCACCAGCTGGATCAAGGCGTTGGACGCCGAGCTGTTAAAGCTCCATCCAAGTTTGGTGCGCAATATTGAGAAGCGCACCGAGAACCAGCTGCTGGTACAGAGTCTGGTTGAGACCTGCAAAGGCACGCAGACTCGCGTCTTCGCCACCGGTCTTCGCTCGCGAGGCGAATGGCAGACGCTCATTGAGCGTGGTGTAGCAGGCGGGCAGGGGGATTTCTTTGCCGCATCAGAACCACTTGATGCAAGCGTGAAAAAATATTCACAAAGATACTCGGTTTGACCTGCCGTTTAATGTGTTTTCACGTAGAATAACGCGCGCTGTATCGCCTGGGGGTGTGCATGTCTGCCTGCCGGTCCGAATAGCGTAAGACAGTGAACGTCCTTTGACGCGTTACAAAATGATGAGGCGAGGAGCGCTGCTATACCGTGGAGTCCTGAAGGAGTCAGGCCAATTTGTAACAGAGGAAACGAACTGCACTAATTTTCACCGTAGCAGATGATTTTTGCGCCTTGTCGCTGCTGCGTGTGGTTGGTAAAGTAAGCGGATTTTGTTTTCCGCCCCAGCTTTCAGGATTATCCCTTAGTATGTTGAAAAAATTTCGTGGCATGTTTTCCAATGACTTGTCCATTGACCTGGGTACTGCGAATACCCTGATTTATGTAAAAGGACAAGGCATCGTATTGAATGAGCCTTCCGTGGTGGCTATTCGCCAGGATCGTGCCGGTTCGCCGAAAAGCGTTGCTGCTGTAGGCCATGACGCTAAGCAGATGCTGGGCCGTACCCCTGGCAATATCGCGGCTATCCGCCCGATGAAAGATGGCGTAATCGCTGACTTCTTCGTCACGGAAAAGATGCTGCAGCACTTCATCAAGCAGGTGCATAGCAACAGCTTCATGCGTCCAAGTCCGCGCGTGCTGGTCTGTGTACCGGTTGGCGCGACCCAGGTTGAACGCCGCGCTATCCGTGAATCCGCGCAGGGTGCGGGTGCACGTGAAGTCTTCCTGATTGAAGAGCCGATGGCTGCTGCAATCGGTGCTGGCCTGCCGGTATCCGAAGCGACGGGCTCCATGGTGGTGGATATCGGTGGCGGTACGACCGAAGTGGCGGTGATCTCCCTGAACGGCGTGGTCTACTCCTCCTCCGTGCGCATCGGCGGCGACCGTTTCGACGAAGCGATCATTAATTATGTGCGTCGTAACTACGGCTCCCTGATCGGTGAAGCGACCGCTGAGCGTATCAAACACGAAATCGGCTCTGCCTATCCGGGCGATGAAGTGCGTGAGATCGAAGTCCGTGGTCGTAACCTGGCCGAGGGCGTGCCGCGCGGCTTTACCCTGAACTCTAACGAAATCCTCGAAGCGCTGCAGGAGCCGCTGACCGGCATCGTGAGCGCGGTGATGGTAGCCCTGGAGCAGTGCCCGCCGGAGCTGGCGTCCGATATCTCCGAGCGCGGTATGGTCCTGACCGGTGGTGGCGCGCTGCTGCGTAACCTTGACCGTCTGCTGATGGAAGAGACAGGCATTCCTGTCGTGGTTGCAGAAGATCCACTGACCTGCGTAGCCCGTGGCGGCGGCAAGGCGTTGGAAATGATCGACATGCACGGCGGCGACTTGTTCAGCGAAGAGTAGTCCGCATGAGGTCTGGGGTAACGTCGCCGTTGCCCCGATCTATCCGGCCTGAGAAGACGCATAGCCTATGAAGCCCATTTTTAGCCGTGGCCCGTCGCTACAGATTCGCCTGATCCTGGCGGTGCTGATTGCGCTTGGTGTCATTATCGCCGACAGCCGCCTCGGTACGTTCAGTCAGATCCGAACGTACATGGATACCGCCGTCAGTCCTTTCTACTTTGTCTCAAACGGTCCCCGTGAACTGCTCGACAGCGTGTCGCAAACCTTAGCCTCGCGCGATCAGCTTGAGCTTGAAAATCGGGCGCTGCGCCAGGAGCTGCTGCTGAAAAACAGCGAGCTGTTGATGCTGGGACAGTACAAACAGGAGAACGCGCGTCTGCGCGAGCTGCTGGGCTCACCCCTGCGCCAGGATGAGCAAAAAATGGTCACCCAGGTCATCTCGACGGTGAACGATCCCTACAGCGATCAGGTAGTGATCGACAAGGGCAGCGTGAACGGTGTCTACGAAGGCCAGCCGGTGATCAGCGATAAAGGCGTGGTAGGCCAGGTCGTTGCGGTCGCCAAGCTCACCAGCCGCGTGCTGCTGATCTGCGACGCGACCCATGCGCTGCCGATCCAGGTGCTGCGTAACGATATCCGCGTGATTGCGGCCGGTAACGGCTGTACCGACGATCTCCAGCTTGAGCATCTGCCTGCAAATACCGATATTCGCGTCGGCGACGTGCTGGTCACCTCCGGCCTTGGGGGACGTTTCCCGGAAGGGTATCCGGTTGGCGTGGTCTCGTCCGTGAAGCTTGACACCCAGCGCGCCTATACGGTTATCCAGGCGCGTCCAATGGCGGGACTCCAGCGTTTACGCTACCTGCTGCTGCTGTGGGGCGCCGATCGCAACGGCGCGAATCCGATGACCCCGGAAGAAGTACACCGCGTGGCCAACGAGCGGCTGATGCAGATGATGCCGCAGGTGCTGCCTGCGCCGAACTCCATGGGACCGCCTGCGCCCGCCCCTGAGCCTGCTACCGGCCTTAACACGCCGTCGCAGCCTGCGTCCGGGGGGCAATAGTGGCCAGCTATCGTAGCCAGGGACGCTGGGTCATTTGGCTCTCGTTCCTCATTGCGCTGTTGCTGCAAATCATGCCCTGGCCGGATAACATTCTTGTTTTCCGGCCAAACTGGGTGCTGCTTATTCTGCTCTACTGGATCCTCGCCCTGCCGCACCGCGTAAATGTCGGTACAGGTTTAATGATGGGTGCCATACTGGATCTGATCAGCGGTTCAACCCTTGGGGTCCGCGCGCTGTCGCTCAGCATCATCGCTTATCTTGTTGCCCTGAAATACCAGCTCTTCCGTAATCTGGCGCTCTGGCAGCAGGCGCTGGTGGTGATGCTGCTGTCGCTGGCGGCCAATATCATTGTTTTCTGGGCCGAGTTTTTAGTCATCAACGTGTCGTTCCGTCCGGAAGTCTTCTGGAGCAGCATTGTTGACGGCGTGCTCTGGCCCTGGCTCTTCCTGCTGATGCGTAAAATCCGCCAGCAGTTTGCGGTGCAATAAAAGGTATTTATGACAGATCTCTATCTCGCCTCCGGTTCGCCACGCCGCCAGGAGCTGCTCACCCAGCTCGGCGTCTCTTTTGAGCGCATTATTCCGGGCGTAGAGGAGCAGCGCCATCCCCAGGAGAGCGCCCAGCAGTACGTGGTGCGCCTGGCGCGGGAGAAAGCCCAGGCTGGCGTTGCGCTGGCCGCGCGGGATCTGCCGGTGCTGGGAGCCGATACCATTGTCATCGTAAACGGTGAAGTGCTTGAAAAACCCAGAGATACCCACCATGCTGCTGCAATGCTGCGCCAGCTTTCAGGGCAGACTCATCAGGTGATGACCGCCGTTGCGCTGGCCGACAGCCAGCGGGTGCTGGAGCGCCTCGTGGTCACCGATGTCACCTTTAAGGTGCTTGCCGAGCGCGAAATTGATGCCTACATTGCCAGCGGCGAGCCGATGGATAAAGCAGGTGCGTATGGTATCCAGGGGCTGGGCGGCTGCTTTGTCCGCCGCATCAACGGCAGCTACTATGCTGTGGTTGGCCTGCCGCTGGTGGAGACCGGCGAACTGATAAGCGATTTTAACGCACTGCGTGAGGGAAGGGATAAACATGACGGCTGAATTGCTGGTGAACGTAACGCCATCGGAGACGCGCGTCGCCTATATTGATGGCGGCATCCTGCAGGAGATCCACATCGAGCGCGAAGCGCGGCGCGGTATCGTCGGCAATATCTACAAAGGGCGTGTGAGCCGGGTCCTGCCGGGCATGCAGGCGGCTTTTGTAGATATTGGTCTCGATAAGGCGGCTTTCCTCCACGCCTCCGATATTATGCCCCATACCGAGTGCGTCGCGGGCGAAGAGCAGAAGAACTTCACCGTGCGCGACATCTCCGAGCTGGTGCGCCAGGGCCAGGATCTGATGGTGCAGGTCGTCAAGGATCCGTTGGGCACCAAGGGCGCACGCCTGACTACCGATATTACGCTGCCCTCGCGCTACCTGGTCTTTATGCCGGGGGCCTCCCACGTGGGCGTTTCCCAGCGTATTGAAAGCGAAAGCGAGCGCGATCGGCTGAAGAAGATCGTCGCGGAGTACTGCGACGAGCAGGGTGGTTTTATCATCCGTACCGCGGCCGAGGGCGTCTGCAATGAAGATCTCGCCTCGGATGCAGCCTACCTGAAGCGCGTCTGGACCAAGGTGATGGAGCGCAAAAAACGTCCCCAGACCCGCTATCAGATGTACGGCGAGCTGGCTCTGGCTCAGCGGGTGCTGCGCGACTTCGCCGACGCTCAGCTCGACCGCATCCGCGTCGACTCGCGCCTGACCTTTGACGCCCTGCTGGAGTTTACCGCAGAATACATTCCGGAGATGACCAGCAAGCTGGAGCACTACAGCGGGCGGCAGCCGATCTTCGATCTCTTCGACGTGGAAAACGAGATCCAACGTGCGCTGGAGCGCAAGGTTGAGCTGAAGTCCGGTGGCTACCTGATTATCGATCAGACCGAGGCGATGACCACCGTCGATATCAATACCGGCGCGTTCGTGGGCCATCGCAATCTCGACGACACCATCTTCAACACCAATATTGAAGCGACCCAGGCGATTGCCCGCCAGCTGCGCCTGCGCAACCTCGGCGGCATTATCATCATCGACTTTATCGATATGAGTAATGAGGATCACCGCCGCCGGGTGCTGCACTCCCTGGAGCAGGCGCTGAGCAAGGATCGGGTCAAAACCAGCATCAACGGCTTCTCCCAGCTTGGCCTGGTCGAGATGACCCGCAAGCGCACCCGAGAGAGCGTGGAACACGTGCTCTGCAACGAGTGCCCGACCTGCCACGGACGTGGGACGGTCAAAACGGTAGAGACCGTCTGCTATGAGATCATGCGCGAAATCGTTCGTGTGCACCACGCCTACGATTCCGATCGATTCTTAGTCTATGCTTCTCCTGCAGTGGCCGAAGCGCTAAAAAGCGACGAGTCCCATGCGCTGGCAGAAGTGGAAATCTTTGTTGGCAAACAGGTAAAAGTACAAATTGAGCCGCTCTATAACCAGGAGCAGTTCGACGTGGTAATGATGTAATTACGCAGCATGCTGCGACACGAGCAAGGCCTGTTTTTTGGCTGACAAGGAGAGATGCGTGAGGCGACTGCCTGGGATACTGCTGCTGACTGCCGCAACGTTGATTGTCATCGTCGCGCTGCTGGTGAGTGGCCTGCGTCTTGTGCTGCCGCATCTCAATACCTGGCGTCCGGCGCTGCTGGCAAAGATTGAGGCGGCCACGGGAATGCCGGTCAACGCCAGCTATATTCAAGCCAGCTGGCAAAACTTCGGTCCGCAGGTTGAGGTGCGCGATATCAGCGCTGGCCTGAGCGACGGCGGCGAATTCTCGGTTAAGCGCGTTACCCTGGCCCTGGACGTTTGGCAAAGCCTGCTGCACCTGCGCTGGCAGTTTCGCGATCTCACCTTTTACCGGCTGCGCATCTATACCAATACCCCAATACAGCAGGGCGACAGTCAGCAGGGCTTTGAAGGCAACCGTCTCAGCGATCTCTTCCTACGCCAGTTCGACCACTTCGATCTGCGCGACAGCGATATTAGCTTCTTAACTCCCTCCGGCCAGCGGGCCGAACTGGCGATCCCCCAGCTTACCTGGCTTAACGACAGCGCGCGCCATCGCGCCGAGGGGCAGGTGAGCCTCTCTAGCCTGACCGGCCAGCACGGCGTAATGCAGGTGCGGATGGATCTGCGGGACGATAACGGCCTGCTTAACAACGGACGCCTGTGGCTACAGGCGGATGACGTCGACGTTAAGCCGTGGCTAGGCAAATGGATGCAGGACAACGTCGCCCTCGATAGCGCCCGCTTCAGCCTTGAAGGATGGGTGACCGTCAGCAAAGGCGAGGTGGCCAGCGGCGACGTGTGGCTGAAAAAGGGTGGCGCGAGCTGGCAGGGCGATGCGAAACCGCACCATCTGAGCGTGGACAACCTGACAGCGCACGTGACCCGTACAGGGGAAAAAGGCTGGCAGTTTGCTATCCCCTCTACCCGCGTCACGCTGGATAATAAACCCTGGCCAAAGGGGGCGCTGACCCTGGCGTGGATCCCGGAGCAAACGGTAGGCGGCGTAAACAACACCCGGAGCGATGAGCTGCGCGTGCGTGCCAATCACCTGGAGCTCAGCGGGCTGGATGGCCTGCTACCGATTGCTGAAAAGTTCTCTCCCGCGCTGGGTGAGATCTGGCGGGCGATGCAGCCTGCCGGACAGATTGAGCAGCTGGCGCTGGATATCCCGCTCAAGGCCACGGAGAAAACGCGCTTCCAGGCACGCTGGCAGGATCTCTCCTGGCAGCAGTGGAAGATGTTGCCGGGCGTCCAGCATCTGGCCGGGACCCTGAGCGGCAGCGCGGAGGATGGTCGGCTGACGGCTGAGGTGACCCAGGCCACCATGCCCTATAAAACCGTGTTCCGTGCCCCGCTGGAGATTAAAAAGGGCGTGGCGACCCTCAACTGGCTGAATAACAGCGATGGCTTCCAGCTGGATGGTCGCCAGCTTGATATTGAGGCCACCGGCCTGCGTGCCCGGGGGGACTTCCGCTATCTCAAGCCCGCTCATGACGAGCCGTGGCTGGGGATCCTCGCCGGGATTAGCACTAATGACGCCGGGCAGGCGTGGCGCTATTTCCCGGAAAACCTGATGGGCAAAGCGCTGGTGGACTACCTGAGCGGGGCTATTCAGGGCGGCCAGGTGGATAACGCCACGCTGGTCTACGGCGGTAATCCGCATCTCTTCCCCTACAAGCACAACGAAGGGCAGTTTGAGGTGCTGGTGCCGCTACACAATGCGGTATATGCCTTCCAGCCCGGCTGGCCAGCGCTCAAGAATTTCGACATCGAGCTGGACTTCCTCAACGACGGCCTGTTTATGAAGAGTGATGCGGTCAGCCTCGGTGGGGTGCAGGCGCGCAACCTGGCGGCGGCAATCCCGGACTATCTGAAAGAGAAGCTGCTGATTGACGCCGATATCAACGGTCCGGGCAAAGAGGTCGGGCCGTACTTCAACGAGACGCCGCTGAAGGACTCCCTTGGCGCGACCCTGGACGAGCTTCAGCTTGATGGCGATGTGAGCGCTCGCTTACATCTTGATATCCCGCTGGACGGTGAGATCACTACCGCTAAAGGCGAAGTCAGGCTGCGGGATAACAGCCTGTTTATCAAGCCGCTGAACAGCACCCTGCACAATCTCAACGGCAACTTCAGCTTCGTGAACGGCAATCTGCAGAGCGAGCCGCTGACCGCCAGCTGGTTTAATCAGCCGCTCAACGTCAACTTCTCCACCACCGAAGGCAAAAAAGCCTATGAGGTGGCGATCGACATGAATGCGAACTGGCAGCCTGCCCGCACCGGCGTCCTGCCGAAACAGGTCAACGATGCCCTCAGCGGCAGCGTGGCGTGGAACGGCAAGGTTGGGATCGAGCTGCCTTACAACGCAGGTGCGCGCTACAACGTGGATATTAAAGGCGACCTGAAAAATCTCGCCAGCCGACTGCCCTCGCCGCTAAATAAGCCTGCAGGCCAGTCTCTGCCGGTAAAGCTGAACGTGACGGGCAACCTGCGCAGCTTCGATCTGACCGGGGCGGCGGGCAGCGATAACCACTTTAATAGCCGCTGGCTGCTGAATCAAAAGCTGACCCTGGACAGAGCCATCTGGGCCTCGGAGAGCCAGACCATTCCGCCGCTACCGGCGCAGAGCGGCGTCGAGCTGAACCTGCCGCCGCTGGACGGCGCGCAGTGGCTGGGGCTTTTCCAGCAGGGCGTAGCCAGCAACGTCAGCAGCGCCACGGCCTTCCCGGAAGCGATTACCCTGCGCACGCCGGCGCTCACCCTCGGCGGCCAGCAGTGGAACAATGTCAGCCTGGAGACGCAGCCCGTGGCGGGCGGCACCAAGGTTGACGTGCAGGGACGTGAGATCGCGGCGGCGCTGACGATGGCGGATAACAGGCCCTGGACCGCCGCCATTCGCTATCTCTACTACAACCCGACCCCGGTCACCAGCGAGCCGCTGTCGCCGAAAGCATTACTGACCGGCAAGACGCGGATCGATTTCAGCGGCTGGCCCGATCTTCAGCTGCGCTGCGCCGAGTGCTGGCTGTGGGGGCAGAAATATGGCCGCATTGAGGGTGATTTTACTATCAAAGGCGATACGCTCTCCCTGGCCAACGGCTTGGTGGACAGCGGCTTCGCCCGCCTGACTGCCGGCGGTGAGTGGGTTAACCGCAGCGGTGCCGAACGCACGTCCATTAAAGGTAAGCTGCGGGCGGATAAGATCGACTCCGCCACGGAGTTCTTTGGCGTCACCACGCCGATGCGTGATGCGTCGGTCGACGCCGACTACGATCTCCACTGGCGTGATGCCCCGTGGCAGCCGGATGTGGCCTCCCTCAACGGCGTGCTGCACACCCGCCTCGGCAAGGGGCAAATTGCTGACGTCAGTACCGGCCGCGCCGGACAACTGCTGCGTCTGCTGAGCTTTGACGCCCTGCTGCGCAAGCTGCGCTTTGACTTCAGCGACACCTTTAGCGAAGGCTTCTACTTTGACTCTATCCGCAGCACGGCGTGGATCAAAGATGGCGTTCTGCATACCGACGATACGCTGGTAGACGGCCTTGAGGCGGACATCGCCATGAAGGGATCGGTCAACCTCGTGCGCCGCGAGCTGGACGTAGAGGCCGTAGTTGCCCCGGAGATCTCCGCCACCGTTGGCGTCGCAGCCGCGTTCGCCGTTAACCCCATCGTTGGCGCAGCGGTGTTTGCCGCCAGCAAGGTGCTGGGGCCGCTGTGGAGCAAGGTCTCTATTCTGCGCTACCACATCAGCGGGCCGATGGATAAACCGCAGATCAATGAAGTGATGCGCCAGCCGCGAACCCCGCCCGCGAAATAGCAATGATTTGACGAGTTGAGCGAATTGCCTCACTCTCAATAGAGTGAAATTTATAACCGCAACGCGCGGCAACCTGAGAGTAGCAAAACGATGAGTTTGAACCTGGTTAGTGAACAATTACTCGCGGCAAACGGCCTGAGCCATCAGGATCTGTTTTCCATCCTCGGCCAGTTGGCCGAGCGCCGTCTCGACTACGGCGACCTCTATTTCCAGTCGAGCTATCACGAATCCTGGGTTTTAGAAGATAACATCATTAAAGATGGCTCCTACCATATCGACCAGGGCGTCGGCGTGCGCGCCGTCAGCGGCGAAAAGACCGGCTTTGCCTATGCCGATCAGATCAGCCTGCTGGCCCTGGAGCAGAGCGCCCAGGCTGCGCGCACCATCGTCCGCGACGCCGGTGATGGCCGGGTGCAGACCCTCGGTGCGGTTGAGCATAGCGCCCTCTATACCAGCCTCGATCCGCTTCAGAGCATGAGCCGGGAAGAGAAGCTGGACATCCTGCGTCGGGTCAACAACGTGGCCCGTGCCGCCGACAAGCGCGTGCAGGAGGTCACTGCCAGCCTGACCGGCGTCTATGAGCTGATCCTCGTGGCGGCCACTGACGGCACCCTGGCGGCGGACGTTCGCCCGCTGGTACGTCTGTCGGTCAGCGTGCAGGTGGAAGATGACGGTAAACGCGAGCGCGGCTCCAGTGGCGGTGGCGGTCGTTTGGGCTATGAGTGGTTCCTCAGTGACGCCGACGGCGAAGCGCGGGCGGACGCCTGGGCCAAAGAGGCGGTGCGCATGGCGCTGGTGAATCTTACTGCGGTAGCGGCCCCGGCGGGTACCCTGCCGGTGGTGCTGGGTGCGGGCTGGCCGGGCGTGCTGCTGCACGAGGCGGTAGGTCACGGCCTGGAAGGGGACTTTAACCGTCGCGGCACCTCGGTCTTCAGCGGCCAGATGGGCGAGCTGGTGGCCTCCGAGCTCTGCACCGTGGTTGATGACGGCACTATGATGAACCGCCGTGGCTCAATCTCTATTGACGATGAAGGCACGCCGGGCCAGTACAACGTCCTGATCGAAAACGGTATCCTGAAAGGCTACATGCAGGACAAGCTCAACGCGCGCCTGATGGGCGTGGCCCCGACCGGCAATGGCCGTCGTGAATCCTACGCGCATCTGCCGATGCCGCGCATGACCAACACCTATATGCTGGCCGGGAAATCGACTCCGCAGGAGATCATCGAGTCGGTGGAGTACGGGATCTTTGCCCCGAACTTTGGCGGCGGCCAGGTGGATATCACCTCCGGCAAGTTTGTCTTCTCTACCTCGGAAGCCTATCTGATTGAGAATGGCAAGGTGACGACGCCTGTGAAAGGCGCAACCCTGATCGGCTCCGGCATCGAAGCCATGCAGCAGATCTCCATGGTCGGCAACGATCTCAAGCTCGACAGCGGCGTCGGCGTCTGCGGTAAAGAGGGGCAGAGCCTGCCGGTGGGCGTGGGCCAGCCAACGCTGAAGGTAGACAACTTAACCGTCGGCGGCACGGCGTAACGCCTGCTCGCCTCTTCCTGCCGGTGAGAGCCGGCAGGAAATTTCTCACTTCTCTTTTGCGCGTCCGCGCATCGCCTGAAACACCTGCGACACCTCGACAAAGTAGTTCGTCAGCGCATCGATACAGACCTGCACCTTCAGCGGCAGCTTATCCTTCTCGGTATAGAGGGCATACACCGGACGCGGATCCGACTGGTAGCGCGGGAAGATGATCTCCAGCGTGCCGCGGTTGATCTCGTCGATCACCCACATCAGCGGAACATAGGCTACCCCTGCGCCCACCGTTAGCCAGCGGGTCAGGGTCATGGGATCGTTGGTGACAAAACGTCCCTGAGGAACGATCTTCGTCGACAGTCCCTCCGGGGCAATCAGCTCAAACTCATTGTCGGGGCGCACGCTATACTCAAGCCAGGAGTGATTAGCGAGATCGGCTGGCTTTTCAGGCACGCCGTACTGCATCAGATAGCTTTTCGCGGCGCAGACCACCATCGGCATCGCCCCCAGTCGGCGGGAGAAGAGGCTCGAATCCTGTAGTGCACCCACGCGGATCACCACGTCCAGCCCATCGGCAATCAGATCCGGGGCAGGGATGCCGGTGACCAGATCCACCGACAGGCCAGGATAGTCGCGGAGCATCTCGGCGGTCATTTTGGCCAGCACGTTTTGCGCCATGGTGGACGAGCAGCCGATGCGCAGGGTGCCGATAGGGGTATTGTTAAAGGCATAGAGCTGTTCATGCACGTCCTGCGCCTCGTGCAGCATCCGACGGCAGCCCTGGTAGTAGATCTTGCCCGCTTCGGTCAGGGCCAGGCTGCGGGTGCTGCGGTTGAGCAGCTTAACCTGCAGCTCATCTTCCAGTCTGGCAACGATCTGGCTGATGGAGGAGACGCTCATCTGGAGCTGTCGGGCAGCGGCGGTAAACGAGCCTAGCTCAACCACTTTGGCAAACACCGACATACGCTTTAATCTTTCCATTGTTCACTCTGGCTTAAAAGTGATTTAGATAACACAATATAGATAACAACATAACAGTTACGGTAAAATACTGTTAGCTGAGTAATAGACACGTCACTCTCGCCCGGCCCTTCTGGCCCTTATTCCTGCGGTGACGTGAATAATAAACCATCGCCTGCACGCTCTCTAATCAAGGTTAACATGAGTCTGTTTCCCGTTATCGTGGTCTTCGGCCTGTCGTTCCCGCCGATATTCTTCGAGCTACTGTTATCGCTGGCCCTCTTTTGGCTGGTGCGCCGCGTGCTGATCCCGACAGGGATCTACGATTTTGTCTGGCATCCAGCGCTGTTCAATACGGCTCTCTACTGCTGCCTGTTCTACTTATTGTCGCGCCTGTTCGTCTGAGGTTGATGTGAAAACGTTTATAAAAAATATCTCTCGTACCGCTATCACCGTGATCCTGGTGATACTGGCTTTCATCGCTATTTTTCGTGCCTGGGTCTACTACACCGAGTCGCCGTGGACGCGCGACGCCCGCTTTAGCGCCGACGTGGTGGCGATTGCCCCTGACGTCGCCGGGCTGATCACCGACGTGAAGGTTCATGATAACCAGCTGGTGAAGAAAGACCAGGTGCTGTTTACCATCGACCAGCCGCGCTATCAGAAAGCGCTGGAGGAGGCCGAGGCGGACGTCGCCTACTACCAGGCGCTGGCTACGGAAAAACGCCGGGAAGCCGGACGACGCAACCAGCTCGGCATCCAGGCGATGTCTCGGGAAGAGATTGACCAGGCGAATAACGTCCTGCAAACCGTGCTGCACCAGCTGGCAAAAGCCGAAGCCACGCGCGATATGGCGAAGCTGGACCTGGAGCGTACCGTGATCCGCGCCCCGTCCGCCGGTTGGGTAACCAACCTGAACGTCTATACCGGTGAGTTTATTACCCGTGGTTCAACGGCGGTGGCGCTGGTAAAACATGACTCCTTCTACGTGCTGGCCTATATGGAAGAGACCAAGCTGGAGGGCGTGCGTCCCGGCTATCGCACCGAAATTACGCCGCTTGGCAGTAACCAGGTGCTGAAAGGTACGGTGGACAGCATCGCCGCCGGGGTGACCAACGCCAGCAGCAGCCGCGATGCCAAAGGGATGGCGACCATCGACTCTAACCTTGAGTGGGTCCGTCTGGCGCAGCGCGTGCCGGTGCGTATCCGCCTCGACAGCCAGCCGGGCAACCTGTGGCCTGCGGGCACCACCGCGACGGTGGTGATCACCGGCGAGAAAGACCGGGACGCCAGCCAGGACTCCTTCTTCCGCAAGCTGGCCCACCGTCTGCGTGAGATGGGCTAAGCACGATGGGTATCTTCTCCATCGCCAACCAGCACGTGCGCTTTGCCATCAAGCTGGCCTGTGCCATTGTGCTGGCGCTGTTTGTTGGCTTCCACTTTAATCTGGAAACGCCGCGCTGGGCGGTGCTGACGGCAGCGATTGTGGCCGCCGGTCCGGCCTTTGCCGCCGGGGGCGAACCCTACTCGGGAGCGATCCGCTACCGGGGCATGCTGCGTATCGTTGGGACCTTTATCGGCTGCTTTGCCGCGCTGGTGATGATCATCGGCATGATCCGCGCCCCGCTGGTGATGCTGATGGTCTGCTGTCTCTGGGCGGGCTTCTGCACCTGGGTCTCCTCGCTGGTGCGGGTTGAAAACTCCTACGCGTGGGGCCTGTCGGGCTACACCGCGCTGATCATCGTCATTACCGTGCAGGCCGAACCGCTACTCACTCCGCAGTTCGCCGTTGAGCGCTGCAGCGAGATCGTTATCGGGATCGTCTGCGCCATCGTGGCCGATCTGCTCTTCTCGCCGCGCTCGGTGAAGCAGGAGATCGACCGCGAGCTCGACGGCCTGCTGTTGGCGCAGTACCAGCTGATGCAGCTCTGCGTGCAGAATGGCGACGGCGATGAGATGGATAAGGCCTGGGGGGCGCTGGTGCGGCGCACCAATGCTCTGGACGGGATGCGTACCAACCTCAACATGGAGTCGTCGCGCTGGACGCGGGCCAACCGCCGTCTCAAGGTGATCAATACCCTGTCGCTGACCCTGATTACCCAGGCGTGTGAGACCTGGCTGATGCAGCAGTCGCGTCCGGAGCTCGTCACCGATACGTTCCGGGAGCTGTTCGCCACGCCGGTAGAGACGGTGCAGGACGTGCACAAGCAGCTCAAGCGGATGCGCCGCGTGATCGCCTGGACCGGCGAGCGTGATACGCCCATTACTATCTACAGCTGGGTTGGGGCGGCGACGCGCTTTCTGCTGCTTCGGCGCGGGGTGATCGGCAATACCCGCATCAGCGCTACCGAAGAGGAGGTGCTGCGTACCGAGGCGGTGGTTAAAGCCGAGTCGGCAGAGCGTCACCATGCGATGGTCAACTTCTGGCGCACCACGCTCTCCTGTATGGTCGGGACCCTGTTCTGGCTGTGGACGGGCTGGACCTCGGGCAGCGGGGCGATGATCATGATTGCGGTGGTCACCTCGCTGGCGATGCGCCTGCCCAACCCGCGCATGGTGGCGATGGATTTTGTCTACGGTACGCTAGCAGCGCTGCCCATCGGGGCGTTCTACTTTCTGGTGGTGATGCCTGCCACCCAACAAAGCATGCTGCTGCTCTGCATCAGCCTGGCGGTGTTGGCCTTCTTTATCGGTATCGAGGTGCAGAAGCGGCGGCTGGGATCGCTGGGGGCGCTGGCGAGCACCATCAACATCCTGGTGCTGGATAACCCGATGACCTTTGAGTTCAACCGCTTTCTCGACAGCGCGCTGGGGCAGATCGTCGGCTGCGTGTTGGCCCTGCTGGTGATCCTGTTGGTGCGGGATAACTCCCGGGCGCGTACCGGCCGCGTGCTGCTGAACCAGTTTGTTTCGGCGGCGGTCTCGGCGCTGACCACTAACACGGCAAGACGCAGAGAGAATCATCTACCCGCGCTTTACCAGCAGCTCTTTTTACTGCTGAACAAGTTCCCGGGGGACGTGGGTAAATTCCGTCTGGCGTTGACCATGATTATCGCCCACCAGCGTCTACGCGATGCGCCGATCCCGGTGAATGCGGATCTCTCTGCTTTCCACCGCCAGCTACGGCGTACGGCCGATAACGTCATCGCCGCCCGCAGCGACGAGACCCGCCGCCGCTACTTCAGCCAGCTGCTGGAGGAGCTGGACGTCTACCAGGAAAAACTCCGCGACTGGGACGCGCCGGAGCAGGTCACCCATCCGGTAAAACGGCTGGTGGATGTGCTCCACAAATACCAGTCTGCGCTCACCACCCGTTAAGCCAAAACCGACGCCAGAAGCGTCGGTTTTTTTGTGGCTATACTTAGCGGAGTCATTCATTCACGGGGATCGGGAGGACGCATGGCAACCCAGGCACTTCAGGACAATGCGCTTTTTCAAACAGGCTATTTTGTAGACGGCGTATGGAAAACGCTGGAGAACACCTTTGACGTCACCAACCCGGCAACGGGCGAGGTAATAGCGAAAGTCGCGAAAGCAGGCAAAAAAGAGACCGAGGAAGCGATTGCGGCCGCCACGCGTGCGTTTCCCGCCTGGCGGGCGAAAACCGCCAAAGAGCGCTCCGCTATTCTTTACCGCTGGTACGCGCTGATTATTGAGAACAAAACCTGGCTGGGACAGCTGATGACCAGCGAGCAGGGCAAGCCGCTGAAAGAGGCGGAGGGCGAGGTTGAGTACGCCGCCAGCTTTATTCAGTGGTTCGCCGAAGAGGCGAAGCGTGCTAACGGCGAGATCATTCCTCAAATTAAGCCCGGCTCGCGCATCCTGGCGACCCGCGAGCCCATTGGCGTCGTGGCGGCTATCACGCCGTGGAACTTCCCGATGGCGATGCTTACCCGCAAGCTGGGTCCGGCGCTGGCCGCAGGCTGTACCGGCGTAATCAAGCCTGCCAACAATACGCCCCTCAGCGCCTTTGCGCTTGTGCAGCTGGCGAAAAAAGCGGGCGTCCCTGACGGGGTACTCAATGCCGTGGCCGGCACCACCGCTGAGATCAGCGATGCGATCATGGCCAGCCCGGAAGTGCGTAAAATCTCCTTCACCGGTTCGACGGCGGTGGGTAAAACGCTGGTGCGTAACGCCGCTGAAACCATGAAAAAAGTGTCGATGGAGCTGGGGGGCAACGCGCCCTATATCGTCTTTGACGATGCAGACATCGATGCTGCCGTTGAGGGGGCGATTGCCAATAAATTCCGCAACGCCGGACAGGTGTGCGTCAGCGTCAACCGTTTCTATATCCATGAAGCCATCTATGACGACTTCGTGAACAAACTCGCCGAGCGGGTTAACGCCCTGAAAGTGGGTAACGGTATGGAAGAGGGCGTGGTCGTGGGGCCGCTCATCGAGTCGGCCGCGGTGGACAAGGTGCGCGAGCACGTAGAGGATGCCATCGCCAAAGGCGCAACGGCGCTCGCGGGCGGCAAGGCTCACGCGCTGGGAGGCAACTTCTGGCAGCCAACGGTGCTCACCAACTGTAGCGACAGCATGAAGCTGGCCGCGGAGGAGACCTTCGGCCCGGTAGCCGCCTGCTTCCGTTTCACCACCGAGGATGAGGTGATCCATCGCGCTAACGATACGCCGTTTGGCCTGGCGGCCTACTTCTATACTCAGAATCTACAGCGCGTCTTCCGCGTATCGCAGGCGCTGGAAGCCGGGATGATTGGGGTTAACGAGTGCGCGGTATCCACCGAGCTGGGGCCGTTTGGCGGAGTAAAAGAGTCTGGCTTAGGCCGGGAAGGATCGGTGCTGGGACTGGAAGAGTACCTGGAGGTTAAGACTCTTCATCTCGGAGGATTATAAACGCTGGGGCGGCGCAGGCCGCCCATTCGGGCAGGGTGGCTAATAATGACTATTTACACGTTTGATTTCGACGAAATTGACGATCAAGACGCTTTTTATCGCGAATTTTGCCGTACTTTTTCTATTGATCGGATCAAGGTGAATAATCTGGACTCGCTGTGGGAGGTGGTCACCGGTGAAGATAGCACGCTGCCGATGCCGTTTGAGATCGAGTTTGTCCACCTGCATGAAAAGCAGCGTCGTCGCTTTGGCGCGTTAATCCTGCTCTTTGACGAGGCGGAAGAGGAGCTGGGCGGCATGCTGCGATTTAACGTGCGTCCCTGAGGGTGAATTACAGGCATAAAAAAGCCCCCGACAGGCGGGGGCAAGGTCGTAGGACACTACGACGAGGGATTTATTTGTAGAGTTCTGCAGTCGCGTGCCAGTGGTCACCGGTACGTGCTTCGATAATACGGTAAGAGGATGCCCCTTTAGCTTCGGCTTTTTCGTTCAGCGCATCACGGATATCCATCGGTGAGGAGCTTACTGCGCCAACGGAAACCGTACCGATTGCCTGGCGGCCCTGCGCCTGGTCAGCGCTGATAGAGTCGGCAGCGAAAGCACCGAAAGAGAGTGCGGATAGGATGCTCAGAGCGGCTACAGTTGTTTTGATTTTCATGGTGTCTACCTCATCGGATTCTTATTTACTGGGGTCTTATTTCGTGACCCTCATCACAAAATCAAGTATACACTAATCACGGCAAAAATTAATACCAAGCTAATGGTTTCACAGGTTATTACGTCACATAAATTTAACTTCTTATAACCTAAAAGAATAAAAATACCGTTTTAAGAGGGGTAAAGGGTAGGTATCTCTAAGAAAATCATATGGATATGATTTTTTAGCATTTTGTGCGATCGCGTAGATAGGATCTGCTGAGTGACACAAGAATGACAGAGAATCGCACATTCTGTTAAAGGTAGGGGCAGTGGATTATGGCGATAAACGGGCTAACAGAGGGAGATTCCCCCCGCTAAAGCGCGAGGGGAGAGAGGATCACAGCTCTTGTTCAAACAGCACTAGAATCGCTTCGTAGAGATCCTTTACGGTAAAACCGCTGGCAGGGGTAGTAAAGATGGTATCGTCCCCGGCGATGGTGCCGAGAATGCCTTCTGACTTCCCTAATGAGTCCAGCAGGCGCGCAATCAGCTGGGCGGCCCCCGGGCTGGTGTGGATAACCACCACCGCATCGTTATAGTCGATGTCCAGCACCAGATTCTTCAGCGGACTTGAAGTGGTCGGCACGCCAAGCTCTGCGGGCAGGCAGTAGACCATCTCCATTTTGGCGTTGCGCGTACGCACCGCACCAAACTTCGTTAGCATGCGGGAGACTTTGGATTGATTAATGTTATCAAACCCTTGCTCCTGCAGTGCCAGGACGATCTCGCCCTGGGAACTGAACTTTTCTTCTTTAAGCAGCGCTTTGAACGCCTTAACTAATTCTTCTTGTTTTGCCGAGCTTCGCATAAGTCACCCGTAGAATGGCGATTGAAACAACATTATTATGCATAAAAATGAATTTTTATGCAAATAGTCTGCCACTATTAAGGCTGAAATAATGTTATGAAAGCCGCGGATTTTATCAAAATAACTTATCGAGAAACATGCCTGTGTCACGGGTCACAAATAAGATTAAAAGTAAAATAAATGTTATTAAAGTGCTGTTGTTTTGCTAGCTTTACAGGGTGTATTGTACCGCCTGCGGGGATATGCCTGGCTTTATGAAGGAAATTTTCATGCTGCCCGAGAGGGCAACAGAAAGTGAATGATGCTAAAAGCGAGCTGAAGCGCGTTTTTTCTGCCGGATGATCGCTATCATTTACCCCATGTTGTCATGTCCTTAGCAACGGAGTAACGGTATATTTCGCTAACCATAATAAGGAGTTTAGGATGAAAGTTGCAGTCCTCGGCGCGGCAGGCGGTATTGGCCAAGCGCTAGCCCTACTTCTCAAGACCCAACTGCCTTCAGGCTCAGAACTCTCTCTGTACGATATCGCACCTGTCACCCCTGGCGTGGCGGTTGACCTGAGTCATATCCCTACTGCTGTAAAAATTGAGGGCTTCGCTGGCGAAGATGCTACCCCAGCGCTGAAAGGTGCAGACGTGGTACTGATCTCTGCGGGCGTCGCGCGTAAGCCGGGAATGGATCGCTCCGATCTCTTTAACGTCAACGCGGGCATCGTTAAAAACCTGGTGAGTCAGGTTGCGAAGACCTGTCCGCAGGCGTGTATCGGCATTATCACCAACCCGGTGAATACCACCGTCGCTATCGCCGCTGAAGTGCTGAAAAAAGCAGGCGTTTACGACAAGAACAAGCTGTTTGGCGTGACCACGCTGGACATCATCCGCTCCAACACCTTTGTGGCCGAGTTGAAAGGCAAGCAGCCTGGCGACGTGGAAGTGCCGGTTATTGGCGGCCACTCTGGCGTCACTATTCTGCCGCTGCTGTCGCAGATCCCAGGTGTTAGCTTCTCCGAGCAGGAAGTGGCCGATCTCACCAAACGTATTCAGAACGCGGGTACGGAAGTGGTCGAAGCGAAAGCCGGTGGCGGGTCTGCAACCCTGTCTATGGGCCAGGCGGCGGCGCGCTTTGGGCTCTCGCTGGTACGCGCCCTGCAGGGCGAACAGGGTGTCGTTGAGTGCGCCTACGTCGAGGGTGATGGCGAGCACGCTCGCTTCTTCTCTCAGCCGCTGCTGCTGGGTAAAAACGGCGTCGCGGAGCGCCAGTCTATCGGCACCCTGAGCGCTTTCGAGCAGCAGGCAATGGAAGGGATGCTGGAGACGCTGAAAAAAGATATCCAGCTCGGCGAAGAGTTCGTAAATAAGTAATACAGAACCGTGGTTTCCGTAGGCCGGGTAAGGCTGTAAGCCGCCACCCGGCGTTACCGTAATGCCCGGTGGCGCTGCGCTTACCGGGCCTACGGAACCAAACTGCGCTAGTTTGTAGCCGGGTACTCCTGAATCGTCACGTGCAGCAGCAGCTTTTTATCCTCACGCATCACCTCGACCGGGATCTCTGAACCTGGACGGATCTCCGCCACCTGGTCCATCGTCTCCAGTGCTGAAATGGCTGGCTTGCCGTTCACTGAGACAATCACGTCGTTAACCTGAATACCTGCGCGTGCTGCCGGGCCGTCCGGGGCGACCTCATTAACCACGATCCCCTGGATCTGATCGATCCCACCGCCCTGGGTATGCAGAGGCGCGATCTCTCTGCCGCCGATACCGATATAGCCGCGGATCACCCGTCCGTCGCGGATCAGCTTATCCATAATCTTGGTAGCCAGCTGGAACGGGATAGCGAAGCCGATCCCCTCTGGCGTTTCGCCATCGTTGCTCTTATCAAACGAGAGGGTGTTAATGCCCATCAGCTCGCCGAGGGAGTTAACCAGCGCGCCGCCGGAGTTGCCGTGGTTAATGGAGGCGTCGGTCTGCAAGAAGTTCTGCCGTCCCGACGGGTTCAAACCGATGCGGCCGGTGGCGCTGATGATCCCCTGGGTGATGGTCTGGCCGAGGTTATAGGGGTTACCGATAGCCATCACCACGTCGCCGATGTGCGGGGTGCGCTGACGGTTGATAGGGATCACCGGCAGGCCGCCGGTGGCATTGACCTTAAGCACCGCCAGATCCGTTAGCGTATCGGAGCCGACCAGCAGCGCCTCAAACACGCGACCATCCTGCAGCGCGACGATGATCTGATCCGCATCGTTGATCACGTGCTTGTTAGTAATAATGTACCCGCGCTGATCCATAATCACCCCGGAACCCAGGGTGCGGATCTCCAGCTGATTGTTGGACGAGCTGGCCGCGCTGCGGTTATAGACGTTGACCACCGCAGGCGCAGCCCGGCGCACCGCCTGGTTATAGCTCACCGGCGTTTCATCGGTGCTGTCAAACTGCGGGGTAGAGGAGGCGCTCAGCTGACGTAGCGAGGGCAGGGCAGCCAGCAGCAGGCTACCTACAATGAGGCCAATAGCGATAGATCGAAATAGCTTCACTAACATGATGCGGACGTCGTTAAAGAGGGTGCGGGCAGCATAGCACGACTTATCCGGACATCACACAGCGTCGGTGATGTCCGGCAGTCTGGGGCTAGCGCAGGAGTAAATAGAGCGTATCGTTACCGCGCACAACGTGTAGCGCAATGATATTAGGCTTCGTCTCCAGCACCTTACGCATCTCGGCGATGGACTGCACCCGCTCGCGGTTGACGCCGATAATCACGTCGTCTTTATGCAGGCCAGCTTGGGCGGCGGGACTGTCCTTGGCCACCTCCTCAACTTTGATACCCTTAGTACTGTCCTTCAGCTGACCATCGGCCAGGCTTGCGCCCTGTAACGCCGGAGAGAGGCTTTCCGCGCTGGCGGAGGAGGCGGTGCTTTTATCCAGAGTCACTTCCACTTCCTGGCCTTTGCCATCGCGCAGCAGGCCAAGCTTGACCTTGGTGCCGGGCGCGGTGGTGGCGATGCGCGAGCGCAGTTCGGCAAAGCTGTTCAGCGGCTTGCCGTTCAGGCTGACGATCACGTCGCCCGATTTGATCCCGGCCTTGGCTGATCCTGAGCCAGGCAGCACTTCGCTCACGAAGGCCCCGCGCTGCACGTTGAGGTTAAACGCCTTGGCGATATCGGCGCTCATCTCCATGCCTTTAATACCCAACAGGCCGCGCTGGATCTCTCCGGACTGGATCAGCTGCTGGGCGAGGGTTTGCGCCATATTGCTGGGGATAGCAAAGCCGATGCCGATGCTGCCGCCGGTCGGAGCCAGAATCGCGGTGTTGATACCGATCAGCTCACCGTTGAGGTTGAGCAGCGCCCCACCGGAGTTACCGCGGTTAATAGAGGCATCGGTCTGAATAAAGTTCTCTAACCCCTCAAGGTTAAGCCCGCTGCGTCCGAGGGCTGAGATAATCCCTGAGGTGGCGGTCTGGCCGAGGCCAAACGGGTTGCCGACCGCAACGGCAAAATCACCAACCCGCAGCTTATCGGAGTCGGCAACGGCAATCTGCGTCAGCCCGGTAGCATTCTGTAGCTGTAGCAGAGCGATATCGCTCTGGTCATCGCCGCCGATCAGCTTGGCTTCAAACTCACGGCCATCGTTAAGCTGGACGTTAATCTTCTGCGCCTGGTTGATCACGTGGTTATTGGTCAACACGTAGCCTTTGGCGGCGTCGATGATCACGCCGGAGCCTAGCCCTTCAAACGGCTGGGCCTGGCCATCAGGCAGCTCGTCACCGAAATATTTTTTCAGCTCTTCAGGTATTTTCTGCTCGGGAGCGACCGCCGTGCCCTCTACCTGCACGCTCACTACCGCAGGCAGCACCTTCTCCAGCATCGGTGCAAGGCTGGGAAGCGCCGGCTGGCCGGGGAGCTGCGCAGGCAGCGAGGCCGTCGCCGGGAACGGTGCCGAGAGAGATAATCCGACACTTAACGCTAATGCACTCAACAGCGGGTTTCTTTTCTTCATTGTGCAAGCTCTCGTGACCTGAAGTGTAAGGAAAAAAATGCCCCAAAACGGATCGATGTTATTGAATTTTCAACCGGGTAACAATGCGGATAATGATTAAATAATAGCTGGGATGGCGAAAGAAGAGGCGGGCGTAGCCTGTACGCCCGAAAAAAAGTAGGTCAGGATCAGTCGCGCTTCGCCGCACCGCGCAGCAGGCCCGAGGCGCTGTCGGAGTAGTCACGCGGCATCTGGACCGGAGCCTGGTCGTTACCGGCTTCGGACTCGGCAAGGCGGTTACGGAATGGGTTGTCCTCCGCAGACATCTCCGGCAGCAGCTGGCTGGAGCTTTTTGCCATATGCTGATAAAGCTGGCGATAGTCGTGGGCCATGTTATCGAGCAGCTCTGCGCTGCGGGCAAAGTGGCCGGTAAGCTCTTCGCGATACTCTTCCAGCTCGGCTTTGTTCTTCTCTAACTCATACTGTAAGGCCTGCTGCTGGCGCAGTTTGCGGTTTCCAAAGCGCATGCCCACAGCACCAATAATGATGCCGACGACTAATCCAATTAGCGCATATTCCCAGGTCATGAACATCTCCCGTTGTGTTGTAGGTCCGTAGGGTGTAGGCGGCGAGGCTCCTTGCCTGTGCCTCATTATGCCACTATAACCGCTAAATCCGTATAAGTGGAATCCTGGCACAGCATCGCGTAGTGTAGAACGGCCTTTTTTTCACCAGCCAGGACCTGCGGCAAATTAATTATCAAGGAATAACAATAGCATCATGCAGAGCCTTACCCCCACATCGCGATACCAACTGGCCCTAAAAGAGGGCAGCCATCAGCCTGACGACGTCCAGCGCGAGGCCGTCAATCGGCTGGAGACCCTTTATCAGCAGCTTACGAACCGTACTGAGACGCCCGCTTCCGGCGGCGGACTGCGGGCGGCGTTTGGCAAACTGCTGGGCAAGCGCGAGACGCATAACGCTGCGCCGGTACGGGGCCTGTATATGTGGGGCGGCGTCGGGCGGGGGAAAACCTGGCTGATGGATCTCTTCTACCATAGCCTGCCGGGCACGCGTAAACAGCGGCTGCACTTTCACCGCTTTATGCTGCGGGTGCATGAGGAGCTGACCCAGCTACAGGGGCAGAGCGATCCGCTGGAGATTGTTGCCGACCGCTTTAAGGCCGAGACCGACGTGCTCTGCTTCGATGAATTTTTTGTTTCGGATATCACCGATGCCATGCTGCTGGGCGGCCTGATGCAGGCGCTGTTTGCCCGCGGCATTACGCTGGTGGCCACATCGAATATTCCGCCGGAGAATCTCTATCGCAACGGCCTGCAGCGCGCGCGCTTCTTGCCAGCTATCGAGGCGATCAAACAGCACTGCGACATCATGAACGTGGATGCCGGGATTGATTACCGCCTGCGCACGCTGACCCAGGCGCATCTCTGGCTGTCGCCGCTGAATGCCGAGACGGCGCAGCAGATGGAGACGCTGTGGCAGGCGCTGGCCGGGGCGAAGCGGGAGAACCACCCGCAGCTGGAGATCAACCACCGCCCGCTGCCGACGCTGGGGGTAGAGAACCAGACGCTCGCGGTCTCCTTCACCACCCTGTGCGTCGATGCCCGCAGCCAGCATGACTACATCGCCCTCTCGCAGATGTTCCATACCGTGCTGCTGTTTGACGTCCCGGTGATGACCCCGCTGATGGAGAACGAGGCCCGGCGCTTTATCGCGCTGGTGGATGAGTTTTATGAGCGCCACGTCAAGCTGGTGATCAGTGCGGACGCGGCACTGCATGAGATCTACCGGGGCGAGCGGCTGAAGTTTGAGTTCCAGCGCTGCCTGTCGCGTTTGCAGGAGATGCAGAGCGAGGACTATTTAGCCCGCGAGCACCTGGCCGGATAAAGGCGAAAACCTCGTCACGAAGTATAAAAAGGGGTCGATCTTTGACCCCGACTTCTCTATAATCTTGCGACCCCACGTTACGAGAAGGTTTTTTTCCCAAAACTTTCTATGTGCTGGCATTTGCTATTCGAAGGGGTAGGTTTGCCGGACTTTGTCGTGTGAGCCTCAACTGACTAAACGTTTGGGTGTTCACCAACGTGTAACTTATTACTTGGGTAAGCTTTTAATGAAAACTTTTACAGCTAAACCAGAAACCGTAAAACGCGACTGGTATGTTGTTGACGCGACCGGTAAAACTCTGGGCCGTCTGGCTACCGAACTGGCTCGTCGCCTGCGCGGTAAGCACAAAGCGGAATACACTCCGCACGTAGATACCGGTGATTACATCATCGTTCTGAACGCTGACAAAGTTGCCGTAACCGGTAACAAGCGTACTGACAAAGTGTACTATCACCACACTGGCCACATCGGTGGTATCAAACAAGCGACCTTTGAAGAGATGATTGCCCGCCGTCCTGAGCGTGTGATTGAAATCGCGGTTAAAGGCATGCTGCCAAAAGGCCCGCTGGGTCGTGCTATGTACCGTAAACTGAAAGTTTACGCGGGTAACGAGCACAACCACGCGGCACAGCAACCGCAAGTTCTGGACATCTAATCGGGATTATGGCAATGGCTGAAAATCAATACTACGGCACTGGTCGCCGCAAAAGTTCTGCAGCTCGCGTTTTCATCAAACCGGGCAGCGGTAAAATCGTTATCAACCAACGTTCTCTGGAACAGTACTTCGGTCGTGAAACTGCCCGCATGGTAGTTCGTCAGCCGCTGGAACTGGTCGACATGGTTGAGAAACTGGATCTGTACATCACTGTTAAAGGTGGTGGTATCTCTGGTCAGGCTGGTGCGATCCGTCACGGTATCACCCGCGCTCTGATGGAGTACGACGAGTCCCTGCGTGGCGAACTGCGTAAAGCAGGCTTCGTTACTCGTGACGCTCGTCAGGTTGAACGTAAGAAAGTCGGTCTGCGTAAAGCACGTCGTCGTCCGCAGTTCTCCAAACGTTAATTTGTCTCTGCTTACGCAGAACGAATGGCGCAAAAACCCGGTTTATGCCGGGTTTTTTTATGGACAAAAGATAAGATATCCACAGCAAGCATCGATTTTTTCCTGATTTGCAGCATTTCCGGGATCCCCTCACCACAAAGCCCGCAAAATCTGGTAAACTATCATCCAATTTTCTGCCCAAATGCCGGGGATTGCTCATTTTTTGCTGCGTTTTGCACAAATGCGTCTCTTCGGGTGGATGGGTGACCTTACATCTGGCTAGTCACTTTGTGGCTCGCAGCAGTAATATTCTGAATATACCTGGAGGTTTTCATGGCTGTCGCTGCCAACAAACGTTCGGTAATGACGCTGTTTTCTGGTCCTACTGACATCTATAGCCACCAAGTCCGCATCGTGCTGGCCGAAAAAGGTGTGAGTTTCGAAATCGAACACGTGGAAAAGGATAATCCGCCTCAGGATCTGATTGACCTCAACCCCAATCAAAGCGTACCGACGCTGGTGGATCGCGAGCTGACCCTGTGGGAGTCTCGCATCATTATGGAGTACCTGGACGAGCGCTTCCCGCACCCGCCGCTGATGCCGGTCTATCCGGTGGCGCGTGGTGAGAGCCGTCTGTACATGCAACGCATTGAGAAAGACTGGTACACGCTGATGAACGCTATCGTTAACAGCGCGGGTGCTCAGGCTGATGCTGCCCGTAAACAGCTGCGTGAAGAGCTGTTGAGCATCGCCCCGGTCTTTACCCAGAAACCTTACTTCCTGAGCGATGAGTTCAGCCTGGTAGACTGCTACCTGGCACCGCTGCTGTGGCGTTTACCGCAGCTGGGCATTGAGCTGAGCGGTACCGGTTCGAAAGAGCTGAAAGGCTACATGACCCGCGTTTTCGAACGCGACTCCTTCCTCGCTTCTCTGACAGAAGCCGAACGCGAAATGCGCCTCGGCCGGGGTTAATACGCATGGATTTGTCACAGCTCACTCCACGCCGTCCATATCTGCTGCGCGCATTCTATGAATGGCTGCTGGATAACCAGCTCACGCCGCACCTGGTGGTAGACGTGACGTTGCCTGGCGTACGTGTGCCGATGGAGTACGCCCGAGACGGGCAGATCGTTCTCAACATCGCCCCGCGTGCGGTAGGTAACCTTGAGCTGGCGAACGACGAAGTGCGTTTCAACGCGCGCTTCGGCGGCGTGCCGCGCCAGGTGTACGTGCCGCTGGCGGCCGTGCTGGCTATCTACGCCCGTGAAAACGGCGCAGGTACCATGTTCGAGCCGGAAGCGGCCTACGATGGCGAAGCGGTTACCGTCAACGATGATGACGAAACGGCGACGCCTGAAAGCGAAACCGTGATGTCAGTGATCGACGGCGACAAGCCCGATCATGTTGACGATGACAACGAGCCCGATAACGATCCACCGCCACGCGGTGGCCGTCCGGCGCTGCGCGTCGTGAAGTAATCTCACAGGCCCCTCGGGGCCTGTTTTTTTGCCTGCTTACCTCATTACGGGGCCAGCCAACAGGCAATGGTCTCCCGCATCGCCGCCAGCCGGGCGTCGAGAGCGGCGGGCTGCTTGAGATCCTGCTGGTAGAGGATCGACAGCGTTGACTGATTAATCAAATAGAAAAAGCCCAGCGCGGAGATGCTGATATTGAGCTGCATCGCGTCAATGCCAGGGCGAATCGAGCCGTCCTGCTCACCACGATCGAGGATCTGTTGGGTGATGGTTATCCAGCTACGGTTAATCGGCACGATGCTATCCAGCTCTTTAAGGTGGCGTCCTTTTAGCTGGTTCTCACTGTTCAGCAGGCGAATAAATTCCGGGTTCGCCAGGTAGTAGTGCCAGGTAAAATCCACCAGTGCCAGGATAGCGTCCCGGCCGCTCAGATGATCCAGCTTCAGGGCCGCTTCTTTGGCGCGAATATCCTGATACGCCGCCTGCAGCACGTGGGTGAACAGCGTGTCTTTATTATCGAAATAGTAATAAAGCATCTGCTTATTTACCTGCGCCACGGCAGCAATCTGGTCGACCCTTGCCCCGTCAAACCCCTTCTCAGCAAACTCTTTCTTCGCCGCTTCGAGGATCATCCCCCGGGTCAACTCTGGATCGTGTCTACGCTTCCCCTTGATATCATTCATTATTTCTCCATTAAAATCATCGCGTTACCGGCTGATAGTTAATTATCAACTAATTAGTTGATTTTGAGAAGTCGATCATTATTTTCTTTTTGCTCACTTCCTATACTGCTTAACGGTTATCAACCATCTAGTTGAAATCAACTATTCAGCCTTTGGGAGTCGTCTATGAGCCATTCACAACGCCCGGTCGCCCTGGTCACAGGATCCACGCGCGGCATAGGAAAATCCTGCGCGCTAGCGCTGGCGCAGCAGGGATTTAACGTTGCCATTAACGGGCGCGATAGCGAAGAGGGCCGTGTACGCCAGCAGAGCATGGTGACTGAACTGCAACAGTTTGACATTGAAGCACTTGCGGTGCCAGGGGACGTCGCCGATCTTGCGCTCCAGCAGCAGATGCTCGATCGGGTGATGGCGAAGTGGGGACGGCTGGACTGCGTGGTTAACAACGCGGGAACCGCTGCAAAACAGCGTGGCGACCTGCTGGAGGTGACGGCGGAAAACTATGACTACTGCCAGGACGTTAACACCCGTGCGATGTTCTTCTTCTGCCAGCATGCTGCCCGGATCATGCTCCAGCAGGGAGAGGTGAATGCCCATCACCGCTCGATTATCAATATCACCTCCTGTAGCGCCTACAGCCTCTCACTCTCCCGGGGCGAATACTGCGTCTCAAAAGCGGCGGCCAGCATGGTCACTCAACTCTTCGCGCTGCGTCTGGCCGAGGAGGGGATCGGCGTCTACGAGATCCGCCCGGGCATTATCGAAACCGATATGACCAGCGCCGTGAAACCGAAATATGACCAGCTGATTAGCGGCGGACTGGTGCCGATGAAGCGCTGGGGGCAGCCGAAAGATATCGCCACCACGGTCAACGCGCTGGCCTGCGGTCAGCTTCCCTTTACCGTCGGCCAGATTATCGATATCGACGGCGGCCTGACGAAATCCCACTTTTAACCTCTGAGGAAAAGACATGGCGACTCAATCTGTTGGCATCATCATGCATGGCGTAACCGGGCGGATGGGGAAAAATCAGCATCTGATCCGTTCGATCGTGGCGATCCGCGATCAAGGCGGCGTTGAACTGGCAAACGGCGATCGTTTGATACCGGATCCGATCCTCATTGGCCGTAATGAAGAGAAGATCGCGGCGCTGGCAAAAAGCTACGACATCAGTCGCTGGGGAACCGATCTCGATGCGGCGCTGGCCAACCCGAACGACACCATTTTTTTCGATGCCGCCACCACCCAGGCGCGCCCGGCGCTGCTGAAAAAGGCCATCGCGGCGGGCAAGCATATCTACAGTGAAAAACCGGTGGCGGTCAGCCTCGACGAGGCGATGGAGCTTTACTACTTTGCCGAGCAGCACGGCGTCTGCCACGGGGTCGTGCAGGATAAGCTCTGGCTGCCGGGGCTGCAAAAGCTACAGATGCTCAACCAGTCCGGCTTCTTCGGCAAGGTGCTCTCGGTGCGCGGCGAGTTTGGCTACTGGGTCTTTGAAGGGGATCTGCAGCCCACCCAGCGTCCGTCCTGGAACTACCGCACCGAAGACGGCGGCGGCATTATCCTCGATATGATCTGCCACTGGCGCTACGTGATCGACAACCTGTTCGGCGAGATCAAAAGCCTTAGCTGCCTGGGTGCGACCCATATTCCTGAGCGCTTCGACGAGCAGGGCAATGCCTACCAGGCGACAGCCGACGATGCCGCCTACGCCACTTTCGAGCTGCATAACGGCACCATCGTACAGATCAACAGCTCCTGGTGCGTGCGCGTGCGCCGCGACGATCTGGTGACCTTCCAGGTCGACGGCGTTAACGGATCGGCGGTTGCGGGCCTTACCGATTGTCTCACCCAGTCCCGGGTTAATACGCCGAAGCCGGTGTGGAACCCGGACGTACGCCAGACCCATAACTTCTTTAATGACTGGGTGCCGGTGCCGGACACCACGACCTATGACAACGCCTTCAAGGTGCAGTGGGAGCTGTTCTTACGTCACGTTCACGGCGAGGGTGAATTCCGTTGGAACCTGCTGGAAGGGGCAAAAGGGGTACAGCTGGTGGAGCTGGCCCTGCAAAGCTGGAAAGAGCGCCGCTGGCTCGATGTTCCGTCCCTGTTACGTTAAGGAGCCAAGATGCAAAAGCCTGATGCACAACGTTTATCGCTCAACACCGCCACGGTGCGTAAGCAGTGGACGCTAGACCAAATTATTGAGGGCTGCGCCCGCCATCAGATCCGGGGGATCTCGCCCTGGCGCGATCAGGTGCAGGCGCTGGGCCTGCAAAAGACCGCCCAGCTGATCCGCAGCAACGAACTGGCGGTTAGCGGCTACTGTCGCGGCGGCATGTTCCCCGGTATCGACGAGGCGGCCCGGCGGGCTGCCGATGACGATAACCGTCGGGCGGTGGATGAAGCGCTGGCCCTGAACGCAGCCTGTCTGGTACTGGTCGTCGGCGGCCTGCCGGGAGAGTCAAAAGATATCGCCGGGGCACGCAGCCAGGTGCGCGATGGGCTTGGTCGTCTGCTGGAGTACGCCCGCACGGCGGGTATGCCGCTGGCAATCGAGCCGCTGCACCCAATGTACGCCGCGGATCGTGCCTGCATTAACACCCTTGAGCAGGCGAACGATCTCTGCGACGAGCTAGGAGATGACGGCTTAGGGATCGCTGTCGATCTCTATCACACCTGGTGGGATCCCAAGCTCTTCGCCCAGCTTGAGCGCGCCGGGCGTAAACGTATCTTGGGGTTCCATATCTGCGATTGGCTGGTGCCCACCCGGGACCTGCTCCTCGATCGCGGCATGATGGGCGATGGCGTGATCGATATCCGCGCCGCGCGCCAGGCCGTTGAGGCATTGGGCTACGAGGGGGCGCACGAGGTAGAAATTTTCTCTGAGCACAACTGGTGGCAGCGCGATCCGGATTCGGTTCTGGAGATGTGCAAAGCCCGCCATCAAAGTCACTGTTAGTCAGATTTTAGCGGTATCTGGTTTCTCGTCACTCTTATCAGGTTAGTCGAGGGAATTATGCAGACAGATACAAAAAAGATGGTGTTGGTATCGGTGCTGTGCGGCCTGGGGTACATGATGTACTCCGTGGATCGCATGACCGTCTCATCGGCAATTGGGCTAATCGCCAACGACTTCGGCCTTGAAAAAGGTCAGTCCGGCATCCTGCTCAGTTCGTTCTTTTACGGCTTTATTGGCTTCCTCTTTCTCTCCGGCATTATCGCCGACAAGCTCAGCGGTAAACCGGTGCTCATTTTGGGGCTGATGATGTTCTCCGTGGCCACCATGCTCACCGGTATCGCCGGGAGCATGACCTCACTGATCTTCTACCGGGTCATGACTGGCATCGGCGAGGGGGTCTTCTGGCCCGCGGCCTCGCTGGAGGTGGCCAACGTCACCACCGAGAAGCAGCGCACCACCGTGATGTCGCTCTACTGGATGGGCTACCCCATCGGCGGTTTCTTCGGCACCTGGCTGGGGGCGATGCTCGGGCCGCTATACGGCTGGCGGGTGGTCTTCTACGTCGCGGGCGCGCTGGGGATCCTGGTGGCACTGGCTTACGCGGTGCTGGTCAAATCCGAGCCGAAAAAGGCAGCGGCTGCCGTTACGGTGAAAGAGAAGGTGCCGTTGGGCCAGCTGTTCCGCAACAGAGCGGTGATGCTGATCGCCTTCTACTACTTCCTGCTGCTGAGCGGGTGGTGGATTGTTCTGCTGTGGGCGCCGACCTTCTTGATGAACATGAAGCAGCTCTCCATCGGCATGGCGGGTACGATTGCCAGCCTGCTTGGGTTGACCGGTGCGCTGGGTGGATTCCTGCTGGGCCGCTTCTGCGACGGCGGAGACTTTAGCCGCAAACGCAAGGTGTTGATTGGCGTCACGCTGGTAAGCAGCCTGCTGATGGCGGCGATGGTGATGGATCTGCCGGTGTTTGCCGTGGTGATCCTCGTGCTGTTCCTCGGCCTGCTGGGCTACCCCATTACGCCGATGGTGCTCTCCTTCACCGCCGAGCTGGTGCCGCCGCAGCTGCGCGGTGCGGCCATCGGGCTGGTGATGAACATCGGCATGACCGCCGGAGGGATTTCGCCGGTGCTGGCAGGCTACTTCGCCGATCGCTACTCCATGAGCACGGTATGGTTCTTTGCCGCTTGCGTCATGCTGGTTAGCAGCGTGCTGCTGCTGGGCGTGCGCAAAAGCACCCAGTCCGTGACGCAGCGGCGGGTTGCCGGGCTGGCATCGGATATTTCAACGAGTAAACAGTAGAGGTTAACCATGCCAACAGCGATCCCGCAGGCCATTCTGGAGAGCCTGACCAACGTTGCCATGCCCCATCACGTTGCCGAGGCGCAGCCGCAGCAGATGCTGACCCTCGGCGAGTATCACATTCCGGTCTATGACAGCGAAGCGCTGGTGGTCGGCAGCGGCGCGGCGGGGTTACGCGCCGCCGTTGAGCTAAAGCGTCGGCGTCTTAACGTGCTGGTGGCGACCCAGACGCTGTTCTGGGGGACCTCCGCCTGTTCCGGCTCCGATAAACAAACTCTGCATACGGCCTCCACCAGCTTCCGCGGGGATGACTTCACCCGTCTGGCCGGGGCACTGGGGGCCGGGGGCGCAATGGACGGCGACACCGCCTACGTTGAGGCGGTCGGCTCCGTTGAGGCGTTTATCGGCCTGAAAAGCATGGGCCTGCCGCTGCCGGAGGATCGCTACGGAGCGGTACTGCGCTATCAGACCGATCACGATGAGGTCGGTAGGGCGACCAGCTGCGGGCCGCGCACCTCACGCCTGATGGTCAAGGTGCTGGCGGAAGAGGCCGCGCTGGTGGGGGTTCCCTTTCTCGATCACGCGACGGTCATCCGCCTCCTGACGACGGGGGAAGGGGAGGCGCGGCGGATTAGCGGGGCGATCGCCGTCGTTAAAGGCGCAAAGACGGCAGAAAACCCGTGGGGACTCTGTCTGCTGCGCAGCCCGGCGGTGGTGCTCGCCTCCGGCGGGCCGGGCGAGCTGTTCCGCGATAGCGTCTATCCTAAACGCTGCTTTGGTGCGCTCGGATTGGCGTTGGAGGCGGGGATTGATACGGTGAACCTCACCGAACACCAGTTTGGCATCGGCACGCGGCGGGATGAGTTCCCGTGGAACCTCTCGGGTACCTACGTGCAGAGCATGCCCTATATCTACTCTCTTGACGCCGAGGGGCAGGAGCACAACTTTCTGGCTCGCTACTACCGCACCACCCGCGAGCTGGCCTCCAATATCTTTCGCAAGGGCTACCAGTGGCCGATCCACGCCACCCGGACACTCGATTTTGGCTCCAGCCTGGTGGACCTGGCGATCTACAACGAGTCGCAGGCCGGGCGGGCCATCTACATGGATTTTAATCGCAACCCGCTGCCGGTGCCGGGAGACGAGCCGTTTTCGGTGCGCAATCTGGATGACGATGTTTACCAGTACCTGCGCAACAACGACGCCTGCCTGGAGCAGCCCATTGATCGCCTGCGGCACATGAACCCGTTGGCCATTGAGCTCTACAAGCATCAAGGCCATGACCTGACCCAGCAGCCGCTGGCCTTCAACGTTAACCACCAGCATATGAACGGCGGTATCGCGGTAGATATCTGGGGACACACATCGCTGGAGGGGTGCTACGCGGTGGGTGAAGCGGCGGGTACCCATGGGGTAACGCGTCCCGGCGGCGCGGCGCTAAACGCGGGACAGGTGTTTGGCCTGCGCTGCGCCAAGCATATCGCCGCAGCGGCGCGTGCAGCAGGCGAGCCGCAGGGCGAGGCGGAACTGGCGAGCGTAATTGCCCAGATCCAGCGGGACAGCGCCAACCCAGAGGCGCTGGAGATCGAGCAGGTCCGGGCGGAGATCCAGCAGCGGATGAGCGATCGCGCCGGGTTTATCTGTGAGGCGGACAGCGTCAACGAGGCGCGGGAGGCGGCGCGGCAGCTCAACCAGCGTATTGCCGCTTCGGGGATCGCCATTACCCATCCAAACCGGACCGCGTTTAGCTTCCAGTGGCGGCAGATGGCGCTGGCTTCAGAGGCGATCCTCACCGCGCTGCACACCTATGTGGCCGAGGGTGGGGGAAGTCGGGGTGCGCGGATGATCTGCTCCTCGCAGGGCGATGCGATACCGCAAACCCGGGAAGGGCCGCTGACGCGCTTTCGTTTCCTCTCTGAGAAACCGGAGCATAAGGCACAGCAGCTGCATGTCCGCTGGCAAAGCGGGACGTTCAGCGTTGAGGCCAGGCCACTGCGGCCGTGTGGGGATCTTACCGCGCTCTACTTTGAAAAGAACTGGCCGGATTATCTGACAGGAGAGATATACAAAACGCCGCGCGGGGAGTAAAAAATGCCCCTTTGTTAGCAACGCTGGACAGATAAAAGAAATATGTGGCTCAAGCACATGTGTTCCGTTCACCTTATGCAGGGTAGAACCTGTAACGCACGTCACACGTGAACGGGATAAGGGGGCCACCGCGGCCCCCTTATCGATCCCCGCGGCCCCGCAGGGAAACCGGTGCTGCGCACTGCGCTCACCTCCCGCCCGGCTGACCGACGGCCGGCTCGACTCGACATCGTGTCTCGTTTCGCCTCTGGCCGCCCTCCCTGGCGTCCAGTCCTTGTCATCCGGTCTCCGGTTCGCCGGTTTCAGCGGGGACTCAACCCCCTCGCTGTGAGACCGTACTCCATAGCAACAAAGAAATCGCTGTAGGCTCGGTATTGAAGCGAGGTGTTGGGTCCGGCTGAAAATCGCCGAGGCGTTCACTTCTGGCCGGGGCAGCCCGCATGGATGCGGGCTGAGGGCGTGGCCTTACAGGGACGTTGCCTCACGCCCGACCCGGAAGCCGGAAGGGATAAGCCGAGGGAATCGCGTAGCGGCGATTTTCCCTGCCGGGAGCCCGGGTCGCCAGGGTGGTGGCGGCGAGCCACCCTGGCACGTTCACGTGTGCAAGTTTTCCAGAGAGGCACAATCCATGAGGTGAACGGAAAGCATCGCGGGCCTGCATATCCTTACCGCACTTTCCATAACGAAATGCCAGTCAGCATTAACTGACTGGCATTATTATTTATCCGGCGAGATAAAGGGGCGGATGATTACACTTCGAGGTAATTCATAATGCCGTCGGCGGCTTTACGCCCTTCGGCAATCGCCGTCACCACCAGGTCCGAACCACGCACGATGTCACCCCCGGCGAAGATTTTCGGGTTGCTGGTCTGGAAGGCGTTTTCGTTGCCTTCCGGGGCGATGATGCGGCCCTGGGCGTCCAGCTCAACGCTGTGCTGTGCCAGCCAGGACATGCTGTGTGGACGGAAACCAAACGCCATCACCACCGCATCGGCCGGAACCACGTGCTCTGAACCGGCGACGATCTCAGCCCGGCGGCGACCGTGTGCATCCGGCGCGCCCATCTCGGTACGCACCATCTTCACGCCGCTCACCTTGCCGTTAGCGTTGACTTCCACACCCAGCGGCTGGACGTTGAACTGGAACTCCACGCCCTCTTCACGCGCGTTTTTCACTTCGCGGCGGGAGCCTGGCATGTTCTCTTCATCGCGGCGATAGGCACAGATCACGTGGGTTGCGCCCTGGCGGATAGAGGTCCGTACGCAGTCCATCGCGGTATCACCACCGCCCAGCACCACCACGCGCTTGCCTTCCATGCTGACAAAAGGCTCATCCGCGGTCTCACCGAAGCCCATGATCTGCTTGGTATTAGCGATCAGAAACGGCAGGGCATCAAATACGCCGGAGGCGTCTTCGTTCTCCAGACCGCCGCGCATGGACTGATAGGTGCCCACGCCGAGGAATACCGCATCGTAATCCTTCAGCAGATCGTCGAGCTGCACGTCGCGGCCCACTTCGACATTGAGTTTGAACTCAATGCCCATGCCGGTGAAAATCTCCCGACGGCGGGTCATCACCTCTTTCTCCAGCTTGAAAGCCGGAATACCAAAGGTCAGCAGGCCGCCGATCTCTGGATGGCGATCGAATACCACCGCCTTCACGCCGTTGCGGGTCAGCACGTCGGCGCACGCCAGACCTGCCGGGCCCGCGCCGATGATGGCGACGCGCTTATCGGTCTGCTTCACGCCGGTCAGGTCCGGACGCCAGCCCATCTCAAACGCCTTATCGTTGATATAGCGCTCGATGTTGCCGATGGTCACCGCACCGAACTCGTCGTTCAGGGTGCAGGAGCCTTCGCAAAGGCGGTCCTGCGGACAGACCCGGCCGCACACTTCCGGCAGGGTGTTAGTCTGGTGCGACAGCTCGGCGGCTTCAAAAATACGCCCCTCGTTGGCCAGCTTCAGCCAGTTCGGGATGTAGTTATGTACCGGGCATTTCCATTCACAGTACGGGTTGCCGCAGGAGAGGCAGCGGTCTGCCTGCGCCTTGGCCTGGCCTTCTGAAAACGGCTCATAAATCTCAACAAATTCGATCTTACGGATCTTCAGCGCTTTCTTAGGCGGATCCACGCGCTGTAAGTCGATAAACTGGTATACGTTCTGGCTCATTGCTACCTCTTACTGCGCCTGCACGCGCAACTCTGCGGCGCTGCGACTACGGTGACCCAACAGGGCTTTAACATCGCTGGACTTCGGCTTGACCAGCGCAAACTTCGCGGCGAAGGTCGGCCAGTGCGCCAGAATCTCTTCTCCACGCGAGGAGCCCGTATGCTGCACATGCTCGGTGATCAGGCCGCGCAGGTGCTCTTCATGGATCGCGAGGTCGTCGACGCTCAGCACTTCCACCAGCTCCGGGTTCACGCGTTTGCGGAACTCGCCGTCTTCATCCAGCACGTAGGCGAAGCCGCCGGTCATACCCGCACCAAAGTTAACGCCGGTCTTGCCGAGAATACAGACGATGCCGCCGGTCATGTACTCACAGCCGTTGTCGCCAATGCCTTCCACCACGGTGATCGCCCCGGAGTTACGTACTCCAAAACGTTCGCCCGCGCGGCCTGCGGCGTACAGACGACCCCCGGTCGCGCCGTACAGGCAGGTGTTACCGATAATGCTCGCCTCGTGGCTACGGAAGGCCGAGCCAACCGGCGGACGCACCGCCAGCAGACCGCCCGCCATGCCTTTACCGACGTAGTCGTTGGCATCCCCGGTCAGGTACAGCTCAACGCCACCGGCGTTCCACACGCCAAAGCTCTGGCCTGCGGTGCCGCTGAAGTGGGCTTTGATCGGATCCGACGCCAGGCCCTGATCGCCATGCGTCTGGGCAATGTAGCCGGAGAGCGATGCGCCTACCGAACGGTCGGTGTTGCGAATATCAAACCAGAAGGTTTTGCTCTGGCGCTCGTCAACAAACGGCTTAGCCTGGTTCAGCAGCTGGGCGTTGAGCACTCCGTTATCAAACGGCGGGTTATGCTCGGTGCAGTGGAGCGCTTTGCCTGGGTGCGGCTCGGCGGTCTCCAGCAGCTTAGACAGATCCAGCTTCTGCTGTTTGGCGGTGAAGCCTTCCAGTGCGGTGAGCAGATCGGTACGACCAATCAGGTCTACCAGGCGGGTTACGCCCAGCTGCGCCATCAGCTCCCGGGTCTCACGGGCGATAAATTCAAAGTAGTTGGTCACTTTGAACGGCAGGCCGTGATAGTGGTTCTTACGCAGCTTCTCATCCTGGGTTGCAACGCCCGTTGCGCAGTTGTTCAGGTGGCAAATACGCAGGTATTTACAGCCCAGCGCCACCATCGGGCCGGTGCCGAAGCCAAAGCTCTCTGCACCCAGAATCGCCGCTTTGATGATGTCCACGCCGGTTTTCAGGCCGCCATCCACCTGCAGGCGGATCTTGTGACGCAGGCCGTTCGCCACCAGCGCCTGCTGGGTTTCAACCAGCCCCAGCTCCCACGGGCAGCCCGCGTATTTCACTGAGGAGAGCGGGCTTGCGCCGGTGCCGCCGTCGTAGCCAGCAATGGTGATCAGATCCGCATAGGCTTTTGCCACGCCGGTGGCGATGGTGCCTACGCCCGGCTCGGAGACCAGCTTCACGGAGATCATCGCCTTCGGATTGACCTGCTTGAGGTCAAAGATCAGCTGGGCCAGATCCTCGATCGAGTAGATATCGTGGTGCGGCGGCGGGGAGATCAGCGTTACGCCCGGCACCGAGTAGCGCAGCTTGGCAATGTACGGGGTCACTTTGTCCCCCGGCAACTGGCCGCCTTCCCCAGGCTTCGCGCCCTGGGCCACTTTAATCTGGATCACGTCCGCGTTCACCAGGTAGGCCGGGGTCACGCCGAAGCGGCCAGAGGCAACCTGTTTGATACGCGACACTTTGTTGGTGCCGTAGCGAGCCGGATCTTCTCCGCCTTCGCCGGAGTTCGAGTTGCCGCCGATGCTGTTCATCGCTTCAGCCAGCGCCTCATGGGCCTCTGGGCTCAGCGCGCCGATAGACATCGCTGCGGTATCGAAGCGTTTAAACAGCTCGCTGGCGGGCTCGACGTCGTCAATGCTGACCGCGTCCGCAGGCGGGTTGATGTGCAGCAGATCGCGCAGCGTGGCCGCCGGACGTTCGTTGACCAGCTTAGCGTACTGCTGATAGTCGCTGTACTCGCCGCTCTGTACCGCCTGCTGCAGGGTGCGCACCACGTCCGGGTTATAGGCATGGTATTCACCGCCGTGCACGTACTTCAGCAGGCCGCCCTGTTCAAGCGGCTTACGCGCCAGCCAGGCACGCTTCGACAGGTTCAGCAGATCCTGCTGGAAGTCAGCAAAGCCCGCGCCGCCGATGCGGCTGATCACGCCCTGGAAGCAGAGATCGGCGACTTCGTCATGCAGGCCGACCGCTTCAAACAGCTTCGAGCAGCGGTAGGAGGCCACGGTCGAGATGCCCATTTTGGACATGATCTTGTAGAGGCCTTTGTTGATGCCGTTACGGTAGTTCAGCATCACGTTACGGTAGTTCTTATCGATGGCGTGCGTATCCACCAGCTTCGCCAGGGTTTCATAGGCGAGGTATGGATAGATAGCCGTCGCGCCGAAGCCCAGCAGTACGGCGAAGTGGTGCGGATCGCGGGCGCTGGCGGTTTCAACGATGATGTTGGCGTCGCAGCGCAGGCTCTTCTCCACGAGGCGGGTCTGGATAGCACCTACCGCCATCGGGGCCGGAACCGGCAGGCGATCTTTGGCAATGTTACGGTCAGAGAGCACCAGCAGCACCGTACCGTCGCGCACCATCTGTTCTGCTTTATCACACAGCGCGCTCACCGTGTCTGCCAGCGATGCGGTGTTGACGTCAAAGGTGATATCCAGCGTGTCGGCGCGGTAGTGGTGCTCCGACAGGGTGGTCAGCTGTTTAAAGTCGGAGTAGAGCAGGATCGGTGACTTAAAGGTCAGGCGATGCGCCTGGCCCTCGGCTTCACAGAAGACGTTCATCTCCCGACCGATGCTGGTGGCCAGCGACATCACGTGTGCTTCCCGCAGCGGATCGATTGGCGGGTTAGTGACCTGCGCAAACTGCTGGCGGAAGTAGTCATAAATGATGCGCGGCTGGCTGGAGAGCACGGCAAACGGGGTATCGTCACCCATTGAGCCGACCGCCTCCTGGCCGTTTTCGCCCAGCACGCGGACCACGGAATCCAGCTCTTCGGCGCTGTAGTTAAACTGTTTCTGGAAGCTGGCGAGCAGGTCGTCATCCATCTCACGGCTGCCCACTGCGTCATCCGGCAGATCTTCAAACGGCACCAGACGGCGTACGTTTTTCTCCATCCACTCTTTATAGGGGTGGCGGCTCTTCAGATCGTCATCGGTTTCGCGGGAGTGCAGGATACGGCCGCCGCGGGTGTCGATCACCATCAGCTCGCCCGGACCCACACGGCCTTTTTCCACCACTTCGTCGGGCTGGTAGTCCCAGATCCCCACTTCTGAGGCGCAGGTGATCAGCTTGTCTTTGGTGATGACGTAGCGCGCCGGGCGCAGACCGTTACGGTCCAGGTTACAGGCGGCAAAGCGACCGTCGGACATCACGATGCCCGCCGGGCCATCCCACGGTTCCATGTGCATGGAGTTAAAGTCAAAGAAGGCGCGCAGCTCCGGATCCATATCGGGGTTGTTCTGCCAGGCTGGCGGCACCAGCAGGCGCATGGCACGGACGATGTCCATCCCGCCTGCCAGCAGCAGTTCCAGCATGTTATCCAGCGAGCTGGAGTCGGAGCCAGTTTCGTTGACGAACGGTGCGGCGTCGTGCAGATCCGGGATCAGCGGCGTCTTGAATTTATAGGTACGGGCGCGTGCCCACTGGCGGTTACCGGTGATGGTGTTGATCTCACCGTTATGGGCCAGGTAGCGGAACGGCTGGGCCAGCGGCCAGCGCGGTACGGTGTTGGTGGAGAAGCGCTGGTGGAACAGGCAGATGGCCGACTCCAGACGCAGATCCGCGAGGTCCAGGTAGAAGCGCGGCAGATCCGCCGGCATACAGAGACCTTTATAGATGTTGACCAGGTTAGAGAGGCTACAGACGTAGAACTCTTTATCCTCCTGGAGGCGTTTTTCGATACGGCGGCGCGCGATAAACAGGCGGCGCTCCATATCGCGTGGACGCCAGCCCGCAGGGGCGTTGACAAAAATTTGCTCAATACGTGGCAGCGAGGAGAGGGCGATTTCACCGAGCACCCCTTCGTTGGTTGGCACATCGCGCCAGCCCACGATAGACAGGGTCTCTTGCTGAAGTTCTTCTTCGACGATGCGGCGCGCAGCGGCGGCCTTCTCAGCGTCCTGGTTCAGGAACAGCATGCCGACGGCGTAATTTTTGGCTAAGCGCCAGCCGCGCTCTTCGGCAACCAGGCGGAAGAAACGGTCAGGTTTTTGTAGCAGCAGGCCGCAACCGTCGCCGGTTTTACCATCGGCAAGGATCGCACCGCGGTGCTGCATTCGGGCCAGTGCGTGAATAGCGGTACGCACTACCTTGTGGCTAGGTTCGCCTTCTATGTGGGCGATCAGGCCGAAACCACAGTTATCTCTCTCAAGAGATTTATCGTACAACATATCAGTGAACCTCCCCAGGCTCTACGTGACTCTCTCATGACCGTGGCGCACAGGCGCAGAAAGGGCGTGGCGACGGAGCCTACAGGCCTCGCATGTCGCCCTCTATCATCCTTTTCGCTTAGGTCAAACAAGTGTTGAGGACTTGCTTCAGAGGGAATCTAAATTACTGCATAAATATGGTGAGCAGACTGCTCACCCAGAAAGCTTCCAGCGGATATCCAACTTATCGGGAATCGACACACAGGTCAAATCACAATCTTATTTATACAAAAATGTGCTAATACAGGGTTAATTAACTGATAATAATGGATATTTAGCTATTTTACAGCCAGGTTACAGCTATGGCAGGCAGGGACAGAGTGTGATCTCTCTCACTATAAGAAAGCGCTATTGTTACCGGTATACGCTGTTTTTTTACCTTAATGCGCTATTTTTCGCTGGTTGCACGGAGTAACCCGCATAAAGACACTGTTTTACGCTTGCGCAAAAATTGTCGAAAAACAGGCTGGCAATATAAGGAAAAGTAATCAATACGGCGATGAATGAAATAGCGGTAATTTTGCTTGGTTATGCAAAGAAAATAGCGCCGCTATGACGATTGATCCAGGTCATCGCCGACGGAGGCTAAAAGTGGCAGGCTTGGCCCTTTTTTGAGGGCGGCCTTTCAGATTATGCAGTTACAAAAATTAGTCAATATGTTTGGGGGCGATCTTGCCCGCCGCTACGGTGAAAAAGTGCATAAGCTCTCCCTGCACGGCGGCTTTAGCTGCCCGAACCGCGATGGCACCCTTGGCCGCGGGGGTTGCACCTTCTGTAACGTTGCCTCCTTTGCCGATGAGGCCCAGCAGGCCAACTCTATTGCCGAGCAGCTGGCTTACCAGGAAACGCGGGTTAACCGCGCCCGGCGCTACCTGGCCTATTTCCAGGCCTATACCAGCACCTGGGCCGAAGTTCAGGTGCTGCGGGCGATGTACCACCAGGCGGTGAGCCAGGCCAATATAGTCGGGCTGTGCGTCGGAACGCGCCCGGACTGCGTCCCGGAAGCGGTGCTGGATCTGCTCAGCGAATACCAGCAGCAGGGCTATGAGGTCTGGCTGGAGCTGGGCCTGCAAACGGCCCACGATAAAACCCTGCACCGCATCAACCGTGGCCACGACTTCGCCTGCTACCGGCGCACTACCCGGCTGGCCCGCCAGCGCGGACTGAAGGTATGCAGCCACCTGATTGTTGGCCTGCCGGGGGAGGGGGAGACGGAGTGCCTTGCCACCCTACAGCGAGTCGTAGAGACCGGCGTTGACGGTATCAAGCTGCATCCGCTGCATATTGTCACCGGCAGTACGATGGCTAAGGCCTGGCAGGCCGGGCGATTGGCCGGTATCGAGCTGGATGCCTATACCCATGCCGCCGGGGAGATGATCCGCCATACGCCGCCGGAGGTGATCTACCACCGCATCTCCGCCAGCGCCCGCCGTCCGACACTGCTCGCGCCGCTGTGGTGCGAGAACCGCTGGACCGGCATGGTCGAGCTGGATAAGTACCTCAACGTCCATGGAGCGCAAGGATCCGCGCTGGGACGACCTTGGCTGGCTTAAGTTGGCAGTTTCTTTGTAGGTCAGGTAAGCGAAGCGCCACCTGACATCCCACACTTTTTTGCACAACCTTCAACGCTTTGCTCAGAATTGAGTATTATTGTGCGACGTTGTGGTGAAGGAACTCGTTAATGAAGCAAATCCGATTACTCGCACAGTACTATGTCGATCTGATGATGAAGCTTGGCCTGGTGCGCTTCTCCATGCTGCTAGCCCTGGCGCTGGTAGTGTTGGCGATTGTTGTCCAGATGGCCGTGACCATGGTGCTGCATGGCCGGGTTGAAAGTATCGATGTGATCCGCTCGATCTTCTTCGGATTACTGATCACCCCCTGGGCAGTCTACTTTCTGTCGGTGGTGGTTGAGCAGCTAGAGGAGTCCCGCCAGCGGCTATCCAGGCTGGTGGAAAAGCTGGAGGAGATGCGCGAGCGCGATCTCAAGCTCAACGTTCAGCTGAAAGATAATATCTCCACGCTCAACAAGGTACTCAACGATCGCGCTATCGCCGAGGCCGAGCGCCAGGCCACCTTTGAGCAGCTGAAAATTGAGATGAAAGAGCGCGAGCAGACGCAGATCCAGCTGGAGCAGCAGTCCTCATTCCTGCGCTCGTTCCTCGACGCCTCGCCGGATCTGGTTTTCTACCGCAACGAAGATAAAGAGTTCTCCGGCTGCAACCGGGCGATGGAGCTGTTGACCGGTAAAAGCGAGAAGCAGCTGGTTAACCTGAAGCCGGACGACGTCTACTCGCCGGAGGCGGCGGAAAAAGTTAACGAAACTGATGAGAAAGTGTTTCGTCACAACGTCTCCCTGACCTATGAGCAGTGGCTGGAGTACCCGGACGGGCGCAAAGCCTGCTTTGAGATCCGCAAGGTTCCCTACTACGACCGGGTGGGTAAACGCCACGGGCTGATGGGCTTTGGCCGCGATATTACCGAGCGCAAGCGTTACCAGGACGCGCTGGAGCGCGCCAGCCGGGACAAGACCACCTTTATCTCCACCATCAGCCACGAGCTGCGTACGCCGCTTAACGGCATCGTTGGCCTGAGCCGTATTCTGCTCGATACCGAGCTGAGCGACGAGCAGGAGAAGTACCTCAAGACCATCCACGTCTCTGCGGTCACGCTGGGAAATATCTTCAACGATATTATCGACATGGATAAGATGGAGCGCCACAAGGTGCAGCTGGACAACCAGCCGGTAGACTTCACCAGCTTCCGGGCCGATCTCGAAACCCTCTCTGGACTGCAGGCGCAGCAGAAGGGGCTGAGCTTTGTTGTCGAGCCGACGCTACCCCTGCCGCATAAGGTCATTACCGACGGCACCCGGCTGCGGCAGATCCTGTGGAACCTCATCAGCAACGCGGTGAAGTTCACCCAGCAGGGCCAGGTGACGGTGCGCATTCGCTATGACGATAACGAGATGCTGCGCTTCGAGGTTGAGGACTCCGGTATCGGCATCCCGCCGGTGGAGCAGGATAAAATTTTTGCCATGTACTACCAGGTTAAAGACAAGCACGGCGGCAAACCGGCCACCGGCACGGGGATTGGTCTTGCGGTCTCGCGGCGGCTGGCGAAAAGCATGGGCGGCGATATTACCGTTACCAGCGAGCTGGGCAAAGGTTCGCGCTTTGTGCTGACGGTGCACGCCCCTGCCGTCGCAGAGGAAGTCGAGGACGGGTTCGCGGATGATGAGATGCCGCTCCCGGCCCTGAACGTGCTGCTGGTAGAGGATATCGAACTGAACGTGATCGTGGCGCGATCGGTGCTGGAAAAGCTGGGATGCAGCGTTGACGTTGCCATGACCGGAACAGAGGCGCTGGCGATGTTTACCCCAGGCGAATACGATCTGCTGCTGCTGGATATTCAGCTTCCGGACATGACCGGGCTGGACATCTCTCGTCAGCTTACCCAGAACTACGCCCGGGAGGATCTGCCGCCGCTGGTGGCCTTGACCGCCAACGTCTTGAAAGATAAAAAAGAGTATCTGGATGCGGGAATGGACGATGTCCTGAGCAAGCCGCTGGCTGTACCGGCGCTGACCGCGATGATCAAGAAGTTTTGGGATACCTGTGAAGACGAGGAGGAGAGTACGGTGGACGCTGTCGATAACGATAAGGCACAGACGCTGTTAGATATTCCGATGCTGGAGCAGTACCTGGAAATTATTGGTCCGAAGGTGATCGTCGACGGCATTGCGATGTTTGAGAAGATGATGCCGGGCTATATCGCGATCCTTGAATCCAATCTGACCGCTCGCGACCAGAAGGGTATCGCGGAAGAGGGGCATAAGATCAAGGGCGCGGCGGGCTCGATTGGCCTGCGTCGTCTGCAACAGCTGGGCAAGCAAATTCAGTCTTCCGATCTGCCGGCGTGGTGGGACAACGTAGGCGAATGGATTGAGGAGATGAAGCTGGCATGGCAGGACGATATTGCGGTGCTTAAGGCGTGGGTCGCCGGGGCGGGCAAAAAATGACCCCGGATAGACCGGGGTGCGCGAATACTGCGCCAACACCAGGGAAATTGTGGCCGTGCCGGTATTTTTAGGGTTGGTTATTCAATGGGCACAGGCGGAAAGAGTGTCAAGCCCGCACATAAGATAGCAAATCTTAACTTATTTGTTATATGAATCGATGAAATGTGTGAAGCATAGCGTCCTTATCAAAATTTTTAATAATCGTCAGCATGTTGCAAGAAAGGATCGGCAAAATGAAAAAAGTGGGAGTGGTACTCAGCGGCTGCGGCGTTAACGACGGAACTGAAATTCATGAGGCCGTCATTACGCTATTAGCGATTGCCCGCAGCGGCGCGGAGGCGGTCTGTTTTGCACCGGATAAACCGCAGTCGGACGTGATCAACCATCTTACCGGCGATTCGATGGCGGAGAGCCGCAACGTGCTTATTGAAGCAGCGCGTATTGCTCGCGGCGCGATCCAGCCGCTAAGCCAGGCCTCTGCCGACGCGCTGGACGCCCTGATTGTCCCCGGCGGCTTCGGTGCGGCAAAGAACCTCAGCAATTTCGCCGCCCAGGGCGCAGAGTGCAGCGTGGATAGCGGCCTGAAGCAGCTGGCGCTGGCGATGCACGCCGCCGGTAAACCGCTGGGTTTTATCTGTATCGCCCCGGCCATGCTGCCGAAAATTTTTGATTTCCCGCTGCGCCTGACCATCGGGACAGACATCGACACCGCCGACGTGCTGGAAGAGATGGGCGCGGAGCATGTGACCTGTCCGGTGGACGACATCGTGGTGGATGAAGAGAACAAGGTCGTCACCACCCCCGCCTATATGGTGGCGCAAAATATTGCCGAGGCCGCCAGCGGCATTGAGAAACTGGTCGCGCGCGTGCTGGTGCTGGCGTAATGGCGTTACGCAGTGCCTCATTGAAGGTAAAAATAAAGCGTCTGCTGCTGCGTACCCTGCTGGGGCTGGCCCTGCTCTGGGGCGGCGGCGTTCTGCTGTTCAGCTTTATGCCGGTTCCCTTCTCGGCGGTGATGGCGGAGCGCCAGATATCGGCCTGGCTGAGCGGCAATTTCAACTATGTTGCCCACTCTGACTGGGTGGGGATGGATGATATCTCACCCTGGATGGGGCTGGCGGTGATTGCCGCTGAGGATCAGACCTTCCCGACCCACTGGGGCTTTGACGTCGACGCTATTCAGAAAGCGGTTTCCCATAACGAGCGTAACGCCAGCCGGATCCGCGGTGCATCCACCCTGTCGCAACAGACGGCGAAAAATCTCTTCCTCTGGGACGGGCGCAGCTGGCTGCGTAAGGGGCTGGAGGCCGGATTAACGCTTGGCATGGAGACGGTGTGGAGCAAGCGGCGGATCCTGACGGTTTATCTCAACGTTGCCGAATTTGGCGAGGGAGTTTTTGGCGTCGAGGCGGCAGCCCAGCGCTACTTTAACAAGCCTGCCAGCCGCCTGACGATGTCAGAGGCCACGCTGCTGGCGGCCGTGCTGCCCAATCCTATCCGCTTTAAGGCCAGTGCCCCTTCGGGCTACGTGCGCAATCGCCAGGCATGGATTATGCGCCAGATGCGCCAGCTGGGCGGTGAAGAATTTATGACCCAGCATTCGCTGCACTAAGTCCGTTGGCAAGCGCCGGCTGAGCGATAAAGCGCTGCCACAGGCGGGCCTGCTTACGCGCGCAGGCCCAGCCTGACCAGGTTGCCAGCGGGATCAGCGTGCCTTCGCCAATGTTGTCGCACACTACCGGCACCACCTCATCCGCGCTGATGCGGCGGCAAAGCACGTTCTGCGGTTTCAGGTTCATGGTCACGATGCGGTTTTTGCGCAAGTAGCTTTTTAGTGCTCTGAGCAGCGGGTAGAGGGCCTTGCTGTTGCCTGCTTCACGGCACTGGGCGGCATACTCGGTCAGGGTCTTTGACGGGGAGCCGTCAAAGTCGGTGATGATATCGTAGACGTATCCCGTCCCCAGATCGGTTTCGACCGTGCCGTAGTAGCGCGGCAGCCCGCTCCAGTCTGTTAAACGGCGAGAGAGATGGGCATAGTAGCTCAGCTCGCGCTTGATCTCTTTATCGCCGCCGCTCTCGTAGTTGTAGATGATCTTAATGCAGCGCTGGGCATTGTCCGGATGCGCATAGCATTGGCGGTGCCGACCGGTGCCCAACGGGGTGAGATGAGATAAGCGAATCATAGGTTGTCCTGCTTTTTTGGAAATTGTTTTGGAAACAATCCAAGTATGGCCAGGCAACTTAAATGGAAAATAAACGGCTAGCTTAAGGTTATCTTAAGGATACGTTGGCAGGGGTTAAGCGCACGAAAGGTACAATTTGCCTAAGGTGTAGGCCGGGTCAGGCGTAGCCGCCACCCGGCGCGACCGGCATTAGTCTTCGTCAAAACCGGCGTTGAACAGGGCAATCACGGCGGCGAGCGCCTCCTGCTCCTGCGGGCCGCTGACCTCAATCTCGATCTGACGACCTTTGGCGGAGTCGAGCATCAGCAGCGCAATCACGCTGCTGGCCTCCGCCTCGGTACCTTCGTCATTGCGCAGCAGCACTTCGGCATCAAACCCCTGAACCAGCTCAAACAGTTTCATTGCTGGACGGGCGTGCATACCCAGCGTGTTGGTGATCTCAACGGTCTGCTTAACGGTCATGTTTTGCGTTTTTCCAGCGTACGGTGGCGGGACTGCACGTTTTTACCCCGCGAGCGGAAGTAGTCCGCCAGCTGCTCGGCAATATAGACCGAACGGTGCTTGCCCCCCGTACAGCCAATGGCGACGGTGAGATAGCTGCGGTTGTTGGTCTCCAGCATCGGCAGCCACAGCTCCAGATAGCTGCGGGTCTGGTAGATAAAGTTGTGCACTTCGGTATGCCGATCGAGGAACGCCGCCACCGGTTTATCAAGGCCGGTCATTGGGCGCAGCTTCGGATCCCAGTGCGGGTTCGGCAGGAAGCGGACGTCAAAGACGTAGTCGGCATCGATAGGAATGCCGTGCTTGAAGCCAAACGACTCAAACACCATGGTCAGTTCGCGCTCGCGCTTGCCCAGCAGGCGGGTACGCAGCATCTCTGCCAGCTCATGCACCGACATCTCTGAGGTATCGACGATCAGATCCGCTCGGGAGCGCAGCGGCTCCAGCAGGTCGCTCTCTTCGTCGATAGCACTCTCCAGCGACAGGTTCTTGCTGGAGAGGGGGTGCAGGCGTCGGGTATCGCTGTAGCGCCGGATCAGCGTGTTGCGATCGGCGTCAAGGAACAGCAGCTGCGGCGAAAAGGCCGACGGCAGGTTGTTCATTGCCTGTTCAAAAATTTCCGGCGACTCTGGCATATTACGCACGTCAATGCTGACGGCCGCAGAGATCTGGCGGTCGGCCAGCGATTTCGCCAGTTCGGGCAACAGCACTACCGGCAGGTTATCCACGCAGTAGAAGCCCATGTCTTCCAGCGCTCGCAGGGCAACTGATTTCCCCGAGCCCGAGCGACCGCTGACGATCATCAGTACCATGTACCGTTTCTCCTCAGGCGAGCAAATAGAAAAGCCTTTTCCCGGCTATGCGTCATCGTGGCTGCCTTCGCTGTCCGTGATAATCTGATACAGCTCCTCATCGCTCTGCGCGGCGCGCAGGCGTCGGCAGATGGTTTTGTCCGCCAGGCGGCGGGCAACAAGAGAGAGCGTGTGCAGATGCGTCTTGGTTTGATCGGCCGGCACCAGCAGGGCAAACAGCAGATCCACCGGCTGGTTATCGATAGCATCAAAGGCGATAGGGGTCTCCAGCTGGACAAAGACGCCGACGGCGCGCAGGGTATCTTCCTCGACCTTGCCATGGGGGATCGCGATACCGTTGCCGATACCGGTACTGCCCATTTTTTCACGGGTCAGGATGGCCTCAAAGACCACCTGCGGCGGCAGGCTAAGCTGCTTGGCAGCCAGCTCGCTGATAATCTCCAGCGCACGCTTTTTACTCTGGCAGTGCACGCCGCTGCGGGTACATTCCTGGTTAAGGACATTGCTCAATTGAAGAGCGGGATCGTTGTTCATCATAAATTCACCTAAGCGTGACTCGTGCAGACAACCTGCTGCGTGACCACAGCAGGTTGCTAACTGCCGTCGAACGCCCGGACAATTAGTGTTGTTTCAGTTTATCTTTATGTTTGTTTAACTGTCGCGCCAGTTTATCAATTAAACCGTCGATAGCCGCATACATGTCTTGCCCTTCCGCACTGGCGTGGAGGTCGCCACCGTTTACGTGCAGTGTGGCGTCCGCGACGTGCGTCACTTTCTCCACTTTTAACACAATGTAGACCTGATTGATCCGCTCGAAGTACTGCTCCAGCTTAGCAAATTTTGTACCGACAAAATCGCGCAGTGCTTCAGTAATTTCGACATTGTGCCCTGTAATGTTGAGCTGCATAGTGTCTTCCTTATCGGTTGGGTCAGACCAGCTGCTTGCGCTGGTTAGACGGCGGGATGGATAAAGACTCTCGATACTTCGCAACGGTGCGGCGAGCCACCATGATACCCTGATCGGACAGCAGGGTGGTCAACTTACTGTCACTCAGTGGTTTCGCAGGGTTTTCTGCGGCTATCAGCTTCTTCACCAGCGCGCGGATGGCCGTCGACGAGGCTTCGCCGCCGCCTTCGGTATTCACGTGGCTGGAGAAGAAGTATTTAAGCTCAAAAATACCTCTCGGGCTGTGGAGGTACTTCTGGGTTGTCACGCGTGAAATGGTGGATTCGTGCATCTCGACGGCCTGGGCGATATCCGCCAGCACCATCGGTTTCATAAACTCTTCGCCTTTGTCGAAAAAGGCCTGCTGCTGTTCAACGATGCAGCGGCTGACGCGCAGCAGGGTATCGTTGCGGCTCTCCAGGCTCTTAATCAGCCATTTGGCTTCCTGAAGATTGCTGCGGATAAACTGGCTGTCGGCATCGTTACGCGTGCCGCTGCACATGGCGGCGTAGTGCTGGTTAATCTGCAAACGCGGAATGCTGTCAGCGTTCAGCTCGACCATCCAGCGGCCATTATGCTTGCGCACTAGCACGTCGGGGATCACATACTCCGGCTCGCCGGTCTGGATCGACTGGCCAGGGCGCGGATCCAGCGACTGGATCAGATTCACCGCCTCTTTCAGCACCTCTTCCTTCAGGCGGGTAACGCGCATCAGGGTGCGGAAATCGTGGTTCGCCAGCAGATCGAGGTGATCGCTGATGATCAGTTTGGCTTCGGCCCGCCACGGCGTATCGCTGGCGAACTGGGAGAGCTGGATCAGCAGGCAGTCGCGCAGATCTCTTGCCGCCACGCCCACCGGATCGAAACGCTGGACGCGTTTCAGCACCGCTTCGACCTCGTCCAGCCCCACGTTGCTGTCGCCCATGCTGTCGAGGATATCCTCCAGAGAGACGGTCAGGTAGCCGGTCTCATCCACGGCGTCGACAATGGAGGTGGCAATAGCGCGATCGGTATCGGAGAAGGGGGTCAGCTCCACCTGCCACATCAGATAGTCCTGTAGTGACTGGGTGGTCTCGCCCTGGTAGACGGGAAGCTCGTCGTCCTGATAGTCCACGCCGTTGCCCGATGGCGTACCGGCGGTGTAGATCTCATCCCAGCTGGCATCCAGCGGCAGCTCCTCAGGCATATCTTTCTGCTCAAGGGCGTCGGCGGAGTCTAACGTTTCGGTATCCTGGGTCTGCTGCGCGTCTATCTCATCGTGAAGATCGGTTTGCTCCAGCAGCGGGTTGCTATCCAGCGCCTGCTGAAGTTCTTGCTGAAGTTCCAGCGTCGAGAGCTGCAACAGACGAATAGCCTGTTGCAGTTGGGGCGTCATGGCGAGCTGTTGGCTTAGCCGCAGTTGCAAACCTTGCTTCATGTTCAGAGCACTTCTCTCCCGCTAAAACATTACCGTCATTAACCCTATCAGAGTCTGAAGTCTTCCCCAAGATATACGCGTTTAACCTGTTCGTCTTCAAGGATTTGCTGCGGCGTGCCGTGGGCAATCAGATGCCCCTGGCTGACAATGTAGGCGCGTTCGCACACGGCCAGCGTCTCGCGCACGTTGTGGTCGGTGATCAGCACGCCGAGTCCGCTGTCGCGCAGGTGCTCAATGATGCGCTTAATGTCGATAACCGAGATAGGGTCAACGCCAGCAAAGGGTTCATCCAGCAGGATAAATTTAGGATTTGCCGCCAGCGCACGGGCGATCTCAACGCGGCGGCGCTCACCGCCGGAGAGGGCTTGGCCGAGGCTGTCGCGCAGGTGCTCGATGTGAAACTCTTCCATCAGCTCATTGGCACGATCTTCGCGCTGCTCGGAGGAGAGATCGTCACGAATTTGCAGCACCGCCATCAGGTTATCGTACACGCTCAGGCGACGGAAAATAGAGGCCTCCTGCGGCAGATAGCCGATACCACGGCGCGCGCGGGCGTGCAGCGGCAGCAGGCTGATATCTTCGTCATCGATAATGATGTTACCCGCGTCGCGGGAGACAATGCCAACGACCATGTAAAACGTGGTGGTTTTACCCGCCCCGTTGGGGCCAAGCAGGCCCACAATTTCGCCGGATTTTACGGTCAGGCTAACATCCTCGACCACGCGGCGGCCTTTATAGGCTTTAGCAAGATTTTTTGCAGTTAACGTTGCCATAACGAATTAGTTACTCTTCTTCGGGGCCGGTGCCGGTTTATTGCCTTTGTCCTGCAGCTGAGACGGAACCAGGACGGTGGTCACGCGCTTGCCTTTTTCGCTAAACGCCTGCATTTTTTGCTCTTTGACCAGATAGGTAATTTTGTCGCCGGTGATATTGCTGTCCTGCTGCTCCAGGAAGGCGTTGCCGGTCAGCACCACAAAGTCATTTTGCAGCTCGTAGTGCAGCTGGCCAGCATGGCCCTGCACCGGCTTACCGTTATCCTGCATCTGGTAGAAGGTGGCCGGGTTGCCGTAGCCGTCAATAATCTCTTTGCCTTCCTGACCGCCCGGACGGGTAACGACCACTTTATCGGCGTTGATCTTAATCGTGCCCTGGGTCACCACCACGTTGCCGGTGAAGGTGACCACGTTGCCCTGCATATCCAGAGACTGCTGGTCAGATTCAATATGGATCGGCTGATCGGTATCGCCGGTCACGGCCAGCGCCGGGACAGACGCGGCCAGAAGTACGCTGGCAAGCGCAAGATTAAGGCTGAGTTTGTTTATTTTGAATTTCATAGGAGGTTCTAACCTTTTCAATCAGCTCGGCGTTTTGGCTGCGTAAGTTGCCGCGCATTTTCAGGCCGCTGGAATTAAATGTTGTACCGTATAACGTGACCAGATCGTTCGAGGTAACATCCTGAGTAATCAGGTTAATCTGCGCGTTATCCGTCGTGATTTTCCGCAGTTGGGACTCTGCTGTCAGGGCATTAACCTCAACATGTCCATAAAGATACAGCATACGGTCATCAGTCAGTTTGGCTTTATCTGACCTGATCGACCAGGTCGGTACTTTATTTTCGTCAAAGGTGGTTAATACCGGTTGCGTAAACCAGGAGACTGCCTGGTCAGAGAAATACTCCACGTGCTGTGCGATCAGGCGATAGTTCAGCGCCCCTTCCGGGCTGTAGACCACGCTATCGGTATGTTCGCTGCGGTAGGTCGGCTCACTATTGTTGATCGCCACCTCGCTGTCATCATCCCGATCGGTCAGGTTGACGCCAATCAATACCAGCACCGCCAGCGATAGCAGAATGATAACCCAACGTCTGGTTTTACTCATATTGATTGCCCTTTGGCCTCTTCCAGTTTGCCCTGCGCCAGCAGCAGCAGATCGCAGACTTCACGTACCGCGCCGCGTCCACCCTGAATATGCGTAACGTAGTCCGCACGCGGCAGCAGCAGCGGGTGCGCATCGGCCACGGCCACGCTTAACCCGACTTCCGCCATCACCGGCCAGTCGATGAGGTCATCACCCACGTAGGCGACCTCATCAGCGCTAACGGCGAGGGTAGTGAGCAGCTCCCGGTAGGCGATCAGCTTGTCTGACTGCCCCTGATAGAGATGCGTGATCCCCAGCGTAGCGCAGCGGTCTTCCAGCAGTTTGGCCTTGCGGCCGGTAATGATCGCCACCTCGATGCCCGAGGTCAACGCGCAGCGGATGCCGTAGCCGTCGCGCACGTTGAACGCTTTCAGCTCTTCACCATTATTACCCATAAAAATCAGGCCGTCAGACATTACGCCATCGACGTCCAGGATCAGCAGGCGGATCTTCTCCGCCTTTGCTATCACTTGCGTACTGACCGGCCCGTAGCAGGTCGCCAGTGACGCACCAGCATTACTCATTCTCGTATCCTTTTTACACTACGCCTGCGCGCAGCAGATCGTGCATATGTACCACACCCAGCAGTTGGTCGCCATCGGCAACCATCACCGCCGTAATATGGCGGGACTGCATCAGGTTCAGGACGTCAACCGCCAGCGTGCCTGAGCGAACGCGAATGCCGCCGGGGGTCATCACGTCAGCGATACCCAGGCTTCTCACGTCCGCACCCATATCAAACACGCGGCGCAGGTCGCCATCGGTGAAGATGCCTTCAATCTTCATCAGGTCGTCGCACACCACCGTCATACCCAGATTTTTGCGGGTGATCTCCAGCAGCGCGTCGCGCAGGGAGGCCTCTTTGCTGACGTGGGGGATCTCATCCCCGGTGTGCATAATATCGTTTACCCGCAGCAGCAGCTTGCGTCCGAGCGCGCCGCCGGGGTGGGAGAGGGCAAAGTCCTCTGCCGTAAAGCCGCGCGCCTTCAACAGCGCTACCGCCAGCGCGTCGCCCATGACCAGCGCAGCCGTGGTGCTGGAGGTGGGGGCCAGCCCCAGCGGACAGGCTTCACGCGGTACTTTGACGCACAGATGAATATCCGCCGCCCGCGCCATGCTGCTCTCCGGACGGCTGGTGACGCAGATCAACGGCACCTGCAAGCGTTTCAGCACCGGAATAAGCGCAAGGATCTCGTTAGACTCGCCGGAGTTCGACAGGGCGATAACGATATCCTGCGGAGCAACCATGCCGAGATCGCCATGGGCAGCCTCGCCTGGATGCACAAAGAACGACGGCGTGCCGGTGCTGGCAAAGGTCGCCGCCATTTTGCGTCCGATATGACCAGATTTGCCCATGCCCATCACCACCACTTTACCGGCGCAGTAGAACATCTTTTCGCAGGCTTCGGTAAAGTCTTCGTTGATATAGCGGTCAAGCTCGGCCAGGCCTTCACGTTCAATGGTCAGTACATCCTTGCCTGCCTGTTGAAAGTCAAAGCCCGGCGGCAAATCTATGTGCGACATAATAGGTTTCCGATTATCCAGTGATATACGGCGATAGCCAGTAGAGCATCGCCATCCATATGATAAAACCGCCGATCAACAGCGCCCCTGCACCTCGGCCCGTCTGGCGCTGCCGACGCCAGCACAGCAGGGCAAAGATCACGCTGACCGCCAGCATCACGCCGTAGTCACGCGTAAAGGCCAGCGGGTTAAAGGAGCCGGGCACAATCAGCGCGGGCAGGCCCAGCACAATGGCGATATTAATAATGCTGGAGCCGATGATGTTACCGATGGCAATATCATCTTCGCCTTTCCGTGTACCCGCGATAGCGGTAGCCAGCTCCGGCAGACTGGTGCCAATAGCAATGACCGTCAGGCCGATAGTCAGCTCGCTCATTCCCAGCACGTTAGCCAGCACGGTGGCGTTATCAATCACCATCCGGGTGGCCATCGGCATGACGATCAGCGCCACCCCCAGCCAGAGGAACGCCACCGACAGACTGCCTTCACGGGGCAGCTCTGCCAGCTGCTCCCGCGTCAGGCTATCATTGCCCTGGCGGCCAATCTTAACAATGAATACCAGCCAGAGCACGGCTAACAGCAGTAAAAAGAGACCGTCCGCCCGGCTAAGCTGGCCATCGTACAGCACCACACCGGCCAGTGCGCTAACGATCAACATTAGCGGGATTTCGCGACGCAGAATATCAGAATGTACGGTAAATGGATGGAATAGGGCCGCCAGACCGAGGATCAGCAGAATATTGACGATGTTAGAGCCCAGCGCCGTGCCAATGGCCAGATCCATCTGCCCATGCAGAGACGCGGCCATCGAGACCATGATTTCAGGTAGGGAGGTGCCGATGGTGACCACCGTCATGCCGATGATCAGCGGCGGGATCCCGACGCTCCGGCAGAGAATAGATGCGGCAAACACCAGACGATCGGCACTGTAGACCACCAAAAGTAAACCAATAATTAACAGCGCCATCGCTAAAAGCATCTAAAGTCCTTTCTTCAGGTATAATCGCCGGTCCGCAGTCAGCGATCGCAGGCGAGAAAAGGATCGGTTAGACACAGCGAGTCCTAATTTTGACTTTAAGCGGCTTAAAAGTAAAACAAATGCCAGCTTTAGCTAACCTATGCACACAATATTCTGTAAAAATATCGTGACCAGGCGCAATGACGCGCCCCGGTGACACCTAACAAGGCAGAAGGAAAAATAAATGAGCCAGACGATGGCGAATTTAGTCGATGTCCGTGGCGTCAGCTTCTCCCGTGGCAATCGGTGTATCTTCGACAATATTTCACTGACGGTGCCGCGGGGCAAGATCACCGCGATCATGGGGCCGTCAGGGATCGGTAAAACCACCCTGCTGCGCCTGATCGGCGGGCAGATCCCACCGGATGGCGGTGAGATCCTGTTTGACGGCGAAAACGTACCGGCTATGTCGCGTACCCGGCTCTACACCGTGCGTAAGCGCATGAGCATGCTGTTCCAGTCCGGGGCGCTGTTTACCGACATGACCGTGTTTGACAACGTGGCCTATCCGCTGCGCGAGCATACGCATCTGCCGCCTGCGCTGCTTAGAAGCACGGTGATGATGAAGCTGGAGGCCGTTGGCCTGCGCGGTGCGGCGAAGCTGATGCCGTCCGAACTCTCCGGCGGCATGGCCCGACGGGCGGCGCTGGCGCGGGCGATTGCCCTGGAGCCGGACCTGATCATGTTTGATGAGCCTTTTGTCGGCCAGGATCCCATCACCATGGGCGTGCTGGTCAAGCTTATCTCTGAGCTGAACAGCGCCCTGGGCGTCACCTGCATCGTGGTCTCCCACGACGTGCCCGAAGTATTGAGTATTGCCGACTACGCCTATATCGTGGCCGACAAAAAGATCGTTGCCCACGGCAGCGCGCAGGGACTCCAGGAGAATGCCGATCCCCGGGTACGCCAGTTCCTTGACGGCATTGCGGATGGCCCGGTGCCGTTCCGCTACCCGGCAGGTGACTACCTTCACGATTTATTAGGAACAGGGAGCTAAGCCACTCATGCTGTTAAATGCACTGGCATCGCTTGGACATCGCGGGATCAAAACGATCGCGACGTTCGGGCGCGCCGGGTTGATGTTATTCAATGCGCTGGTCGGCAAGCCCGAGTTTCGCAAGCACGCCCCGCTGCTGATCCGCCAGCTCTATAATGTGGGCGTGCTCTCGATGCTCATCATCCTGGTCTCCGGGGTGTTCATCGGTATGGTGCTTGGGCTTCAGGGCTACCTGGTGCTCACCACCTACAGCGCCGAGACCAGTCTCGGTATGCTGGTGGCGCTGTCGCTGCTGCGCGAGCTGGGGCCGGTGGTTGCCGCGCTGCTGTTCGCCGGGCGGGCCGGATCGGCGCTGACGGCAGAAATCGGCCTGATGCGGGCGACCGAGCAGCTCTCCAGCATGGAGATGATGGCGGTGGATCCGCTGCGCCGGGTGATTTCGCCACGCTTCTGGGCGGGGGTGATCTCGCTGCCGCTGCTGACCATCATGTTTGTCGCGGTCGGCATCTGGGGCGGCTCGCTGGTGGGCGTAAACTGGAAAGGCATCGATTCCGGCTTCTTCTGGACGGCGATGCAAAACGCCGTCGATCTGCGCCTCGATCTGGTGAACTGCCTGATCAAAAGCGTGGTGTTCGCTATTACTGTTACCTGGATCGCGCTGTTTAATGGTTATGACGCGATCCCCACGTCGGCAGGGATCAGCCGGGCCACCACACGTACCGTTGTGCACTCATCGTTGACCATTCTCGGCCTCGATTTTGTGCTCACCGCTCTGATGTTTGGGAACTGAGTAGATGCAAACGAAAAAAACAGAAATTTGGGTGGGTATTTTTCTTCTGATTGCCCTGCTGGCAGCGCTTTTTATCTGCCTGAAGGCGGCGGACGTCGCCTCTATGCGGAGTGAACCAACCTACCGGATCACCGCTACTTTCGACAACATCGGCGGCGTGAAGGTCCACTCGCCGGTACGTATCGGCGGCGTCGTGGTTGGGCGCGTGGCCGATATCGAACTCGATCCGAAAACCTACCTGCCGCGCGTGTCGCTGGATATCGAAGAGCGTTATAACCAGATCCCGGATACCAGCTCGCTGGCTATTCGTACCTCCGGCCTGCTGGGGGAACAATATCTGGCGCTTAACGTCGGTTTTGACGATCCCGAGCTGGGAAGTTCTATGCTTAAAGACGGCAGCACCATTCAGGATACCAAGTCCGCCATGGTACTTGAGGACCTGATCGGACAATTCCTTTACAACAGCAAAGGTAGCGACAATAAGAGTTCAGGTGATGCGCCAGCGCCGGGCGCTGCTGATACTGACGTTGCACCGTCCGCCACCCCGACGAATCCATAAGGAGAAGTGACGCATGTTTAAACGACTGTTAATGATTGCCGTACTGGCTATTGCTCCGCTGACGGCAGCCACCGCCGCCGACCAGAGCAACCCGTACACGCTGATGCAGGAAGCGGCGAAAAAGACCTTCGATCGCCTTAAAACCGAGCAGCCGAAAATCCGCGCTAACCCGGATTACCTGCGTGAGGTGGTCGATCAAGAACTGCTGCCCTACGTGCAGGTGAAATACGCTGGCGCTCTGGTGCTGGGCCGCTACTACAAAGAGGCGACCCCTGCTCAGCGTGATGCCTACTTTGCCGCCTTCCGTGAGTACCTGAAGCAGGCCTACGGCCAGGCGCTGGCGATGTATAACGGCCAGACCTACCAGATTGCGCCGGAGCAGCCGCTGGGTAACGCCACCATCGTGCCGATCCGCGTCACCATTAACGATCCAAATGGCCGTCCGCCGGTACGCCTCGACTTCCAGTGGCGTAAAAACAGCCAGACCGGCAACTGGCAGGCCTATGACATGATTGCCGAAGGCATCAGCATGATCACCACTAAACAGAACGAGTGGAGCGACCTGCTGCGTACCAAAGGCATTGACGGTCTGACCGCACAGCTGAAATCGATCTCCCAGCAGAAAATCACCCTGGACGAGAAGAAATAATGGCTGACCAGCTTCGCTGGACGCGCGATGGCGAGCGGCTGGCTCTCCAGGGAGAGCTGGACCAGGACGTGCTGAACGAACTGTGGGAGGCGAGGGCGCAGGCGCTGAACGGCGTTGACGTCATCGACCTCACCGGGGTGGCCCGCGTTGATACCGCCGGGGTGGCCCTGCTGGTTCACCTGGTGGCCTTTGCCCGCAAACAGGGGCGTGAGGTGATGCTTGAGGGCGTCAGCGATAAGGTCCGAACCCTGGCGCAGCTCTATAACCTGCCTGCCGACGCGCTGCCACACTAATATTTTCAGTACGTTACTACTCATAGCCTCGCTTGATTGATAAGCGAGGCTTTTTGCTTATTTAAGACAGCGCCACTTTCCTCTAAGATGTTGGACTGTTTTCACTACCAGATGAATTAAAGCCCATGGAAAATCATGAAATCCAGACCGTGCTGATGAACGCACTCTCCCTGCAGGAAGCCCACGTTAGCGGCGATGGCAGTCACTTTCAGGTTATTGCGGTGGGTGAAATTTTTGCCGACATGAGTCGCGTGAAGAAGCAGCAGGCCGTCTATGCGCCGCTGATGGAGTACATTGCGGACAACCGCATCCATGCCCTGTCGATCAAAGCCTATACGCCCGCTGAGTGGGCGCGCGATCGCAAACTTAACGGTTTTTGAGCTGGCGGTCAGTGACCGACAGTACGTATGAATTCTTAACAGAGAAGAGATGAATGGATAAGTTTCGTGTACAGGGGCCGACCCGGCTTCAGGGCGAAGTGACAATTTCAGGAGCGAAAAACGCCGCGCTGCCCATTCTTTTTGCCGCCCTGCTGGCAGAAGAGCCCGTCGAAATTCGTAACGTTCCGAAGCTGAAAGATATCGATACCACCATGAAGCTGCTGAGCCAGCTTGGCATGAAGGTCGAGCGCAACGGTTCCGTCTGGATGGACGGCAGCGCGGTCAATATCTATCGCGCCCCTTACGAGCTAGTGAAGACCATGCGCGCCTCAATCTGGGCCCTGGGTCCGCTGGTGGCGCGTTTTGGCAAAGGTGAAGTTTCCCTGCCGGGCGGCTGCGCTATCGGCGCGCGTCCAGTCGACCTGCACATTAGCGGCCTGGAGCAGCTGGGTGCAGAGATCAAGCTGGAAGAGGGCTACGTTAAAGCCTCCGTGAATGGTCGCCTGAAAGGGGCGCATATCGTGATGGATAAGGTCAGCGTTGGCGCGACCGTGACCATCATGTCGGCGGCAACGCTGGCCGAAGGCACAACGATTATCGAAAACGCGGCCCGCGAGCCGGAGATTGTCGATACGGCAAACTTCCTCAACACCCTGGGTGCGAAGATCACCGGCATGGGTACGGACAGCATCACCATTGAGGGCGTTGAGCGCCTGGGCGGTGGTGTCTATAGCGTGCTGCCTGACCGTATCGAAACCGGGACCTTCCTGGTCGCTGCGGCCATCTCCGGCGGTAAAATTGTCTGCCGTAAAGCCCAGCCGGATACCCTGGATGCGGTGCTGGCCAAGCTGCGCGAAGCGGGTGCAGATATTGAGCTTGGCGAAGACTGGATCAGCCTGGATATGCACGGCAAGCGTCCGAAGGCGGTTAACGTGCGCACCGCGCCGCACCCGGCATTCCCGACCGATATGCAGGCGCAGTTTACGCTGCTGAACCTGGTGGCGGAAGGAACCGGCGTAGTGACGGAAACCATCTTCGAAAACCGCTTTATGCACATTCCGGAACTGATCCGTATGGGCGCACACGCGGAGATTGAGAGCAACACCGCTATCTGTCACGGCGTGGCGAAACTCTCCGGTGCCCAGGTCATGGCAACCGATTTGCGTGCTTCTGCAAGCCTGGTGCTGGCGGGCTGTATCGCGGAAGGAACCACCATCGTTGAGCGTATTTATCATATCGATCGTGGGTATGAAACCATTGAGAATAAGCTGCGGGCGCTGGGCGCGAACATCGAACGCGTGAAAGGCGAGTAAGGCTTAATGGAAGGCAGCCCCCTTACCAGAAGGAGAAGGGGGTTGGCTTGCCGGGTTAGCGATTTTATGCTTTAGAATGTCTCCGTCTATCCTTGCGGATCAGCTTAGAGCGGTCGATAAACTCATGGGTAATCGGATCGTGATAGCGCGACGGCCAGATGACCCACGGTTCCGTCCCAATCGCCCTGGCGATGATCATCTCCCCCTTCGGCCACGGACGCGTCAGCACGTTAGCCAGCGTCGATGAGCTCAGGCCACTTCTACGCGACTCTGCCGCCATCGACGTCCCTCTCTTGCGTAATGCAGCAATGATATCGGCTGGGTGCCAGTCAATCAGTTTCTGTTCCATTTTTCCTCCCTGTGATTGCGATAAGCACTGCGCTAAAACGGTGCGCGGATCTATCATATCGCTAAGGGAGCTTATGCTCTAATAAGTTCTTATAAAAAGGGCGTGATTTAGGAATTTGCCAGGAGTAATCCCATGGCGTTACTGGGTTTTGTAGGATCTGATTATTGGAGCTTTTTGGAGTGTTCCCGCGCCGCGACGCGGGAGTGTAGGGATCAGCGATCGCGCTGAACGGCGATATGCGCCAGGCCAATCAGCGCCTCACGCCAGGGTGAATCCGGCAATGCCTGAAGCGCGGCAATGGCTTTGTCCGCCTCCTCTTCCGCCCGCTGCCGCGTCCACTCCAGCGAACCACAGGCGGCCATCGCCTCCAGGACCGGAGTTAACAGGTGGCGGCCGTTGCCCTGCTCAATGGCTTCACGGATCATCTGCGCCTGCTCTGGCGTACCGTGACGCATGGCATGCAGCAGCGGCAGGGTAGGTTTACCTTCGTTGAGATCGTCGCCCACGTTTTTACCCAGCGTCTCGCCATCGGCGCTGTAGTCCAGCAGGTCGTCGATAAGCTGGAAGGCGGTCCCCAGATAGCGGCCATAATCCTGTAGCCCCTTCTCCTGTGCTTCACTACAGCCTGCCAGTATGCCTGAGCACTGGGCAGCCGCCTCGAACAGACGAGCCGTTTTGCTGTAGATGACCCGCATGTAGTTCTCTTCGGTAATATTAGGGTCGTTCACGTTCATCAGCTGAAGCACTTCACCTTCAGCGATCACGTTTACCGCTTCCGACATCACCGCCAGCACCTTGAGCGAGCCGAGGCTGGTCATCATCTGGAAGGAGCGGGTATAGATAAAATCCCCTACCAGCACGCTGGCTGCGTTGCCAAACGCGGCGTTAGCGGTGGCTTTGCCCCGGCGCATATCGGATTCATCCACCACGTCGTCATGCAGCAGCGTCGCGGTATGAATAAATTCAATTAGCGCCGCGATAGTAACGTGATCATTTCCCTCATAGCCGACGGCGCGTGCGGCCAGCACGGCGATCATCGGACGGATACGTTTGCCGCCGCCGCTGACAATGTAATACCCCAACTGATTGATCAGCTGTACGTCCGAGTCGAGCTGTTGCAGTATTGTCGCATTGACACCCGCCATATCTTGCGCGGTTAACTCATTGATTTTTTCTAAATTCATCGCAAAAGCCGGGCTTAAAGTCCTGTTTATCACCTGTCAAAATGGGATAACAAAGGGTTACGGGTTAGCTATAGTATCGTTGATTGTACTGAAAAAACGCGCCAGATAAACGTTACCATACACGTTGTGTTTTTTTTCTTCGTCTATTGACGATCGCTCTTGTCAAAGCCTCACGTTTTGCGTAATATTCGCGCCCTATTGTGAATATTTATAGCGCACTCTGAATCACTCGAAAGATGTGCGCGGAAGCGGAGTTTTTTATGTACGCGGTTTTCCAAAGTGGTGGTAAACAACACCGAGTAAGCGAAGGTCAGACCATTCGCCTGGAAAAGCTGGACATCGCAACTGGCGAAACTATTGAGTTCGCTGAAGTTCTGATGGTCGCAAACGGTGAAGAAGTCAAAATCGGCGTTCCTTTCGTTGATGGCGGCGTTATCAAAGCTGAAGTTGTTGCTCACGGTCGTGGCGAGAAAGTTAAAATCGTTAAGTTTCGTCGTCGTAAACACTATCGTAAGCAGCAAGGCCATCGTCAGTGGTTCACTGATGTTAAAATCACTGGCATCAGCGCTTAAGACTAGGGGAGCAGATTTAAATGGCACACAAAAAGGCTGGCGGCTCAACTCGTAACGGTCGCGATTCAGAAGCTAAACGTCTGGGCGTAAAACGCTTTGGCGGAGAAGCAGTACTGGCAGGTAGCATCATCGTTCGTCAACGTGGTACTAAGTTCCACGCTGGCTCTAACGTTGGTTGCGGCCGTGACCACACTCTGTTCGCTTTGACTGACGGTAAAGTTAAGTTCGAAGTTAAAGGCCCGAAAAACCGTAAGTTCATCAGCATCGTTGCTGAATAAGTTTTTCGCGTCCCGGTAACGGATGAAAGCCCCGCAACACGTTGCGGGGCTTTTTACATTCGACGTCCGGAAAATCTCTTGTAGGGAATACGGGCAATGAAGCAGCAGGCAGGCATTGGGATCCTTTTGGCGCTAACGACAGCCATGTGCTGGGGCGCATTGCCCATTGCCATGAAGCAGGTGCTGGAGGTGATGGAACCGCCCACAATCGTGTTCTATCGCTTTTTAATGGCCGCAATAGGCCTTGGTTCGATTCTGGCTATCAAGGGCAAACTGCCGCCGATGCGCATTTTCCGCCAACGCCGCTGGCTGATGTTGCTGGCTATTGCCACCGGGGGTCTGTTCGGGAATTTCATTCTCTTCAGCTCTTCCCTACAATATTTGACCCCGACGGCCTCACAGGTGATTGGACAGCTTTCACCGGTGGGCATGATGGTGGCTAGCGTATTTATCCTGAAGGAGAAAATGCGCGGTACCCAGGTCATTGGGGCAGTAATGCTGCTTTGCGGGCTGGTGATGTTTTTCAACACCAGCTTGATAGAGATCTTTACCCGACTCACTGATTACACCTGGGGTGTGATTTTCGGCGTTAGCGCCGCCGCGGTTTGGGTGAGCTATGGGGTCGCGCAAAAGGTATTATTACGCCGGTTGGCCTCGCAGCAGATCCTCTTTTTGCTGTACACTTTATGCACAATAGCGTTGCTGCCGCTGGCAGAGCCTGCCACGATAGCGCAGCTTAGCCACTGGCAGTTGGCTTGTCTGATCTTCTGCGGCCTTAATACGCTGGTAGGCTATGGCGCGCTCGCCGAGGCGATGGCGCGCTGGCAGGCGGCGCAGGTGAGCGCGTTAATTACGCTGACCCCGCTGTTTACGCTGTTGTTTTCAGATTTATTATCACAGGCCTGGCCCGATGTTTTCGCCAGACCGATGTTAAACCTTTTAGGTTATCTCGGTGCGTTTGTCGTGGTTGCGGGCGCTATGTATTCCGCCATAGGCCACCGCCTCTGGGGACGCTGGCGCAAGCGTGAAGTGATTGTCACTTTACCCCGCTCAGGCGAATGAGTAACGGAGAGTAAAATGAAGTTTGTTGATGAAGCTACGATTCTGGTCGTGGCAGGTGACGGCGGTAACGGCTGCGTAAGCTTTCGTCGTGAAAAATATATTCCTCGCGGCGGCCCTGACGGCGGCGACGGTGGTGACGGTGGCGATGTCTGGCTGGAAGCGGACGAGAACCTCAACACCCTGATCGATTACCGCTTTGAGAAGTCCTTCCGCGCCGAGCGTGGACAGAACGGCCAGAGCCGTGACTGTACCGGCAAGCGCGGTAAAGATGTCACCGTTAAGGTGCCGATAGGAACGCGCATCATTGACCAGGGTACGGGCGAGACCATGGGCGATATGACCAAACACGGTCAGCGTCTGATGGTCGCTAAAGGCGGCTGGCACGGTCTGGGCAATACGCGCTTTAAATCCTCCGTTAACCGTACGCCGCGGCAGAAAACCATGGGTACGCCGGGCGATAAACGCGATCTGCAGCTGGAGTTGATGCTGCTGGCCGACGTCGGGATGCTGGGCATGCCTAATGCCGGTAAATCGACGTTCATCCGCGCCGTCTCCGCAGCGAAGCCGAAGGTGGCGGACTATCCGTTTACCACGCTGGTGCCAAGTCTCGGCGTAGTGCGTATGGATACCGAAAAGAGCTTTGTGGTTGCCGACATTCCGGGCCTGATTGAAGGCGCGGCAGAGGGCGCAGGGCTGGGTATTCGCTTCCTGAAACACCTTGAGCGCTGCCGTGTACTGCTGCACCTGATCGATATCGATCCGATCGACGGTTCCGATCCGGTTGAAAACGCGCGCATTATCATCGGCGAGCTGGAGAAGTACAGCGAGAAGCTGGCCTCTAAGCCACGCTGGCTGGTCTTCAACAAGATCGACCTGATGGACAAAGCTGAGGCCGAAGAGAAGGCTGCGGCGATTGCGAAAGCGCTGGGCTGGGAAGATAAGCACTATCTTATCTCTGCCGCCAGCCAGCAGGGCGTAAAAGACCTCTGCTGGGACGTCATGACCTTCATCATCGAGAACCCGCTGGTTCAGGCTGAAGAAGCGAAGCAGCCTGAAAAAGTCGAATTCATGTGGGATGACTACCACCGTCAGCAGCTTGAAGAAGCTGACGTCGAAGAAGACGATGAAGATGACGACTGGGATGAAGAAGACGACGAAGGGATCGAATTCATTTACAAGCGTTAATCCAGTAAAAATGAAAAACCCCGGCCATGAGCCGGGGTTTTTGTTGGTTCACGTCGGCGAATTAATTATTCTGGTAAACGTCTTTGTACAACCGGCTCTCGAAGCGCACCAGCGGGATACGGCGGTTACGCTGATCGGCAGGCTCTACCGCATAGCCAGAGAGATACTGCACAAACGCCATGCGCTGGCCACTGGCAGTAGTGATAAAGCCCGCCAGGTTATATACCCCCTGTAGAGAGCCTGTCTTCGCCGATACCTTGCCGTCCACGCCTGCCGCATGCAGACCGGCGCGGTACTGTAGCGAGCCGTCATAGCCCGCCAGCGGCAGCATCGAGATGAAGTTCAGTTCGGTATCATGCTGGGCGATATATTGCAGCACCTGCATCATGGTAGCGGGAGAGATCAGGTTATGGCGCGACAGGCCGGAGCCATCCACCACGATGCTGTTACCCAGCTCGACGCCCGCCTGCTGGCGCAGGATCTGCCGCACGGCATCCGCCCCCGCACGCCACGTGCCCGGCACGCCAAAGCGCGCATGGCCGATGGTGCGAAACACGGTGTCGGCGATCATGTTGTCTGACTTTTTCAGCATAATCTTCAAGAGATCGTGCAGCGGCGCGGACTGTTTGCTGGCAATCACCGTTCCCGGCTCGTTAACCAGCGTCTGGCGCAGCAGCGTCCCGCTATAGGTAATGCCGGCCTGTTTAAGCTCATCCTTCAGCACCGCCCCGGCGTAGCTCGCCCCGTCCTGTATCGCAAAGGCCAGCGGCAGCGGATCGGCGCGCTGGGTCAGGCAGCCGGTCAGCGTAAAGCGGTTGAGATCGCCCGGGACGACGTCCAGTTCGCAGTACTGGGCATCAGGAGAGCCTTTCGCCAGCGTGCGCACCTGGCTGAACATGGTGACAGGGTAGTAGGAGGCGATGCGGATAAACGCCAGATCGTTCGCTTTCTGGGCGCTGTAGAGCGACACCGAGAAGCAGTTACGATCGATAATCGCGGCGGCGGGCGGCGCACTGAAGCACTGGGTCATGTCATTCCACGGCCAGCCGGGGGCTTTGTCATGACTGGCAAACACCGAGGTGTCGATCAGCACATTGCCCTCAATCTGCTGGACGCCAGATTTCTTCAGCACCGCCACCATATTGCGGATATCCTGACGTTTTAGCGTCGGATCGCCGCCAAATCGCGCCACCAAATCCCCTTTTAGCACCCCGTTCGCAACGCTGCCTTTACTCTCAAGCGTGGTGGTAAAACGGAAATCTGGCCCTAGCTGCAGCAGGGCGGCCAGCGCGGTGATCACCTTTTGGGTACTGGCGGGCAGGGCCATCTGCTGACTGTGGTAATCAATATCGGGAGCCTGAGCGCCGACCTTCTGCACCATCAGGGCGAGGTTTGCGCCAGCAGGGAGCTGGTTAATGTACTCATCAACGTTCGCGGCCTGCACATTCAACGCTATACTGGTGGTCAATCCGATGACATATCTGGAAAATCGCATAATCTCGCGCTAGAAACCTGGAAACAGGCCGTCATACTACGGTGCATCGCACCGGAAAGTAAACGATGACCCATAAGGAACTTCCGGGTAAAATGCGTATCAAATTGAAAAATTGCTGCTGACCTGGAGCTTTGTCTCCGGGTCGGTTTTCTTTTTGCTTTTGGCCCCCTCTTTTGCGCGGTATGCAGGGGCAAAGCTACCGGGGCGGGGCCACCGCTCCCTACAGGAATGTTTAAGAGGTATAACAATGCAAGCTATTCCGATGACCTTACGTGGTGCTGAAAAATTACGCGAAGAGCTGGATTTTCTGAAATCCGTGCGTCGTCCTGAAATCATCGCTGCGATTGCCGATGCCCGCGAGCACGGCGACCTGAAAGAGAACGCCGAGTACCATGCCGCCCGTGAGCAGCAGGGGTTCTGTGAAGGCCGCATCAAAGACATTGAGGCCAAGCTCTCCAATGCGCAGGTGATCGACATCACAAAAATGCCCAACAATGGTCGCGTAATTTTTGGCTCAACCGTTACCGTGCTGAATCTCGATAACGATGAAGAGCAGACCTACCGCATCGTGGGTGATGATGAGGCCGATTTTAAGCAGAATCTGATCTCCGTAAACTCGCCGATTGCGCGTGGACTGGTGGGGAAAGAGCAGGACGATGTGGTCGTTATCCGCACCCCGGGTGGCGAAGTGGAGTATGAGATCCTCAAGGTAGAATATCTTTAATTACGCGCCGACCTGTAATATGTTGACGTAATGTAAAGATAAGAAAAAGGCCGCATAGCGGCCTTTTAACAACGTCAAGAGCGTGGCATTTTGCTTGTCAGCTTGCGGAAAACCCCTCGTTTTACACAGATTTTGTGTTCTATCCAGGATATTCTTAGCGTGGCAGCGAAATTTTACGCTCCTTCGATGGGCGGTACAGCACCAGCGTTTTACCGATGACCTGTACGTTAGAGGCGCCGGTTTCACGAACAATCGCTTCCACGATCAGCGTTTTAGTTTCGCGGTCTTCGGTAGCGATCTTGACCTTGATAAGCTCATGGTGCTCTAGCGCTTGTTCAATCTCGGCCAGTACCCCTTCGGTCAAACCATTGTTGCCAAGCATAACTACCGGCTTGAGCGGATGTGCCAGACCTTTAAGGTGCTGTTTTTGTTTAGTACTCAGATTCATCGTATATTTTTGCTTACGTTGGGATTGAAAACGGTTCATTCTACCGCCATCTCCAGTGTATCGCCAAATCGGCTGTGCTGATAGTTGATAGCCTGCTACTCACGATGAACAACGTTGGAAATAGAGATGACAGGTAAAAAGCGTTCTGCCAGCTCAAGCCGCTGGCTTCAGGAACACTTTAGCGATAAATATGTGCAGCAGGCGCAGAAAAAAGGGTTACGTTCCCGCGCCTGGTTTAAACTTGATGAAATACAGCAAAGTGACAAGCTTTTTAAGCCAGGCATGACGGTTGTCGACTTGGGAGCCGCGCCGGGTGGCTGGTCACAGTATGTGGTCACGCAGATCGGCGGCAAAGGGCGGATCATCGCATGCGATCTTCTTCCTATGGATCCCATCGTTGGTGTCGACTTCCTGCAAGGCGATTTTCGTGATGAATTAGTGGTCAAGGCGCTGTTGGAACGCGTCGGCGACGAAAAAGTTCAGGTGGTCATGTCCGACATGGCCCCCAACATGAGCGGAACACCGGCAGTGGATATCCCCCGCGCCATGTATCTGGTGGAGCTGGCGCTGCAGATGTGCCGCGACGTTCTCGCACCGGGCGGAAATTTTGTTGTGAAGGTGTTTCAGGGCGAAGGTTTTGATGAGTATCTAAGAGAAATTCGCTCTCTGTTTACGAAGGTAAAAGTGCGTAAACCTGACTCTTCGCGTGCGCGTTCACGTGAAGTGTACATTGTAGCGACCGGGCGAAAATGATAAACCGTTGATATCAAACCCAGGTTTGAAGGAGACGGGATACAGAGTATCCTGACGCTGTTTTTAACACAGTTGTAATATGAGGTTAATCCCTTGAGTGACATGGCGAAAAACCTAATACTCTGGCTGGTCATTGCCGTTGTGCTGATGTCAGTATTCCAGAGCTTTGGGCCCAGCGAGTCGAACGGGCGTAAGGTGGATTACTCTACCTTCCTGCAAGAGGTCAATCAGGACCAGGTTCGCGAAGCGCGTATCAACGGACGTGAGATCAACGTTACCAAGAAAGATAGTAACCGTTACACGACTTACATCCCGGTTAACGATCCGAAACTGCTTGATAACCTGCTGACGAAAAACGTCAAAGTAGTTGGCGAGCCGCCGGAAGAGCCAAGCCTGCTGGCTTCAATCTTCATTTCGTGGTTCCCGATGCTGCTGTTAATCGGCGTCTGGATATTCTTTATGCGCCAGATGCAGGGCGGCGGTGGCAAAGGTGCCATGTCGTTCGGCAAGAGCAAGGCGCGTATGCTGACCGAAGATCAGATCAAAACCACCTTTGCTGACGTTGCCGGCTGCGACGAAGCCAAAGAAGAGGTGGGTGAGCTGGTTGAATACCTGCGTGAACCGAGCCGCTTCCAGAAGCTGGGCGGTAAGATCCCGAAAGGCGTCTTAATGGTGGGTCCTCCGGGTACCGGTAAAACCCTGCTGGCAAAAGCGATTGCCGGTGAAGCGAAGGTTCCCTTCTTTACCATTTCCGGCTCAGACTTCGTGGAAATGTTCGTGGGTGTTGGTGCATCTCGTGTGCGTGACATGTTCGAGCAGGCCAAGAAAGCCGCGCCGTGCATCATCTTTATCGATGAGATCGACGCCGTGGGCCGCCAGCGTGGCGCAGGCCTGGGTGGTGGTCATGATGAACGTGAGCAGACCCTGAACCAGATGCTGGTTGAGATGGACGGCTTTGAAGGCAACGAAGGCATTATCGTGATCGCCGCGACCAACCGTCCGGACGTGCTTGACCCGGCGCTGCTGCGTCCAGGCCGTTTCGACCGTCAGGTTGTGGTCGGTCTGCCAGACGTGCGTGGCCGTGAGCAGATCCTGAAGGTGCATATGCGTCGCGTACCGCTGGCGCCGGATATCGATGCGGCAATCATTGCCCGCGGTACCCCAGGCTTCTCCGGTGCGGATCTCGCTAACCTGGTCAACGAAGCGGCACTGTTTGCTGCCCGTGGCAACAAACGCGTTGTCTCCATGGTTGAGTTTGAGAAAGCGAAAGACAAGATCATGATGGGTGCGGAACGTCGCTCCATGGTGATGACCGAAGCGCAGAAAGAGTCCACCGCGTATCACGAAGCGGGCCACGCGATCATCGGTCGCCTGGTGCCGGAACACGATCCGGTACACAAAGTGACGATTATTCCGCGTGGTCGTGCGCTGGGTGTAACCTTCTTCCTGCCTGAAGGCGATGCGATTAGCGCCAGCCGTCAGAAACTGGAAAGTCAGATCTCCACGCTGTATGGCGGTCGTCTGGCGGAAGAGATCATCTACGGCGTTGAACATGTTTCTACCGGTGCGTCCAACGACATTAAAGTGGCGACTAACCTGGCACGTAACATGGTCACCCAGTGGGGCTTCTCCGACAAACTCGGTCCGCTGCTCTATGCAGAGGAAGAGGGTGAGGTGTTCCTGGGTCGTAGCGTAGCGAAAGCGAAACACATGTCCGATGAAACGGCACGTATTATCGACCAGGAAGTGAAATTACTGATTGAGCGTAACTACAACCGCGCTCGTCAGATCCTGAACGATAACATGGACATCCTGCATTCAATGAAAGATGCGCTCATGAAATATGAGACCATTGATGCGCCGCAGATTGATGACCTGATGGCCCGTCGCGATGTGCGTCCGCCAGCGGGCTGGGAAGATCCAGGCTCAAACAGCTCTGACAGCAATGGCACGCCGCGTGCGCCGCGTCCAGTTGATGAACCGCGTACGCCAAATCCAGGCAACACGATGTAAGTCTGGTTTGGCGCTGAGCAGTTTGGCGACAAATACGCTCATGCGGCATCTGCGTTAGCACTATTTAAAACCCCGGGGCGTGCTCCGGGGTTTTTTCTTATCTATCACCCACACAGTACAAGGGATGCTCTATGAAACTCTTCGCTCAGGGAACCACGCTCGATCTCTCTCATCCGCACGTGATGGGGATCCTCAACGTCACTCCCGACTCCTTCTCTGACGGCGGTGCGCATAACACACTGATCGACGCGGTTAAACATGCCAACCTGATGATCAACGCCGGAGCCACCATCATTGACGTCGGCGGCGAGTCCACCCGCCCGGGCGCGGCTGAGGTGAGCGTCGATGAAGAGCTCTCCCGCGTGGTGCCGGTGGTCGAGGCGCTGGCGCAGCGTTTTGAGGTATGGATCTCGGTGGATACCTCTAAGCCGGAGGTCATTCGGGAGATTGCCCGCGTGGGTGCACATCTTATTAACGACATCCGCTCCCTGAGCGAGCCGGGCGCGCTGGAGGCGGCGGCGGAAACCGGCCTGCCGGTCTGCCTGATGCATATGCAGGGCGATCCGAAGACCATGCAGGATGCGCCAAAATATGCCGATGTCTTTGCCGAAGTCGACCGCTATTTCCATGAACAGATTGCAAGGTGTGAGAAAGCAGGCATTACAAAGGATAAATTGGTACTCGACCCCGGCTTCGGTTTCGGTAAGAATCTCTCCCATAACTACGCGCTTCTTGCTCGCCTGGCAGAGTTTCACCATTTTGGTCTGCCGCTGCTGGTCGGCATGTCCCGTAAATCGATGATTGGCCAACTGCTTAACGTTGGCCCATCAGAGCGCCTGAGCGGCAGCCTGGCGTGCGCAACGATAGCGGCCATGCAGGGAGCGCACATAATTCGCGTACATGACGTGAAAGAGACAACAGAAGCCATGCGGGTGGTCGAGGCCACGCTATCAGCGAAGGAAAACAAACGCTATGAGTAGTCGTAAATATTTTGGTACAGACGGTATTCGTGGGCGCGTCGGCGATACGCCTATCACGCCTGATTTCGTTCTTAAGCTGGGCTGGGCAGCAGGTAAAGTTCTGGCGCGTCATGGCTCGCGCAAAATCATTATCGGTAAGGACACGCGTATCTCTGGCTATATGCTGGAGTCCGCGCTGGAGGCAGGCCTGGCGGCGGCCGGCATCTCTGCCTCCTTCACCGGGCCGATGCCAACCCCGGCGGTGGCCTACCTGACCCGTGCATTCCGGGCTGAAGCAGGGATTGTTATCTCGGCCTCCCATAACCCGTTTTACGACAACGGCATTAAGTTCTTCTCAACCGACGGGACCAAACTGCCGGATGAGGTAGAAGAGGCCATTGAAGCCGAGCTGGAAAAAGAGATCAGCTGCGTTGACTCCGCCCTGCTGGGTAAAGCCAGCCGCATCGTGGACGCTGCCGGACGCTACATCGAGTTCTGTAAGGGCACCTTCCCGAACGAGCTAAGCCTGAAAGCGCTGAAAATTGTGGTCGACTGCGCCCATGGCGCGACCTACCACATTGCCCCTAGCGTCTTCCGCGAGCTGGGTGCGGATGTTATCACCCTCGGCTGCGAGCCGAACGGCGTCAACATCAACGAAGAGGTGGGCGCTACCGACGTGCGTGCGCTGCAGGCGCGCGTGCTGGCGGAAAAGGCCGATCTGGGTATCGCCTTTGACGGCGACGGCGACCGCGTCATCATGGTTGACCATGAAGGCAACAAAGTCGACGGGGATCAGATCCTCTACATCATCGCGCGTGAAGGCCTGCGTCAGGGCCAGCTGCGCGGCGGTGCGGTTGGCACGCTGATGAGCAATATGGGTCTGGAGCTGGCGTTGAAGCAGCTGGGCATTCCTTTTGCTCGCGCTAAGGTCGGCGACCGCTACGTGCTGGAGAAACTCCAGGAGAAGGGCTGGCGCATTGGCGCAGAGAACTCCGGGCACATCATCCTGCTGGATAAAACCACCACCGGGGACGGTATCGTGGCAGGCCTGCAGGTCGTTGCCGCCATGGTGCGTAACAACATGACCCTGCACGATCTCTGCAGCGGCATGAAGCTCTTCCCGCAGATCCTCGTTAACGTACGCTTTACCGCAGGTACAGGCGATCCGCTGGAACACGAAACCGTGAAATCCGTGACGGCAGAGGTTGAAGCGGCGCTGGGCAGCCGCGGGCGTGTGCTGCTGCGTAAATCCGGCACCGAACCGCTGATTCGCGTCATGGTCGAGGGCGAGCACGAAGCCCAGGTCACTGAGTTCGCTCACCGCATTGCCGACGCGGTAAAACAAGCCTAATTTTGTAATCCCGCCACTCCAATTCTGGAGTGGCGTATAGGTAATAATGCTCTTCTTAAATCCTTACATATTCTTTAAAATTGCATGATTCAAATACAACCTAATGCAATTAGCTGCATTAATTCATTTAATTAATGTTAGTAAGGGAAGGTTATGGAAAGGACCGCGTTTACTTTTAAAGAAAATAGCGCAGAACACGTATTAAAAAAACAGCGTGGCGTCACGCTACTTGAAATTATCATTGTGCTGGGTATTATCGGCGTTATTGCCGCAGGCGTCGTGGTGTTAGCACAGCGGGCATTTACCGCCCAGGATATTTCGGATATTCAGAACAACACCAACAGTATTCGTACCTCCATGACCGAGGCATTTAAGGATGAGGGCGAATATCCCCCGGCGACAACAGAAGCCGTCACGCTGACAAAAGCAGAGATCGCGACGTCAGACGATCTTGCGCCCATCGTCACGCTCAATAAGCTGGGTAAGGTTTCTCCTTCTGAATCTTTTAACGGTATTTCAGGCGATGCTTTCCAGATTGGCCAAGCGCTGGTGGACTCTGAAAGCACCGTACATAAAGGATTTGTGCTTCTGGTGAGCGGTCTTGACCAGCAGACATGTCGCAACCTGCTGTCGCAAATGGGTAATCAGTGGGATTACGTTGGCATCATCTCTGCACCTGCAGGTGAAGATGAATCGACGGTGCTTAACGCAACCGAGCTGGATGCAGATAAAAAAGCAGGCACCGTACTGAAGTCGCTCTCTGTTGCAGAAGATATTACCAGTACCGATATTGTCGACGAAGCGACCTGTAATATTGGTGGTGCGAATAACGGCATCGTATTTGGCAGTAAATAATCATTAAATGACGCATTAATATCCGCTCTTGGGCGGATATTGTTGTCGCCGGGACATGGAGATTTTAATGGTTAGGCGTAAAGAGAGTGGGTTTTCATTGCTGGAAATCATCATTGTTATGGCGATTGCAGGTGGTATTCTAACAATGTATACCCGCTATGTACGCAAGCAGGCAGATCGTGCATCTCAGCATACTATCGCTGCGACATTGGTGCAGGAGATGAAAGGCGTTATCAACTTCGTCAGAGATCCTGACATGGTTATCACGGATGAGGAATCAAATAAGACCGAAGAGATAAGTAACCCGCTCTATAACACCGAGACGCCGGATGCTGATTATCAGGTGCGCTTAAGCAACGACGTTAACGATGTTGATACCGGTAGCAAAAACGAATACTACCTGTGGGGTGACGGCAGCGATGCCAGCCAGCAGCAGCGCTATCGCTTTATTAGTAGCAGCTGTAAAACGACGCTCAAATCAAACTATGCGTTTGAAAAAGAGTATCTCCCCTGTTGGATGAGTAGTGCAGCAAAAAACAGCGTGGCGCACATTGAGCGGGTTGGCTTTCGTGGTAGCGATCTAGAGAGTCAGCAAAGCAATATTAATCAGATTGACGTTGTCGTTGAATTTAACACGGGCGGGTCGAGCCATTTACTGGATTTTGACCGTTTTCAGCCTGCGCTGGCGCAGGCCTTTTCAGACGCAGGGAATACGCCCTCGCATGCGTGGGTCGTGCATCGCGAGTCACCCGGTGCCAATTGGCAGCTGGTGACGAAAAATAGCGATGGCAAAACGCCCGTTGAGTTTGGCTCCGTGGCCAGCAACATGAATACCTTAAATGGCTACACTACCGGCGAGTTTGGCGTTCGCTTTACCTTTGATCTGAACGATAACGACAGCGGCACAGCTGCCAGCGGCGGCAGTGGCGATATGTGCTGGAACTCGGACGATAGCCAAGTAGAGATGTGTTACGAACCGCGCACCGGCACCGGCACGCATGGTGAAAATACGGTACTCGCGCTGAATATGAAAGATGTTAAGAACACGAATGGCGATCAGAAGCTTGGCACGCTGCAGGCGAACGTGGTCATGGAGAATACGGCGCGTAAGGTGTATCTATTTCAGCGTAGCTATGGCGGCAATTTAGTATTGGACTCGGCAGGCAATCCAACCTTTTATCAGTATAAGGACGGCAATTCGCAATCGTTTATTGGCGATTACTATATGAACGATCTCGAAGCAGCCAAAATGGGTAACGGTATGGATTATAACCTTTATCTCTACGTGCCCTATACTTACGATGCGTTTGAGTTAGTCACGCCTGCGATCGTTGATTATATTTCCCATGGCGGTATGAACGGCGGCCCAATAGAGCGTGATGATAGCTATCGGCCATCATATGATGACAGCAGAAGTGGCGTATATAACAGTGATAATTCAGGCAACGATTCAGGTAACGTGCGCTATCCTGTGCAAACGTGTCCGCAGGTAGAACAAGAAATTACTTTGCGTGACGGCAGCGGTAAAGCGCTTGTTGATGCAGAGAATAAGCCGCGCACGGTTAAGGTTCTACGTAAGCTTTATCCACGTCTGAGCGTTGCCATCTCTTCTGTCTCTGCCTATAGAGCTAGTAATGGAACGGGTTTATATAGCGATCCAAAAAGTAACAGGAATAGATTGTCACCCAATATATCAGTAGGTCAGCTAGCAGGGATCTCGGTTCAGACCGAATTTGCGAAGCAGGATCTCACTGAAAAAGGGGGAAGTCCGGGCCGTAATGAGGGCGACCATGCTATATATCCTAATTATAAATATATATGGATTATTAGCTCAACCCTTGGCATGTTTGATGGTGACTCTGGCGAAGGCGTTAATGTCGTCGATCCTGGGTCAGTATCCTATACCGTAAGCCGCTGGTGCAGCACGATACCTCAGCCGGGCACGCCAGCGGATCTGTTAGATTCATATCAGTATCAATAATATAATCAGGATACGTTTTAAAGGAATACATATGCGTTACATAAACTGTTTATTGTGCGCGCTGCTTTTTACAGCCTGTATACCCCTAAGTGTTTCGGCGGCACAGCAAGGGAAAAACCCATTTCACGATTCGGAGCCTACGGGTATTCTCCCGATGGTTATTCAGGAGAATGAACTGTTAAGCCAAGGGGTAAAAGACTGGGTGTCCGCAAACGGCTATAAGCTTTTCTGGAACAGCAAAAAAGACTACCTCGTATATAACGATATTACCCTAACAGGTAAGACCGACGACGATATTTTACAGGCCCTGGGCGAGCTTTTCTTTTCTGAAAACTATGGGCTGGTGGTGAAGAAGTACGAGAAAAACCGCGTTATTGTCATCGACGAAATGTAATTATACGGATATATCATGAAAATTAAAGCAGGGGTGCTGCTACTGGCCCTATTGGCACAGGGCTGCGTTGGCGATTTTGAAAAGAAGTTCGATGCCAATGATGATGTAAAAAAAACATTTTCTGATGCGACCACGCAGGAAGCCTCAAAAGCGAAACCCTATATTAAATATGATAGTGCTTTTTTAGGTCAAAAGGTTGAGTACAGTGTGGAGCAGCAGAAGCTGCTAAGCAAGCACGTTAAAATCTCGTCCTATGAGCCGGCTACCCTGTCCATTATTTTAGACGCGGTTGCCGCGCAAACGGGTATCAGCTACCGCATCAATGATAAAGCCATGGGCGACACGAAAGTCGGCGAGGAGGATAATGCCTGGGATACGCCTCATAGCGTGAACTTTGACGGCACCTTTGAAGAGTTTATGCGCTATATCGCTTCGCTGTATGACGTCAGCCCTAAACTTGACGGCAATAACGTGCTCAAAATAAACGTCTATGAGACCTACGTTGTTAAGCTGGACTTCTATGGCGAGAACAATAAGTCGGAAACGACCCTCGATCTCTCGGGTAACGAAGCAACGTCTAACGGTGGGTTAACCGGTAAAACAGAAACTAAGTTCGAATCGTCGTTCTGGGATGACGTAGAGGATATGGCGAAAAACTATGTCACTTCCGGAAACTACAACCTCTTTAAAGATACGTCCATTCTGATGGTTAACTCGCGGCCATCCGAGTATGAAGCGTTAAGTAAGGCGTTGGATAAATATAAAGCCGATAACAGCCGCCAGTTTATTGTTACCTATAAAATTTTTACCCTCGATAAATCGAAGGTAAAACAGCTGCAGGCGGGGCTCGGATTCTCGTTTGATGACGGGACAAGCTCGATGAAAATCACGTCATCTATGCTGGACTCCCTGACCAACGGCGTCTCGGTTGGCTGGAAAAACAGCAATGTTGATATCAACAGCGGGCTGGATGCGCTCTACAAGCTTACCGGTAGCCGATCCCTGCAAAGCGGTTCGTTTATCACCCGCAATAATATGCCGGTCCCGCTGAATATGACCCGCTCCAAAAATTACGTCTCGAGCAGAACGCGTACGGTAGATGATAACGGTGAAGAAAACGTCGATGTTGAAACCGGCACCGTCGTGACCGGGACCAGTTTTATTATCACGCCCCGTGTGCTTTCTGACGGACGTATAGAAGTAGTGAATGGCTTCACCAAGCGCTACCTGGAAGGCATCGAGGAGTATGACGACGTGCAGCTCCCCTCTGTTAGCACCACCGAGTCCTTTAACTCGTCGATCATTATGCCTGGCGATCTGCTGATGGTGGCCAAGTACGACATCAAAAATGAAAACGGCGGGCTGCAGTATCAGGTGCTGGGGGTGGATGACAACAGTGATGACGCTTCGGCCACGGTCGTGATGGTCATCGGCATCGACTACTATCGCCAGCCGATTACCTCTCGCTAATGGGGAGGCAAAGACGGTGAACGAGCAATTACTTAGAGAGAATATCCTGACCGAGCTGTTGTGGGAGGCAGAGGATATGTCTTATCTCGGCCTGCCGACGCAGGCGTCGTTTCGTGGCATGGTTAAAGCAAACCGAAAGCTTATCTATCGCGACGATGAAGGCAGGATTGCAACGGGTTATTGCAGCAAGGTATCCACCGCGTATGAACCTTTTGCCCTCTATATTAAAAATTTGTTCGGCGATGGGATTTATTTTTCTCATGAGAGTGATGAGGTGACCTATCTATTAATTATCAAGGGCGGGCGGATAGTGAGCGGCACAGACTGCTTTATGGCACGCAGCCTCTTTGATGAATTGATGACGCATCTGGGTATCTATGAGCATCTTGAGTTTACGCCGCTTACCTCTTTACATCTTGAGGCAGTGATTGAGCGCTGCCGCATGCATCAGCTGTCTCTTAAGCGGAAGCGACGATTCATTATGACGGTTAGCACGTGCGCGGGCGCTATTTTACTTGCCCTCATAGGAACCATACTTCATTTATATATAAACGGATAATCTATGCTGGAGAAGATTTATTTCTGGAAAGTAAGGAGAGGGTATAATTCGCCGGTCATCGCTATCGCTGCGATCGTTGCTAGCCTGTTTATCATTACTATTGGCGCGTTTGCATGGTGGTACTATGGGGTAAAAGTTCCTGCTGATGAAAAGCGCGCCGCGCAGCAGCAGGCGTTGCGTAAAAAGCAGGCCGGTCTGGCCGATATTGCCTCCTTTTATAAAAAGTCTCTCACTGGTGTAGAGATCCCTCAAGCTATTAACGTGCTGGAAGAGATCCGTCAGACTACGTTAACCCTGTCGGCACTGGGTGTCGCCATTAAAAAAAGAAACTTTATCTGTGATACCAAAAGTTGTGCAGTTGGTTTTAACATTGAACAGGGCACCATCCTGACTTTTCCCGTTATCAATTTTTTTGGCAAGGCGTACTCGGCCTCCGTACCGGTAAGACGAGAAAAGGATCGGGCCCCAGCAAACGATTTTGAATATAGCAGGCTGGCTCTGCCCGTTACAGAAAATAAGCTGTTTATTCAGTGGAGCAGGAAGCAGGCGTTAAGCCTGCACAGCTGCAATGAAATAATAACATATGTAAATACCTATAACTCGCTGTTGAACACAGAGAAGAGTAATAAAGTCCTGCGCGACGGCATCATTCTTTTTAAAAGCTATCCTACCTCAGCGGTAAAAGACGAAGAGGCGGCGCTGGCAGGCCATGTGTCATTCCGCGGCTTGATGAACGCCAGCTGGGAGATGCAGATCGGTAACGATCAAGATCGTTTTTCTGCGGGCGCGTCAGAAATTAATGCCCAGCTTGCGCTCTATAAACAGGCGTATCGAGATGCTTTTTTAATTAAAAAAATAGAGTCCAATGATAAAGGCATCAAAATTTCCGGAGGATTAGTATGCAAAGCGTAAACAGACATTTAACAGCAGGCCTGTTCTTGCTGGGATCGGGGATGGCTCAGGCCGCACCGACAACCGATCTCCCCCCTGCGCCACCGGTTCCCGAGAGCGCAATGCAGCAGCATATCCAGCAGATGGTAGAAGAGGATTATGCCTGGGAGGTTAAAAAGCGCGACGTGGCTAACGAGCTTGAATTGGAAAGGATGAAGAGCGAGATCCGCAAACTTCGTGGCGAAGACAGCGTGCAGGCAAGGACGCAGCCGATAGCCATGCCTGAAGAGAATGGTACCTCGCAGTCCAATAGCGGCTCACCGCACTTACTGTTGGAATCCAACATTGGCGGCCTGTCGCGCGTCGCGGTAAGCAGTGCCGATGGCAGCAGTCTGCGCTACGTAAGCCCGGGCGAGCGCTTTACGCTCGATGGCCGCCAGTTCCAGCTGGTAAGAGACAAGACCTCAGGCCTGGCTATCAAGGAAACCGGCCGGTGAGTGTAGACTATGTGCGTATCGCGCCCGATGATCTCTTGATGGGCGCGTGGGATTTCCATGAGTTTGACGGTATTGGCATTACCGCCGCCCATGCGGGTAAAGAGTATCTGCTGATCAACACGGTAGATATCGACAGGCTTTTTGAGTACCAAATTCAGATAGCGCGTCTGGGGACGCTGCATAAGCGTTTGGTCTCTGGCCTGGCGCAGGTAAGTGAAGATCAGTATTACAAGGTAATCGAATTTATCTCGCTAAAGCAGATTACCGCCGCACAAAGCGCGATTGATATCACCGATACCCAGCGACGGCTTGCCAGCGTACTCCAGCGCGTGGTGTCGATGGGAGCCAGCGATCTGCATATCACGCGTAACGATGTACTGGCCGTCTTCGAAGCGCGCGTGAACGGCGTACTGACGCCATTTATGCAGGTGAAAGCTGCCCAGTGCGATGAGATGGTTTTTGTGCTCTATAACGTGGAGGCAACGACGCGGGATACCACCTGGAACCGGGCTATTCCGCAAAACGCCAATATTCTCTACAACCTTGAGGGAAAACCTTACCGTTTTCGCTACGCCCACTTTCCCATTTTTGGCGAGTCACCGGACTGCTATCACGCGGTGCTGCGTATTATTCCCTCGGGACTACAAAAAGAGGGATTGGGTTCGCTGGATAAAATTGGCGTTTCGCCCGCTGAGATGGCGGATCTGAAAAAGATCCTCAGCAATCCCTATGGTGCCTATGTCATCGCTGGCACTACCGGCTCGGGGAAATCCACCACCCTGAAAAACCTCATGGAGTGGCTGCAAATCAATCGCTATGAAGACCGAGGCTGTTTCCTGACGGTGGAGGATCCGGTGGAGTATCAGATCTACGGCGCGAAACAGAGCTCGGTGGTCAGCGGTGAGGACGGCGGTTTTCACGCGGCAATAAAGTCAGCGTTACGCCGCGATCCTGACGTGTTGATGGTGGGGGAGATCCGTGACAGCGTGTCGGCCAATGCCTTAGCAGGCGCAGTGGAGAGCGGCCATTACTGCTTCACCACCGTTCATGCTGGGAGCATTGTCTCGCTGCTACAGCGCATGTCGGCGCTGGGCATCGGTAGCGATAAGCTGTCTACACCAGGTTTTATAGCGGGTCTACAGTGCCAGAAGCTGATCCCGGTGCTTTGCGACAGCTGTAAAAAAGTACACAAGCTAAAAACCGTTGCTGGCAAAAAGTTCACGCTCTATACCGCCAGTGAAGAGGGATGTGTGGCGTGTAAGCAGAGCGGTATCAAAGGCCGGCAAATCGCCATGGAATATTTTCTACCCGGCTATGAAGAGCTGGCGGCCATATCCCAGCAGGCGTGGCTACAGGTTTTCACGCTGTGGCGTAAAAAGCGCTATACCGCTAACGGCCTGACCGAGGGCTTTGAAATACGTGAAAAGGTGATGGCGAAAGTATTACAGGGCCAGGTCGATGCCTGTTGGTTTGCTATGGAGTTCGGCGTCATCTCCCCTGAAGATCTGGAGCTTATCGTTGAAAAAATTCACTAAAAAACAGCGCATCTACATCTATCAGTTTTGTGGCGATATGATCAAAGCCGGACTGCCGCTCTATGATTCGCTAAATAAATTGCAGACTGAAGGGCAGGCGCTATTAGGTAAAAGATTTAGCCAGAAACTGCTGCTGTTAATTACTCAGATGAAACAGGAAACCTCCGTGTCCGCCGTTTTTACCGGTGCGGTTCCTACTACCGAATTGAGCTTAATTACCGCGGCAGAAAAAAGTGGCAGCCTGGCGGAGGGTTTTTTTACCCTTGTTTCAATCATTAAATATCACGATGAGCTGCGTAAGAAAATCATCAGCGCCCTGACGTTTCCGCTGATTATGATTTCGCTGTCGTTAGTGGTGATTGCTGGCTATGCGGAAAAGGTCTTCCCGGCGTTTGCCTCGGTGCTGCCTGTGGAACGGTGGCCGGGCATTACCCAGAGCCTTTATCATTTTGGCGAGGCGCTCTATGAGGGGCTGTGGCTAAAAATTGTTATCAGCTTTATCTGTATTGTTTTACTGACAAAGTTTGCGATGGCGAACCTGAACGGCGCGCTACGTAATAGGGCGTTAGACAAGATATTGCCGTTTTCAACCTATCGGCAGCTAACATCATCGGTCTTCTTAAATAACCTGTCGCTGATGCTGAGCAATAATATCCCTCTGACCGACGCCATTGTTATTGTGCAGTCTAATGCTAACCGCTGGCTACGGTGGCACCTGGATACCATGCTTGGCAAAATGGCTCAGGGCCTGAACTATGGCAAAGCGCTGGATTCCGGGCTGCTGGGTGTAGAAGAGCTGCTTAATATCAGCCTCTATGCTGACCTGCCTTCGTTTAATGAGGTACTGCTCTCCGTCTCTGAGAGATCGCGTGAACATATTCATGAGTATATTAAAAAGCTTGCTGCCTTTTTAAAAAATATGGCAACGCTAACGCTAGGTGGCTGCGTGATATGGGTCTTTCTCGGACTGTTTGCCCTTATGGATACGCTATCTAAAGCCACAGGATAATTCCAGGACGATACATGTTACATTATTTAAAAAGCACATCGGTTATGGCGGGTCTTATTTTTATGGGCGCAGCGGGCAATGCCGTTGCGGGCTATCGGTTTGCACCGCCGCATTGTGACTATTTGTCACGATCGTTTCCCATTATTTTAAACGCGAGCGACGCGGGAAAAGCGACCTTTCTCTATAACATTATTTATGTGTTAAATGAGAAAGAGGAGGTATTTCCCCTGCCGCCAGTAACGAGTGTGGCTCCCGTAATCCACACCAATGACAGCAGTCAGGTAAAGTGCCTGGATACCACCTGCTATGCTGCAGATTACTGGACGAAGCCGGGACACATGGGCAAGGTGTCGCAGTACGGCGCTATCGTCAAGGATGCAGATTACAGAAGCAGCCATATCTATTCGGTCTCCGGGTCGCTAAGCGCCGGGCGTGCCAGCAGCAATGCTATAGTCTGGATACCCTCGCGTAACCTGCGTCTGCTGACAATTGAAGTCTTTAATAAAGACGCCCAGGGTGGTCATAACGTTAATGACGACTATACCCGGCCGCTCCTTATTCAGTATCAGCGCAGCAGGCATGAAACCGTCGCCGGCGATATGGTAGGCAGCTTGCATTACCGTGGTGTAGCAACGCCAGTAATCACCTCTCAACCGCACCACAAGGTTGGCCCGGCGTATTTACCTGAAAATATCAATATGATCGATTTCTCCAGTCTGAACGTCACGCTTGATGGAAATCAGCATGCGGCTTCTCACCCCGGCGGCGTAGAGCCGCATGCAGAGGTTGTTTCTTATACCGAGGCACCGCGTTCCGCACATTTTTCATCGGCAGATATCAAGAACGTTAAAGCCTATATCTCCCGTTGCGCCGTTAAGCGTTAATCCCCGATGCGTATAGAAACAATAATCACAGCGTGGTATCCGTGGCTTGCGCTGGGCCTGGGGTTATTCATCGGCAGCTTTCTTAACGTCGTGATCTATCGCCTGCCCATTATGATGATGCGCAGCGTGACGGAGAAGGCTATCCAAAGCGATCGGCCTGACGTTAATCTGTGGTGGCCGCCATCGCACTGTCCGCACTGCCAGCATGCGGTTATGCCGTGGGATAATATTCCCCTGTTTAGCTGGCTGCTACTGAGAGGCCGCTGCCGCTACTGTAAATGCGCCATTCCGGCTCTCTATCCGCTTAGCGAGTTAGCTACCGGGATGGTTTTTTTTGCGCTGGTGACGGGCTACTTTCCGCAATTTACCCTGATACAGATCCTCTTTCTGGCCTGCTTTTTTTGCCTGGCGTATACGCTCGCCGTTATCGATATCAAGACGTTTCTGCTGCCGGACGGTTTGGTTTACCCCCTGCTTTGGCTGGGGCTTGCCGCCTCGGTGTTGAATATTATTCCCGTGTCGCCGCGGGATAGCGTAATGGGAGCCATCGTTATTGGCGCGTTCACCTGGCTGCTGGCGCATGGGTATGCATGGCTCGGGAAGCGGGAGGGGCTGGGCGGCGGCGACGTTAAGCTTTATACCGCCTGCGCGGCCTGGGTGGGTCTTAACCATATTGCGGAGCTGATGCTGGGATCGGCAGTGCTGGGCGTGCTGGCCTTTTTTATTCGTGGTCTGCCGCCATTTCGTCGTCTTAATACAACCAATCCCTATCTTCCTTTCGGGCCTGCTATTGCGGTTACCGCGCTGCTGATTTTGCACATGGAGGTGCTTCACTGATGCCTATTCTGACGTTTCTGTTCTTTCTTCTGGTCAGCGTTTTTCCTCTGCCGGGATCCGCGTCGCTCCCTTTACAAAAGGCTGTCTTCAGGCTCCCCCAGCAAGCGGCTCCCCAATTTAGCTGGCCGCTTTCCGGTACACCTCACGTGACCTCGCAGTTCGGCATGCGTTTTCATCCGCTTGAACATGCTTTACTTGACCATAAAGGCGTTGATCTTCGTGCGCCCTTAGGCAGTGAGGTGATGGCCATTGCAGACGGTCAGGTAATCGAGACCGGTTATGAGCCGCTAACCGGCTTTTTTGTTACCCTTGACCACGGTAAGGGCTGGCGCAGCCGCTATCTTCACCTCAATAAAATCGGCGTCCATAAAGGTGAGCAGCTCAAGCAGGGGGCGATGATGGCGCTGTCTGGCGCAACGGGGCGCACGACCGGCCCGCATCTGCATCTGGCGCTGAGCCACAATCAGCAGGCTATCGATCCCCTGAGTATGATAGCTACCCCGGCAGGCCGTACGCCTGTGCCCGCAGCGACCGAAAAACCAGCGGGCACGCCTGAAATGGATATGACGCCGATCGTTACGCTGGTCAGCGGGGAGGGGGAGGGATTACAGGTAGGGGTTCGCCAGGGTAACAAAACGACGTTCTACAGCCTCAATGAACCCATCGAGCAGGGAGACGACGTCTGGCGGATCGTACGCAAGTACGGCAAGTACAAATTAGTGAAGGCGGACCCAAAAAAAGCCCGTCGGTAAGCGTCTGTTTTATGCGCAGTTAGTGCATTGAATCGCCTTTCTATCTGGCTTTTGCTCTTTTTTTCCGCAGTTGATACAATGCGGCAAAATTGCCCTTGCGCAGGTCATGCGCTTTGGTTAGTATTCACACCCGCTCAAGTGGGAAATAACATTAACTCCCGCTTTTGGTTTGAAATCCATTAAGGGTTTGAAGCTTAAGTTATGCGGCAACTCCGCAAGGAACAGGTTGATTATGTACGAAGCTCTTTTAGTAGTTTTCCTTATTGTGGCGATTGGCCTTGTGGGTCTGGTCATGCTGCAGCAAGGCAAAGGCGCTGATATGGGAGCCTCCTTTGGTGCAGGCGCTTCCGGTACGCTGTTCGGTTCAAGTGGTTCTGGTAACTTCATGACCCGTATGACCGCTGTATTGGCTACCCTGTTCTTCATTATCAGTCTGGTGCTGGGTAACATTAACAGCAATAAAACCAACAAAGGGAGCGAGTGGGAAAATCTGAGCGCGCCAGCGAAATCTGAGCAGACTCAACCCGCAGCGCCGGCTAACAAGCCGACCAGCGATATCCCACAGTAAGTATTCCGTACCGAGGTGGTGGAATTGGTAGACACGCTACCTTGAGGTGGTAGTGCCCTAACGGGCTTGTGGGTTCGAGTCCCATCCTCGGTACCAATATTCCAGAGAAAAGAGATCGCAAGATCTCTTTTTTTTCGTCTGTACCTCACGAAAACAGCGGCGCGCGCTTTCTCTCATTCTCCCCCGGCTATACTGCTTAAAACAACAACCACTCCTGTACGGTACAGTCTCATGACCTGGCAGCGGCTCGACGGCGCGGCATGGCGCAACATCTGGGTTACCGGCGACCTTCACGGCTGCTACAGCCTGCTGTTGAATAAACTGAGCTTCGTTGAGTTCGACACGTCGCAGGATCTGCTGATTTCCGTAGGCGATCTCACCGATCGCGGCGTAGAGAACGTGGAGTGCATGACGCTGGTCACCTGTCCCTGGTGCCGGGCAGTGCGCGGCAACCATGAGCAGATGATGCTGAACTGCCTGCTCCATAACGGCAGCGCCAGCCACTGGCGGATGAACGGCGGTAGCTGGTTTTTCAATCTTGATGATGAGCAGGAGCAACAGGCCAGAGCGCTCCTGCCCCATATCGCTGCGCTACCGCTGATCGTTGAAGTGACCACGCAGGGTAAAAAAGTGATTGTGTGTCACGCTGACTACCCCGACGATACCTATGTTTTTGGCACCCCGGTAGACGAAGGCCAGATCCTCTGGAACCGGGATCGGCTGGCTGCCTCTCAGGCGGGCAGGGTGAAAGATATTCACGGTGCCGATCTCTTTATCTTTGGCCACACGCCGCTGCGTAAGGCGCAACGCTTTGCCAATCAGTACTACATTGATACCGGCGCGGTAATGAGTGGCAACCTGACTCTGTTGCAGATCCAGACCGGGTAAGATGTTAAAAAGGGGCCCGCAGGCCCCGCACAGGGTTACAGGCTGCCGACGCCGCCATCGACCAGCAGATCGGTCCCCACCGTATAGCTTGAGTCGTCCGACGCAAGATACAGCGCGGCCTTTGCCATCTCACGCACGTTACCCATTCTTCCGAGCGGCACCAGTTTGATGATCTCCTCCTGCATAGCCCGTAATGCCTCTGGATCAAGACCAAGCTTGCCCAGCGCCGGGGTTTCCACCGGACCGGGGCTGAGACCGTTTACGCGGATGCCGCGCGGCAACAGCTCGGCCGACAGCGTGCGCGCCAGCGAAAGCAGGGCGGCTTTGCTGGCGGCGTAGACGCTGCTGGCGGGCAGGCCGATGCGTGCGCTAACCGAGCCGCAGAGGATCACCGAAGAGGGATCATTCAACAGCGGCAGCAAGGCCTGAATCAGAAAGAAGGGGCCTTTGAGGTTAATAGCCATCAGGCGATCCCATTTGGCCTCGTCCCACGCCTCGATCTCACCGTGGGTAACATCGCCTGCGTTGATGAAGAGCGCATCTAGCCGCGGCCAGCGGGTAGCAATCGTCTGGGCCAGCTGCTTTTGCGCAGCAATATCGCCCGCGTCAGCGGGGATCACCCATGCGTTATCCCCCAGAATGCGCTTCGCATCGGCAAGCGTATCGGGATTACGGCCCGTCACCGCCACGTGCGCCCCTTCGGCGATAAACTCCTGCGCCGTCGCCAGGCCGATGCCCGTCGTACCGCCGGTAATCAGCGTATATTTATCTGCTAAACGACCCATTTTCTTCTCCTGATTGGACACTGGAGAAAGCACTATAGAAACGTTAGTATCTAAAAGAAACCAGGTACCAATTGGATACTAACGAGGCAAGAGGTGTGTAATGGCGCTATTACTCGACTGTGCGGAAGAAAAAAATTGTCAGCATGAGCCCTGCCCGATGACTAGCTTTATCGGACTGCTTTCCGGAAAGTGGGCCATCCCGATTATCTATCGCTTGATTGTCCTTAGCGAGCCGGTGCGCTTTGGCGATCTGCTGCGGGCCGCTGCGCCCATTACGCAAAAAGAGCTGACCAAGCAGCTGCGGTTATTTGAACAGCGTGGGCTGGTCACGCGTACCGTCTATCCTGAAATTCCACCCCGCGTGGAGTATCAAATCACGCCCCTTGGTCTTACCCTGCAAAAGGCTCTCGCGCCGCTGGCCGACTGGATGCAGGAATATGGGCATCAGCTTAGGCAGTAGCGGCTTGCCCACTTTGCGAAACGGCTCCGGGAAATTTGTCATCAATCTGTCACACTGAACGCGACAATGACAAAGGTGAGGGATGAGGGATGAAAAGAGCACTACTCGCAGTTGCGCTGGCCGGGGCATTAACCGCAGGTGCGCAGGCACAAACGACGCCTGAAGGCTATCAGCTACAACAGGTGTTGATCATGAGCCGCCACAACCTGCGCGCGCCGCTGGCAGATAACGGCAGCGTGCTGCAGCAGTCGACGCCGAACAAATGGCCTGAGTGGGACGTGCCGGGCGGTCAGCTCACCACCAAGGGCGGGGTGCTTGAAGTCTATATGGGGCACTACATGCGTGAATGGCTGGCGGAGCAGGGGCTAGTGAAAGCGGGAGAGTGCCCGACGACTGATGCCGTCTATGCCTACGCCAACAGCCTACAGCGCACCGTCGCCACGGCGCAGTTCTTCATTACCGGCGCGTTCCCCGGCTGTGACGTGCCGGTCCACCATCAGGACGCGATGGGCACGATGGATCCGACCTTTAATCCCGTCATTACCGACAAGGACGCGGCGTTCCGTGACAGGGCGGTGCAGGCCATGCAGACCGAGCGTCAGGGGATGCAGCTGGAGGAAAGCTATAAGCTGTTAGCGCAGATCACAGACTATGCCGACTCCCCCTCCTGTAAAGAGAAGCAGGTCTGCTCTCTGACCGACCCGAAAGATACCTTCAGCGCCGGGTATGAGAAAGAACCGGGTGTCTCCGGGCCGCTGAAGGTGGGCAACTCGCTGGTGGATGCCTTCACGCTACAGTATTACGAAGGCTTCCCGATGGATCAGGTTGCCTGGGGGGAGATCAAAACCGACCAGCAGTGGCGCGTGCTGTCAAAGCTGAAAAACGGCTACCAGGATTCGCTCTTCACCTCTACGGCAGTGGCGCAGAACGTGGCGAAACCGCTGGTGAAGTATATTGACAAGGCGCTGGTGACGGACCGGGCCAGCGCACCGAAGGTCACGCTGCTGGTAGGGCATGACTCCAACATCGCCTCGCTGCTGACGGCGCTGGATTTCAAACCCTACCAGCTCCATGACCAGTACGAGCGCACGCCGATCGGCGGTAAAATCGTCTTCCAACGTTGGCATGACCAGAGCGCCAACCGCGATCTGATGAAGATTGAGTATGTGTATCAAAGCACGGAACAGCTGCGCAATGCCGACGTGCTCACGCTACAGGCACCGGCACAGCGCGTAACGCTGGCGCTGAAAGGCTGTCCGGTCGATGCGAATGGCTTCTGCCCGGTAGATAAATTCGATGCGGTACTGAACGACGCGGCGAAGTAGGATCTAAGCAGGCAGGCATAAAAAAGGGCGCTTATGCGCCCTTAATACCTCAATGTGATATTACTGCTTATCGCTGTGCTCAAGGCTATCCATCTGCGGCAGGCCGGTGCTGGCCGAAGAGGAGATCAGGCCCGTCTCAGCGTAGTTGAACAGCTTCTCGCGGGTATCGGTGATATCCAGGTTACGCATGGTCAGCTGGCCGATACGATCGTCCGGTGAGAAGACCGAGTCGCCTTTCTCCATGGTCAGACGCTCTGCCTTGTAGGTCAGGTTGTCAGAGACCGTATTCAGAATGGAGTAGTCGTTACCACGACGCAGCTCCAGGGTCACCTCACCGGTAATGGCGCTCGCCACCCAGCGCTGCAGCGCATCACGCAGCATCAGCGCCTGCGGATCGAACCAGCGGCCCTGATAGAGCAGCTTGCCGAGCTGGCGACCGTGGGAGTGGTACTGCTCAATAGTATCTTCGTTGTGAATACCGGTCAGCAGACGCTCGTAGGCGATGTGCAGCAGGGCCATCCCCGGGGCTTCGTAGATGCCACGGCTTTTCGCTTCGATAATACGGTTCTCAATCTGATCGCTCATGCCCAGACCGTGACGGCCGCCGATGCGGTTGGCTTCCAGCATCAGTTCAACGTCATCCGCGAAGGTTTTGCCGTTCAGCGCCACCGGGTAACCGCGCTCGAAGCGGATGGTCACCTCTTCCGCCGGGATCTTCACGCTCTCGTCCCAGAACTTGACGCCCATGATCGGGTTAACGATCTTGACGCTGGAGTTGAGGAACTCCAGGTCCTTGGCTTCGTGAGTCGCACCCAGCATGTTGGAGTCGGTGGAGTAGGCTTTCTCAACTGACATTTTATAGTCAAAGCCGCAGGCGATCATAAATTCAGACATCTCCTGACGGCCGCCCAGCTCGTCGATAAAGTCGGTATCGAGCCACGGCTTATAGATCTTCAGCTCGGCGTTGGTCAGCAGGCCGTAGCGGTAGAAGCGTTCGATATCGTTGCCTTTATAGGTGCTGCCGTCGCCCCAGATGTTTACGCCATCTTCTTTCATAGCGGCAACCAGCATAGTACCGGTGACGGCACGGCCCAGCGGCGTGGTGTTGAAATAGGTGAGCCCGCCGGTGGTATTATGAAACGCACCGCACTGAATAGCGGCAATGCCTTCGGCAACCAGCTGCTTACGGCAGTCGATCAGGCGCGCATTTTCCGCCCCATACTCTTTTGCACGGCGTGGAATAGCCTCATAGTCATCCTCATCTGGCTGACCCAGATTCGCCGTGTAGGCATAAGGAACCGCGCCCTTTTGGCGCATCCACAGCAGGGCTGCGCTGGTGTCGAGGCCGCCGGAGAAAGCGATGCCAATACGTTGTCCAACCGGAAGATGCTTGAGAATCGTCGTCATAAAATAAATCCCTGCTAACTATACCTATGGTGAGAGACTTAACAGCCACGCCATGATGATAGGCTAAACATTACCGCTAAAAGCGCTTAGGCACCCATCAGTAATGCATGATTATGCAAAATAAGTGAGTTTTCATTTAATCATCTTTTCGCGGCGACCGAAAGCATTGCGTGGCAAAATCATTAAAAAAAATCACGGGATAATCGCGGTGCAGAGAGATGGGGCGCGTTTTTTAGTTGCAATGAATAAAATCAATTGATTATAATGTCTGTCTAATCAGTCGTTCCCGGTGTTTACACCTGTCTTAACTTGCATTTAATGCAATATCGGCGTAGTATTTGCCACGATTCAGGCGCGGGGTGGAGCAGCCTGGTAGCTCGTCGGGCTCATAACCCGAAGGTCGTCGGTTCAAATCCGGCCCCCGCAACCACTTTCCCTTAGTGTTCTTTTTCAAATATACTATGAAGACCTTGAGCCTTCGGCGTCACATTTGAAAAAAAGCAGTTGCGAAAGGTTCTCCAGGCCGTTGTCACGGCTATAGGGTTCAGTTATCTAAAGCCTCGATTTATCGGGGTTTTTTGTTATCTGACTACAGAATAACTGGGCTTACGCCCTTTTTTTATGTCTTGGGGGTGGGTTTGTCCACATTAGAGCAAAAATTAACAGAGATGATTACCGCACCGGTCGAAGCGCTGGGCTACGAATTGGTAGGTATTGAATTTATCCGTGGTCGCACATCTACGCTGCGCATCTATATTGATAGTGAAGATGGCATCAATGTTGATGATTGTGCTGATGTCAGCCATCAGGTTAGCGCCGTGATGGATGTGGAAGATCCCATTACCGTCGCTTATAACCTGGAAGTCTCCTCACCTGGTCTTGATCGTCCGTTGTTCACAGCCGAACACTACACGCGTTATTTGGGCGAAGAGGTTACGCTGGTACTGCGTATGGCGGTTCAGAATCGTCGCAAATGGCAGGGCATTATCAAAGGTGTCGATGGCGAGATGATCACCGTTACGGTCGAAGGTAAAGATGAAGTGTTCGCGCTGAGCAACATTCAGAAAGCGAACCTGGTCCCCCACTTTTAACAGTCTGGATTGAGGTGAAAGGCCCCCAATGAATAAAGAAATTTTGGCTGTTGTTGAAGCTGTTTCCAATGAGAAAGCGCTGCCGCGCGAGAAAATTTTTGAAGCGCTGGAAAGTGCGCTGGCTACAGCAACAAAGAAAAAATATGAGCAAGAGATCGATGTCCGTGTGGAGATCGATCGTAAAAGCGGTGACTTTGATACCTTCCGCCGCTGGGTAGTGGTTGAAGAAGTCACCATGCCGACGCGTGAAATCACGCTGGAAGCCGCACGCTACGAAGATGAGAGCCTGAACCCAGGTGACTACGTAGAAGATCAGATTGAGTCTGTGACCTTTGACCGTATCACGACGCAGACGGCGAAGCAGGTTATCGTACAGAAGGTACGTGAAGCCGAGCGCGCGCTAGTTGTCGATCAGTTCCGTGAGCACGAAGGTGAGATCATCACCGGCGTGGTGAAGAAAGTGAACCGCGACAACATCACTCTGGATCTGGGCAGCAATGCTGAAGCCGTGATCCTGCGTGAAGATATGCTGCCGCGTGAAAACTTCCGTCCGGGCGACCGTATTCGCGGTGTGCTCTACGCAGTGCGTCCTGAAGCGCGCGGTGCGCAGCTGTTCGTGACCCGTTCCAAACCGGAAATGCTGATCGAACTGTTCCGCATTGAAGTGCCAGAGATCGGTGAAGAAGTTATCGAGATCAAAGCGGCGGCCCGCGATCCGGGTTCCCGTGCGAAAATCGCGGTGAAAACCAACGATAAGCGTATCGATCCGGTCGGTGCTTGCGTCGGTATGCGCGGTGCGCGCGTTCAGGCAGTCTCTACCGAGCTGGGCGGCGAGCGTATCGATATCGTCCTGTGGGATGATAACCCGGCGCAGTTCGTGATCAACGCGATGGCACCGGCAGACGTGGCCTCTATCGTAGTAGATGAAGACAAGCACACCATGGATATCGCTGTTGAAGCCGGTAACCTGGCGCAGGCGATTGGCCGTAACGGCCAGAACGTCCGTCTGGCATCACAGCTGAGCGGCTGGGAGCTCAACGTCATGACCGTTGACGACCTCCAGTCCAAGCATCAGGCGGAAGCCCATGCGGCGATTGATACCTTCACCAAACACCTTGGCATTGACGAAGAGTTTGCCACCGTGCTGGTTGAAGAAGGGTTCTCAACCCTGGAAGAGCTGGCCTATGTGCCAATGAAAGAGCTGCTGGAAATTGAGGGTCTGGACGAAGAGACCGTTGAGGCCCTGCGCGAACGCGCGAAAAATGCCCTGACGACCCTGGCCCTGGCGCAGGAAGAGAGCCTTGGTAATAACAAACCGGCTGACGACCTGCTTAACCTTGAAGGCCTCGATCGCGAGCTGGCGTTTAAACTGGCTGCTCGTGGTGTTTGTACGCTGGAAGACCTCGCTGACCAGGGCATTGATGACCTAAGCGATATCGAAGGGTTAACCGACGAGAAAGCGGGTGAGCTCATCATGGCCGCACGTAATATTTGCTGGTTCGGCGACGAAGCGTAATAAACTGTAGCAGGAAGGAACAGCATGACAGATGTAACCGTAAAAGCGCTGGCCGCTGAGATTCAGACCTCCGTGGACCGCCTGGTACAGCAATTTGCTGATGCAGGGATCCCGAAGGCGGCTGAAGACTCAGTCACAGCACAAGAGAAACAGACGCTGCTGGCGCACCTGAACCGTGAACACGGTTCGGCGCCGGACAAGCTGACGCTGCAGCGCAAAACGCGCAGCACGCTGAATATCCCTGGCACCGGCGGGAAGAGTAAATCGGTGCAGATCGAAGTCCGTAAAAAGCGCACCTTTGTAAAACGCGATCCGCAAGAGGCTGAACGTCTCGCCGCGGAAGAAGAGGCGAAGCGCGAAGCGGAAGAGAAGGCGAAGCGTGAAGCAGAGGAAGCTGTGAAGCGTGAAGCCGAGGACAAAGCCAAGCGTGACGCACAAGAGAAAGCGAAGCGTGAAGCCGAAGAAAAAGCGAAACGCGACACCGCTGATACGGCGAAGCGCGACGCTGCGGAAACGAGCAAAGTGAGCAATCAACCATCTGACGAAATGACCAAAGCTGCCCAGGCTGAAAAAGCACGTCGTGAAGCCGAAGCACAAGAGCTGAAGCGTAAAGCGGAAGAAGAAGCGCGTCGTAAGCTTGAAGAAGAAGCGCGTCGCGTAGCAGAAGAAGCACGCCGTATGGCGGAAGAAAACGAGAGGAACGGGGTTATCGAACCTGCAGAAACCGAAGACACCAGCGATTATCACGTAACGACCTCGCAGCATGCTCGCCAGGCTGAAGACGAAAACGATCGCGAAGTAGAAGGCGGCCGTAGCCGCACCCGTACCGCTGCGAAAGCTGCCCGTCCTCAGAAGAAGGGCAATAAGCACGCTGAATCCAAAGCTGACCGCGAAGAAGCGCGTGCAGCGGGCCGCGGTGGTAAAGGTGGCAAGCGTAAAGGTTCCTCTTTACAGCAGGGCTTCCAGAAGCCAGCCCAGGCCGTTAACCGTGACGTTGTGATCGGCGAAACCATCACCGTGGGCGAGCTGGCAAACAAGATGGCCGTCAAAGGCTCTCAGGTCATCAAAGCGATGATGAAGCTGGGCGCAATGGCCACCATCAACCAAGTCATCGACCAGGAAACCGCACAGCTGGTTGCCGAAGAGATGGGCCACAAAGTTATCCTGCGTCGTGAAAACGAGCTGGAAGAAGCGGTAATGAGCGACCGTGACACGGGCGCAGCGGCTGAGCCGCGTGCACCGGTTGTGACCATCATGGGTCACGTTGACCACGGTAAAACCTCCCTGCTGGACTACATTCGTTCAACGAAAGTGGCCTCCGGCGAAGCGGGCGGCATTACCCAGCACATCGGTGCATACCACGTTGAAACTGACAACGGTATGATCACCTTCCTGGATACCCCAGGTCACGCCGCGTTTACCTCTATGCGTGCTCGTGGTGCGCAGGCAACGGATATCGTTGTTCTGGTTGTTGCAGCAGATGACGGCGTGATGCCGCAGACCATCGAAGCTATCCAGCACGCGAAAGCGGCGCAGGTTCCGCTGGTGGTTGCGGTAAACAAAATCGATAAGCCAGAAGCTGACATGGACCGCGTTAAGAACGAACTCTCCCAGTACGGCGTTATGCCGGAAGAGTGGGGCGGCGAATCTCAGTTCATTCCTGTGTCGGCGAAAGCGGGTACCGGTATTGATGACCTGCTGAACGCCATCCTGCTGCAGGCTGAAGTTCTTGAGCTGAAAGCGGTACGTAAAGGCATGGCGAGCGGTGCAGTGATCGAATCCTTCCTGGATAAAGGTCGTGGTCCGGTTGCTACCGTGCTGGTTCGTGAAGGTACCCTGAATAAGGGCGACATCGTTCTGTGTGGCTTCGAATATGGCCGCGTGCGTGCGATGCGTAACGAACTGGGCCAGGAAGTGCTGGAAGCGGGTCCGTCTATTCCGGTTGAGATCCTCGGCCTCTCCGGCGTGCCGGCTGCGGGTGACGAAGTGACCGTGGTTCGTGACGAGAAGAAAGCGCGTGAAGTTGCGCTGTACCGTCAGGGCAAATTCCGTGAAGTTAAACTGGCGCGCCAGCAGAAATCCAAACTCGAGAACATGTTTGCTAACATGACCGAGGGCGAAGTTCACGAAGTGAACGTTGTGCTGAAAGCTGACGTACAGGGCTCTGTGGAAGCGATCTCCGACTCCTTGCTGAAACTGTCTACTGACGAAGTTAAAGTGAAGATCATCGGTTCTGGCGTAGGTGGTATCACCGAAACCGACGCGACCCTGGCTGCGGCGTCCAACGCCATCCTGGTTGGCTTCAACGTCCGTGCTGACGCCTCCGCGCGTAAAGTTATCGACGCTGAGAGCCTGGATCTGCGTTACTACTCCGTCATCTATCATCTGATCGACGAAGTGAAAGCAGCGATGAGCGGCATGCTGTCGCCTGAGCTGAAACAGCAGATCATTGGTCTGGCTGAAGTACGTGACGTGTTCAAATCACCGAAATTCGGCGCTATCGCAGGCTGTATGGTTACCGAAGGCACGATTAAACGTCACAACCCAATCCGCGTTCTGCGTGACAACGTGGTTATCTACGAAGGCGAGCTGGAGTCCCTGCGCCGCTTCAAAGATGACGTTAACGAAGTCCGTAACGGTATGGAATGTGGTATCGGCGTGAAGAACTACAACGACGTTCGCGTTGGCGATATGATCGAAGTGTTCGAGATCATCGAGATCAAACGTAGCATCGAGTGATTGTAGGCCGGGATCGCCTCGCGTCACCCGGCAATCATATTAAAAGGGGCTAATGGCCCCTTTTTTGTCTGGAGAATTTATTATGGCGAAAGAATTTGGTCGCCCGCAGCGCGTGGCCCAGGAGATGCAGAAAGAGATTGCAATGATCCTGCAGCGCGAAATCAAAGATCCGCGTCTGGGCATGATGACCACCGTTTCCGGTGTCGAAATGTCCCGCGATCTGGCCTATGCCAAAGTGTTTGTTACCTTCCTGAACGACAAAGATGAAGACGCCGTGAAAGCGGGCCTCAAAGCGTTGCAGGAAGCATCTGGCTTTATCCGCTCGCTGCTTGGCAAAGCCATGCGCCTGCGTATCGTGCCGGAGCTGACCTTCTTCTACGACAACTCGCTGGTCGAGGGGATGCGCATGTCTAACCTGGTGACCAACGTGGTGCGACAGGACGATGAGCGTCGCGTCAACCCGGACGACAGCAAGGAGGACTGATGAGTCGTCCTCGTCGTCGCGGTCGCGACGTGCACGGCGTGCTGCTGCTGGATAAGCCCCAGGGGATGTCCAGCAACGCCGTGCTGCAAAAAGTAAAGCGCCTCTATAACGCCAACCGTGCCGGGCACACCGGCGCGCTGGATCCGCTGGCGACCGGCATGCTGCCGATCTGCCTGGGCGAGGCGACAAAGTTTTCCCAGTACCTGCTGGACTCCGATAAACGCTACCGGGTGGTTGCTCGCCTCGGCCAGCGCACCGATACCTCTGATGCGGACGGTGAGATTGTTGAAGAGCGTCCGGTGACCTTTAGTGCGGAACAGCTTGCTGACGCGCTGGAAAGTTTTCGTGGCGACACGATGCAGGTCCCGTCGATGTACTCGGCGCTGAAGTACCAGGGCAAAAAGCTCTATGAGTACGCGCGTCAGGGCATTGAGGTGCCGCGTGAAGCCCGGCCCATTACCGTCTACGAGCTGCTGTTTATTCGCCACGAAGGCAACGAGTTGGAGCTGGAAGTACACTGCTCGAAAGGCACCTATATCCGAACTATCATTGACGATCTCGGTGAGAAGCTGGGCTGCGGCGCGCACGTGACCTTCCTGCGTCGCCTGGCCGTCAGCACCTATCCGGTGGATCGCATGGTGACCCTGGAGCAGCTGCACGCGCTGATCGAACAGGCTGAACAGCAAGAAAGACCTGCAGCGCAGCTGCTGGATCCGCTGCTGATGCCGATGGATAGCCCGGCTGCGGACTTCCCGCTGGTCAATCTGCCGCTGACCTCGTCGGTCTACTTCAAGAACGGTAATCCGGTACGAACCACGGGCGCGCCGCTGAACGGGCTAGTGCGCGTGACGGAAGGTGACGAAGGCAAGTTTATCGGCATGGGCGAGATTGACGATGAGGGCCGCGTTGCCCCGCGTCGACTTGTCGTAGAGTATCCGGCGGCATAAGCTTATGCAGCTACCTTGCGATAACAGGGTACTGCGAGTAGAATATTGCGGCTTAACGTCGCGTTAGCTGTGTAACAGCGAACGGGCGTTACATCTGGGATCGCTGAATTAGAGATCGGCATCCTTTCATTTTTTTAATTCTGGAGTTCAAAATGTCTCTAAGCGTTGAAGCTAAAGCAAAAATCGTTTCCGAGTTCGGTCGTGGCGAAAATGACAGCGGTTCTACCGAAGTACAGGTTGCCCTGCTGACTGCTCAGATCAACCACCTGCAGGGTCACTTTGCAGAGCACAAAAAAGATCACCACAGCCGTCGTGGTCTGCTGCGTATGGTTTCTCAGCGTCGTAAACTGCTCGACTACCTGAAACGTAAAGATGTTGCACGCTACACTGCGCTGATCGAGCGTCTGGGTCTGCGTCGCTAAGTCTGGCGAGTTTCAGAGAAAGGGGCCTTGATGGCCCCTTTTTTCAACCAGACGGCAGCAATTCACTCTAAACTATTGTATTGTTGCTTTGAATGATCTTCGTTGCAGAGGTTCGCGCGGCTAATGAGAGACTTCACCCAGGGGGGTGTTGGTTGTCATTAGTCGCGAGGATGCACTGAGGATCGGGTTTAACGTCAGCACGCCGCAAGGTGTGCTGTCAAACATTTAAGAAAGGGTAAAATTTTGCTTAATCCGATCATTCGTAAATTCCAGTACGGTCAGCATACCGTAACCCTGGAAACCGGCATGATGGCCCGTCAGGCGACGGCTGCCGTTATGGTAAGCATGGACGACACCGCGGTCTTCGTTACCGTTGTAGGCCAGAAAAAGGCCAAGCCGGGTCAGGACTTCTTCCCGTTGACCGTTAACTACCAGGAGCGTACCTACGCTGCCGGTAAAATCCCGGGTGGCTTCTTCCGTCGTGAAGGCCGTCCAAGCGAAGGCGAAACCCTGATCGCGCGTCTGATTGACCGCCCGGTTCGCCCGCTGTTCCCGGAAGGCTTCGTTAACGAAGTGCAGGTTATCGCTACCGTCGTTTCCGTTAACCCGCAGGTTAACCCAGACATCGTGGCGATGATTGGCGCCTCCGCAGCCCTCTCCCTCTCCGGTATTCCGTTCAACGGCCCAATCGGCTCGGCGCGTGTGGGTTACATCAACGACCAGTACGTTCTGAACCCGACTCAGGACGAGCTGAAAGAGAGCAAGTTGGACCTGGTGGTTGCCGGTACCGAAGCCGCCGTGCTGATGGTTGAATCCGAAGCGGAACTGCTGAGCGAAGACCAGATGCTGGGCGCCGTGGTATTTGGCCACGAGCAGCAGCAGATCGTCATCCAGAACATCAACGACCTGGTGAAAGAAGCCGGTAAACCGCGTTGGGACTGGCAGCCGGAAGTGGTTGACGCAGCGCTGAACGCACGCGTTGCTGCCCTGGCAGAATCCCGTCTGAGCGATGCTTACCGCATCACCGACAAGCAGGAACGTTACACTCAGGTTGACGCGATCAAATCTGAAACTATCGCTACCCTGGTTGCTGAAGACGAGTCTCTGGACGCTAACGAGCTGGGCGACATTCTGCACGCCATCGAGAAAAACGTGGTGCGTAGCCGCGTGCTGGCAGGCGAGCCGCGTATCGACGGTCGTGAAAAAGATATGATCCGTGGTCTGGACGTGCGTACTGGCGTGCTGCCGCGTACTCACGGCTCCGCGCTGTTCACCCGTGGCGAAACGCAGGCGCTGGTTACCGCGACCCTGGGTACCGCACGTGACGCGCAGAACATCGACGAGCTGATGGGCGATCGTACCGACAGCTTCCTGTTCCACTATAACTTCCCTCCGTACTCCGTTGGTGAAACCGGTATGGTGGGCTCGCCGAAGCGTCGTGAAATTGGTCACGGTCGTCTGGCGAAGCGCGGCGTGCTGGCAGTGATGCCAGACACCGAGAAATTCCCGTACACCGTACGTGTGGTTTCTGAAATCACCGAATCCAACGGCTCCTCCTCCATGGCTTCCGTGTGTGGCGCGTCGCTGGCACTGATGGACGCGGGTGTGCCGATCAAAGCCGCCGTGGCAGGTATCGCAATGGGTCTGGTGAAAGAGGGCGACAACTTTGTTGTGCTGTCCGACATCCTGGGCGACGAAGATCACCTGGGTGATATGGACTTCAAAGTCGCGGGCTCCCGCGAAGGTATCTCTGCCCTGCAGATGGATATCAAAATTGAAGGCATCACCAAAGAGATCATGCACGCTGCGCTGAACCAGGCGAAAGGTGCACGTCTGCATATTCTGGGTGTGATGGAGCAGGCGATCAACGCGCCGCGCGGCGACATCTCTCAGTTTGCACCGCGTATCCACACCATCAAGATCAGCCCGGACAAGATCAAAGACGTTATCGGTAAAGGCGGCTCTGTTATCCGTGCCCTGACCGAAGAGACCGGCACCACCATCGAAATCGAAGATGACGGTACCGTGAAGATCGCTGCGACCGACGGTGAGAAAGCGAAATATGCTATCCGTCGTATCGAAGAGATCACCGCTGAGATCGAAGTTGGCCGTATCTACAATGGTAAAGTGACCCGTATCGTTGACTTTGGCGCGTTTGTTGCCATCGGTGGCGGTAAAGAGGGTCTGGTTCACATCTCTCAGATCGCTGACAAGCGCGTTGAGAAAGTGACCGACTACCTGCAGATGGGTCAGGAAGTGCCGGTAAAAGTTCTGGAAGTTGACCGCCAGGGCCGTGTCCGTCTGAGCATCAAAGAAGCAACCGAGCAGTCTCCGTCCACTGACGCGCCGCAGGCGCCGGCAGCAGACCAGGGCGAGTAACGTTGCGATGAGCTCCTCGCCGCTGGCGGGGGGCTTTTACAACCGGGCAGGATGCCATGATTGCAGCCGGGGGACAGGACGTTCAACCTTTTGTTGTCTTCGGGAGTAGGAAATGAAGCCTTTTTTGCGCTGGTGTTTCGTTGCGACAGCTCTAACGCTGGCAGGATGCAGCAACTCTGCCTGGCGTAAGAACGAAGTCCTCGCAGTGCCATTGCAACCGACTTTGCAGCAGGAAGTGATTCTGGCACGTATGGAACAAATTCTTGCCAGTCGGGCTTTAACCGATGATGAACGCGCACAGCTTTTATATGAGCGCGGAGTGTTGTATGATAGTCTCGGTCTGAGGGCACTAGCGCGAAATGATTTTTCACAAGCGCTGGCAATCCGACCCGATATGCCTGAGGTATTCAACTACCTTGGCATTTACTTAACGCAGGCAGGCAATTTTGATGCTGCCTATGAAGCGTTTGATTCTGTACTTGAGCTTGATCCAACTTACAACTACGCGCACTTGAATCGCGGTATCGCTCTCTACTACGGCGGTCGTGACAAGTTAGCGCAAGATGATCTGCTAGCGTTTTATCAAGACGATCCCAACGATCCTTTCCGCAGTCTGTGGCTTTATCTCGCCGAGCAGAAGCTCGATGAGAAGCAGGCGAAAGAAGCACTGGAACAGCGCTTCGAGAAATCGGACAAGGAGCAATGGGGATGGAACATTGTCGAGTTCTACCTGGGCAACATTGACGAAAAAACGTTAATGGAGCGCCTGAAGGCGGACGCAACGGATAACACCTCGCTCGCTGAGCATCTCAGTGAAACCAACTTCTATTTAGGTAAGTACTACCTAAGTCTGGGGGAAAAGGACAGCGCTACGGCACTGTTCAAATTAGCGGTTGCTAACAACGTACACAACTATGTTGAGCACCGTTATGCATTGTTGGAATTATCGCTCTTGGGCCAGGAGCAAGACGACCTGGCAGAATCGGACCAGCAATAGCTGACGACATAAACATCAGCCCACAATCTTTTTTTGATTGCCATCATCTTCACGGGTGAGGGCGTTGTTGTTCGTCAATACACCTACTTTGAGCCGGTTCACACTTTTCAATGAAAATTGCAGATCAATTTCATGATGAGTTATGTAGACTGGCCGCCAATGACATTGAGGCACTCGTACTACATGGCTGAATTCGAAACCACTTTTTCCGATCTTGGGCTGAAACCTTCTATTATTGAGGCGCTTAACGATCTCGGTTACGAAAAACCTTCTCCGATCCAGGCTGAGTGCATTCCGCACCTGCTCTCTGGTCGTGACGTGCTGGGTATGGCCCAGACCGGCAGCGGTAAAACCGCAGCGTTCTCGCTGCCGCTGCTGAACAACATCGATCCGGACCTGCGCGCGCCGCAGATCCTTGTGCTCGCTCCAACCCGTGAACTGGCCGTTCAGGTTGCTGAAGCGATGACTGACTTCTCTAAACATATGCACGGCGTAAACGTGGTTGCCCTTTACGGCGGCCAGCGTTATGACGTGCAGCTGCGCGCCCTGCGCCAGGGCCCACAGATTGTTGTGGGCACGCCGGGCCGTCTGCTCGATCACTTAAAACGTGGCACGCTGAACCTCTCCGGCCTGAAAGGCCTGGTGCTGGACGAAGCGGACGAAATGCTGCGTATGGGCTTCATCGAAGACGTTGAAACCATCATGGCGCAGATCCCGGCCGATCATCAGACCGCGCTCTTCTCCGCCACCATGCCGGAAGCGATCCGTCGCATCACCCGCCGCTTTATGAACGAGCCGCAGGAAGTGCGCATCCAGTCCAGCGTCACCACTCGCCCGGACATCAGCCAGAGCTACTGGTCTGTCTACGGCATGCGTAAAAACGAAGCGCTGGTGCGTTTCCTGGAAGCGGAAGATTTTGACGCGGCGATTATCTTCGTCCGTACCAAAAACGCGACCCTGGAAGTGGCTGAAGCGCTGGAGCGTAGCGGCTATAACAGCGCCGCGCTGAACGGTGACATGAACCAGGCGCTGCGTGAGCAGACCCTGGAGCGTCTGAAAGATGGTCGTCTGGACATCCTGATCGCCACCGACGTTGCGGCCCGTGGCCTCGACGTTGAGCGTATCAGCCTGGTTGTTAACTACGACATCCCGATGGACTCCGAGTCTTACGTTCACCGTATCGGCCGTACCGGTCGTGCGGGTCGTGCAGGCCGTGCGCTGCTGTTCGTTGAGAACCGCGAGCGTCGTCTGCTGCGTAACATCGAACGCACCATGAAGCTGACCATTCCAGAAGCCGATCTGCCGAACGCAGAGCTGCTGGGCAAACGCCGTCTGGAAAAATTCGCCGCGAAAGTTCAGCAGCAGCTGGAGAGCAGCGATCTGGATCAGTACCGTGCCCTGCTGGCGCAGATCAAGCCGACAGCGGAAGGTGAAGAGCTGGATATCGAAACGCTGGCCGCAGCACTGCTGAAAATGGCTCAGGGCGAACGCGCGCTGATCGTACCGCCAGATGCACCGATGCGTCCGAAGCGTGAGTTCCGTGACCGTGACGAGCGTGCTCCGCGTGCCGACCGTAACGATCGTGGCCCGCGTGGCGACCGTCCGGAGCGTGGTGGTGAAGACCGTCCGCGTCGCGAACGTCGTGACGCTGGCGATATGCAGCTGTACCGCATTGAAGTGGGCCGTGATGACGGCGTTGAAGTGCGTCACATCGTTGGCGCTATCGCTAACGAAGGCGACATCAGCAGCCGTTACATCGGTAACATCAAGCTGTTCGCTTCTCACTCCACCATCGAGCTGCCGAAAGGCATGCCGGGTGAAGTTCTGCAGCACTTCACCCGCACGCGTATTCTGAACAAGCCGATGAATATGCAGCTGCTGGGCGATGCACAGCCGCACGAACGTGGTGAGCGCCGTGGCGGCGGTGACCGTCCGGCTGGCGAACGTCGTAGCTTCGGCGGCGGCGAGCGTCGTGAAGGCGGCCGTGGCCCGCGTCGCGAAGGTTCTGCGCCAGCTGGTGCAGGTGCAGGCCGCTTCAGCGGTGAGCGCCGTGAAAGCCGCGGCCCGCGCCGTGATGACGCTTCCACGCCGCGCCGTCGTTTCAACAACGACGCGTAAGCGAGTAAGCACAGAAACGTTACTGTAAAGTAAGCGTTCCAGCCCCGATCTCAACAATCGGGGCTTTTTTTATCGGTAATGTACTCATGTACTGGTACAATGCGCAGCGAACCGCATTTTAGAGAGAAGAGAGAATGGCTACGCTTTCCACCACCCATACTACCCCGTCGCTGCTCGGCGGCGTGGTGATCATCGCAGGAACCATTATTGGCGCAGGGATGTTCTCGCTGCCGGTGGTGATGTCGGGCGCCTGGTTCTTCTGGTCGCTTGCGGCACTGGTCTTTACCTGGTTCTGTATGCTCCACTCCGGGCTGATGATCCTTGAGGCCAACCTCAACTACCGTATTGGCTCCAGCTTCGATACCATCACCCGTGACCTGCTGGGTAAAGGCTGGAATCTGGTTAACGGCATCTCTATTGCCTTTGTGCTCTATATTCTGACCTACGCCTATATCTCGGCGAGCGGCTCGATTCTGCACCACACCTTCTCGGAGATGTCGCTCAACGTGTCGCCGCGTCTGGCGGGATTGAGCTTTGCATTAATCGTCGCGTTTATCGTCTGGCTCTCAACCCGTGCGGTCAGTCGCATGACCGCCATTGTGCTGGGGGCAAAGGTCATTACCTTCTTCCTGACCTTTGGTAGCCTGCTGGGACACGTCGAGCCCGCCACGCTGTTTAACGTGGCCGAGAGCAACGCCTCCTACACGCCGTATCTGCTGATGACCCTGCCATTCTGCCTCGCCTCGTTTGGCTATCATGGCAACGTGCCGAGCCTGATGAAGTACTACGGCAAGGATCCGCGCACCATCACGCGCTGCATTGCCTACGGCTCGCTGCTGGCGCTGGGTCTGTATACCATCTGGTTGCTGGTGACGATGGGGAATATCACCCGTCCGGCGTTTATCGGCATTGCGCAGCAGGGGGGAAATATTGACGTGCTGGTGCTGGCCCTGAGCGGCGTGCTGAATAGCCGCAGTCTGGATCTGCTTCTGGTGGTGTTCTCTAACTTTGCGGTCGCCAGTTCGTTTCTGGGGGTGACGCTGGGGCTGTTTGATTATCTGGCCGATCTCTTTGGCTTTGACGACTCCGCCAGCGGCCGTTTCAAAACCGCGCTGCTGACCTTCCTACCGCCGATTGTCGGTGGGCTGCTGTGGCCGAACGGCTTCCTCTACGCCATTGGCTATGCCGGGTTGGCGGCAACCATCTGGGCGGCGATTGTTCCGGCCCTGCTGGCGCGTGCATCACGCAAGCGCTTCGGTAGCCCCAAATTCCGCGTCTGGGGCGGGAAACCGATGATTGCGCTGATCCTGCTGTTCGGGGTAGGCAACGCCGTAGTGCATATTTTATCGAGTTTTAACGTATTACCGGTATATCAATAGATCGCCAGAAACCGTAGGCCGGGCAAGCTTGCGCCGCCCGGCGAAACCTCATCCCAATAATTCCTCTTTCACCTGCATCGCCAGCTCAAACGAGTGCAGCCTTGCCTGGTGATCGAAAATCTGGCCGTTAACCATGATCTCGTCGGCCTCGGTCTCCCGCAGGATCGACTCCAGCCCGTGGCGCACCTTGGCTTTATCTCCCACCAGCGACATGCTCAGCGCCTGCTGCACGCCATACTGCTCGGACGGCGACCAGAAGGCGCCGATATCGGCAATCGGCGCTGGCAGCTGGCCGGTTTCGCCCCGGCGCAGCTTCACGAACGCCTGCTGCATTGAGGTAAACAGGAACTCGGCGTCGCGGGTGCTGTCTGCGGCAACGATGTTGATGCACACCATCGCATAGGGTTTCTCCAGCCGCGCGGAGGGCTTAAAGTTCGTGCGGTAGAGGTGTAGCGCCTGGAAGAGCATATCCGGGGCAAAGTGTGAGGCAAAGGCAAACGGCAGCCCCAGCTGGGCGGCAAGCTGAGCGCTGTAAAGACTGGAGCCGAGCAGCCACACCGGGATCTTCTCTCCGTAGCCCGGCACCGGACGAACGTGCGGGTTCGGATCGCGGGCATCGAACCAGTCCACCAGCTCCGCCACGTCGCGCGGGAAGTTATCGATATCGCCGCTCATGTGGCGGCGCAGGGCCATCATGGTGCGCTGATCGCTGCCCGGCGCACGGCCCAGGCCCAGATCGATACGCCCCGGATAGAGTGTATTCAGGGTGCCAAACTGCTCGGCGATCACCAGCGGCGCGTGGTTAGGCAGCATCACACCACCGGAGCCGAGGTGCAGCGTCTGGGTATTGGCGGCCAGATAGCCAATCAGCACCGACGTCGCCGCGCTGGCGATGCCGGTCATGTTGTGGTGCTCGGCCAGCCAGAAGCGGCGATAGCCGCGCTTCTCTGCCAGCTGGGCTAAATCCAGAGAACGGTGAAATGCATCGCGCGCCGTAGCGCCCTGCGGGATCGGGGCTAAATCCAGCACCGAGAATGAAACGGTTTTGTCAGTCATCATATGCTCACTTTGTCGACGGCAATCTTTTAATACTGCATTAAAAATTGATTACCGTAGTTAACAAAGTGAGCTTTTTTTCAAACCAGCTCAAGGCCAGCGAGGCGCTTCCAGTAGCCGTTGCAGTCGCTATTCGCCGTCAGGGGCAGCGGCGCGCCGCCGTTTTCATTGGCGCGGAAGGCGTCGAGCATGGCAAAGGTCTCCGTTCCCAGCGGCGAGAGGCGCACCATATCCACCAGCCCCTGCATCGAGGTTAGCTCGTTGCCGAGGTTATAGACATAGCCGCTCATGGTCTGGATGCCGTTGAGGACAAACACCTGCTGGTTCTCCTGAGAGAGCACGTTGCGCCCGGTGGGGTACTTAATGCAGCAGGTTTCGCACTCGTCCTTAGGGCGATCCTCGGAGCGGGCGGTAAAGCAGCGGGCAGAGTAGGCCAGCGGCAGATGCCCGTAACTCAACACCTCCACCTCAAACTGCTCGCGGATGCCAAGTTCATCGCACTGATTAAGCAGGTTCGCCAGCCAGTCGCGAGACAGCTCCACCGGCATGCACCAGCGCACCATGCCCTGCTTCAGCAGCAGACGGAGGGTAACCGCGTTATAGCAGTTCAGGGCATGCCCGGCGACGAAGGGCAGCTTACGTTCGGCGCACATGTTCACCACGCCAAGATCGCTCGCCTCCAGCAGAAAGTCGCCGTTCTCCACGTAGCGCTTCAGCTCCCCCAGTTCGGAGGCGGCCTGCACCAGCGCCAGGGTTGAGAGCACCACCTGTTTACCACTTCCCGCAAGGGATTTTGCCATTGCCAGCCAGTCGCCGACTTTCGTGGCCCGGCGCTTGCTGCACACGGCTTCGCCCAGGTAAATGGTATCGGCGCTGCTGCTGGCTGCCTGCTGGTAAAAATCCTCCAGCGTCTCTTTTGACCAGTAGTAGAGCACCGGTCCTAATGAATATTTCATCTTGTCTCTCACTGCCATTTACGGTGATATGCGCCAAGGGTGGTCTGCGTGCCTTCAGACATCGCGCCGAGGGTCTCCATCCACGCCGGTTGCGGAACGTAGCGTTCTGGCGCGGCCATGCAGCGGTCGATGGCCTGACGCCACACCTTTGCCACCTGGCTGACGTAGGCTGGGCTGCGCTGACGACCTTCGATTTTTACCGAGGCGATATTCGCTGCCAGAAGTTCGGGCAGCAGCTCCAGCGTATTTAGGCTGGTAGGCTCCTCCAGGGCGTGGTAGCGCTCGCCATCGACGTGGTAGCGGCCTTTGCACAGCGTCGGATAGCCCGCGTTCTCATCCTCCTGATAGCGGTCAATCAACACCTCATTAAGACGCGACTCCAGCCCCTGCGGAGTCTGCTGCCAACGGACAAAGCGGGCAGGGGAGCAGGCCCCCACGGTGTTCGGGGACTCGCCGGTTAAATAGGATGAGAGATAGCAGCGCCCCTCGGCCATAATGCACAGGCTGCCAAAGGCAAAGACCTCCAGCGGCACCGGCGAGGTGCGGGCCAGCTGTTTCACCTGGTGAATGGACAGCACGCGGGGCAGCACCACGCGGGCGACGTCAAAGTGGCGGTGATAGAAGCGGATCGCCTCGTCGTTGGTGGCCGAAGCCTGCACCGAAACGTGGCGCTCAATATGCGGGTAGCGCTCGGCGGCATACTCCAGCATCGCCAGATCGGCGAGGATCAGCGCGTCAGCCCCCAGCTGAGCGGCCATATCCACCGCCCGCTGCCAGCGTGCGTAGCCGTCGGGATGCGCAAAGGTATTGATCGCAATATGCAGCTTTTTGCGCCGCTGATGGACAAAGCTTACCGCTTCCTGCAGCTTCTTCTCCGTGAAGTTGAGACCCGCAAAATGGCGGGCGTTGGTATCATCCTTCAGGCCTATATAAACAGCGTCGGCACCGTTTTCGATAGCCGCCTTCAACGCCGGTAGATTTCCGGCCGGGCAGAGCAACTCCATAGTGTATCCCAGGTCAGGGGCCAGATGGCCCGCGCACCGATTAGGTGCAAAATTGTTAACGAGCTGGGATTTTAGTTAACCCTTCGGCGACAATTTTTGATTTAAGGCAGCTAATCGCGTATTGATGGGAGGAATAAGGGGTAGTTCCATCTTCGCAATTGTTGATTTATGCCGCTATGTGGATTTGAGGTTATGGCAGAATAGCCAGACTTTTCATATCAGGGAGTAAAGCTTGTGTTGGATATACTGCGCTCACGTCTCGTTCATGCCGCGCCGTCTCTGCTGAGCGTGCCGGTAAAGCTCGCGCCTTTCGCGCTTAAACGTCAGGTGCTGGAGCAGCTTCTGCGCTGGCAGTTCCAGCAGGCGCTGGCGGATGGCGAGCTGGAATTCCTGGAGGGCCGCTGGTTGAGCATTGAAGTACGCGATATTGGCCTCAGGTGGTTTACATCCGTTGAGAATGAGCAGTTAATTGTGCGTGAGTCTGCTGCTGCCGACGTCAGCTTTAGTGCCGATGCCAGCGACCTGCTGATGATCGCCGCGCGCAAGCAGGATCCTGACACGCTATTCTTCCAGCGCCGGCTGGTGATTGAGGGCGATACCGAACTGGGGTTATATGTTAAGAACCTGATGGACGCCATTGAACTGGAGCAGATGCCCAAACCGCTGCGCGTTATGCTGCTGCAACTGGCGGAGTTCGTCGAGGCTGGCCTGCAAGCCCCGCCTGCGACCAAACCAATTTCTGTAGGTGAGCCATGCTGATTCGAGTTGAAATACCTATCGATGCGCCAGGCATTGATGCCCTTCTTCGTCGCGCATTCGGCGGGGAGAGCGAAGCTAACCTGGTCCACTCCCTGCGGGAGGACGGGCTGATTACGTTAGGGCTTGTCGCCACCGATGATGAAGGTCAGGTTATTGGCTACGTTGCCTTTAGTCCGGTAGACGTTGAGGGTGAAGATTTGCAGTGGGTTGGCCTTGCGCCGCTGGCGGTAGATGAACACTATCGCGGTCAGGGGCTGGCGCGTCAGCTGGTCTATGAGGGGCTGGACTCACTCAATGAGTTTGGCTATGCCGCCGTGGTTGCGCTGGGTGAGGCAGATTTCTATCAGCGTCTCGGCTTTGAGCAGGCGGCACGCTACGATCTTCACTGCCGCTGGCCGGGCAGCGAGAGCGCGTTTCAGGTGCATCGCCTGGCGGATGATGCCTTAAACGGCGTGCATGGTCTGGTGGAGTACCACGAACACTTCAATCGAATTTAAGCGCCTCGGGCTGTAATGCCGCCAGCAGCGTATCAAACGATCCATCCCCGGCAACGAGGCGCTCTTTTTGGCGCTTCGTTAGCTGCTTAATACGGTACTCAATTTTCAACGCTAGTGAACGCTCACCTACTTGTGCCGAAAAGGCCAGCCGCAGCTCGCCTTTGCCGCGCAGCGCTTTGGCCCCTTTGCCCGTCTGATGCTGGGTAAAGCGGCGAGTCACATCGGTGGTGATGCCGGTATAGAGCGCATCGTCGGCGGTACGGATAAGATAGAGAAACCAGGGCGTCATAGCGTGTTTTAACAGGATAAGGTGAGCGCACCTTAGCATGAGGTAGGTAAAAAATGGAAACTCTCGCCGCCATTCATCGCTGGCTCGCAAAGCAGCACGTGGTGACCTGGTGCGTCGCCAGCGAAGGCGAGCTCTGGTGTGCTAACGCCTTCTATCACTACGATCCGCAGAAAGTCGCCTTCTACGTGATGAGTGAGGATCGCACCCGGCATGCGCAGATGAGCGGGCCTCGCGCCCCGGTTGCAGGCACGGTTAATGGCCAGCCGAAGACGGTGGCGCTGATCCGTGGCGTGCAGTTTAAAGGGGAGATCCGGCGTCTGGAGGGGGCGGAAAGCGAGGCTGCGCGCGAGCGCTATAACCGTCGCTTTCCGGTTGCCAGAGCGTTGTCGGCCCCGGTATGGGAAATTTCCCTGGACGAAATTAAGTTTACCGACAACACCCTGGGCTTTGGTAAAAAGCTTCACTGGCTACGGGGATCAGGCTCCCAGTAGGCGCAGCGTCTCCCGGTTAAATGCGGGCAGATCGTCTGGCGTACGGCTGGTGATCAGCTGATCGTTATCATTTACCACTTCCTGATCGTAGAACTCTACGCCAGCGTTTTTCAGATCGATAACGATCGGTTTCACCGCCGTCAGCTTGCGTCCGCGCACCACTTCCGCGCTGATCAGCAGCTGCGGGCCGTGGCAGATAGCAAATACCGGCTTACCGGAGTTCACGAAGTCGCGGGTAAAGGAGACAAAGCGATCGTCACCGCGTAGGGAGTCTGGCGAGTGGCCGCCCGGCAGCAGTAGGGCATCAAACTCGTCCGGCGACACCTCATCAATCGACTTATCGATGGTGATGCTGGCTTCGCCCTGTTTCCCCTTCACGGTTTTCCCGGCTTCTTTCTCAATGGTGATCACCTCGTGGCCCGCTTTACGGTAGGCCTCGGCCGGGGACGTGAATTCTGAATCTTCAAAGTCATCAGTGATCAAGACTGCGATTTTCTTGCCCATGTTTCCTCCATTGTTTTCGCTCTGGATGGGTTATTTCGCCATCTATCGTTAATAATGACGTATGAATAAGTGTGGTTCAGCGATCTCACATTGCAAGGCGGACTAATCTGCAAAGGGGGCGAGATGAGTCAGGTACTGATTACTGGAGCGACCGGACTGGTGGGCTCACACCTGCTGCGTATGCTCATTCAGGAGCCGCGGGTTAACTATATTGCCGCCCCGACGCGTCGGCCTCTGCTGGGCATGCCGGGGGTCTTTAACCCCTGCGATCGCCAGCTCACCGACGCGCTGGCGCAGGTCAACGATCCTATCGATATTGTCTTCTGCTGCCTCGGTACGACCCGTCGGGAAGCGGGCAGCAAAGAGGCGTTTATCCACGCCGATTACACCCTCGTGGTGGACACCGCGCTGGCTGGGCTGCGGCTCGGGGCGAAGCATATGCTGGTGGTCAGCGCGATGGGAGCCAATGCCGGCTCGCCCTTTTTCTATAACCGGGTGAAGGGCAAGATGGAGGAGGCGTTAATGGCGCAGGATTGGCCGCGCCTGACTCTGGCGCGTCCGGCGATGCTGCTGGGCCGCAGGGCGAAGCAGCGGTTTGGCGAGTCGCTGATTGGCCCGATGATGCACCTGCTGCCCGGCAAGTGGAAATCCATTGAGGCTCGCGACGTGGCGCGCGCCATGCTGCTGACGGCGTTCTCTCCTTGCCGCGAGAGGGTGACTATTTTGACCTCCGAACAGCTGCATGCGATTGCCATTGGGGAGGAGAATTAACTGTTTCCAAAAGTGTCCAGTCAGGCGTAGTATCTTCCGGCTAATAATAATCCATACATCTTTCCGGGGAATGCAATGACTGGTCAGTCTTCATCTCAGGCGGCAACACCTGTCCAATGGTGGAAGCCCGCGCTCTTTTTTCTCGTTGTTATCGTTGGGCTCTGGTATGTGAAATGGCAGCCCTATTACGGCAAAGCCTTTACCGCCGCTGAAACCCACAACATCGGCAAATCCATTCTGGCTAACGCCGAGGCGAACCCGTTCCGGGCCGCGCTCGACTATGCCATGGTCTACTTCCTCGCCGTCTGGAAAGCTGCGGTGCTGGGCGTGCTGCTCGGCTCGCTGGTGCAGGTGCTTATTCCCCGCGACTGGCTGCTGCGCACCCTGGGCCAGCGGCGCGTGGGCGGTACGCTTTTTGGCACGCTCTTCTCTCTGCCGGGCATGATGTGCTCCTGCTGTGCCGCGCCGGTTACCGCCGGGCTGCGCCGCCAGCAGGCATCGATGGGTGGCGCGCTGGCGTTCTGGATGGGCAATCCGCTGCTTAACCCGGCAACGCTGGTGTTTATGGGCTTTGTGCTGGGCTGGCATTTTGCCCTGATCCGTCTGCTGGCTGGTCTGGCGATTGTGCCTGGGGTTGCCCTGCTGGTGCAGCGCTGGGTGAAAGAGAGCGACCGGCCGTCGCCGCTGCCTGAAACGGTTACCGCTGCCGAGCCGCAGGGCGGATTGATGGCACGCTGGGGTCGGGCGCTATGGACGCTGTTCTGGAGCACCATCCCGGTCTACATTCTGGCCGTGCTGCTGCTGGGTGCGGCGCGGGTCTGGCTCTTCCCCCATGCTGATGGCGCTATCGACAACTCGCTGATGTGGGTCGTGGCGATGGCTATCGTCGGCTGCCTGTTTGTGATCCCAACCGCGGCAGAAATTCCTATCGTGCAGACCATGATGATGGCCGGGATGGGCATGGCTCCCGCGCTGGCCCTGCTGGTTACGCTGCCGGCTGTAAGCCTGCCGTCGCTGATTATGCTGCGCAAATCCTTCCCGGCGAAAGCGCTGTGGCTAACCGGTGGGCTGGTGGCAGTGAGTGGGATGGTTGTGGGGGCGCTGGCTCTGCTGTAAGAAAAACGCCGGATGGCGCTGCGCTTATCCGGCCTACGGGACCTGTAGGCCCGGTAAGCGTCGCGCCACCGGGCGTTATTAACTCACTACTTAATAAACGTAAACGCCGTGGTCACGTGCTTGACGCCGGACACGCGGCTGGCGGTATCGGCGGCGGCGCGAGCTTCACGCTCGGTCACCAGGCCTAGCAGGAACACCTCACCGTTTTCGGTGGTCACCTTCACGTTCGACGATTTCACCTGATCGCTGCCCAGTAGCTGGGAGCGGACTTTGGTGGTGATCCAGGTATCTGACGAGGCGGTGCCCAGGCTAATCGGCTGGCCCTGACGGATCTCGTTATAGACCTCGGTTGCCCCATCGACGCCCATCGCGATCTGCTTCGCGCGTGAGGCCAGTTCGGGATCGGGTGCCTGGCCGACCAGCAGGACTTTACCCTGGTAAGCGGTCACGTTAATGCGTGCGCTTTTCTTAATCTGCTCATCTTTACCCAGCGCGCTGTTGACGCGCAGCTCCAGCGTTCCATCATCAACCTGCGTGCCCACGGTACGCGGATCGGTGGCTGCTTTGGTGCCTACGGCAGCGCTGCCGACCACGGCCGCTGCGACACATCCCTGAAGCAGCAGCGCGGAGAGTATTACCGCAAGGGGCGAAAATGCCTTCATGTCTACTCCTTAATCATCCTGGTGAGGGAAAAGCGTGTTATCAATCAGATCGCAAAGGCAGTTAACCGTCAACATATGCATCTCGTGGATGCGTGCGCTGCGGTGGGACGGAATACGAATTTCGACATCCTGTGGCCCCAGCAAACCCGCCAGCTCGCCGCCGTCGTAGCCGGTAAGGGCCACGATGGTCATATCGCGAGTCACGGCCGCCTCAACGGCTTTCACGATATCCCGGCTGTTACCCCGGGCAGAGATCGCCAGCAGCACGTCACCGGCATGGCCTAGCGCACGTACCTGTTTGGCATAGATCTCATTGTGCAGCCGATCGTTGGCGATCGCGGTTAAGACCACGTTATCGGTATTTAGTGCAATCGCCGGCAGGCTCGGACGCTCGGTTTCAAAGCGATTGATCATGCTGGCAGCAAAATGCTGGGCGTTGGCGGCGGAGGTGCCGTTGCCGCAGCAGAGGATTTTGTTACCGTTAAGCAGGGAGTGAACCAGCGTCATGGCTGCACGGGAGATCGCATCCGGCAGGGCTTCCGCCGCCGCAATCTGGGTTTGAATACTTTCCGTAAAGCAGACTTTAATTCTTTCGAGCACGGTGATCCCTATAATGTCAGCTAGTATGAGTGGTCATTAAAAGCGTCTTGTATCCACTCCACATCATTTCCGGTGAAGGCTATCACATCGAACCGGCAATCCACAGTGTCAAAACTCCCATTGTGCCGGGCGAGCCACAAACGCGCCGCCGATAAGAGTTTCAACTGCTTGCTGCGGGTGATGCTGGCCGCTGCGCCGCCGTACCGGGCTGTCTTACGGTAGCGTACCTCAACGAACACGGTAGTGGGGCCCTGACGCATAATCAGGTCAATCTCGCCGCCGCGCGAACGCACGTTGGCGGCGATAAAGCGCAGTCCTTTGCCCTCCAGCCAGCGACGCGCCGTGGCTTCCCACGCGTCGCCGGTCTGTTTACGGCTTAACTGGCCGGGACGATCTGCCCCTGCTGGTACTTGAGCCATGATAACTTCCTGTTAATCACGCAGTCCGGCGTCGCTGAGAGATCGCCGGTGTTGCCGCTGATCTCAAAGCCGGGGACCTGGCGCATCTGGGCGAAGTGGTTAGCCAGCGCCCAGGCGTCAACGCCCATGGCATACAGGCGTGCCAGTGAGTAGTCACTATTAACGCTGCGCAGCGCCTGCTGCATTAGCGCAGGGTTGCTGCCTGCCAGCATCGGGATCTCGCTAAACTGGAGCCCCTCCATCTCAAGGCGGAAGTCCGGGCCTGCACCGCCCTGCGCGCTGCGTGAGCTGGCATAGAGGGCGGCACCGCTGTGGCTGCCGGTGCGCATGGCAATCATCGGCTTGATAAGCGCGATCTCGTTTGGCGTCGCCAGGATATAGGCCGCATCGACGTTGCCGCCGCCGGTGATCTGCGCCTCGGTCGGTGGAGCAGGGATGGTCAGGCCGCCAATAGTCACGCCCTGCTGCTGCGGCAGGCTGGAGGTTACCGGGGTGCCGGTCAGGGCGATACCGGACCCGCCGTTAATGCCCATCTTCAGTTCAGCCGTGGAGCCAAATTTTTGCTGCAGCACGGTACCGCCGCCCAGTTTCTGCCACTCTTCGGCAAAGGCGGTGGTGACCCGATCCCCCAGCGCGCTGCGCGGAACCAGCAGCAGCGGCGCACGGCGGCCCTGATCCCACATGTGGCGCGCGGCGTCGCGGGCTTCATCTTCCGGCGAGAGGGCGAAGTAGCAGATATTTGCCCGGCTCTCTACCGACTCCGGCTGGTTCAGCGCCAGTACGTTAAGGGCGGTGTTGCTGCGCATCAGCTCTTCAACGTTACCTTTTAACAGCGGGCCGACCACGATGCTGGCACCATCCTGCTGGACCTGGTTGAGGATCTGGTCGAGCGGCTGCGAGCTGGTGTCGTAAATTTTCAGATCGGCAGAAGGATTCGCCGGGACGCTGGCCGCCGCTGGCGTTGCGGCAGGCTGCGTCTGCGCCTCAGGGGCGTTCACGGGCGCAGCGGTCTCAGCGGACGCAGCGGTGTCAGCGGGTGCGGGAGCCTGGGTCGCTTCGGGTGCAGCCACCGGCGCTTCCACTGGTGTAGTAGCAGGCTGCGTCTGGGTCAGCTCATCCACCGGCGCCTGCGAGGGGCTCACCACCTCATCGTCTCCCACCGTCGCCGCCTGGGCAACCTGGACTGGCGTGGCCGGGCCGCTCACGGCAGGCGTACCGTTTTTCGCCGCTTCAAAACCCTGCTGGATAGCACGACCGTAGACCGCGGCCTGGCCGTTGAGAGGCAGCAGCAGGGCGATTTTGTTGGTCGAGGCAGGTTTAAAATTCTGTACGTTGGTCAGCGCCGTTGGCAGCATCTTCGCGCCAGGGTTTTGCGGATAGCGGGTCTGCCAGTCGCTAATCCCCGCCTTCAGCATATTCGGATCGGTGCGGTTATCGAACCAGACGCGCTGCAAATCGAGCCAGCCCTGCAGCACGTTCTCATCGGCATTGATCACAAGCGCCTGCGCCTGCTCTGGCGTCATGGAGGAGAGCGCCTGCCAGGTGGCATCGATATTTTTCTGCTTATCCTTTGCCGCCAGCAGCGGCTCCTGGGCGATTAAGGCCCGCAGCAGCGTCAGCGACGGACGGCCCTGGCTGGCATCAATCTGTGCCTGCCAGTAGCGCGCCAGCTGGTTACCCTCAAAATCGGCAGGCTTCAGCTTCGCCAGCAGCGCCTGTGCACCGGCAAAATCCTTCTGCACCAGCTTAAGCTCGACGGCCAGCAGCGACTGCTCTTTACGCTGGGTATCGGTCAGCTCCTGCGGCAGCTGGTTAAACAGCTCGCCTGCCTGCTGGCTTTTGCCCTCTTTCAGCAGGGCACGAATGGCGAGTAATTGCCAGTTGGTCTTGGTATCATCTGTGCTGTGCTGCATCTGGCTTAGGTAGAAGCCAGAGTCCGCCTGCGCCGTGCCCTGCATATGGGCGCTGCTCTGGTCTGGCGTCTGTGTTCCACAGCCTGCAAAAAGCAGGGCGGCCAGCACGACGGGCAGACAACGCGCTGCTTTTAAACGGAAAAATGTTGACTGTACCATTCTGTATCCAGTGATATTTTTTACGCAATGCTCAATATTAAATCGGCAATACGGATGAAACAATGAAACAACACGAATCGGCTGAGAATTCTCAAGGTCAGCTCTATATTGTACCCACTCCTATCGGGAATTTGGCTGATATCACCCAGCGCGCGCTGACCGTGTTGCAAAGCGTTGATTTAGTTGCCGCAGAGGATACCCGGCACACTGGCCTGCTGTTGCAGCACTTCGCCATTAGCGCCCGCCTGTTTGCTCTGCACGATCATAACGAGCAGCAGAAGGCAGATACGCTGGTGGCGAAGCTTAAAGAGGGGCAGAACATTGCCCTGGTTTCCGACGCCGGGACGCCGCTGATCAACGATCCTGGCTACCACCTGGTACGCACCTGCCGCGAGGCGGGGATCCGCGTGGTGCCGCTCCCTGGCCCCTGCGCCGCGATTGCCGCCCTCAGCGCCGCCGGACTGCCGTCGGATCGCTTCTGTTATGAAGGCTTTTTGCCTGCCAAATCAAAAGGTCGCCGCGATACGCTAAAAGCGCTGGAGGCCGAGCCGCGCACGCTGATTTTTTATGAGTCCACTCACCGCCTGCTCGATAGCCTGGAGGACATCTGCACCGTGCTGGGTGAATCCCGCTATGTCGTGCTGGCCCGCGAGCTAACCAAGACCTGGGAGTCGATTCACGGCGCGCCCATCGGCGAGCTGCTGGCGTGGGTGAAGGAAGATGAAAACCGCCGCAAGGGCGAGATGGTGTTGATTATTGAAGGGCATAAGGCCCAGGAGGAGGATCTGCCCGCCGACGCGCTGCGTACTTTGGCGCTGCTACAGGCCGAGCTGCCGCTGAAAAAAGCCGCCGCGCTGGCCGCCGAGATCCACGGCGTGAAGAAGAACGCCCTCTATAAGTATGCTTTGGAGCAGCTGGGGTAAGGTTTATGAGCCGCTATCAGCCGCCGTTTACCATTACGCCGCCAATCCTGAATTTGGTGATTGAAATAGGGGAGCTCCTTGGGCACTGGGCTGCCCAGACCGGGCGCGCCTCTCCTTTGCTGCGTAAAGAGAACAGGATCCGCACTATTCAGGCTTCGCTGGCTATTGAGCATAACAGCTTAAGCGCTGAGCAGGTCACAGCGATTATGGACGGTAAACGTGTGCTGGCCCCGGCAAAAGATATTCAGGAGGTCAGAAACGCTATTTTGGCATATGACCATCTCTCCAGCTGGGGTAAAGGGCGGCTTAACGATCTGCTTTCAGCACACCGTATTCTCATGGCCGGGCTGGTTGATAATCCCGGCAATCTCCGGCAAAACGATGTCGGTATCTATCGCGACAGGATGCTCATCCACATGGCTCCGCCAGCCTCACAGGTTTCCCGGCTGGTCGGTGAACTACTTAACTGGCTGGACAGTACCGATCTGCATCCGCTAATCGCCAGCTCCGTTTTCCACTATGAGTTCGAATTTATTCACCCTTTTGCCGACGGCAACGGGCGTATGGGGCGCCTATGGCAAACGTTGATCTTGAGCACCTGGCGGCCCGAAATGGCCTGGCTACCGGTAGAGACATTGATCCATTACCAGCAGGAGCGGTATTACCAGGTATTGGGCGAATGCGATCGAGCCAGTGACTGCACCCTATTTATCGAGTTTATGCTGGGAAACATTGCAGCGGCGCTGAAAGAGGGACTGAATTCAGCGTCGAAAATGTCGGAAGAAATGTCGGAAGAAATGTCGGAAGAAAAGGTGCTTGAGTTGTCACCTAAAACGCAGGCGTATCTTGTCTGGCTACGTCGGCATCCGACCAGCACGATTGCCGACATGGCCACACGATTTGGCGTAACGACACGCACGGTCGAACGTCAGCTCCAGACGCTACAAAAGCAGGGCAGGCTGGAGCGCATCGGTTCAACGAAAGGCGGCTACTGGCGTCTTATGGACTAGCGTACAGTAGGCCGGGCAAACGCAGCGCCGCCCGGCAAAAATATCATGTCACCGGAGCCGGGTTAAACACGGCCAGCTGGTTGTGCAGGCCCCACTGATCCGAGAAGGTTTTCTTGCGGCCGCTGGCGACGTCGAGGATAAAGTGGAACAGCTTCCAGCCGACGTCCTCAATGCTCTCTTCCCCGGTCGCGATCGTCCCGGCGTTGATATCCATCAGATCGTACCAGCGGTTAGCCAGCTCGGTACGGGTCGCCATCTTGATAACCGGCACCGCCACCAGGCCGTACGGCGTACCGCGCCCGGTGGTGAACACCTGAACGGTGATCCCGGAGGCTACCTGCTGAGTACCACAGACAAAGTCGCTGGCAGGCGTCGCCGCGTAGATCAGGCCGCGCTTAGTGGGGCGCTGGCCCGGCGAGAGCACTTCCACGATGGCACTCTGACCAGACTTGGCAATCGAGCCAAGCGCTTTCTCAACCACGTTGGCGAGGCCGCCTTTTTTGTTGCCCGGAGAGGGGTTAGCGCTGCGGTCGGTTTTGCCCATGTCGAGATAGTTATCGTACCAGGCCATCTCCTCCAGCAGGCGCTTGCCCACTTCCTCGTTGATAGCGCGTGGAGTGAGCAGATGGATAGCATCGCGCACCTCGGTGACCTCCGAGAACATCACCGTCGCACCGCAGCGAACCAGCAGGTCAGAGGCGTAGCCCACCGCCGGGTTCGCCGTTACGCCAGAGAAGGCGTCGCTGCCGCCGCACTGCATCCCCACCACCAGCTCCGAGGCCGGGCAGGTTTCGCGCTGGCGAGCATTCAGCTTGATCAGGTGGCGCTCAGCAACCTGAAGAATATCGTCCACCATCGAGCGGAAGCCGACGTGCTGCTCATCCTGCAAACGTACGATGCTGGCGCTGTCGACGGGGATCGCCTGCACGTCTTCCGTTCCCTGCAGCAGGCGCTCCGGCTGGAGTTTCTCACAGCCCAGGCCAACCACCATCACTTCGCCACCAAAGTTCGGGTTCAGGGCGATGTTGTGGATAGTGCGAATAGGCACTACCGCCGCCGGGGCGTTGATCGCCACGCCGCAGCCGTAGAGGTGATTCAGGCCAACCACGCCGTCTACGTTGGGGTATTTCGGCAGCAGATCGCGCTCAATAATTTTGACCACGTAGTCCACCACGCCCGCGACGCAGTGCACGCTGGTGGTGATCCCGAGCAGGTTTTTGGTACCGACGCTGCCGTCGGCGTTGCGGTAGCCTTCGAAGGTATATCCCTCAAGGGCGGGCAGCGGCGCCGGCACCTTGGTTGCCAGCGGCAGGGTATTCAGCGGCGGCGCAGTGGGTAGCTCCACGGTGGATTCGTCGATCCAGCTGCCTCGGGCAATATCGCGCACCGCATAGCCGATCACCTCCCCGTAGCGGACGATGTTACCGTGCGCGGGAATATCCACCAGCGCGACTTTATGTCCCTGGGGGATATGCTCAATCAGTTCAAGCCCATCCGGGAAACGGGTCCCGGCTCGTAAGCCATTGTCATTGACAATAATCGCCACGTTATCAGTTTCATGAACCTTAATATAAAACGCCGTCGGTGATTCTTGTCTAATTTCGATGTCGGCCATTGTCCAGTATTCTCCGCCAGGTATGGGATAACAAAAACGGGAAAATGAGTATCGTGTTTCTTGTTATCTGAAATAAACAACATTGCTATGGAATAAATAGTGTCAGGAGTTCTCTATTAAGAATGTGATCCAGATCACTCATTATAGCTGTAGCAGGCCTGGCGGCAGGGCTAATGCCTAAATCTGTGGATCAGCGCCCAGAGAGTTGTGCATATGCTCAATATAATCGCCAAAATTACCGTGTTAATTGAGCATGGATACAATGCGAGATGGTTTGGGCCTGATTATACTGATTCACGCTTTCATTGCATCTGGTTAGTTAACTGATATTGCCTGCTATCGATAAATAATCAGGAAAATACACCTCATAAAAATATAAAAATAGAGTACCGTACCCGAGGATAAATAAATGATATTGGATACTGCCGTTGAGTCAAAAAAGGGTATGCCTACCCGCTATTTAATCTTGCTCATTATCTTTATCGTTACGGCGATTAACTATGCGGACCGTGCGACCCTCTCTATCGCCGGGACCGAAGTTGCCAAAGAGCTGCAACTCAGCGCCGTCTCCATGGGTTACATCTTCTCCGCTTTCGGCTGGGCCTACCTGCTGATGCAGATCCCCGGCGGCTGGCTGCTGGACCGCTACGGTTCGAAGAAAGTGTACACCTACAGCCTCTTTTTCTGGTCACTGTTCACCTTCCTGCAAGGGTTTGTTGACGTCTTCCCGCTGGCCTGGGCTGGCGTGTCGATGTTCATCATGCGCTTTATGCTGGGCTTCTCTGAAGCACCGTCATTCCCGGCGAACGCCCGCATCGTTGCCGCGTGGTTCCCGACCAAAGAGCGCGGTACGGCATCGGCTATTTTCAACTCAGCCCAGTACTTCTCTCTGGCACTCTTCTCCCCGCTGCTCGGCTGGCTGACCTTCGCCTGGGGCTGGGAGCATGTGTTTACCGTGATGGGCGTGATTGGCTTTGTGCTGACCGGTATGTGGGTGAAGTTTATCCATAATCCGACCGACCACCCGAACATGTCCGCCAACGAGCTGGAGTACATCACCAAGGGCGGCGCGGTGGTCGATATGGACCATAAAAAGCCGGGTGCGGCCGTTGCGGGTCCTAAAATGCACTACATCAAGCAATTATTGACCAACCGCATGATGCTGGGTGTGTTCTTCGGCCAGTATTTTATCAACACCATCACCTGGTTCTTCCTCACCTGGTTCCCTATCTACCTGGTGCAGGAGAAAGGGATGTCGATTCTGAAAGTGGGTCTGGTGGCATCCATTCCGGCGCTGTGCGGCTTTGCTGGCGGCGTGCTGGGCGGGGTCTTCTCGGATCACCTGATCAAACGTGGCGCCACCATCACCCTGGCGCGTAAGCTGCCTATTGTCCTGGGCATGCTGCTGGCGTCGAGCATCATTCTGTGTAACTACACCGATAACACCACCCTGGTGGTCACGCTGATGGCGCTGGCGTTCTTCGGCAAAGGGTTTGGTGCCCTTGGCTGGCCGGTGATCTCCGATACCGCGCCAAAAGAGATTGTTGGACTGTGCGGCGGGGTGTTTAACGTGTTTGGCAACGTGGCCTCCATTGTCACCCCGCTGGTAATTGGTTACCTGGTCAGCGAGCTGCACTCCTTTAACGCTGCTCTGGTGTTCGTCGGCTGTTCAGCCCTGATGGCGATGTTCTGCTACCTGTTCGTGGTGGGCGACATCAAGCGTATGGAACTGCGGAATTAAGCAACGGTTACTTCAAGGTATAGATGATGACTAACGATATCTTCCCAAACAAATTCAAGGCTGCGCTGGCAGCGCATCAGATTCAGATTGGCTGCTGGTCCGCGCTGGCAAGCCCAATCAGCACCGAGGTGCTGGGCCTGGCGGGCTTTGACTGGCTGGTACTCGACGGCGAACACGCGCCGAACGATGTCACCACCTTTATCCCGCAGCTGATGGCCCTCAAGGGCAGCAGCAGCGCGCCGGTGGTTCGCGCCCCGGCTAACGATCCGATTGCCATTAAGCGCCTGCTCGATATCGGCTTCTACAACTTCCTGATCCCGTTTGTCGAGAGTGAAGAGGAAGCCGTGCTGGCGGTGGCCTCTACCCGCTACCCGCCGGAAGGCATTCGCGGCGTATCGGTCTCCCATCGCGCCAACATGTTTGGCACCGTGCCGGACTACTTCGGCCAGGCGAATAAGAACATCACCATTCTGGTACAGATTGAGAGCCAGCAGGGTGTGGATAACGTTGATGCTATCGCCGCCACCGACGGCGTGGATGGGATCTTCGTTGGCCCAAGCGATCTGGCCGCCGCGCTGGGTCACTTAGGCAACGCATCACATCCGGAAGTCCAGCGCTGCATTCAGCACATCTTTGCCCGTGCGAAAGCACACGGTAAGCCGAGCGGCATCCTCGCGCCGGTAGAGGCGGATGCGCGCCGTTATCTGGAGTGGGGCGCAACCTTCGTCGCCGTAGGCAGTGACCTGGGCGTATTCCGCGCTGGAACCCAGCGTTTAGCTGATTCATTTAAGAAATAACCACCACCGAACTGAAGAGAGAGACGCAATATGACACTGAAAGTTGGTTTTATTGGCCTGGGCATCATGGGTAAACCAATGAGTAAAAACCTCATTAAAGCCGGTTACTCGCTGGTGGTTTCTGACCGTAATCCTGAGGCTATTGCTGAAGTAATTGCCGCCGGTGCAGAAACTGCCTCCACGGCAAAAGAGATTGCCGAGCAGTGTGATGTAATCATCACCATGCTGCCGAACTCCCCGCACGTAAAAGAGGTGGCGCTGGGCGAAGGCGGCATTATCGAAGGGGCGAAGGCGGGTACCGTGCTGATCGACATGAGCTCCATCGCACCGCTGGCCAGCCGTGAAATCAGCGACGCGCTGAAGGCGAAAGGCGTGCAGATGCTCGATGCGCCGGTTAGCGGCGGCGAGCCGAAAGCGATCGACGGCACGCTCTCCGTGATGGTAGGCGGCGACAAGGCGCTGTTCGATAAATACTACGACCTGCTGAAAGCGATGGCGGGCTCGGTGGTGCATACCGGCGACATCGGCGCAGGCAACGTCACCAAGCTGGCAAACCAGGTGATCGTGGCGCTGAACATTGCCGCCATGTCTGAAGCCCTGAGCCTGGCAACCAAGGCTGGCGTAAACCCGGATCTGGTATTCCAGGCAATCCGTGGCGGCCTGGCCGGCAGCACCGTGCTGGAAGCGAAAGCGCCAATGGTGCTGGATCGTAACTTCAAGCCGGGCTTCCGTATCGATCTGCACATCAAGGATCTGGCTAACGCGCTGGATACCTCTCACGGCGTGGGCGCGCAGCTGCCGCTGACCGCCGCGGTGATGGAGATGATGCAGGCGCTGCGCGCTGACGGTCACGGCAACGACGACCATAGCGCCATTGCGTGCTACTACGAAAAACTGGCGAAAGTAGAGATCTCTCGCTAACAAAAAACGGGCGCGGAGACGCGCCCGGCATCTATGCCGCGTGCAGTAACAGGCTACTGATATGAAAATCGTGATCGCCCCAGACTCTTACAAGGAAAGCCTGTCTGCTACCGAGGTAGCCCAGGCGATAGAAAAAGGATTTCGGGAAATTTTTCCGGATGCACACTACGTCTCCGTTCCGGTCGCCGACGGTGGCGAAGGCACGGTTGAGGCGATGATCGCCGCTACCCAGGGCGCGGAGCATACGGCGTCGGTGACCGGCCCGCTGGGCGAGCGCGTAGACGCCCGATGGGGCATGTCCGGCGACGGTAACACCGCGTTTATCGAGATGGCCGCCGCGAGCGGGCTGGCTCTCGTTCCTCCTGAACTACGTAATCCGTTGATTACCACCTCGCGCGGCACCGGGGAGCTGATCCTGCGCGCGCTGGAGCACGGCGCACGCAATATCATTATTGGTATCGGCGGCAGCGCCACCAACGACGGCGGTGCAGGCATGGTTCAGGCGCTGGGCGCAAAGCTGTGCGATGCCAACGGTACCGAGATTGGCCACGGCGGCGGCAGCCTGATGAGCCTCAACACCATCGATATTAGCGGGCTGGATCCGCGTCTGGCCTCGTGCACTATCCGCGTCGCCTGCGATGTCACCAACCCGCTGACGGGGGAGCAGGGCGCATCGCGTATCTTTGGCCCACAGAAAGGGGCTACCGACGCGCAGATCGTTGAGCTGGATAACAACCTCAGCCACTATGCCGACGTGATTAAAAAATCCCTGCGCGTAGATGTTAAAGCGGTGCCCGGCGCGGGCGCGGCGGGCGGTATGGGCGCAGCGCTAATGGCTTTCCTTGGCGCGGAGCTACGCAGCGGTATTGAGATCGTCACCCAGGCGCTGAACCTGGAAGAGCATATTCACGACTGCACGCTGGTGGTCACCGGCGAGGGTCGAATCGACAGCCAGAGTATTCACGGCAAGGTGCCCGTGGGCGTGGCGAAGGTCGCCAAGAAATACCATAAGCCGGTGATTGGCATTGCGGGCAGCTTGACCCATGACGTGGGCGTTGTTCATCAGTACGGCATCGATGCGGTGTTTAGCGTGCTGACCAGCATCGGCACGCTGGAAGAGGCCTTCCGTGGCGCATTCGACAATATCTACCGTGCTTCACGCAACATTGCCGCCACCCTGCGGGTCGGGATGTTGACGGAGGGGTGACAGCGGGGCGTAAACCCTCTATACTGCGCGCCGAAGCTGACCAGACAGTCGCCGCTTCGTCGTCGTCCTCCTTCGGGGGAGACGGGCGGAGGGGAGGAAAGTCCGGGCTCCATAGGGCAAGGTGCCAGGTAACGCCTGGGGGGTGTCACAGCCCACGACCAGTGCAACAGAGAGCAAACCGCCGATGGCCCACGCAAGTGGGATCAGGTAAGGGTGAAAGGGTGCGGTAAGAGCGCACCGCGCGGCTGGTAACAGTCCGTGGCACGGTAAACTCCACCCGGAGCAAGGCCAAATAGGGGTTCATAAGGTACGGCCCGTACTGAACCCGGGTAGGCTGCTTGAGCCAGTGAGCGATTGCTGGCCTAGATGAATGACTGTCCACGACAGAACCCGGCTTATCGGTCAGTTTCACTCTTTACACAGAACCCCGCCTCGGCGGGGTTTTTTGTTTTTAACGTCACAACAAATTAGGATCAATCATACAGCCAGCGGCCCGCTTTCGCTGACTCAATCAGCATCTGAAGCGTGAGCGGTTTAGGTTGCACCTCTGGGATCTGTTGGGACTTCGGACGAAGAAAGTTAGGCAGAATCCCTTTTTCATACGGCCAGTATGAGAGGAAATTAAAACGGCTACTATCAACCTTGAAGCGTTGAAAATAGTCTTTCATAATTTCATCCCCTGTTTCACGTGCCCAAGGGTATTTGCCCGTAGAGAGGCTTGTATCAGGCGTTAGCGCAGGCTTGGTTTTGGCAAGCAGCGGCTTGCTGTTATAGGTCTTTTCATACCACTCGGTCACCGCATTTTCGATATCATTTACCATACTATCCCGCCTTTTCATCTGCCCGGTGACCGCCTACGGTCGAGCATATTCTGTAGGCCGGGCAAGCGCAGCGCCGCCCGGCATTCTATGGACAATAATCCTGCGTGATCCCTTTCACACATACACCCGCGTTAGAATATTTTTATTAGTTTAGATGCAAACGCAGCGAGTATTTCTCAAATTATCCCATTCAAATTAAGTAATAGCCAAGTTTTTCTCCCACTTCCTGATTACGATTAATTTATACCAATAGCCGCAATATTAGCGGCATCGATAATAAAATCTGTCCCTACACTAATAAGCGAGAGCGTTATGAGCACTGATAATAGTATTGATGTGATCTCAGGCACATCAGCGGCGGCCCAAAAAGCGGGCATGACGGAGCAGGCGTGGCGCGAGGCCATTAAATTCGACAGCACCGATACGGGCTGGGTTATTATGAGCATCGGGATGGCCATCGGTGCGGGCATTGTTTTTCTACCGGTGCAGGTGGGGTTAATGGGGCTGTGGGTATTTCTGCTCTCCTCCATTATTGGCTACCCGGCAATGTATCTCTTTCAGCGACTGTTTATTAATACCTTGGCGGAGTCGCCGGAGTGCAAAGATTATCCCAGCGTCATTAGCGGCTATTTAGGTAAAAATTGGGGCGTCCTCTTAGGCGTGCTCTATTTTATCATGCTGGTGATCTGGATGTTCGTCTACTCTACCGCTATCACCAACGACAGCGCCTCCTACCTGCACACCTTTGGCGTCACCCAGGGACTGCTCTCCGATAACCCTTTCTACGGCCTGGGGCTGATCTGCATTCTGGTCGCCATCTCCTCGCGCGGTGAGAAGCTGCTGTTTAAGGTATCGAGCCTGATGGTGCTGACCAAGCTGCTGGTGGTTGCAGCGCTAGGCCTGAGCATGGTGGGACTATGGCACCTTTATAATGCCGGGACGCTCCCGCCCGCTGGTCTACTGGTGAAGAACGCTATCATTACGCTGCCTTTTACCTTGACCTCCATTCTGTTTATCCAGACCCTCAGTCCCATGGTTATCTCCTACCGTGCTAAAGAGAAATCCGTTGAGGTTGCTCGCTATAAAGCCTTGCGAGCAATGAACATTGCCTTTGCCATTCTGTTTATCACCGTCTTTTTCTACGCCGTCTCATTCACCCTGGCGATGGGCCACGATGAAGCGGTAAAAGCCTACCAGCAAAATATCTCTGCGCTGGCCATCGCCGCACAGTTTATTAGCGGTGACGGCGCCGCTTGGGTAAAAGTGGTCAGCGTGATTTTAAATATCTTTGCCGTGATGACCGCCTTCTTTGGTGTCTATCTCGGATTCCGTGAGGCAACCCAGGGCATCGTCATGAATTTGCTGCGGCGTAAATTCCCGACCCGGCAGTTTGACGAGAAGTATATCCAGGGCGGGATCATGATCTTCGCTATTTTGCTGGCCTGGAGCGCCATTGTGCTTAATGCCCCGGTGCTGAGCTTCACCTCTATCTGTAGCCCGATATTCGGCCTGATAGGCTGCTTAATTCCCGCCTGGCTGGTCTATAAGGTGCCTGCCCTGCACAAGTACAAAGGCCTGTCGCTGAAGATCATTATTATCACCGGTCTGCTGCTCTGTATTTCACCGCTGCTGGCCTTCGCCTGATGCAATTAAATTAATAAAATAGATGGACGTTATTATGTCAGATGCAAAATGGAACCCGATTTGGGATCGGTTTATTGAGATCGTACAGCAGGAGGTTAAACCCGCGCTGGGCTGTACCGAACCGGTCGCGCTGGCGTTGGCCAGCGCCATTGCCGCCGCGCAACTCTCCGGCAAGGTCGAGCGCGTGGAGTGTTATGTTTCGCCAAACCTGCTGAAAAACGGTATGGGCGTCACCGTGCCGGGAACGGGCATGGTGGGGCTGCCGATTGCCGCTGCCCTCGGCGCGCTCGGAGGCGATGCCGCCGCCGGGCTGGAGGTACTCAAAGCCGCATCGCCAGAGGCAATAGCAAATGCCAAAGCAATGCTTACGGAAGGGCGGGTATGCGTCAGGCTACAGGAGCCGTGCGCCGCGATCCTCTATGCGCGCGCCTGCGTCTATACGGCGGATAGCGATGCCAGCGTGACGATCGAAGGCGATCATACCCGTATCGTAAGGATCGAAAAGCAGGGCGAGACCGTTTTCCAGCGCTGCGATCGGGAGGGCCAGTGCGGCGAGGATCCGCTGGCGGCGCTGTCACAGACCACGCTGCGCGACATTTTGGCCTTCATTGAGCAGGCCCCGTTCGAGCGGATCCGTTTTATTCTTGAGGCGGCCCGCCTGAACGATGCGCTCTCCCGGGAAGGTTTGGCCCGGGAGTGGGGCTTGCACATCGGGACCACGCTGCAAAAACAGTCCGATCGCGGCCTGCTGGCAAAGGATCTCGCTTCGGCGATTGTGATCCGCACCAGCGCCGCCTCGGACGCGCGAATGGGCGGCGCGTCGCTGCCCGCAATGAGCAATTCGGGATCCGGCAACCAGGGGATCGCCGCCACGCTGCCGGTTGTGGTCGTGGCTGAGTCTTTAGGTGAGGGCGAAGAGCGGCTGGCCCGCGCGCTGATGCTCTCCCATCTTAGCGCGATCTACATCCACCACCAGCTGCCGCGTCTCTCCGCGCTGTGCGCCGCAACAACGGCAGCCATGGGGGCGGCAGCAGGCATGGCGTGGTTACTGGATGGACGCTATGACACCCTTGCGCGGGCTATCAGCAGTATGATCGGCGACGTCAGCGGTATGATTTGCGATGGCGCATCCAACAGCTGCGCGATGAAAGTGTCGACCAGCGTCTCGTCAGCGTGGAAAGCCGTGCTGATGGCGTTAGACGAGACTGCCGTGACCGGCAATGAGGGGATTGTGGCGCACGACGTCGAGCAGTCGATCGCTAACCTCTGCGCCCTGGCCTGCCATGCTATGCAGGCCACCGACCGGCAGATCATCGACATTATGGCGCATAAGGTCTGAAACCGTAGGCCGGGTCAGGCGAAGCCGCCGCCCGGCGTTTCATTGTCAAACAGGCAGGTCAACCAGCAGGGCCCGCAGCGGCGTATCCGCCACCAGCGTGATATTCGCCTCGTCGCGAATAAACGCCCCGTCGCCGCAGGTGAGCGCCTTCTGCTCCTCCTGGGGTGTCAGGGCATGGAACCTGCCGTGAATGGATTGCAGGTAGGCGCGCGGGCCATGGAGCTGAAAGCTGAGTTGCTCACCCTCGTCCAGTTCAATATGGTGCAGCCAGACCTGCTGGCGGAGCTGCATACTCTCATCCTGCCCGTCGGGGGAAGCCAGCAGCTGCTGCTGGCCCGCGATGGCCATCTTTTGCACCGGCGCGTTCTCACGCTCAGGGCAGGCGTCCAGCCAGAGCTGCATCCGCGTCAGGGACTTATCTTTGCTCAGGTTATGCTCGCTGTAGCTGATCCCCGGCTGGGTCGCTATCAGCAGCGCTTCTCCCGCCTTCACCTGTACATGATGGCCTTCGCTATCGCGGTACTCGGCCTCACCCTCAAGGATCAGGTTGAGAATATCCACTTTAGGATAGGTACGCGGCTGGAACGACGCTCCGGGAGCCAGTACCTCCTGGTTCAGCACCCGCAGGGAGGCATAACCCAACAGCTTAGGATCAAAGTAGTGTCCAAAGGAGAAGGTGTAACGGGCCTGCAGCCATCCGAAATCTGCCTGTCCGCACTGTTTGGCTGTTCTGGTAGTAATCATAATTCTGACCTCTCTTTACACTAAATCAATGGTAAAGGTATGGACGCTGCATTGTTAGCCAGATATTCTGCCCAGTATGTTCAAATTTCCTGAATGAGAACGAGATGGCTAAAGAGAGAGCGTTGACGCTCGAAGCACTGCGCGTTATGGACGCCATAGACAGACGCGGCAGCTTTGCGGCAGCGGCGGATGAGCTGGGCCGGGTACCTTCCGCATTGAGCTATACCATGCAGAAGCTGGAAGAGGAGCTGGACGTGGTGCTCTTCGACCGCTCCGGGCACCGGACAAAATTTACTAACGTTGGGCGCATGCTGCTGGAACGGGGACGCGTGCTGCTGGAGGCCGCCGACAAGCTGACTACCGATGCCGAGGCGCTGGCCCGTGGCTGGGAGACGCACCTGACGCTGGTGAGCGAAGCGCTGGTCCCCACGCCCGCGTTTTTCCCCCTGGTAGAGAGGCTGGCAACGAAAGCCAATACTCAACTCTCTATTATTACCGAGGTGCTGGCGGGGGCGTGGGAGCGTCTGGAGCAGGGCCGAGCGGATATCGTTATCGCCCCGGATATGCACTTCCGCTCGTCGTCAGAGATCAACTCGCGCAAGCTCTACACGCTTCTCAACGTCTACGTCGCCGCACCGGATCATCCGATCCACCAGGAGCCAGAGCCGCTCTCTGAGGTGACGCGGGTGAAATATCGCGGCGTCGCGGTGGCCGATACCGCCCGCGAGCGTCCGGTGCTTACCGTACAGCTGCTGGACAAGCAGCCGCGCCTGACGGTAAGCAGCCTGGAGGATAAGCGCAACGCGCTGCTGGCCGGGCTAGGGGTAGCCACCATGCCTTATCCGCTGGTGGAGCAGGATATTGCCGAAGGACGTCTGCGGGTAGTCAGCCCGGAATCCACCAGCGAGGTGGATATCATTATGGCCTGGCGGCGCGACAGCATGGGCGAGGCGAAGGCCTGGTGTCTGCGGGAGATCCCTAAGCTTTTTGCCGGGAAATAGGCAATAAAAAGGGCACCCTGAAGGTGCCCTGATAGCTTAGCCGAAGCGAATATCGCGCCCGTGCGGCTCATCCAGATCCTGCCACGGTCCGATGGAGATGATCCCCGTCGGGTTGATGGTCTTATGGCTGCGGTAGTAGTGGTTGCGAATGTGGGCGAAGTCGACGGTTTCGGCAATGCCCGGCAGCTGATAGATATCGCGCAGGAAACCGTGCAGGTTCAGATAGTCGCTGATCCGGTGCTTATCGCACTTGAAGTGCGTCACGTAGACCGGGTCAAAGCGCACCAGCGTCGTCCACAGGCGAATATCCGCCTCCGTGAGCTGATTCCCAGTGAGATAGCGATGCTGGCCGAGGATCTGCTCCAGCCGTGCCAGAGAAGAGAAGACATTCTCTACCGCTTCATCGTAGGCTTCCTGGCTGGTCGCGAACCCGGCTTTGTAGACGCCGTTATTGACGTTATCGTAGATCCAGCTATTCAGCTCATCAATCTGCCCCCGCAGCGCGGGCGGATAGTAGTCACCTGCTTTCGCGCCGTGCGCATCAAAGGCGGTATTGAACATGCGAATAATATCCGCAGATTCGTTGCTGACGATGGTGTGGTTTTTCTTGTCCCACAGCACCGGCACGGTGACGCGCCCGGTATAGTGCGGGTCGGCGTGAAGATAGAGCTGATAGAGGAAATCGTGCTGATAGAGCTTGTCGCCGGTGGCGGCAGGGAAGCTATCATCAAAGGTCCAGCCGCTCTCCAGCATCAGCGGGTTAACCACCGACACGTCAATAAATGGCTCAAGGCCTTTCAGCGTGCGCAGGATCAGCGTGCGGTGCGCCCACGGGCAGGCGAGGGAGACGTAGAGATGGTAGCGATCTTTCTCAGGTGCAAAACCACCTTCGCCCGTCGGGCCTGCTTCGCCGTCTGCGGTTAGCCAGTTACGGAACGCGGACTCTGAGCGTTTAAACCGTCCGCCTGTCGACTTCGTATCGTACCAGACGTCATGCCAGACGCCGTCAATAAGCTGTCCCATGGTGCTCTCCTTACTGCCGGAAAAAGGTTAAGCGGGAAGAGCTCGCTCTCCCCGCCTTGAATTGCTTTCAGTATAGAAGCCTTACCACTTTTTATTCAGAACGCGGTCGATGCTAAACGCGCCCGGACCGGTGATACCCAGCAGCAGGAAGCCGCCTGCGATGGTCAGGTTTTTCATGAACATGATGGAGTTCACGCCTTCAGCAAAGTTGCTGTGGAACAGGAACGCGGTGAGCAGCGTAAAGACGGCTGTAATCAGCGCGGTGGTACGGGTCAGGAAACCAAGCAGGATCGCCAGGCCGCCGCCGAACTCAAGCAGAATAACCAGCGGCAGCATGAAGCCCGGTACGCCCATCGCTTCCATATACTGCTGCGTGCCGGCATAACCGGTGATTTTGCCCCAGCCAGCGGTAATGAACAGAATTGGCATCAGAATACGCGCTACCAGAATACCCACATCTTCTAATTTTTTCATTTTACTCTCCAGAAAACCCTAAGGCTTAAAAATGTTATTTTTCCAGCGCTGGCGGGCACATGCGGCTCGTTCGCTGTCGATGGAGAGGATAATAAACGCGGCGGGGAGGGATTGTTAGCAAGGAAAACTGTCAATCTTTATCAAATAATATGATTGATAGCTATGCGGTCACGCCGAGCGGCGCTACGCTTGCACCGGCCTACACACTGCGTGGGCCGGTGCATAGTAGTGATTAACGCAGGCGCTGCTGCTTGAGAGTGGTCTGAACCAGACGCCAGGTGCTCCACGCGGCAAACCCGCGTTTCGCCCAACGCAGCATCATGTTGGGATGGCGAACGGTGCGCACCGCCAACAGGCTACTGCCCACCAGCAGCCACGACCGCAGGCTGAGGAAGGTGTTCCAGCCACGATCGTAAGCGCCCGTCGTCTCTAGCCAGTCGCGACGACTGGCGGTCAAATCAAGGCGCTGCTGCTGGATCTGGCTTAGCAGCATCGCTTTGCGTTTAAGACGCTCCGCTTTACTACTGCTCACTATTTATCCTCCTCCAGCAGAGAACGATCGTTAGCCAGCTCGCTACGCGTATGGCGCAGGAACGTTGATTGTCGAGCCTTGTGCATTGTCCAGAAACCGCCGATGATAGCGCCTACCAGCAGAACCACAGTGGTAGCGATCATCGCGTTAAGACGGTATTGAGGGTCGATAGCCCAGATGATAAGAACCATCAGGCTCATCAGGCCAAAGGCGGCCAGCAGCATGGTAAGCCCCACCATCAGGAGCATCTGGATGACGTTAGCTTTCTCTTCTTCCAGTTCTACCACGACCAGCCGCAAACGCGTTTCGACCATCTCAACAAGGATAGTCATAATGCGTTGCCCAATACCCAGGACGCTTTTGCCTGGCCCGCTTGTTTGACGTAAGTCAGCCATAATCAGCGTCGCGTCAGAAGCACGCCCAGCACCACACCGGCTGCAGCGGCAATCCCTACACCAGTCCACGGGTTCTCGCGCACATATTCATCGGCGCGCGTGGCGGCTTCACGGGTTTGTTTAGCAATAACATCGCTGGTTTCACCCAGACGATAGCGGCTTTCATGCAGAGCGCGCTCTGCTTTAGTACGCAGCTTACTCAACTCTTCTTTCGATTTGTCCCCGGAGTTACTTAATACCTCTTCCAGGGTATCCGTCAGGGATTTCAACTCAGCGCGCAGATGATCGGCGGTAGTATCTTTAGACTTAGACATAATTCTCTCCAGGTGAGCGAGTGGTAACTTCCTTTAATAATCACGGGCCTCAAGCGCACGCAGCTCTTCCTGCGCCTCTTTCAGCTTGTGTTCACGTTTGGTCACTTTATCCGCATCGCCTTTTTGCTGTGCTTCAGTCAGATCCTGCTGACGTTCAGCAACCTCTTCCTTTTGTTCAGCAATTTTTTTCTGGTGGTCTGCGCGCAGCTTGCTGTCGGTGCAGTTGGCTTTTAACTCTTTAAGCGCGGTGTTCAGTCCGTCAACGCGGCTCTGATTGTTATGCTTCTCGGCGTAGCTGATCTCGCGCAGGATATCCTGTTCTTTCTCCTGGCAAAGCGATACGGCCTGCGAAGCGGCGCTCAAAGATAAAAGGCTTAACGCCAGTACGATGCGGTATCTCATTCTTATAACTTTCCCTTGTTTAAGCGGCATATCACCATGAAATGCCGATAATGTAGTCAGTAAAAGAGTGACACTGTTCCCGTCTACTCAAGCATAGTAAGTAAACGCGAAGATCACCAAAGTAAGTGAAAAGATTCGGATTAGTAGAAGGTTAACCCAGACGGTGAGGCGTATCGCGCAGGCGGGTAAGCCAGGCTGCCGTCTGGTCGTCGTCGTCCTGAAGGGCGATGATATAGCCCTGCGGCAGGGTGCGGTCTAAGACCACTTTTGCCGCCGCGCTTTGCGCGCTGGAGTCAAAGGTAATGACCAGGGTGTCATTTTTCGGCGTGATGCTTTTGAAGCGGATCCCGTTGGCGTCGAGGTGGTGCCAGACGGAGAAGCCGTCCGGCACGCTGACGCTCTGGTTACCGGGACGAATAGCCAGCGTCGACTCGCGCTGCTGGAGGGTAGCCCAGGCAGCGAAGAGCAGGGTAAAGAGCATAATGGCGGCCAGCGCAAAAGCGCACTGATGTATGAGTGCGCGCCGCGAACGTAGCTTACTGCCGATTTCCATATTTTTTCTTCCATAAAACGAACAGCGAGCCAACCAGCCCTATTACCAGCAGCACCACCGGCAGCAGCATCAGGCAGGACATGAGCGCATCTTCATATTTGAGAAACACGGGCGTCTTGCCCAGCAGATAACCAAAGGTCGTCAGGATCACTACCCACAGCAGGCCGCTCATCCAGTTAAAGAACTGAAAGCGAGCGTTACTCAGGCCGGAAAGACCGGCGATGGTCGGCAGCAGCGTGCGCACAAAGGCGATAAAGCGGCCGATCAGCAGCGCGGAGAGCCCATGCTTATGGAACATATGGTGCGCCCGCTGGTGATAGTGTGCGGGCAGATGTGACAGCCAGTTCTGCACGATACGCGTATTACCGAGCCAGCGTCCCTGGATATAGCTTACCCAGCAGCCGAGGCTGGCGGCGGCGGTAAGCAGCAAAATCGTTTGCGGATAACCCATTGCCCCTTTGGCAATCAGGACGCCTACCAGCACCAGCAGGCTATCACCCGGTAAAAATGCCGCTGGCAGCAGGCCGTTTTCCAGAAACAAAATCATAAATAAAACAAAATAGAGCATGCCGATCATGGAAGGATTCGCCAGCGTTTCGAAATCCTGGTGCCATAAAGCGTTCAGTAACTGGGTAAGTAGTTCCATTCAGTGTTCCTGGTACATCGGTTAACGAATATCGGGGTTAACGCCGCTGGAAAGAAATTGCATCTAATTGTAACAAACGCCAGAGATCTGCGTCACTGAAAATACGTATTTTAGGAATTGATTTTGCTTGCGGGGGCGGGGAGTGACAAAGGTTTTTACAAAGGCTGACACTCTATACGGTTACTGACCGCGTTATGTTATTGATTGCACAGCGCAGGCGCACCAGCGCCCGCGGCAAAAAGAGAAGGGTGTTATTTCACGGCGGTTGCGGCAGTATCGAGGTGAACCACCGGATTTTCAGCAAACAGATAGCGGTCAGCGTTGAACTCAAAGTCGTCGCTAGTTTCATTGAACAGCATCAGCTTGGTGTTCTCCAGATGCTGCCACATCGCTACCTTCGCCGCATGCGGATCTTTACGAATCAGCGCCTTAAGGATCTGGTCATGATCGTCACACCAGTTGTCTACGGTGCGGGCATCAATGTGATCGTGCAGTTTTTTCCAGTACGGGTTGTGTATGCGCTGAGTCCACATTTTTTCTACGATTGCTGCCAGGGCGGTGTTCTGCGTGGCCAGCGCCACCTGAACGTGGAACTGGAGATCCCACTCCGAGTCGCGGAAGCACTTCTCCTGCCGCGCCTTATCCTGGATCTCCATCAGCTTCATGATGTCCTGTTTAGTCACCTGGGTAGCGGCAAACTCGGCAATATTACTTTCAATAAGCTGGCGAGCCTGTAGCAGCTCAAACGGACCGTAGTTAGCAAACTCCATAGACTCGTCGGGGATCTGCTGATATTTCGCCTGGTTAGAGATGACATGGATACCCGAGCCTTTGCGCACTTCGACGTAGCCTTCAACTTCCAGCATGATGATCGCTTCGCGCACCACGGTGCGGCTCACGCTCTTCTCATCGGCAATAAAACGCTCGGCAGGCAGTTTGTCACCGACAAGATACACGCCGGCCTCAATGCGGCTCTTTAGCTCAGCGGCCAGCTGCTGATATAAACGGCGTGATTCGGTGATTTCCATATGCGCTCCAGGCGAGACAGGATAGATAGATTTGTTATACCACTTTTCCTAAATTCTCACCATACCAGTAATGAAAAAGCCGCCCGAATAGTGTGGGCGGCTGGGTATCAAATGCGTTATTACATTCTATTAGTGTTGGGCGGCAGGGCCACCGACGGCTCGCTTCTCTTCCTCAAGCTCGGCAGCGGACTTGCTCTTCAGCACGGTCCAGATAACGATAGCCCCCATGATGTCGAACACGGCCAGCACAGCAAACAGCGGGCTGAAGCCAATGGTATCCGCCAGCGCACCGACCACCAGCGCAAACATGGTGCTCGCCGTCCAGGCCGCCATACCGGTCAGACCGTTAGCCGTCGCCACTTCGTTACGACCAAACACGTCAGAGGAGAGCGTGATCAGCGCACCAGACAGAGACTGGTGAGCAAAGCCGCCGATACACAGCAGGCCAATCGCCACGTACGGGCTGGTGAACAGGCCGATCATGCCAGGGCCAATCATCAGTACCGCACCCATGGTCACAACCATTTTACGGGAGACGATCAGGTTCACGCCAAACCAGCGCTGGAACAGCGGCGGCAGGTAGCCCCCTACGATACAGCCGAGGTCTGCGAACAGCATAGGCATCCAGGCGAACATCGCGATCTCTTTCAGGTTAAAGCCGTAGACTTTAAACATGAACAGCGGGATCCAGGCGTTGAACGTACCCCAGGCCGGCTCTGCCAGGAAACGCGGCAGGGCGATACCCCAGAACTGACGAGTACCCAGAATCTGCCAGACGGTCATTTTCTTACCGTTGTTGGTCTGGTGCTGTGCTTCCTGACCGCCAATGATATAGCTACGCTCTTCTTCAGTTAATTTTTTCTGATCGCGCGGGTGTTTGTAGAAAATCAGCCAGGCCATTGCCCAGGCGAAGCTCAGCACGCCGGAGATAATGAACGCCAGCTGCCAGCTGTGCATAACGATTGCCCACACCACCAGCGGCGGTGCAATCATCGCCCCGATAGAGGAGCCAACGTTGAAGTAGCCAACGGCAATAGAACGCTCTTTCGCCGGGAACCACTCGGAAGCGGCTTTCAGGCCTGCCGGGATCATCGCAGCTTCAGCGGCACCGACTGCACCACGTGCCAGCGCTAAACCACCCCAGCTGCCTGCCAGCGCCGTAGCACCGCAGAAGATTGCCCAGGTCACAGCAAAGACGGCGTAGCCTACTTTGGTACCCAGAATGTCCAGCACGTAGCCCGCAACCGGCTGCATGATGGTGTAGGCGGCGGAATAAGCCGCGATGATATACGAGTACTGCTGCGTGGAGATGTGCAGCTCTTCCATTAGCGTTGGCGCAGCCGCAGCAATGGTGTTACGGGTCAGGTAGCCAAGCACGGTGCCCAGCGTCACCAGCGCTATCATGTACCAACGTAAACCTTTAATTTTACGCATGTAAAACCTCATCGTTATGTTATTTCCGCCTTGGGCGGCCCTCCTCCGGATCGAGCCGGGGGAGATGTAACGGGGGGCCTAGCCGGGAGTAACTCCCGAAACGGCCCGGACCTTGCCATCAGTGTGCGTGCACAAGTCGGTATCCGTACCGGTAAACTCAGTGATAAATCACCTGTAATGCATTCCGTCGGTATATGTTTCGCGACGGCAGAAAGATAACTTGTCATACAACTTTAAAAGGTGAGTGACATCACAAAAGTGCTTTTCTCTGTGTGGGCATTATTCCGCGCCAGCAAAGCCAGAGCTGGCGCGGGTTAGCGGCGAATTTACTCCCTTGAGGGTAAATTTTTTGTCAGCGTTTATTGATCTAACTCACGAAAATATCTTCGGTCTATAGAAATTGGTGTGATAACTTTGTCAGCATTGAACGTACGCATCTAACGCACTCGTTTAGAGGAAGACGATAATGACCGCTTTTATGACCGAAGATTTCCTGCTGGATACCGAATTTGCTCGCCGTCTGTACCATGATTACGCGAAAGATCAGCCGATTTTCGACTATCATTGCCACCTGCCGCCGCAGCAGATTGCGGACAACTACCGTTTTAAAAACCTGTATGACATCTGGTTGAAAGGCGATCACTATAAGTGGCGTGCGATGCGCACTAACGGCGTGCCTGAGCGCCTGTGTACCGGTGATGCCTCTGACCGCGAGAAGTTTGATGCGTGGGCCGCTACCGTGCCGCACACTATTGGCAACCCGTTATACCACTGGACGCACCTCGAACTGCGCCGCCCGTTTGGTATTACAGGTAAGCTGCTCTCTCCGGCAACCGCTGATGAGATCTGGGAGCAGGGCAATGCGCTGCTGGCGCAGGATAAATTCTCCGCGCGTGGCATCATGCAGCAGATGAATGTGAAGATGGTCGGCACCACCGACGATCCGATCGACTCTCTGGAGCATCACGCCAGCGTGGCCAAAGACACCGATTTCAGCATCAAAGTGCTGCCGAGCTGGCGTCCGGATAAGGCGTTCAACATTGAGCTGGCGACCTTTAACGACTACATGGCGAAGCTGGGTGAAGTCTCTGATACCGACATTCGCCGCTTTAGCGATCTGCAATCCGCGCTGACCAAGCGTCTGGATCACTTTGCCGCCCACGGCTGTAAAGTCTCTGACCATGCGCTGGACGTGGTGCTGTTTGCCGAAGCGAGCGAAGCCGAGCTGGACAGCATTCTTGCCCGTCGTCTGTCAGGCGAAACCCTGAGCGAACATGAAGTGGCACAGTTTAAAACTGCCGTGCTGGTCTTCCTCGGCGCAGAGTATGCCCGTCGCGAATGGGTACAGCAGTACCACATCGGCGCGCTGCGTAATAACAACCTGCGCCAGTTCAAACTGCTGGGGCCGGACGTCGGCTTCGACTCCATCAACGACCGTCCGATGGCGGAGGAGCTCTCTAAGTTGCTGAGTAAGCAGAACGAAGAGAACCTGCTGCCGAAAACCATTCTTTACTGCCTGAACCCGCGCGATAACGAAGTGCTGGGGACCATGATCGGTAACTTCCAGGGTGAAGGTATGCCGGGCAAAATGCAGTTCGGCTCCGGCTGGTGGTTTAACGATCAGAAAGATGGCATGGAGCGTCAGATGACCCAGCTGGCACAGCTTGGCCTGTTAAGCCGCTTCGTCGGTATGCTGACCGATAGCCGCAGCTTCCTCTCCTATACCCGTCACGAGTACTTCCGTCGCATCCTGTGCCAGATGATTGGCCGCTGGGTCGCCGCCGGGGAAGCTCCGGCAGATATTCAGCTGCTGGGCGAGATGGTGAGAAATATCTGCTTTAACAATGCGCGTGATTACTTCGCGATTGAACTGAACTAAGGCCGTTTGAGGTTGATATGCAATACATCAAGATCCATTCGCTAGATAACGTCGCAGTCGCCCTGGCTGACCTGGCGGAAGGCGCGGAAATTTCTGTCGATAACCACACCGTGCAGCTGCGCCAGCCGGTGGGACGCGGGCATAAGTTTGCCCTGCAGCCCATCCCGCAGGGGCAGAACGTGGTGAAATACGGTCTGCCGATTGGCCACGCCACGGCAGATATCGCAGCGGGTGAATACATTCACTCTCACAATGCGCGCACCAATCTGAGCGATCTGGACGAGTATAGCTATCAACCCGATCTTCATGCTGCAGAAGCGCAGGCGGCGGATCGCGACGTTGAGATCTATCGTCGGGCCAACGGCGAGGTGGGGATCCGCAATGAACTGTGGATCCTGCCAACTGTCGGCTGCGTCAACGGCATCGCTCGCCAGATCCAGACCCGTTTCTTAAAAGAGACGCAGAATGCTGAAGGCACCGACGGCGTCTTCCTGTTCAGCCACACCTACGGCTGCTCCCAGCTTGGGGACGATCACGTCAACACCCGCACCATGCTGCAAAATATGGTGCGCCACCCTAACGCGGGTGCGGTCCTGGTGATTGGTCTCGGCTGTGAGAACAACCAGGTTGATGTGTTCCGCGAAACGCTGGGCGATTTCGACCCGGACCGCGTCCACTTTATGGTCTGCCAACACCAGGAAGACGAAGTGGAAGCGGGCCTTGAGCATATGCACCAGCTCTATAACGCGATGCGTAACGATAAACGCGAACCGGGCAAGCTGAGCGAGCTGAAGTTTGGCCTTGAGTGCGGCGGTTCCGATGGCCTCTCTGGCATCACCGCTAACCCGATGCTGGGCCGCTTCTCCGACTACGTGATCGGCAACGGCGGTACGACCGTGCTGACCGAGGTGCCGGAGATGTTTGGTGCCGAGCAGATCCTGATGAGCCACTGCCGCGATGAGTCCACGTTTGAAAAAACCGTCACCATGGTGAACGACTTCAAACAGTACTTTATCGCCCACAATCAGCCGATCTACGAGAACCCATCGCCGGGTAACAAAGCGGGTGGCATTACCACCCTGGAAGAGAAGTCGCTGGGCTGCACCCAGAAAGCGGGGGCCAGCCAGGTGGTTGACGTATTGCGCTACGGCGAGCGTCTGAAAACCCATGGTCTGAACCTGCTGAGCGCGCCGGGTAACGACGCCGTTGCTACCAGCGCCCTGGCTGGCGCGGGCTGCCATATGGTGCTCTTCTCGACCGGACGCGGTACGCCTTACGGCGGTTTTGTACCGACGGTAAAAATCGCCACCAACAGCGAGCTGGCGGCGAAGAAAAAACACTGGATCGACTTCGATGCTGGTCAGCTGATCCACGGCAAACTGATGCCGCAGGTGCTGACCGAGTTCGTGGATACCATTGTTGAGATCGCTAACGGCAAACAGACCTGCAACGAACGCAACGAGTTCCGCGAGCTGGCGATCTTCAAAAGCGGCGTTACGCTGTAGTTCACTTCGGCGGTAAAGTTAAACGGCGTTTCAGCCTCTGAAGCGCCGTTTTTTTATATCACGCGATAAGGATCCCTATGACCGCATATTGGCTTGCCCAGGGCGTTGGCGTCATCGCCTTTGTGGTAGGTATCACGACCTTTATCAACCGCGACGAGCGGCGTTTCAAGAAGCAGCTCTCCCTCTACAGCGCCATTATCGGCGTGCACTTCTTCCTGATGGGGGCGTTTCCCGCCGGATCAAGCGCTCTGCTCAACGCTATCCGCACCCTGATCACCCTGCGCACCCGCAGCCTGTGGGTAATGGCGCTCTTTATCGTGCTCACCGGCGGGCTGGGGTTGGCAAAGTTTAACCATGCGATGGAGCTGCTGCCGGTGTTTAGCACCATTGTCAGCACCTGGGCGCTGTTCCGTCTAAAGGGGTTGGCGATGCGCGGCGTGCTCTGGTGCTCTACCGCCTGCTGGGTAGCGCATAATTTCTGGCTGGGGTCGATTGGCGGCACGCTGATTGAGAGTAGCTTTTTGATTGTTAACGGTCTGACCATCATCCGCTTCTGGCGTATGCAGCAGCGCGGGATCGATCCGTTCAAGGTGTAGACCCGGCAGCGTTGCGCCGCCGGGTATAAGGCTGATGAAGGTCTTAGCTACGCAGGGCGTTTTTCGCCAGGCGCTCGTCTTCCGCCATACAGGCCGCGGCGGTAAAGAGCACGTCGGTGGAGGAGTTCAGCGCCGTTTCGCAGGAGTCCTGCAGCACGCCGATAATAAAGCCCACCGCCACTACCTGCATGGCAATATCGTTCGGGATGCCAAACATATTACAGGCCAGCGGGATCAGCAGCAGCGAGCCGCCCGCCACGCCGGAGGCTCCACAGGCGCACAGGGAGGCGACCACGCTCAGCAGCAACGCCGTAGGCAGATCCACTGGAATACCCAGAGTGTGTACCGCCGCCAGGGTCAGCACCGTAATAGTGATCGCCGCACCGGCCATGTTAATGGTTGCGCCCAGCGGCACGGAGACGGAGTAGGTGTCGCGGTCCAGGTTCAGCTTTTCGCACAGCGTCATGTTAACCGGAATGTTGGCCGCCGAGCTGCGGGTAAAGAAGGCGTAGACTCCGCTTTCGCGCAGGCACATAAACACCAGCGGGTAGGGGTTACGACGGATCTTCCAGAACACCAGCAGCGGGTTGATGATCAGCGCTACCAGCAGCATGCAGCCGATCAGAACAACCAGCAGCTGGGCATAGCCAAACAGGGTGTCAAAACCGGTGGTGGCGAGGGTCGAGGCAACCAGGCCGAAGATACCGATAGGCGCGAAACGGATCACCAGCTGCACCATAAAGGTTACCGCGCTGGAGACATCATTCAGCAGATTTTTAGTCGTCTCGTTACCATGGCGCAGGGCAAAGCCCAGCCCGACGGCCCAAACCAGAATGCCAATGTAGTTGGCGTTCAACAGGGCGTCGATCGGGTTAGAGACCATGCTCATCAGCAGGCCGCGCAGCACCTCTACGATGCCCGACGGCGGCGTGATCTCCGTTGCGCCGGTAACCAGCTGCAGCGTCGAGGGGAACAGGAAGCTAAACACCACCGCCGTCAGCGCGGCGGAGAAGGTCCCCAGCAGATAGAGAAACAGAATAGGGCGGATACTGGTTTTCTGACCGTGCTGGTGGTTAGCAATGGAGGCCATAACCAGCATTAATACCAGCACCGGCGCGACGGCCTTCAGCGCGCCAACGAAGAGGGTGCCAAGCAGCCCCACGGCAATTGCCGCAGGCTTGGAGATCCACGCCAGCAGAATACCGAGCACTAGCCCGACAAGGATCTGTTTTACAAGACTGCCCCGCATAAAATGCTTGAACAGGCCAGACGGTTGTGTCGCCATGATAGTTCCTTAAGTGAAATTGCGTTCCAGTCGGAATGTGCTCTGTGTCACGTTTATGTCCGAATGTAACTGAATGTTTGCCTGGTTGAGTATATGGAAAGAACTATCGAGGGGAAGTGCAACGTGCTGGATTTTACGTACTGCGTCAAAGTTTTTAACTAAGTATTTACATTTTTCCGGGCGGCGCTCACGCCGCCCGGCGTAATGATTATGAGAGTCGCTGCTTCTTGTCGTTCTGATGGTTAACCCAGGCATTGATCAGCAGGGTTACCGCCAGGATGCCGCCCACCACGCCCAGCGAGATAGCGATGGGGATATGGTAGAAATCGACGATCAGCATCTTGATACCGATAAACACCAGGATCACCGACAGACCGTACTTCAGCATTGCAAAACGCTCCGCTACGCCCGCCAGCAGGAAGTACATTGCACGCAGGCCGAGGATGGCGAACAGGTTTGAGGTCAGCACGATAAACGGGTCGGTGGTGACGGCGAAGATCGCCGGGATACTGTCCACCGCAAAGATCACATCGCTCAGCTCCACAAGGATCAGCACCAGCAGCAGCGGGGTGGCATACAGCAGGCCGTTGCGCCGCACGAAGAAGTGCTCGCTCTCAATGGTATCGGTCATGCGCAGATGTCCGCGCAGCCAGCGCACCATCGGCTTGTCACCGATCCCGGCCTCGTCCTCTTTCGCCAGCGCCATTTTGACCCCGGTGAAGAGCAGGAATGCACCAAAGACGTAGAGCAGCCACTCGAACTGCGTGATCAGCCAGCTACCGGCGAAGATCATGATGGTACGTAGCACAATCGCGCCCAGTACGCCGTAGATCAGCACCCGACGCTGGAGGGCAGGCGGGATAGAGAAGTAGCTGAACAGCATCAGCCAGACGAAGACGTTATCCACCGCCAGCGCTTTTTCGATCAGGTAGCCGGTGAGGAAGGCGAGCGCCTGCGGATCGGCCACGGCCCGTCCTTCGGTGCTCGCCAGATACCACCAGAAGACAGCGTTAAACAGCAGCGAGAGGGTGACCCACAGGATCGACCAGCCGGCCGCCTGTTTCATGGTCATGGTATGGGTGCCACGACGGCCATGAAGCAGAAGGTCGATAGCCAGCATGATCACAACGACTACAGCGAATCCGCCCCACAGGAGCGGTGTGCCGACACTATTCATAGAGAGTTTCCTTGCAATAAAAACAAAAACGGCCAACGTCGAAAGACGGCAGCCGCTTGTTTTTAGAGCACAGGGCCTCGCCTTTCGGCAAGGTCTCACTTACACCCTGTTCAGGATGCCCGGCGACCGGATGCGTAAACGCATCGTAATGACGACCTGCCGGCGAAGAAGTTACTCCCCTTTGCTAGTAACAAAATATGTCAGAGCAGAGAGGGCGTCAATGTCAGCCCCCTCCGGTTTTACATACCTTTACGCCGGTAAGTCCAGCTGTGCAGCAGCGTCCGCCGGGAACACGACGCCCGTCTGGCGGCGGATCTCGGTGAGCACCTTGGCGGTAATACGGCTCACCTCAAGGCCAGCGTGGTTAACCGTGTTCTCATCCACCAGCTGGGCAAACCGCTCCGCTTCATAGAGCATGGTGTTGATATGCTGCGGCTGGGTGATCTCCTGCGGCTTGCCGCCGCGCGGCACAAACGACACGCGCTGGCACTCGGAGAGGTGCTCAATCACCAGCGCGCCATCCTCGCCCTGGATCTCGCTGGCCAACGAGGAGTCGCTGACCTTGGAGTGCTGCAACGTGACGCTGAAGTCACCGTAGTTCAGCACCGCTACGCCGTGACCGTCGACGCCGCTCGGCAGCAGGCTGGCGGTGGCCTGCACGCTCTGCGGCTCGCCCCACAGCGCTACCGCTGAAGCCAGGCAGTAGAAGCCAATATCCATGATCGAGCCGTTAGAGAAGGCCGGATTGAAGGTATTGGGGTTCTCGCCGTTGAGGTAGCGCGGATAGCGTGAGGAGTACTGGCAGTAGTTAAAGAACACCTTCCGCAGCGTGCCCACCTTCGGCAGCGACTGTTGCACCAGCTGGAAGTTAGGCAGCGCGGCGGTCTTAAACGCTTCAAACAGCACGACGCCGTTTTCCCGCGCAACCGCGATGGCCGCCTCGACTTCCTGTAAATTTGAGGCCAGCGGCTTCTCGCAGATCACATGCTTCTTATGCCGTAAAAAGAGCTCGGTCTGCGAGAAGTGCAGCGAGTTGGGGCTGGCGATATACACCGCGTCGATAGATTCACTCTGTGCCAGGGCGTCGAGCGAGGTAAAGAGATGCTCAACGGGATAATCGCTGGCAAAGTGCTCAGCCTGCTCAAGGCTGCGGGAGTAGACGCCGGTCAGCTTCAGCTTGCCGGTCTCATGGGCGGCATCAACGAACTGGCGGGTGATCCAGTTGGTGCCAACGACTGCGAAACGTATCATAAATCCTTTATGCTCCATCGGGGACAGTCTGCCCAATGTAGCATGTCAGAATGACAAAACGAGTGCGCTATTGCGCAAAATCGCTAAGGGAGCGGTGCGTCAGCCACAGGCGGGTGTCGAACTCCAGCTGATGGTACTGCGGCTCCATATGGCAGCACAGCTGGTAGAAGGCTTTATCGTGCTCCTTCTCCTTAAGATGCGCCAGCTCGTGGACGGCGATCATGCGCAAGAACGGCTCCGGCGCGCTGCGAAACACGGTGGCGATGCGGATCTCTGCCTTGGCCTTCAGCTTGCCGCCCTGTACCCGGGAGACGGCGGTATGCAGACCGAGGGCGTTCTTCAGGACGTGGATCTTATTGTCGTAGGCCACCTTGTTGATCGGCGGCGCGTTGCGCAGGAACTCGCTTTTCAGATCCTGAATATAGCTATAGAGCGCTTTGTCGGTAGTGACGCTGTGCTGGCCCGGGTAGCGCTTCTCTAGCACCTCGCCGAGGCGATTTTGCGCAATGAGCGACTGCACCTGGGCCAGTAGATTTTCCGGATAGCCCTGGAGATAGAGAAGATTGCTCATTATTGCCCCGCGATAACAGTTAAAAAAGGGTATACTCACGCCCCCGCTCAGGGGACAACACCGAATTTTACCATCCAGGAGGGCCGATGAGCCATTCAGACAACGGTTTCCGTTCACTAAACTTAAAGCGTTTTCCGGAAACGGACGACGTCAACCCGCTGCAGGCGTGGGAAGCGGCCGATGAGTATCTGCTGCAGCAGCTGGACGAAACCGAAATCAGCGGCCCGGTCCTGATTTTTAACGATACCTTTGGGGCGCTGGCCTGCGCGCTGGTGGAGCATACGCCTTTCAGCATCGGCGACTCCTACTTAAGCGAGCTGGCGACCCGGGAGAACCTGCGCCACAACGAGCTGGATGAGGGCAGCGTCACCTTCCTCGACAGCACCGCCGCCTATCCGGCCGCGCCTGGCGTCGTGCTGATCAAGATCCCAAAAACGCTGGCGCTGCTGGAGCAGCAGCTGCGCGCCCTGCGTCAGGTCGTGACGCCAGAGACGCGGATTATCGCTGGCACCAAGGCTCGCGATATCCACAACTCGACTCTGGAGCTGTTCGAGAAGATCCTCGGCCCGACCACCACCACGCTGGCGTGGAAAAAGGCGCGGCTGGTGAACTGTACCTTTAACGCCCCGGCGTTAAATGATGTGCAGGAGACCCTGAGCTGGAAGCTGGACGGTACGCCGTGGACTATTCATAACCACGCCAACGTCTTCTCCCGTACCGGGCTGGATATAGGCGCTCGCTTCTTCCTCCAGCACCTGCCGGAAAATCTGGAGGGGGAGATTGTCGATCTCGGCTGCGGTAACGGCGTGATTGGCCTGACCCTGCTGGAGAAGAACCCCGAGGCGCAGGTAGTGTTTGTTGATGAGTCGCCGATGGCAGTGGCCTCCAGCCGCCTGAACGTCGAGACCAACATGCCCGACGCGCAGGATCGCTGCGAGTTTATGATCAACAACGCGCTCTCCGGCGTAGAGCCATACCGCTTTAACGCGGTGTTCTGCAACCCGCCGTTCCACCAGAAGCACGCCCTGACGGATCATATCGCCTGGGAGATGTTCCACCACGCGCGTCGCTGCCTGAAAACCAACGGCGAGCTGTATATCGTGGCTAACCGCCACCTGGACTACTTCCATAAGCTGAAGAAGATCTTCGGCAACTGCACCACCGTTGCTACCAACAGCAAGTTTGTGGTGCTGAAGGCGGTGAAGCTGGCGCGCAGGCGTTAATTCCCATTCCGGCGGAGTGGTTTGTGGTTTTGTAGGCCCGGTAAGCGCAGCGCCACCGGGCGTATGTTAAATCGCTAACGCCAAGGTTGTTCCCTGGGCGATGGCGCGGCGGGCGTCCAGCTCCGTCGCCACGTCGCAACCGCCAATCAGATGCACCGTTTTTCCTGCCGCACGCAGCGGATCGGCCAGATCCCGGCGCGGCTCCTGACCGGCACAAAGCACGACGTGATCCACCGCCAACAGCTGCGGTTCGCCGTCGATCAGCACGTGCAGCCCCTCGTCGTCGATCTTCTGATAGCTCACCGCCGGGATCATCTTCACTCCACGCGACAGCAGCGTGGCGCGGTGGATCCAGCCGGTGGTTTTCCCCAGCCCCTCGCCGGGTTTACCTGGCTTACGCTGGAGCATCACAATCTGCCTCGGGCTTTTTGGCTGCAATGCCCCCTCGGGACGCAGGCCGCCAACCTGCCGTAAACTGGTATCGATTCCCCACTCAACGCAAAACTCGGCAATGTTTTGGCTGGACGGCTCTCCCGGCTGACTCAGGTACATGGCGGTATCGAAGCCGATGCCGCCGCAGCCGATAATCGCCACCTTCGCGCCCACCGGCACCTTATCACGCAGCACCGCCAGATACGTCAGCACCTTCGGGTGATCGATCCCCTCGATCGGCGGGATCCGTGGCTCGATGCCGCAGGCGAGGATCGTCTCGTCAAAGTCGATAAGATCCTCTGCGCCCACCAGCCGGTTGAGCTGCAAACGGATGCCGGTAATATCGATCATTCGCCGATAGTAGCGCAGGGTTTCGTAGAACTCCTCTTTGCCTGGGATCTGCTTGGCGATATTAAACTGGCCGCCGATCTCTGCCCCCGCATCGAACAGCGTCACCTGATGGCCGCGCTGGGCAGCGTTCACCGCAAAGGCCAGCCCCGCCGGACCTGCGCCGACCACCGCCAGCTTTTTCGCTGTTAATGCCGGAACGATCGGCATGATCGTCTCGTGACAGGCGCGGGGATTGACCAGGCAGGAGGTCACCTTGCCAGCGAAAATCCGATCGAGGCAGGCCTGGTTGCAGCCGATACAGGTGTTGATCTCCGCCTCACGGCCGCTCTGCGCCTTCGACAGGATCTCTGCATCGGCGAGAAAAGGGCGGGCCATCGAGACCATATCGGCATCGCCGCGCGCCAGCACTGCGTCGGCAACGCCGGGATCGTTAATTCGGTTAGTGGTGATTAGCGGCACCGAGACGTGCCCCTTCAGCTTGCGCGTCACCCAGCTAAAGGCGGCGCGTGGCACCGGCGTGGCGATGGTGGGAATGCGCGCCTCGTGCCAGCCAATCCCGGTATTGATGATGGTTGCGCCTGCGGCCTCCACAGCTTTTGCCAGCTGCACCGTCTCCTCGAACGTGCCGCCATCCTCGACTAAATCGAGCATCGACAGGCGGTAGATAATAATAAAATCGCTGCCTACGCGCTGGCGCACGGTACGCACCACTTCGGTAGCAAAACGCATCCGCCGGGTGTAATCGCCTCCCCACTCATCGTCGCGCTGGTTGGTACGGGCCGCGAGAAACTCGTTAATCAGATACCCCTCCGAACCCATAATCTCCACCCCATCGTAGCCCGCCTCGCGGGCAAGCAGGGCGCAGCGCGCAAAATCTTCGATCAGAGCCAGGATCTCATCATGGGTCAAGGCATGGGGGGTAAAGCGGTTAATAGGGGCTCGAATAGCCGAGGGGGCTACCAGCTGTGGCTGATAGCTATAGCGCCCGGTATGCAGGATCTGCAGGGCGATTTTACCGCCTTCCTGATGTACCGCTTCGGTGACCAACTGATGATGCGGCAGCTGGCTGGCATCGCACAGCGCCGCACCGCCCGCCATCGTCACCCCAGAAAGCGCTGGCGCCACGCCGCCGGTGACAATCAGCGCCACGCCGTGACGGGCGCGCTCGGCGTAAAAGGCGGCGAGGCGCTCAGGGCCATCGGGACGCTCTTCAAGGCCGGTATGCATCGAGCCCATCAGCACGCGGTTTTTCAGGGTGGTAAAGCCCAGATCGAGAGGGGCAAACAGCGACGAATAGCGCATTGTCTCTTCCAGTATAAAATTATTGTTATGTGGTCGGATGAGTTCTAATTTAGCCGTCGCAAGATAAAAGGGAAAAGGCGCGTGAAGCAGTTGTGATGGGATTCAAAGAATGGCGTTGGCCCCCATCCGTAAACGGGGACCAACGTAGTCAGGCTTTTTCAGTGGAGACGCTCAGGGCCGCCAGCGCCAGCCCGGCCGCTTTCAGCACCTGCTCGCACTGTTCAACCGTCAGGGTTAACGGCGGTTCGATACGAATGGTTTTAGCATTGTTCAGCGTGCCCGCTACCAGCACGCGCTGACGGAACATCTCGCTGGCAAAGTTGTATCCGCTCTCGTTATCGACAAACTCAATTGCCATCAACATCCCTTTGCCGCGCACGTCGTGCACCAGCTCCGGGTACTGACGCGCCAGCAGGCGGAAACCGTCCAGCAGCATGTCACCTTTCTGCTCGGCCTGCGCCGGGAGGTTCTCCTCCAACAGCACGTTGATGGTCGCCAGCGCTGCCGCACAGGCCAGCGGGTTACCGCCAAAGGTGGTGGTGTGCAGGAACGGGTTGTCGAACAGCACCGAGAAGACCTCCTCGGTCGCAATCGTCGCGCCGATAGGCATCACGCCGCCGCCGAGCGCCTTAGCAAGGCAGAGGATATCCGGCTGCACGTTCTCATGCTCGCAGGCGAACATCCTGCCGGTACGGCCCATGCCGGTCTGCACTTCATCAAAGATCAGCAGTGCGCCAAACTCATCGCACAGCTTACGAACGGCAGGGAGGTATCCCGTCGGCGGCAGGATCACACCGCCTTCACCCTGAATCGGCTCCAGGATCACCGCCGCCACGTCATCACCGGTTTTATGGCACTCGGAGAGCAGAGTGCGCATCGCCTCAATATCGCCAAAGGGAACATGGCGGAAGCCCGGCAGCAGCGGCATAAAGGGTTTACGGAAGGCGGATTTTGCCGTCGCGGAGAGCGCCCCGAGGGACTTGCCGTGGAATGCGCCGCTGGTGGCGACAAAGGTAAACTTCCCGCGCGGCGACTGATACGCCTTCGCCAGCTTGAGAGCCGCCTCAACGGACTCGGTGCCGCTATTGCTAAAGAAGCTGTACTTGAGTTTGCCCGGTGCCAGGGCAGCGAGAGTTTTTGCCAGCATGGCCCGGAGCGGATCGAGCAGCTCCTGGCTGTGAAGCGGTTGTTTCGCGAGTTGATTCTGTACGGCGGAAACCACAACTGGATTACGGTGCCCCACATTAAAAATACCAAATCCACCCAGGCAATCTAAAAACTCCTGTCCCTGGGTGTCGACAAGCGTATTGAGACTTCCTGCTTGCCACTCTACGGCTCCGTAATCCCCGCCAGCAGTAACAGACTTGCGGTACTCTAAAAATCCAGGGTTAACATGCTCTTTAAAGTAATCAATCACCTCTCGGTTAAGTTCTTTCATCTCCTCATGATCAAGCGTTCGCTTCTCAATGAGATTCAGGGCGTGTGCGCTACAGGCGAGGGCCGATGCGCTGGAAGGTAACCTGTTCAAAATGAGCTCCCGGGGATGGCGTATCACGCGATACTGCATAAATTATTGCAGGGATTACGCCACTTCGGCATGAGTAGCAAAAATCGGGATAAACGCCAGGTAAAAACAGCGCTGCACAAAATTTAATCATGCCAAATGATGTCCGCCATAGGTAACCCTTGGGCATTTTTCGAAGGATTTTGCAGGCTTACGGCACCGACTGCACCAGCGTAGTGCAGGACGTGCTACACAAACGGGCAGGGCGAATACGCCTTTGGAGGTAGTTTCATATCGAAAGTATTTGAAATCAATCTATTAGAAGGGCGTATAAAAAGTGCGGTTTAGTGATTTTTTGCGATCGCGATCGGTTTTAACAACTAAAGATAAATTTTTTACCGCCGAAAAATGATTAGTCTAAAAAATTAACATATAACACCTGCAAGGAATGCCCGCCATGTCCTCTCAACGCTATGTCACCCAGAACGAGTACGCCCTGGACGATGACACCACCCTGATGTCCACCACCGATCTGCAAAGCTACATGACCCATGCCAATGACACTTTTGTGCAGGTGAGCGGCTATACGCTTAACGAGCTCTTGGGTCAGCCGCACAATCTGGTGCGCCATCCAGATATGCCGAAAGCGGCCTTTGCCGACATGTGGTACACGCTCCAGCAGGGTGAGCCGTGGAGCGGCATTGTAAAAAACCGCCGTAAAAATGGCGATCACTACTGGGTGCGGGCTAACGCGGTGCCGGTGGTGCGTAACGGTCAGACCACGGGCTATATGTCGATCCGTAATCGGGCGACGCCGGACGAGATCGCTGCCGTTGAGCCGCTCTACAAGGCGCTGAATGAAGGACGCTGCAACCGGCGGATCCATAAGGGGCTGGTGGTACGTAAAAGCTGGCTCGGCAAGCTGCCGGCCATGCCGCTGCGCTGGCGGGTACGCGGCGTGATGGCGGTGCTGTTTGCGCTGATGGCGGCCTCGCTCACGTTAAGCCATGCCGGGTGGAGCGCAATAGCAGCCAGTGCGGTGGTAATGCTGCTGGGGACGTTGCTGTTTGAGCAGCAGATTGTCCGCCCGGTAGAGAATGTGGCGCGTCAGGCGCTGAAGGTTGCCACCGGCGAGCGTAACAGCGTGGAGCATCTCAACCGCAGCGACGAGCTAGGGCTCACCCTGCGCGCGGTCGGCCAGCTGGGCCTGATGTGCCGCTGGTTAATTCATGATATTTCTGGTCAGGTCGCCAGCGTGCGTAACGGCAGCGAACGCCTGGCCCAGGGCAATGAAGATCTTAACGACCGCACCCGCCAGACGGTCACCAACGTTCAGCAGACCGTGGCCACGATGAACCAGATGGCGGCGTCGGTACAGAGCAACTCTGAAACCGCCGCTGAGGTCGATAAACTGTCGATGGCGGCGAGCACAGCGGCGAGCGAAGGCGGAGAGGCGATGCAGACGGTAGTGAAAACCATGGATGATATTGCCGACAGCACGCAGCGTATCGGCTCTATCACCACACTTATCAATGACATCGCCTTCCAGACCAACATTCTGGCGCTCAACGCGGCGGTTGAAGCGGCTCGCGCCGGGGAGCAGGGCAAAGGCTTTGCCGTGGTGGCCGGGGAAGTTCGTCATCTGGCGAACCGCAGCGCCAACGCGGCGAACGATATCCGTAAGCTAATTGATGCCAGCGCCAGCAAGGTACAGTCCGGCGCGGATCAGGTTCACGCCGCTGGGCGTACCATGGATGACATCGTGGAGCAGGTGAAAAACGTGACGCGCCTGATTGCCCAGATCAGCCACTCTACCTCGGAGCAGGCGACGGGCTTGTCAGAGCTCACCCGGGCGGTGGCCGAGCTGGACGGCATTACGCAGAAAAATGCCGAGCTGGTCGAAGAGAGCGCGCAAATTTCGGCGATGGTTAAGCATCGCGCTAACCGTCTGGAAGATGCCGTTACCGTCCTGCATTAATTAGCGCCATTTATTCATGCCGCCCGGTTGAACACGATCGGGCGGCTTTTTTTTGCCATTGTGTAATCGATTTTTAATATATTTGTTAAATCGTGCTACTTACGCTCATATAACGATCGATGCTCTGTCATTAATAGCCTGCGCCTATTTATCAAAGGATATATCGTCTATAAAAGCGATCAAAGTCATAAAGTTAGCTGCTCCGTTACCGATAACGTGATCGTCTTAAAGATAATCATTTTGATGGAGTATATATGTTCTTACATGACGTAAAGATTGGGACAAAGTTATTTCTGGCATTCGGATTCTTTATTGTATTAATGGTAGCCAGCTCCTGCCTTTCACTATTTAGCCTGAGCCGTGCAAATAACGGCATGCAGACTATTGTGAACAGTGATTATCCCACCACGGTTAAAGCGAACCAGCTTATCGACAAGTTTCAGACCTTTGTCAGCACCCAGCAGCTGATGCTGCTGGATAGCGAAGGGAAGTGGAACGAGAGCATGCAGCAGCAGCTGACCGCCATCAGCGGTGAAATTACGGTGCTGCTGGATACCCTGACGAAACAGCTTGATGACCCCCAGGCGCAGAAGATCCTCACCGACCTGCGCGGCGTACGCCAGCAGTATCTTGACTCCCGCTTCCGCATTTTAGAGGCGGTGAAGGTTGGTAATCGGGAAGCCGCTGTTCAGGAGATGATGAACACCACCGTGCCTATCCAGAACGCCTATAAGCAGAAGGTGCTGGAGCTGATCGCAATTCAGGACGCGCGGATGCGCGAGGCGGGTAAGCAGGTCGACAGCGACTTCAACACCAACCGCCTGATGCTGATCCTGCTGGCGGGGGTCAGCATTGCTATCGCCGTGCTGATGGGCACCGTTATTGTGCGTGCCATTACCCGTCCGCTGGGGCAGGCGGTGGATCTGGCAGAGGCGATTGCCGCCGGGGATCTGACCCACTCGATTGAGGTGAAGCATCGCGACGAAACCGGCGTCCTGCTCAGCGCGCTGATGGCCATGAAGACCCGCCTGCTGGAGATTGTGCAGGAGGTGCAGTACGGCTCAGAGAATATCTCCAGCGCCGCCGCGCAGATCGTGGCCGGTAATCAGGATCTGGCGGCCCGCACCGAAGAGCAGGCCAGCTCCGTTGAGCAGACCGCTGCTTCTATGGAGCAGATCACCGCCACGGTGAAAAATACCGCCAGCCATACTACCGAAGCGACCCAGCTCTCCGCCGACGCGGCGACGGTGGTAAAAACCAACGGCGCGATGATGAAACAGGTGACGGAGAAGATGCGCGTCATCAACGATACCTCCAGCCGCATGTCCGACATCATCAACTTGATCGACGCCATCGCTTTCCAGACCAATATTCTGGCGCTCAACGCGGCGGTCGAAGCCGCACGTGCGGGCGAGCACGGACGTGGCTTTGCGGTGGTGGCCGGGGAGGTACGCCAGCTGGCGCAGAAAAGTGCCTCATCGGCGAATGATATTCGCCAGCTCATTGAGGACTCCACGACTCAGGCGCGGGAAGGGATGGCGCTGGTGGAAAAAGCGGGCAGGCTGATCAACGGCATGGTGAGCAACGTTGAAGAGATGGATACCATCCTGCGGCAAATTGGTCATGCCAGCCATGAGCAGACGGAAGGGATCTCGCAGATCAACAGCGCCATTGGCCTGATCGACGCCACCACCCAGCAGAACTCCAGCCTGGTGGAGGAGTCCGTGGCGGCAGCGGCGTCGCTGAACGAGCAGGCGCAGCACCTGAAAGCCCTGATCAAGATATTCCGCATTAGCCAGACAGAGGCGACCGCTTAATCCATCTGGGAGATCTCCAGCGCCGCCCGGTCGATCACGCCGATGATCTGTTTCAGCTGGGCGGGGCTGATCTCTTCATGGTTTACCTTCAGATCCAACACGGCCTTGAAGTTATCCAGGGCGCGTTTCATCTGCGGATTTTTACGCAGCTGGTGCCCGACGCCGCGCGCTTTGATCCGCGCCTGAATATGCACGAGATGCTCCTGGTTCTCCTCCAGCCACTGCTGGCCTGCCTCGGTAATGGCAATCTTTTTACGTCCGCTCTCCTCTTCGCTAATCTCAATAAACGCCTGCTCCTGCAGGAAGTCGAGGGTCGGATAGATCACGCCGGGGCTGGGGGTATAGTGGCCCTGGGTCAGGTTTTCGATCTCTTTAATCAGCTCATAGCCGTGGCTGGCGTTGCGGGTCAGGATATCTAACACCACCAGCCGCAGCTCGCCGTGGCCGAAGAAGCGCTGACGGCGTCCGCCGCCGTGGCCGTGATGAGGGTGGGGACGATCTTCAGCATGGTGCATGATTACAGCCTCTTTTTTTGATATATCTAAATTATGTCTAAAGTAAGTCTACATCCCGGAATTACTGCTTGTCTAACGCTATCAAAAAAATTCTTGCAATCTCTCTAAGTAGCAATCATTATCATTTAAAATTTATTTAGATATATCGTATTCAACCTGGGATGGCTAATATGACGAAACAAGATCGACGTTATCCGCAGCGCGTGCGCAATGAGCTGCGCTTCCGCGAACTGACGGTGCTGCGCGTGGAGCGCATCGGAGCAGGTTTCCAGCGTATCGTGCTGGGGGGAGAGGCGCTGGCGGGTTTTAGCAGCCGGGGCTTTGACGATCACACCAAGGTATTCTTCCCGCAGCCGGGCCAGCCGTTTGTGCCGCCGACGGTAACGGAAGAGGGCATCGTTTGGGGTGACGGCGTGCGTCCCGCCTCGCGCGACTACACCCCGCTCTACGACGAAGCCCGCCACGAGCTGAGCCTCGACTTTTTCATTCACGACGGCGGGGTCGCCAGCCGCTGGGCTGAAAATGCGCAGGTAGGGGATACCCTGACTATCGGCGGGCCACGCGGTTCGCTGGTGGTGCCGGAAGATTACGCCTGGCAGCTTTATGCCTGCGACGAGAGCGGCATGCCCGCGCTACGCCGCCGCCTGGAGACGCTGCGCCAGCTGGCGGAACGCCCGCAGGTGACGGCCATCGTGACCATCGGTGACGAACGCTATAAGGAGTATCTCGCCCATCTGGATGAGTTTGCCATTGAGTGGATTGTGGGTCATAGCGAAGAGGCGCTGGATCGGCGTCTGGCGCAGGTGAACGTCCCGCAGGACGATTACTATATCTGGCTAACCGGGGAAGGGAAGGTCGTGAAAAACGTCAGCCGCCGGTTTGAGACTGACGCTATCGATCCGCAGCTGGTGCGCGCTACCGCCTACTGGCACGATAAGTAACGGCGTCAGGCAACCGCGTCGTACTGCGCCTCGCTGACCTGCCGCTCCAGCGAGGTGCACACCTCCGCCAGGGCTTTCTCCTGCTGCACGAAGTACCCCTCCTGATCCTTTAAGGAAGAGACCAGCTGCCAGGCGCTCTCGCCCTCCAGCTTGCTAAGCTCCGCCAGCAGCCCGGCGATATGGGCCTTCACCTCCGCGATCCGTGCCCGCAGGCGGGTGAGATCGTTAAGCCTGTCGCTGGCCATCAGCGGCCCAAGCCCCTTTTGCAGGCGGGCGAAGAGCGAGCGAACGGCGGCAACGTCGCCGCGCTGCCGGGCCTGGTTAAGCTGGACCATCATGGCGTTGGCTTCATCTTTGAGATCGTCGTCCACCAGATCCGGATGGCACAGCTTGCTGGCCTGACGCCACAGTTTTTTCAGCTCCTGACGCTCGTCCTGGGAGAGCTTCTGCTCAAAGCTAAAGCGGGCCTGGGCATCGTGCTGCTGCTCCTGGTACTCTTCATACTCCTGACGTGCCTCGTCCCGCGCCTGGCGGGCGGGCTCCTCCTCGCGGATGAGTCCTTTTTCCAGCTCCTGGGCTTCGGCCAGCAGGGAGGCGATCAGTGCATTTTGCTGCTGGACGCGGCGGCGGGTATCTGCCGCCTGCGACGAGCTGGCGGGCAGGCTGCGCCAGCGCTGGGTCAGCGAAGCCAGTGCCTCAACGGCCTGAGCCATATACTGCTGGCAGCGCAGGTAGTCCGCCTCCCGACGCCGGGCCTCTGCCTGCTGCCTGCGCAGCGTGGCTTCCGCCAACGCCTGACGAAGACGCAGGATCTGCGCCATCATCGGCCCGAGACGCTTCATATAGCTATCGTTAAAGTCGTCGAGGATCTGAATGCGGGCGTTGCGTTTATCGATCAGCTCCCGCATCTGCTCTTCTAACGCCTTCAGCTCCAGCTTGCTGGCCGCCACCTGTGGATCGTGCCACTGTGTCACCGCGCGCTGGCTCTGTAGCCAGGCGGCGATAGCCTGTAACGCCGCGGAGTAGTTCTTCTGCTCCAGCGCTGCAACGATAAACGCCAGCTCAGGATCCTGAGCATTGCTTTGCAGCCAGCCAAGCTGGCTATGGATGATGATCTCATCCTCCAGCTCAATGGCATTCTTTATGATTTCAAGCCGTTTGATAGGTTTGTTCATGGCGTTTCGCTGTGCGCTTGGGTAGTTGGTTCAAGCGTAGTTGTGATTAAGAGAACAGGGAATAGTACCGTTTCGCTAGAGATTATCATTCGCCGCGGCAAAAATAGCATCAAAAATCGGGACGGCTTTTTCCTACGGCTCTTGTGTTGAGCGGTGTTTACTCCTCCGAGTTTGCATAAACATCCGCCGACGCGGCCACTCGGCAAAAAAAATGCGGCAGCCACGCGGCGAGAGAGGAGGGGCTTTGTTCCATAAGCAATGATTCTCTAAATTACTTTGCAGCGCACTAAATGGCGGTCATTTTCAGGCCAGGCTGCTGTAACGTAAAGAAGATTTGTTAGGACCAAGGATATCTTTGAATGGACAAAACCATACTGTTTTTAATAGGGACGCTACTGTTATGCAGTCACGCATTAGCCGGTGAATGTACGATAAAGGATGCCGAAGCCGCAGAGCAGGCCGTCGATCACCTTACCAGCTGGCAGGCATTGAATGACAACTTTACACGTTTCTATCAGTGCGATGAGGGCAGTATTGCGGAAGGGAATTCTGAAGCAGTTATCCGTCTATTGGTAGATAAATGGGAAGCGTTGCCTAAGCTGAGTGTGTTAACTAGACAGAATGCCGCTTTTGAAACGTGGGTACTCAGCCACATTGATTCAACGTTGGATTCAGGCGATCTGCAAACAGCCGTAAACCTTGCTACCTCTCAGTGTCCTGCGTCAGAAAGTGCGCTATGCCAGAAGATCGTAAAAGCTGCCCAAGCCGCTATTCATGAATCTAACTCATAAGCGTATTAAGCGTGATTAACTGGCTAGATTATGCCAGCCGTGTAGAATTTTTAGCGACACAATTCCTTCAATCACCTCATTCACCTGTATTGTTCCGTAAGAGGCTATTACCATGAAAATCAAAGCAATTGGTGCGCTTTCCGCTGCTCAGGCACTCGAACCGATGGACATCAGCCGCCGCGAGCCAGGCCCGCACGACGTGCAGATCGCCATTGCCTATTGCGGGGTGTGTCATTCGGACGTACACCAGGCCCGTGCCGAGTGGGCCGGGACGCTGTTTCCTTGCGTACCGGGGCATGAGATCGTTGGCCGCGTTGCTGCCGTCGGCTCCGACGTTACCGGGTACAAAGAGGGCGATCTGGTAGGCGTAGGCTGTATCGTTGACAGCTGTAAGCACTGCGAAGATTGCGAAGAGGGGCTGGAAAACTACTGCGATCATATGGTCGGCACCTACAATGGCCCGACGGCGGATGCTCCAGGTCATACCCTTGGCGGCTACTCGCAGCAGATCGTGGTCCATGAGCGCTATGTGCTGCGTATTAAACATCCGGAAGATCAGCTGGCCGCCGTTGCGCCGCTACTCTGCGCGGGGATCACTACCTACTCACCGCTGCGTCACTGGCAGGTTGGCCCTGGTAAAAAAGTGGGTGTAGTGGGCATCGGCGGTCTGGGCCACATGGGGATCAAGATTGCGCATGCGATGGGCGCGCACGTGGTAGCGTTCACTACCTCGGAATCCAAGCGCGAAGCGGCAAAAGCGCTGGGCGCGGATGAGGTTGTGGTCTCCCGCAACCCGGAAGAGATGCAGGCCCACACCAAGAGCTTTGATTTTATCCTCAACACCGTGGCTGCACCGCACAACCTCGACGCCTTCACTGCTTTACTGAAGCGTGACGGTACCATGACCCTGGTGGGCGCACCGGCTACCCCGCATCCGTCGCCGGAAGTCTTTAGCCTGATCATGAAGCGTCGCTCGATTGCCGGCTCAATGATCGGCGGTATCCCGGAAACTCAGGAGATGCTCGACTTCTGCGCCGAGCACGGAATTGTGGCTGATATTGAGATGATCCGCGCTGATGAGATCAACGAGGCCTGGGAGCGCATGATCAAAGGCGACGTAAAATATCGCTTCGTCATCGACAGCGCTACGCTGGCCGAGTAACGCACGGAACACGTAGGCCGGGTAAGCGCAGCGCCACCCGGCAAAATGCCGCCTTCTGACGTATGAGAGGGCGGCTGTCCGTTATCTGTTTAAGCAGCGGCGCGGATAGTAAAATCAAAATGGATAGCATCGTAGGGAAATAGCGTGCCACGAGTGCCTTTTTCCAATAATCCGTTATTCAGCAGGGCGGTAACATCCGTATGGACGCCTTTGATATCGCGTCCTACCCGAGCAGCAATGTCGCGGATCGTCATTTCACCGAAGCCAGCCATAGAAAGTAAGATTCCCATTCTGTTGGGTGATAACGTCTTATGCATTACCTCCCATGAAGGAAACGAAATCACATCATCACCGGTACTTCTTTCCCCTGCCGCTGCTGCGTTCAGAGCAGACATCACGTCCGCCGAAAAATCTTTCATAGCTTCGATTTTAATCGTTACGGTTTTCATGTTATGCCTTCTCTTTACGGATAGTTTCTACGTCTGAAAGGAAGTCAGCAAACAGCCTGTCGATACTTACAAAGGTTGTACTGAACTCATGACCGCCAATGTGTTTATGATCGCCTTTGCCTCGCTCGTTATCGTAACGCATCACACAAGTCCCAGAGACCACATAGGCCATACTGTACTTAAAACCATGCTTGCTTCCTAAAATGGCTGGGTCGACTTCCCATATAAGTACTTGTATATATGCATTTTCATCCAGATAACGTGTAAATTTCTTATACAGTTTTGCTGACATTTAATCGCTCTCCATGCGTGTTGTAAATTATTACAACAAGAAGGTCTGTTGTCAATACTTACAACAGACTCTCATCAGCACATTCTGTTTTCCCAAATACCTGGATAATATCTACCAGCGCGTTCGCTGCATATCGATCACAAACCGGTACTTCACGTCACCTTTCAGCATACGTGCAAAGGCCTGTTCGATATCCTCACCGGCAATCATCTCCACATCGGCAGTAATATTGTGCTTTCCGCAGAAATCCAGCATCTCCTGGGTCTCTTTGATGCTGCCGATCGACGAGCCGCTGATGCTTAGACGACGGAACACCATCGGCGTGATGTTAGGTGACAAATGCGGACGATCGGGAATGCCCACCAGCACCAGACGACCGTTGGTTTTCAGGGTAGCCAGGTAGGGATCGAGATCGTGCGGTGCAGCCACGCAGTCGATGATCAGATCCAGCGTAGTTTGGGCTGAGGCCATCTGCTCGGCATCGCGGGAGACCACGACATGACGTGCCCCCAGACGGCGAGCATCCTCGCCTTTTTCCGGCGAGGTGGTAAACAGGGTCACTTCCGCACCCAGTGCGCTTGCCAGCTTAACGGCCATGTGGCCCAGACCACCAAGACCCACCACGCCAACGCGCGTGCCCGCCTGAACGTTGTAGTGACGCAGCGGAGACCAGACCGTCACGCCCGCGCAGAGCATCGGTGCTACGCCCGACAGCGGCAGGTGCTGCGGTACGGACACCACGAAGTCCTGATCGACCACCACGTTCTGCGCGTAGCCACCCCAAGTGCTCTCTCCGGTATATTTATCGATGCCGTTATAGGTTGCCGTGAAGCCCGCCTCGCAGTATTGCTCTTCCTGCTGCTTGCAGAAGTGGCACTCCCGGCAGGAGTCAACCATCACGCCGACGCCGACGATATCACCCGCTGCAAACTTATCGACCGCCGTCCCTGTCTCGACGATGCGGCCGACGATCTCATGGCCCGGCACCAGCGGATAGCGGCTTACTGCCCACTCGTTACGCGCCATATGCAGATCGGAGTGGCAGACGCCGCAGTAGAGGATCTCAATCTTCACGTCCTGCTGTTGCAGCGGGCGCAGCGCGATCTGGCTGCTGGAGAGAGGTTGTGCCGCGTCCGTCGCGACTAATGCATTAATTTTCATCGTGCCTCGGAAATAGGGTGCTTTTATTCAAGGAAGGCGGCAGACTTTAATTAAGTTGGTTCAATATTGATAGTAGTCACCAAATGGTGACCATAAGCCGGAGAGTGAATTATGCCTGCATGGGTAGACGGTAAGCTGATGTTCTTTGCAGATTCGCCTCCGCGACGCCTGATGGATCTCTTCTCCGTCAAATGGAGCACGATGGTGCTGCATGCGCTCTACCACTGGCCCGGCGAGCGCGCCCGCACCGGAGAGCTGCAGCGCAGCCTCGAAGGCATCTCCAAGAAGATGCTGTTTCAAACCCTGAAAGAACTGGAGCAGCGCGGCCTTATCACCCGGCATGTCTATGACGTCATTCCACCAAAAGTGGATTACCACCTGACGTCGTTGGGCAAGACCTTTGCCGAGCCGATAGAGCAGATGTACCAGTGGGGGCTGGAGAACCAGGCGGCGCTGGATGAGATGGAGAAGAGGTATAGAATGGCAGAGAGGGATTGTGGTTAAAGAAGACCCGCTTGAACAGTGTTAATTGTGACATTTACGTTATTTTTTATCCGATCTAACAGGATCTTGTTACAAGTACGACACATTGACCTTTATATTTGCAAGGGATAGGCTTGGGTAAACCTAGATTTCAATTAAAGGGATTTACTATGGCTAGTGAAGAAGGCGTATCAATCGCTATTTCTCCTGTTCAGATGGCAGCAATTCTGCACAAGAAAACGTTGAGTGAGGGTGAGACCTGGAGTAATCGTCTTTGGGGAGGTCTGGGTATCGTTGGCGGTGTAGTTGAGTCGTTTGGTGCAGGTGTGCTATGTGTCGTTCCAGAACCCACAATGCTATCCAAAGCAGGGTGTGTAGTCGTAGGTGCTCATAGCCTTGATACCATCAGGACATCTTTAAACCAGGTAATTACCGGGCGTGAGTCGCAAACTGCGACAGCGCAGCTGGCTCAGTTAGCTGCCGAACAGCTTGGAGCCGATAGCGCGACGGCATATAAGGTTGGTGTTACTGTTGACCTACTCGTTCCATTTGCTTTTGCCAGCGCCGCAGGTGCGGCAAGAGTTGCATCAGTTTACTCTGGCCGGATTAAACTGATGGAGCATGAAGGCGGGGCGCTGGGGCATACAATCGCGCGTCATGTTGGTCAGACTACAGAACAGATGATAGCGCGACTAGCAGCTCCAAGAGCACCTGCTCGCGCTAGTACTTTTCTCAATAAGCAGCATGCTGAACTATTAATTTCCGAAACGTTGTCAGTTAAGCGTTTTCAGATTGAAAATGCGTTAAAATATATGCATCCGGGAGCCAGACTCCGGCTTGATCATCGCTTTTATTTTTCGACCGGAAAATATATTGATAAAGGAAGCACTACTATTAAAAAGGCGTATGGTTTACGATTAATTATAGAATCCAGGCGGTTTGGTGATAAAATTTATTATGTTGTTACAGCGTTTCCAGTACCCTAAGGAAGATTGATGGATACAAATATCGAAAAAACCTGTGAGTTAGATAATTTAGTTACTATTTATTTTGGTCAGGATTGTGATATTTTTGATGAAAATTGTGACTTCGATAATCTTCTTAATGAATATCTTAGTACATCATCAGCTTTCTCTCTAAGAATGCTATTGGCAAACTTAATCGAATTGAATGCCCAAGATGATAGGTGTGAAGTGCTACTGGCTCGCTATAATGGTGAATTTGCACCAGAACGTTGGGATATGTCTGCTCAGGATTGGCTTGATATTGTCAACAGTCGTCTTATCAAGTACATGGATGAGAAAGGCTATTCTACCGAGCTATCACAATTTTGAGAGAAAATTCTCACTTGGCTCAGTTTAGGTTATAACAAATGATAAGCCTTGTCCGTATTATTGCCAAAGTAGGGCTTTTCATCGTGCTTTTTTGCTTAGGTGCAAGGTTGATCGATCCTGCAACATTTATTAGCCTTGACGCTACATCAGCGTTTGCGCAGTGGATTTATGGCAATGTGAATCAGGAGAACTTTGATGATCTCTGGGTCCTCTCTTGGGTAGTGTTTTCTTTCATATTTGCCATGGTCTTCTACAAGGTAACCATGCTTCTTATAAATAAGTATGTCAGTAAACCTTAGAGCATTATCTAAAGTGCCGGCTGTTAGGTTTTGGCACAGGAGAGTTTAACAAGCACCGGGTCAATGATGATTAATGCGCTAAGTGACGAGTAAACTCTCTGTATGAATGCCTATAAATGTTATGAAACGCCAAAGCTATTCTGGCACAAGATCATTAAGTCTGAAACTTCCAGACCAGAGACGTTTGGTTGCAACCTTGTCCTCTGGTTGCGCAGTAATAACAGTCACGCTGTATTCCTTGCCTCGACTAAACTGGTATTTCACAGGAATACACTGTCCCGCCTGTATGATATATGAAGGGTTATCGAAATTGTCTTGTTTCCATACTTCCTGCATTTGTCCCTTCGTATCACGGGCTGACAATGACAGCATAAGTAATTTCGCATGACCGCTTTTAACAGTAGGGTCATTATTGACGGAAATACAGGGTTGGTTGTCGTTAAGGGTTATGTCAGCCACCCGGTAGGCGTTATATTCCATGCTACAGGCAGCGAGAAACAATGGGACGAGTAAAAAAAATTTCCTCTTCATTTAGATAAGCTCCAATAGGGTTCGCACCGGCGTTGTGACCGAAATCGATCTCAGCGCCGGTCAATGCCGTGTGCAGTATAAACAATACCTCCACATTCCTACCCTGGCCGCTTGATTTCAGGCGGCAAAGGGAAGGGCTCTCCACCATGCATGGGTATTCCGCTGCTCAAGTCGATATCCCAGTCCGCAAGGAAATAGGGTAATTTTCCTTGTCTTACCTCACCGAGTAGCTTTGTCAGCCACCCTGCATAGGCCCAATCATCCCCTTTGCCAGCACGGGCAAGTTCCGGGAACTGGTGTAAAAACTGTTGTGCCATCTCCAGGGCCGAAAGTGACTTAACATTCTGCCAGTTAAAGGGTTGCCAGCCAGCACCGCTTGAGTAACTTGCAATCTCGCGCTCATCTAAGTGATTGGGTGGCGTGACTGCAGAGGGAACGCTGTAATCTGGCACCCACTCCAGCCGCCAGTGGCAACCTGATGGTGACATAGACGGAAATATGCGAATTTTTTGGTAACCCAGCACATGCAACTCATGCGTCATTTCCATCATGCGAATACAGGGCTGAATACCTTTATCAATACTCGGCTGCCCACTTTTTTGCTTATCAACCTGATTACGCCAGTTTTGCATGGGCTGAACCAGGTAAAGTATTTCATCCAATACATCAAGCCGACGTACCCATGCCTGAGGAATGTTGTTCAGACCGTGTTTAGCTCCCCAAAGCTGACCTGCAATGGATGCCGTTGAATCACTATCCCCATCGTGATTGGTTGCTCGTATCAGCGTATCGCGGAAACTACGGGCTGAAAGAAAGGCATACAGGCCAATCGCCAGCGCTTCCTCACCCACCCAGCCTTCCCCCAGTCGCTGGATGGCTTCATATGGATTGAAACGCATTTCACGGGCAAGTTTTTGGGCTAATAGATAAGGCTCGGTATTGGCCGTTTTTCCATAGACGTGCCCCCATTCACTGCCGTCGCTATAGCCATTACGCACGGCGAAGAATTCCTCTTCCCCTTTGATTAAGCGAGCGATAATTCTGGGTAAAATACCTGAAGAAGCCCAGCCATCAACGTGGCCATGCGTTAATGCTGCCGCACGGGCAGCGAGATCAAACGGATCAATATCCTGTAAGAAGCCAATGGGGGCGGTACGCATCACACCACCACAGCCCTTTGAGTCATTTATCGGTTTTTCAATACTGCCTGTCCCGCCCGCTTTTAGCGCTGACAGGCACGTATTACCGGGAGCTCGTCTTGTCCGCATGCTTGCTCGTGATGCCAGCCAACCAAAATGCGAGCCTGATTTATTTTGCTGGGTATCGTACCAGTCGAGATAAGCACGACGTATCTCTTCCAGCGCACGGGACAGATTAATAACTCCGTGCTCATTGGTAGCGCGCAAAATACCTTCAAGGGTAAAGAGGGTCATTTGGGTATCATCGCTGGCCACCAGTTTACCCTGTTGCAGGATGGGCCTGGTCAGTCCATCATTGCCAAACGTCTGGCGGATTTCCTTAAGTGAATCAAATTCAACGGCATAGCCAAAAGCATCACCGACAGCCCCACCCAGCAAACAGCCTAAAACGCGATCTAACCAGGCATCATTATCTGGAAGTGGTAGTGCATTGAGATATTGCTTCTGAACGGTTGAGTCCAGACTACCCGGTCTGGCCTTGTTAACCGCAGCGATAGCGTCTTCCGCCGCCATTCCGAGTTCGATCAATAATCTTGCTGAAATGAGTCCGGTGCGCCCAAAGCCGCTACGGCAATGCACAAGGATGCGTTTTCCGTCACGAAGAAGGGTACGTAACCGGAGGCCGGCATAAACCCAGCGACGCTTAAATACTTCGTCCGGCATCGCTTGATCGATAATAGGCAACTGAAACCAGTGCATGTCTCTGGCTTCAACTTCAGTACCAAGCGTTTCAACGTGTAAACTGGCAAGTTCCTCATCCGTCATCAGGCTCACTACGGCAGATGCTCCCCAGGATTTTACAAGATCCAAGTCAAGAGCGAGGTCTCGCTGAAACTGTCCTGATAAAGCATTTTGCTGATGTTTTCCAGGACAAATTGTCATGCCAATATGCCCTTGACCATTAGGTACTTCAACCGATGTAATGATTAAGGGGTTGTTGAGACTGGTTAGGGACATACGAGCTCCATGGGTAGCGATAAGGCCATCAGGGTATGTAACACTTTATCGAGCAAACATCATGCTAGCCACAAGGAGGCAAGACCTACAAAGGGTATGCAAGTATGATTGCAGTTAAGTCAGCAGGATCTAGATACATTAAACTTTTAACAATTGAAGATGATCTAATTTATCGTTATTTTTGCAAGGACAAGCAAGAAAGTACTCGCAAAAAAATAGCCTTTCTTGCTTGAATTTAGAACCATCGATTATATTTCACATAAAAATATGTAACAATAATAATCCATGCCAGTGTTAGCACTCCAAAATAATCCGGTATAAATCGCGCAAAAAGATAAGCGCCCGCAACTATAAGCACTAGAGGAACTAGGTAAATATATGACTGAAGGAACCATAAGAAAGGCTTTTTCATTTTTTTAATAGCTCATACAAAGCATCACCTATTATCTCCTCATTATTACCTCCTGATTCTATTTGATATATTATTTTTGTCATTTGTGGTTCAATGAGAAAATAAAGCATTTCTAGATTTTCTTTATAAAGAGCATGATAGTAAGCAGCATCCTGGAATTTAAGCTTGTTAGCCGCTATGGATGCTATTTGTGCCTTAGAATAAACCACGGCACCATTAATAAACATTGATGATAACGAGCTGACCATCCTCATATGGGATGCCTGAAATTCACCACTGCTGATTATCAATTTCGCAATAGTTAAGGACAACGCAAGTTTGCTGGCTTTCTCAGCATACTCATAAGCTCTCTCGCCCACGGCTTTTATGAGGTAGTCCCTGAGTGTAATGCTTTTTTGCTCACCAAGCCTCTTAAGAGTTGTCCTAAAATAAATCTCTACCATGTCTAGAGCGACATCGTTGCGATTATAAATCTCGGCAAGGGAAAGGACGAGCCGGCGATCCTCATTTATCAGTTCGCGGCAGGTATCCCGATAGTAATCATCGGGTATCAAACATGATCCATGATTGATCATGCGCTCCGCGCCAAGCTTGACGCTTTCGATGGTTTGCATATTGGTTCCATGTATCTCTCGCAATGCTTTTGTGAGTGCGAGGGCAATATTTCTTTCTGACTGCACCCTCATTTTCGCATAGCCTTCTGCCATTGTAATTCTCCATGCGGTAATATTGTCCCATCAATAATTGATCATCATCATTAGAGGAGGCAAGGAATACAATGAAAAAAAGTGGCAGGGTGACAATATATGTTTTAGTAGTGATTATTTCTTTTCTAACTATTCCGGAAGTGGTTATTCGTGTACTGACGCCTGAGCAGTTTGCCCGGCTGAGTGACTTTACAAGCCTTGGAGGGCTCTTCAGTCATCTTCTCTCGCTGCTCATTTTTCTTGGTTTGACCTCTATTTTGTTCGGGATACTTATCATTTTTTTAACGAAAAAAATTTACCGGTACTTAACCCGATCACGCAGCTAACCAAGGCCACTCATTGAGCATTGGGAGCGAAGGAAGCGTGCGAGAAGACAGGCACAATAAAGATAGTTATATTTACAAGTCATGCTGCCTTGAGGCTTTGGTTAAGGAGGCTGACTAGACTATCATGCATTTTCAGTACATGCCGTAAAGGGGGGCGTGATGATAGATATTACAAGTGGTACCAGACATCTTAAATTGACGCCCTATGAAAGGCTGACTGAGTCCGAGGAGCGAGCCTATAGCCGTATTATGGTATGGGTTGAATTCTCAGTTCCTGCTTTAAAAACTGAATTTGCAGCAGAGTTTTTTGTCGGGCAGTTGCAGCAGACCAGGAATGATATGTATGATTTTTATCAGGCCATAAAAAACGGGATGAAATTTAAGGATATTAATTTAATCTCGGCATACGATCAGGTAGCCCTTAAGTTTCACCAGGCACATTTTGCCGGGACTGTTGGCTTTAGCATGGTCCTGAAGCCTGAAAACCATGCTGACAGTATTACGCTTGAGGATTCCTTCGACATTGATGAGAGCTATTTTCCTGGCCTGCTCTCAGGTCTGGACGATATCATTTCATGGCAGGACTAATTATGATCAGTTGGCCTTCATGAATCTCTCATAATGCCTTTGTTACAGCTATAGAAATATTTCTGTCTGTTTCTGATTTCCAATTAAGATAGCTTTGTGCCATTTCGATGTGCCTTGTTGTAACATTGATGGCTAATGATTGAGCATGGTCGCTCGCAGGGGCAAGATTGAAGATGAAAAAAAGTCGAAAAACACTCATCTACGTTACGGCGGCAATTATTTCATTCCTAATAATTCCTGAGATTATATTAAGAAAGGTTCCCAATGACACTCTTGCGAGGCTTAGCGATTTTACGAGCCTTGGCGGTTTGTTCAGTCCCTTCCTCTCGGCGATGGTTTTTTTTGCGGTTTCATCGATATTATTCGGGATTCTGGCCGTGTATGTAGTGGGTAAAATTTATCGTGCTATAACGCGTGAGAAGCACTAATTAACGCGCTTCTATAATATGAGACCCCCCCTTTAGCTGGCTGTATGCATTTACTGCATTGTTTTGCATGCGTTACGTAATTTTCGTGATGCTGAGGGGTGCCAGTGCTGGCAAGGATCTGGTGACCCAGATGCAACTGTATTCATGGGTGGGTGTGATTATCATTGCATTACGACCTGCTTATGATCACTCGGAACAGCATATGCGTTTTAATCTCATCGGAAAACCGGAGCATCGGGTATGAGTGGTGATAAAGCGTCAGAAATTTTGCACTTCGTTAGGTATGAACTTTCGGCCAACAGGCTTGGGATTGATGACTCCCTTACATCCGGGAATTCGATGACTGTTTTCGAAGATGTTTTTGCAATGATGGAGCGCTTCTCTGGACGCTATGGAGTGGAGTGCAGCAGTATTGACTGGCTGAAGTATTACCCTCCAGTCGGTATTGCTTTTCTACCTAATTTTCTTTTGCCGGCAAAGCTGAAAACAGATCGTACCCTGCCAGTTCCGCTGACCGTAAGAATGCTTATTGAGTCAGAGAGGGCTGGACGATGGCTTTACGATTAGCTGGTGGGAGTATCCCCAAAAAAACAAAAGGCTGGAGATTTCTCTCCAGCCCTTGCTGTATCTGGTGGCCCCTGCTGGGTTTGAACCAGCGACCAAGCGATTATGAGTCGCCTGCTCTAACCACTGAGCTAAGGGGCCGTGGCGAGGGATTATAATGTAACTAGTGACTGCAATCCAGTCATTCGGGTGTGCATGGTGCTTTTATAAACAACCTATAATCAACCCGTTATACCTACATTTTAGTCAACTCACCTGGAGCAATGATGATAAACGATATTCTCGCGCCGGGCCTGCGGGTGGTGTTTTGCGGCATCAATCCAGGCAAATCCTCGGCACACACGGGTTTTCACTTCGCGCACCCCGGTAACCGCTTCTGGAAGGTGATCTACCAGGCGGGCTTCACGGAGCAGCAGCTAAAGCCGGAAGAGGAGCAGCGGCTGCTGGATACGCGCTGTGGCATCACCATGCTGGTGGAGCGCCCAACGGTGCAGGCCAGCGAAGTGGAGCTGCACGAGCTGCGTACCGGCGGACGGGACCTGATCAAAAAAATTGAGGACTACCAGCCGGACGCGCTGGCGATCCTCGGCAAGCAGGCCTACGAGCAGGCGTTTAGCCAGCGCGGCGTGGCATGGGGGAAACAGAATATTACCATCGGTGCCACCGAGGTGTGGGTGCTGCCGAACCCTAGCGGGTTAAACCGTGCAACGCTGGAGAAGCTGGTAGAGGCTTACCAGGAGTTAGACCAGGCATTGGTGGCAAGGGGATTGTAGGCCGGGTAAGCGCAGCGCCACCCGGCAGAACGGCATTACGCCTGATGGCGCTACGCTTATCAGGCCTACATGTGCCACATGCCAATAATGTGCATGCTATTTCAAACCAATAAAAAAGCCCTCCGAAGAGGGCTTTTCTTTTAGCGGTAACGATTAATCGTCGAGGAAGCTACGCAGCACTTCAGAGCGGCTCGGGTGGCGCAGCTTACGCAGCGCTTTCGCTTCGATCTGACGGATACGCTCACGGGTAACGTCGAACTGCTTACCAACCTCTTCCAGAGTATGGTCAGTGTTCATATCGATACCAAAACGCATACGCAAGACTTTCGCTTCACGGGCGGTCAGGCCAGCCAGCACGTCGTGCGTGGCGGCACGCAGGCTCTCGGTGGTGGCAGAGTCCAGCGGCAGCTCGAGGGTGGTATCCTCGATGAAATCACCCAGATGCGAATCTTCGTCATCACCAATCGGCGTCTCCATAGAGATCGGCTCTTTAGCGATTTTCAGCACCTTGCGGATCTTATCTTCCGGCATCAGCATACGCTCGGCCAGCTCTTCCGGCGTCGGCTCGCGGCCCATCTCCTGCAGCATCTGACGGGAGATACGGTTGAGCTTGTTGATGGTCTCAATCATATGCACCGGGATACGGATGGTACGCGCCTGGTCCGCGATAGAGCGGGTAATGGCCTGACGGATCCACCAGGTAGCATAGGTCGAGAACTTATAGCCACGACGGTATTCAAACTTATCAACCGCTTTCATCAGGCCGATGTTACCTTCCTGAATCAGGTCGAGGAACTGCAGGCCACGGTTGGTGTACTTCTTAGCGATAGAGATAACCAGACGCAGGTTCGCTTCTACCATCTCTTTCTTCGCACGGCGGGCTTTCGCTTCGCCGATAGACATGCGACGGTTGATGTCTTTAACCTGTTCGATAGTCAGGCCGGTCTCTTCTTCAATCTGCTGCAGCTTCTGCAGGCCACGGTGCACGTCTTCAGCCACATCTTGCAGCTTCTCAGACCACGGCTTGTTCATCGCCAGCGCGGCATTGAACCAGGTCTCACTGGTTTCGTTGCCGGTGAAGAGGGTGATGAAGTTCTTCTTCGGCATTTTGCACTGCTCAACGCACATCTTCATGATGATGCGCTCCTGGGTACGCACGCGGTCCATCATGACGCGCATGCTGTTTACCAGGTAGTCGAACTGCTTCGGCACCAGACGGAACTGCTTGAACACCTCGGAGAGCTTGAGGATCTCTTCCTGAGCGGCGGCATGGCTGCGGCCTTTCGCTTTGATGGTGTCGCGGGTAACTTCGTACTGGGCACGCAGTTCGCCAAACTTCTCACGAGCCAGCTCCGGATCGATGCTGTTATCGTCGTCGCTGCTGTCGTCATCTTCTTCTTCGTCTTCGTCTTCGTCGTCATCCAGCTCTTCCTGGGAGAGCTCGGAGCCAACGTGCGTCGCGGTTGGAGCCAGATCCTCTTCCGCGTTTGGATCGACAAAGCCGGTGATCAGGTCAGACAGACGCGCTTCTTCCGCTTCAACGCGATCGTACTGCTCCAGCAGATAGGTGATCGCTTCCGGATATTCGGCAACAGAGCACTGAACCTGGTTAATCCCATCTTCAATGCGTTTTGCGATGTCGATTTCGCCTTCACGGGTCAGCAGTTCAACTGTACCCATTTCGCGCATGTACATACGAACCGGGTCAGTGGTGCGCCCGATTTCAGATTCAACACTCGACAGAACCTGAGCCGCTGCTTCTTCCGCATCTTCATCCGTGTTATTTGAGTTTTCAGCGAGCAGCAGATCGTCGGCATCAGGTGCTTCTTCCATCACCTGAATGCCCATGTCGTTGATCATTTGGATGATGTCTTCGATCTGGTCGGAGTCGACGATATCTTCCGGCAGATGGTCATTGACCTCGGCATAGGTCAAATAGCCTTGCTCCTTACCACGTTGGACAAGAAGTTTCAGCTGTGACTGCGGGTTTTGCTCCATAAGACGGTATCCACACTTAATTCGTTTATTTGGTGTCGGCGTTGCTGCTGCCAACCTTTAAAGCGAGGGCGTGCTTATATTTTTGCCGCTGCCCTCATGGCGGCTGTCGGGATCTACCCGATCGATATTCGGCACTTAAGCCGTTAAATCACTTCCGGGCGCGTGCTTCGTTAATCACACGCACCTCTTCGCGCTCTGCTGGCGTTAACCCGTGGGTCCGCGAGCGGGCGATCAATTCAGAGAGCCGTAGCTCAAGCACCGTGTCGAACATATGGTTCAACGCATCGGTAAAGGTCTTTTCTGCGATGTCCTTATCTGCTATATCGTCCCACATGGAGAGCTTTTCAAGGGTAGCGGCCTCATTTGTGCCGCGATACTGCTCTAAAAGCTGTCCGGTGGTCAGGCCTGGCTGTGACAGACAGGTGTTGACCAGCTGAACGAATAAGCTAAGTCCTGGCAGCTTGGCCGGATCCAGACCGTCCAACGGCGGGACCAGCGGAGCCAGCTCAGGATTTTGCACCAGCAATCCTATTAGTATACGCATGGTCGTGCGTTTTAGCTGCGGTGCCGGGCGCGGCTGGCCATTTTCGGACTGTTTAGGCATTAAACGTTCAAGTTGGTTATCGTCAAGAATGCCTAATTTGTTACCCAGCTCCTGTCGCAGATAGATGCGCAGCGTCTCGCCCGGAACCTGGCCTATCAGCGGCAGCGCCAGGGTACTCAGCTGCGCGCGGCCATCCGGGGTGCTCAAATCCACCTGCGGCATCAGGCTGTTGAACAGAAACGTGGAGAGCGGCTGAGCCTGCTCCATCCGCGCTTCAAACGCCGCCTTGCCCTCTTTACGCACCAGCGTATCCGGATCTTCACCGTCGGGCAGGAACATAAAGCGTAGCTGACGTCCGTCGGTCATGTATGGCAATGCCGTTTCTAATGCGCGCCATGCGGCTTCGCGGCCTGCACGGTCGCCGTCGTAGCAGCAGATCACGCTATTGGTCACGCGGAACAGCAGCTGAATATGCTCGGCGGTAGTGGAGGTGCCCAGCGAGGCGACGGCATAGTTAATGTCGTACTGCGCCAGCGCGACCACGTCCATATAGCCTTCAACCACCAGCAGACGCGGCGGCTCGGCGTTATCCTGCTGCGCTTCATAAAGGCCATACAGCTGGCGGCCCTTATGGAAAATATCGGTTTCCGGGGAGTTAAGGTATTTCGGCATGGCATCGCCCATGACCCGACCACCAAAACCAATCACCCGGCCACGTTTGTCGCGGATAGGGAACATCACGCGTTCGCGGAATCGATCGTAGGTACGCCCGCGATCGTTAGTGACTAACATGCCCGCGTCGGTCAGCGACTGGCGATTCTCACCGTTGCCGCCAAAGCGTTTTAAAACGTTGTCCCAGCCGGGGGGCGCATAGCCAATGGCGAAGCGTGAAATCACCTCGCTGCTTAAGCCGCGCTGGGCCAGATACTGGCGCGCAGGTTCAGCCGCTGGCTGGTTCAGAGATTGCTGATAAAAGGCGCTTAGGCCGTCCATCAACTGGTAGAGCGTCTGCCGCTGGTGGCGCTCAATCTGGCTTGGGCCATTGCCCGCTTCATACGGCACGTCGAGGTTGTGCATCGCCGCCAGCTCTTCAACCGTCTCAACGAACTCGAGCTTGTCGTAGTTCATCAGGAAGTCGATAGCGTTGCCGTGGGCGCCGCAGCCGAAGCAGTGGTAAAACTGTTTCTCACCGTTTACGGTGAAAGAGGGGGTTTTTTCGTTATGGAACGGACAGCACGCGTGATAATTCTTGCCCTGCTTTTTTAGCTTCACCCGCGCATCGATAAGATCGATGATGTCGGTGCGTGCCAGCAGGTCATTAATAAAGACTCGTGGGATTCGTCCAGCCATAGGCCCCGTCTACCTTTAGCGTGAAGCGTTAAGGTATGTCAGATTATAAACGAAAATAAGCCGCGCATTCCTTTCGGAAGCACGGCCTTACAACTACAACTCTGCCTGTAAACTGAGGGTCAACACCCTCAGCCAATTAGTACAGACGAGTACGGCGTGCGTTTTCGCGAGCCAGTTTCTTCGCGTGACGTTTCACAGCAGAAGCTTTGGCGCGTTTACGTTCGGTAGTCGGTTTTTCATAGAACTCACGACGACGAACTTCCGCCAGAACACCTGCTTTCTCACAGGAACGCTTGAAGCGACGCAGAGCTACGTCGAACGGCTCGTTTTCACGTACTTTAATTACCGGCATGTGCCTCTCACCTTTGATTAATTCGGTTTGCCGCTGGCATCAACGCCAGCTTATTTCAAAATGGTGCGGAATTTTACTGCAAATGCTGCTGCTTTGTAAAGCACCGCAGCCCTTTTTACAAGGGCGCTCTCATAAGGAGGGGGAGTATACACGACCTCTGCGCCTGGGTTGAACAATAGTTTTACAACCACCGCCGAGGACCCTACACTGCGCGGTATTGCAAAGAGGTAAAGAATAGCCATGCGTGTACTGGGAATTGAAACATCCTGCGATGAAACCGGCATCGCCATCTACGACGATGAAAACGGGCTTTTAGCCAACCAATTGTATAGTCAGGTGAAACTGCACGCTGACTACGGCGGCGTGGTGCCGGAGCTGGCCTCCCGCGATCACGTGCGCAAAACCGTGCCGCTGATCCAGGCCGCGCTGAAAGAGGCGAATCTGACCGCCAGCGATATCGACGCCGTCGCCTACACCGCTGGCCCTGGCCTGGTGGGTGCGCTGCTGGTCGGGGCCACGGTAGGGCGCTCGCTGGCCTTCGCCTGGAACGTGCCGGCCATCGCGGTTCACCACATGGAGGGCCACCTGCTGGCACCCATGCTGGAAGAGAACCCGCCTGAGTTTCCGTTTGTGGCGCTGCTGGTCTCCGGCGGCCATACCCAGCTGATCGGCGTGACCGGTATCGGTCAGTACACACTGCTGGGCGAATCCATTGACGATGCCGCAGGCGAAGCTTTCGATAAGACGGCAAAGCTGCTGGGGCTGGACTATCCCGGCGGGCCAATGCTGTCGAAGATGGCCGCCGACGGCACGGAAGGGCGCTTTGTCTTCCCGCGCCCGATGACCGATCGTCCAGGGCTGGACTTCAGCTTCTCTGGCCTCAAGACCTTTGCCGCCAATACCATTCGTAACAACGGCAATGACGACCAGACCCGAGCGGATATCGCCCGCGCCTTTGAGGATGCGGTGGTGGATACCCTGATGATCAAGTGCAAGCGCGCGCTGGATCAGACCGGCTTTACGCGTCTGGTGATGGCGGGCGGCGTCAGCGCCAACCGCACGCTGCGGGCGAAGCTGGCAGAGATGATGCAGAAGCGTCGGGGTGAAGTGTTCTATGCGCGCCCGGAGTTCTGTACCGATAACGGGGCGATGATCGCCTACGCGGGTATGGTGCGTTTGAAAGCGGGTAGCCTGGCGGATCTCAGCGTGACCGTGCGTCCGCGCTGGCCGCTGGCGGAACTGCCTGCGGCATAATTGCCTTTGAGCCCGGCGGACTGACTGCCGGGCCTACTCTTCGTCTTTTACTTCTTTATCCTTCTCGCGCTTTTTCTTCAGCTTGGTCCAGATTTTGGTTTCCTGATGACGCCACAGGCGTTGAATATTGTCGTGATGACGGAGCAGGATCAGGCAAGAGAGCATGGAGACCGGGAAGGTAAACTGCGGTTTGAACCACCAGACGTAGAACGGGGCGATCAGCGCGCTGATAATCGCGCCCAGCGACGAGTAACCGCTCAGGAGAATGGTTAGCAGCCAGGTCCCGGCCATTACCCCGGTAAGATCCCAGCCAATCGGCGCAATCGCGCCAAACGCGGTGGCAACGCCTTTACCGCCTTTAAAACCAAAGAATACCGGCCAGATGTGGCCCAGGCAGGCGGCGATAGCAATCAGCCCCAGCCAGAACGGCGTGACGCCCAGCGCGTAAGCGCCCCACACCGGCAGCATGCCTTTCAGCACGTCAAAAATCAGTACCGCTACGGCTGCACCCTTGCCGCCAATTCGCAGGACGTTGGTCGCTCCGGGGTTGCCGGAGCCACTCTCGCGAGGATCGGGCAGACCCGCGATGCGGCAGACCAGAATGGCGCTGGAGATTGAGCCGCAAAGGTACGCGAGGAGGATCATTCCAGGCGCGATTGCACTCATAACGCTGTTCCGTTTTGAAAATGTCGTTTTATTCTCAGCATCTGTGGATAATACGCATAATTTTTTGAAAGTGGTATCCAGGTTAGCCAAAAAGCGGGCGGTGCGTGATGGACATTGTATTTATAGAGCAACTTTCGGTAATCACCACGATCGGTGTTTACGACTGGGAGCAGACGATCGAGCAGAAGCTGGTGTTCGATATCGAAATGGCGTGGGACAACCGGGCGGCGGCGAAAAGCGATGACGTGAACGACTGTCTGAGCTATGCCGACATTGCCGATGCGGTGGTAGGCCACGTGGAAGGGCAGCGTTTTGCGCTGGTGGAGCGGGTGGCGGAAGAGGTGGCGGATCTGCTGCTGAGCCGGTTCAACTCGCCCTGGCTGCGTATCAAAGTAAGCAAGCCGGGGGCAGTGGCCCGGGCGGCAAATGTCGGGGTTATTATTGAGCGTGGCAATAGTCTGAAAGGAAAAGATTTAAATTCATAATTATTAAACCAAACGGCACTATATGGGTCTTACCTGCGTGCCTTTTCACGGCTTGCGGATGTAGAAGCCGTTTTTTTATGTCTTTTAGGGGTTTAAGTGATGAGTGATATGCACACTCTTCTGGTGGCGGCCATTCTGGGCGTCGTCGAAGGGTTAACTGAGTTTTTACCGGTCTCCAGTACTGGTCACATGATCATCGTCGGCCACCTGCTGGGGTTCGAAGGTGATACGGCCAAAACCTTCGAGGTAGTGATCCAGCTGGGCTCGATTCTGGCAGTAGTGGTGATGTTCTGGCGTCGCCTGTTTGGCCTGATCGGCATCCACTTTGGTCATCCGCCGCACGAGGGCGAAGGCAAAGGACGCTTGACGCTGATCCATATCCTGCTGGGGATGATCCCGGCGGTGGTGCTGGGGCTGGTCTTTCATGATGCCATTAAGAGCCTGTTCAACCCCATCAACGTCATGTATGCCCTGGTGGTCGGAGGCTTCCTGCTGATTGCCGCTGAGTGCCTGAAGCCGAAGACCCCACGCGCGCCGGGTCTGGATGATATGACCTATCGTCAGGCCTTTATGATCGGCTGCTTCCAGTGTCTGGCGCTGTGGCCAGGCTTCTCCCGCTCCGGGGCGACCATCTCCGGTGGGATGCTGATGGGCGTGAGCCGCTATGCGGCGTCAGAGTTCTCATTCCTGCTGGCCGTGCCGATGATGATGGGCGCAACCGCGCTGGATCTCTATAAGAGCTACCACTTCCTGACGACTGCCGATATCCCGATGTTTGCCGTGGGCTTTATCACCGCCTTCATCGTGGCGCTGGTGGCGATCAAAACCTTCCTGCAGCTGATTAAGCGTATTTCGTTTATTCCGTTCGCAATCTACCGCTTTATTGTGGCGGCGGCGGTCTACGTCGTTTTCTTCTAAGCGTTAAGGCGGCTGCCCTCACGCCTGTGGCTGAGGGCAGCGTGCCGCTTTCCACTTCGCTACCGCATCAATTCGCCGCTGGGTCAGCTCCTCGCGGATCTCAGCTCCCTTAAAGCCTGCTGCGACCACCTCTTTCGTCGACACCGCCTTCGCTACCTCCCACGCCTCGCGCAGCAGCCGTCCCTGCGGATAGTCTTTGGCTTCAAAATGGGTGCGGCCGCGCACGTCGGCTTCGCTGGTCAGGGCGATCTGCTCCACGCGCTGGGGCTTACGCCAGGCGTCAATAGCATCGAACAGCTTCACAATGGTCTGCGGTTTCAGGATCGGGAAGGTATGGATCAGATCGTGGTACTCCGCCACCAGCTTAGCCAGATCGCGCAGCTCGTTAGGCACGCGCAGGCGTTCGCACAGGTTGGCAACCAGCTTGACGCCTGCCAGGCCGTGCCCGTGGTGGCGCGGCCACAGCGCCGGCGGGGTCAGCCCCTTGCCGAGATCGTGGCACAGCGTGGCGAAGCGGACGTCGATATCCGGGCTAAGCATCGCCGCCATCGAGACCGTCATCAGCACGTGGATGCCGGTATCGATCTCCGGATGCCACTTCGCCGGGGCAGGGATGCCAAACAGAACATCAAGCTCAGGGAACAGCACTTTCAGCGCGCCGCACTCGCGCAGCGTCATAAAGTAGACCTGCGGATTACGGCTGACGAGGGCGTTTTCCGTCTCTTTCCAGACGCGCTCCGGCGTCAGGTGTTCCAGCTCGCCGGCGGCAGTCATCTCGCGCATCAGCGCCATGGTTTCATCGGCAATACGGAAGCTGAGATGGGCATAGCGGGCGGCAAAGCGCGCCACGCGCAGCACGCGCAGGGGATCTTCCCCAAAGGCGGGAGAGACATGGCGCAGGGTGCGGCTCTTGAGATCCGCCAGGCCATGATAGGGATCGATAATTTGACCGTCCGCGTCCTGGGCCAGGGCGTTAACGGTCAGGTCGCGGCGGAGCAGATCCTGCTCCAGGGTGACGTCAGGCGCGGCATAACAGGAGAAGCCGGTATAGCCAAAGCCGGATTTCCGTTCGGTACGCGCCAGGGCGTACTCCTCCCGGCTTTTGGGGTGGAGAAACACCGGGAAATCGCGGCCAACCTGCTGGTAGCCTGCATCCAGCATCTCCTGCGGGGTCGCACCCACAACCACCCAGTCTTTATCTTTAACCGGTAGCCCTAACAACGCATCCCGAACAGCACCACCGACCAGATAACTCTTCACTACGCCACTCTCCTAACATACTTTTAACTGATGATACGTTAAGTGTAGAGAAAATGGCTAATCCGGTTCAGCTCATCCAGCGGTCTTTACGCTTACGGCTAGGGATGATGTGCGGCAGCACCAGGCCTAAGAACAGCCCTGCGCCGAGCACGCCGCCGCCGTACATAAACCACTGCATGATGATGGTGCGCTGCTTGTCGTCCAGCTGCAGGTTAGCGGCACTGACTTTCTTCTGCGCGACTATCAGCTGATTTTTAAGCTGCTGGTTCTCTTCTTTCAGGCCGTTGATCACGCTGTCGCTCTGGGCAACCTTCTGCTGCATGTCAGCGGTGCGCTGGTTCCAGGTATTGTCGATATTGGTCAGCTTATCGGTCAGGGTTTTGACCTGGTTCTCCAGATCCGGCACGCGGGTGCGCAGGCTTGGCTCGCTGCTCAGCTCCTTCAACGGGATCCAGGCGGTACGACCGCTGCTGTCACGCACCTGACCGTAGTTTGAGTCCCCGTTGGTTTGCAGCAGTGCAACCTCTTCACCCGCGTTAACCGTACCCACGAGGCGATAGTGATCCCCCGGGCCGCTACGAACCCAGGTATTCAGTTCATCCGAAACGTAACGCTTTTCTTCGGCATGGGCCACGGCAGAAACGCATACAAGTAAAAACAGTCCAGTCAGGCGTAATTTAGGCATTAGCAGTCATTTGTTGTCATAAAAAAAGTGGAACGATAGTAGTGGCATCAGTCTGACGACGCAAAGGATTCGGTATCAATCAGAATCATCTGGGTCGTAAACGATCGGCACCGTGGAAATTTGGCGCAAAATACTATCTACTGACAAACATCAAGGGCGTAAGTTCGCCGAAAATTTCACTGATGTGACATAACCATAAGTACAAGGCCATGACTCAAGAGATCGAACTGAAATTTATCGTTGACCCATCCCGCGTGGATGCCCTGCGCAGCCATCTGCATACCCTGACGGATGAGCACGTTGCGCCTGCCACCCTGCTCAATATCTACTACGAGACGGCGGACAGCTGGCTGCGTAGCCATGATATGGGCCTGCGCATTCGTGGCGCACAGGATCGCTATGAGATGACGATCAAAACCGCAGGCCGCACCGTGGGTGGCCTGCATCAGCGTCCAGAGTACAACATTGCCATCGACAAGCCTGAGCTGGATCTTACCCGTTTCCCGGCCGAGGCGTGGCCGGAGGGCGGCCTGCCAGCGGATCTTGCCGAACGCGTCAGCCCGCTGTTCAGCACCCACTTCGATCGTGAGAAGTGGCTGGTTAACGTTGGCGATAGCCGGATTGAGATTGCGCTGGATCTCGGGGAAGTGAAAGCCGATGAGCTGGCTGAACCGATCTGCGAACTGGAGCTTGAACTGCTGAGCGGTGCGGCAGAGGACGTATTAAAGCTGGCGCGTCAGCTGGTGACCCAGACCGGCCTGCGCCAGGGCAGCCTGAGCAAGGCCGCTCGCGGCTATCATCTGGCAAAAGGCAACCCGCCGCGCCCGCTGCGGGCGACGGAGATCCTGACCGTCGCGCCGAAGGCGAGCGTAGAGCAGGGGCTGGAGGCGGCGCTGGAGCTGGCGCTCTCCCAGTGGCAGTACCACGAAGAGCTGTGGGTGCGCGGGGATAAAAACGCGCAGGCGGCGACGTTGGCGGCTATCGCCCTGGTGCGCCACACCCTGATGCTGTTTGGTGGCATTGTGCCGCGAAAAGCGAGCGCTCGCTTACGCGATCTGCTGACCCAGTCCGAGGCGACCCTGACGTCCGCCGTCTCTGCCGTCACGGCGGTGTACAGCCCGGAGATCGCCACGGCCAAGCTGGCCCTAACCGAATGGCTGGTAACGCGCGCCTGGCGCACGTTCCTTGATGACAAAGCGCAGGCCAAAATCAACGACTCGTTCAAGCGTTTTGCCGACATCAACCTGTCGCGGCACGCCGCCGAGCTAAAACGTAACTTTGCCCAGCCGCTGATGGATAAGTACCAGGATCAGCTCCCGCGCCTGTCACGCGACATCGACAGTATGCTGCTGCTGGCGGGCTACTACGACGGTGTCCGCGCCAGGGCCTGGCTGGAGAACTGGCAGGGCTTGCTGCACGCCATCAAAACCCGCCAGCGCATTGAAATTGAACACTTCCGTAACGAAGCCATTGTGCAGGAGCCGTTCTGGCTGCACAGCGGAAAACGCTAACTCAGGCAAAGGATCCCCCTCATGATGCCGCTCTCTTCGCCGCTTCAGCAGCACTGGCAGACGCTTGTTGAACGTCTGCCGGATACCCTCTCCGCCTCAACGCTTAGCGCAGAGGCGAAGTCAGTGCTTACTTTTAGTGACTTTGTGCAGGCAAGCATTGCCGCGCATCCCGAGTGGCTGACGGCGCTGGAGAGCGAGCCGCCGCAGGCGGAGGAGTGGCAGAGCTATCCTGCCTGGCTCAAGGAGGCGCTGGCAGAGGTCAGCGACGAAGCGTCGCTGATGCGCGAGCTGCGCCTGTTCCGCCGCCGTATCATGGTGCGTATCGCCTGGGCGCAGGCCCTGCGGCTGGTGCCTGAAGAGAACACGCTCCAGCAGCTTAGCGCCCTGGCGGAGACGCTGATCGTCAGCGCCCGCGACTGGCTCTACGACGCCTGCTGCCGGGAGTGGGGCACGCCGTGCAGCGCCGACGGCACGCCGCAGCCGCTGCTGATCCTCGGTATGGGCAAGCTGGGCGGGAACGAGCTGAACTTCTCCTCGGATATCGATCTCATCTTCTCCTGGCCGGAGAACGGGACAACCCGCGGCGGTCGTCGCGAGCTGGACAACGCCCAGTTCTTCACTCGCCTCGGACAGCGCCTGATCAAGGTGCTCGACCAGCCCACCCAGGACGGCTTTGTCTACCGGGTGGATATGCGCCTGCGCCCCTTCGGTGACAGCGGCCCGCTGGTGCTGAGCTTTGCTGCACTGGAGGATTATTACCAGGAGCAGGGGCGCGACTGGGAGCGCTACGCGATGGTCAAGGCGCGGATCATGGGCGATAACGACGGCGTCTACGCCACCGAGCTGCGGGCCATGCTGCGTCCCTTTGTTTTCCGTCGCTACATCGATTTCAGCGTCATCCAGTCGCTGCGCAACATGAAGAGCATGATCGCCCGCGAGGTGCGGCGACGCGGATTAAAAGACAACATCAAGCTGGGGGCGGGCGGCATCCGCGAGGTGGAGTTTATCGTTCAGGTCTTCCAGCTGATCCGTGGTGGGCGCGAGCCGTCGCTCCAGCAGCGCTCGCTGCTGCCGACGCTGACCACCATCGATCAGCTTCATCTTCTGCCGGCGGGGGATGCCGACACGCTGCGGGCCGCCTACCTCTGGCTGCGTCGGCTGGAGAATCTCTTGCAAAGCATCAACGACGAACAGACCCAGACCCTGCCAGGGGATGATCTTAACCGCGCCCGGCTGGCCTGGGGAATGGGCGTCGCCGACTGGCAGGCGCTCAGCGACACCCTGGATCGGCATATGGCCGCCGTGCGGCGCATCTTTAACGAGCTGATTGGCGATGACGATACCGATACCCAGGACGAGCAGCTGTCGGAGCAGTGGCGCGAGCTGTGGCAGGACACGCTGGAAGATGATGACGCCACCCCGGTGCTGACGCATCTTTCGGATGGCGATCGTATCCGGGTGGTGGCGCTGATCGCCGATTTTCGCCGGGAGCTGACGCGCAGGACTATTGGCCCACGCGGTCGCCAGGTGCTCGATCACCTGATGCCGCACCTGCTCAGCCAGGTCTGTCCTCGTGCCGACGCACCGGTGCCGCTGGCGCGTTTGATGCCGCTCCTGACCGGGATTGTCACTCGCACCACCTATATTGAGCTGCTGAGCGAGTTTCCCGGCGCGCTCAAGCACCTGATCTCCCTCTGTGCCGCTTCGCCAATGGTCGCCAGCCAGCTGGCGCGCTATCCGCTGCTGCTGGATGAGCTGCTGGATCCCAATACGCTCTATCAGCCGACGGCGATGGACGCCTACCGGGACGAGCTGCGCCAGTATCTGCTCCGCGTGCCGGAGGAGGACGAGGAGCAGCAGCTGGAGGCCCTGCGCCAGTTCAAGCAGGCGCAGCTGCTGCGCGTGGCGGCTGCGGATATTGCCGGTACGCTGCCGGTGATGAAAGTGAGCGATCACTTAACCTGGCTGGCAGAGGCGATGATCGACGCGGTAGTCCAGCAGGCGTGGACCCAGATGGTGGCGCGCTTTGGTCAGCCAACGCACCTGCGCGATCGAGAGGGACGCGGCTTTGCGGTGGTGGGCTACGGCAAGCTCGGCGGCTGGGAGCTGGGTTACAGCTCCGATCTTGACCTGGTCTTCCTCCACGACTGTCCGGCAGACGTGATGACCGACGGCGAGCGGGAGATCGATGGCCGCCAGTTCTACCTGCGCCTCGCCCAGCGCATCATGCACCTCTTCAGCACCCGCACCTCGTCGGGCATTCTCTACGAGGTGGACGCCCGCCTTCGGCCCTCCGGTGCGGCGGGGATGCTGGTCACCACCGCCGATGCGTTTGCGGACTATCAGCAGAACGAGGCGTGGACGTGGGAGCACCAGGCGCTGGTTCGCGCCAGAGTGGTGTACGGCGATCCGCAGCTTCAATCCCGCTTCGATGAGATCCGCCGCACCATTCTGATGACGCCTCGCGACGGGGAGAAACTGCAAACCGAGGTGCGGGAGATGCGCGAGAAGATGCGCGCCCATCTTGGCAACAAGCACCGGGAGCGTTTCGACCTCAAAGCCGACGCGGGCGGCATTACCGACATTGAATTTATCGCCCAGTATCTGGTGCTGGGTCACGCACACCACAAACCAAAGCTCACGCGCTGGTCCGATAACGTGCGCATCCTCGAACTGCTGGCGCAGAACGATATTATGGATGAGCAGGAGGCTCGGGCATTAACCCACGCCTATACCACGCTGCGTGACGCGCTGCACCATCTGGCGTTACAGGAGCAGCCCGGCCACGTGCCGGAAACGGAGTTTGCCGAGGAGCGCGAACAGGTCAGCGCCAGCTGGCAGAAGTGGCTGCTAAAACCGTGCGCGCAAAATTAAGTATGATATTATCGCGCGCAAATTTTGCATTTCGAGGGGACAGGAATGAAAGTAACGCTGCCAGAGTTTGAACGTGCAGGGGTGATGGTCGTCGGTGACGTGATGTTAGATCGCTACTGGTATGGCCCGACCAGCCGTATCTCACCGGAAGCGCCTGTACCGGTGGTCAAGGTCGATGCGGTTGAAGAGCGGCCTGGCGGCGCGGCGAACGTGGCGATGAACATTGCCTCTCTCGGCGCGCACTCGCGCCTGGTTGGCCTGACCGGCATCGATGACGCCGCGCGTGCGCTGAGCAAAACGCTGGCCGACGTCAACGTGAAGTGCGACTTCGTCTCCGTTCCGACCCATCCTACTATCACCAAGCTGCGCGTGCTGTCGCGCAACCAGCAGCTGATCCGCCTCGACTTTGAAGAGGGCTTTGAGGGCGTTGACCCCGAGCCGCTGCACGATCGCATTAGTCAGGCGCTGGGCAACATCGGCGCGCTGGTGCTCTCTGACTACGGCAAGGGCGCGCTGGCCAGCGTCCAGCAGATGATCGCCCTGGCACGCAAAGCCAACGTACCGGTGCTTATCGATCCAAAAGGCAACGATTTCGAGCGCTATCGCGGCGCAACCCTGCTGACGCCGAACCTCTCTGAGTTCGAAGCGGTGGCCGGGAAGTGCAAAAACGAAGCCGAGATCGTCGAGCGCGGCATGAAGCTGATCGCCGATTTCGAACTCTCTGCGCTGCTGGTCACCCGCTCCGAACAGGGCATGACCCTGCTGCAGCCGGACAAAGCACCGCTGCATATGCCAACCCAGGCGCAGGAGGTCTACGACGTGACCGGCGCAGGCGACACGGTGATTGGCGTGCTGGCGGCAACGCTGGCGGCGGGCAACGCCCTGGAAGAAGCCTGCTACTTCGCTAACGCCGCGGCGGGCGTGGTGGTCGGCAAGCTCGGCACCTCAACCGTTTCGCCTATCGAGCTGGAGAACGCCGTACGCGGACGTTCAGAAACCGGCTTCGGCGTAATGAACGAAGAGGAGCTGAAGCAGGCGGTGGCAGCTGCGCGCAAGCGTGGCGAGAAGGTGGTGATGACCAACGGCGTGTTCGATATTCTGCACGCGGGCCACGTCTCTTACCTGGCTAACGCACGCAAGCTCGGCGATCGCCTGATCGTGGCGGTGAACAGCGACGCCTCTACCAGCCGTCTGAAAGGGCCGACCCGTCCGGTTAACCCGCTTGAGCAGCGCATGATCGTGCTCGGCGCGCTGGAGGCCGTGGACTGGGTGGTCTCGTTCGAAGAGGATACGCCGCAGCGCCTGATCGCCGGGATCCTGCCGGATCTGTTGGTGAAGGGCGGTGACTATAAGCCAGAAGATATCGCGGGCAGCAAAGAGGTGTGGGCTAACGGCGGTGACGTGCAGGTGCTGAACTTCGAAGACGGTTGCTCAACCACCAACATCATCAAGAAGATCCAGAAAAACTGATCCTGTAGGCCGGGCAAACGCAGTGCCGCCCGGCGTTGCAATATCAGCACAGTCACGCCCGGTGGCGCTACGCTTACCGGGCCTACAACATGCACCGCACCCACTGGGCAATATCGACTACAGGATCAGTCAATATTCTCTACCGGCGGAATAGCCGGTGCAGGTTTCACTTCGCTCGGCAGATCCTGCGGCTGAGCCGGTTCAGCCGACGCGGTGGCCGGGCGGTTCTCCAGATCGCTGATCCGCTGCTCCAGCGCAGTCAGTTTCTCACGGGTGCGCAGCAGAACCTGCGTCTGGACATCAAACTCTTCACGGCTCACCAGGTCGAGTCGCGCCAGCTGGGATTGCAGCGTCTGGCGGATCTTCTTCTCTACATCCTCGCCGAAATCACGAATGCCTTTTGGCATGGATTCATGAACCTGGCGGGCGATCTGTTCAATTTTTTTCGGGTCAATCATAGTCGTTTCCCTGAACTGGTAAGTATTAACATTAGTGTAGCGTGGTTTAGTGTAACGTGGATTAGGCTGCGTGAAAGCAGAATTGTTACGGTGAATGGATTGCCGGAGATAATCAATAGCGTTATAGTTAATCCGCTTATTCTCAGGGCGGGGCGAAATTCCCCACCGGCGGTAAATCAGCCAACGCTGAAAGCCCGCGAGCGCTCCACGCACGGCATCACGTCCTGCATGGAGGTCAGCAGATCCGGTGTAATTCCGGGGCCGACGGTTAAAGTCCGGATGGGAGAGAGTAACGATCCAGTCGGGTTTGTGCCCGCTCACGTTATTTTTTTGCCGCTTGCGGTACTCCTAAGACTGCCCTGATTCTGGTAACCATAATTTTAATGAGGTTTTTATTACCATGAATCAGACGCTGCTTTCCTCTTTTGGCACGCCATTCGAACGTGTGGAACACGCTTTAGACGCACTGCGCAACGGGCGCGGAGTGATGGTGCTTGACGACGAAGACCGTGAAAACGAAGGCGATATGATCTTCGCCGCAGAAACCATGACCGTTGAGCAGATGGCGCTGACTATTCGCCACGGCAGCGGCATTGTCTGCCTCTGCCTGACCGAAGATCGCCGTAAACAGCTCGATCTGCCGATGATGGTGGAGAACAACACCAGCGCCTACGGCACCGGTTTTACCGTGACCATCGAAGCCGCTACCGGCGTGACCACCGGCGTATCCGCCGCTGACCGCGTGACCACCGTGCGTGCCGCCATTGCCGACGGTGCTAAGCCATCCGATCTCAACCGTCCTGGCCACGTCTTCCCGCTGCGCGCGCAGCCGGGTGGGGTGCTGACCCGCGGCGGCCACACCGAGGCAACCATTGACCTCGTGACGCTGGCGGGCTTCAAGCCTGCGGGCGTGCTTTGCGAACTGACCAACGATGACGGCTCTATGGCGCGCACGCCGGAGTGCATCGAATTTGCGAAAGCCCATGATATGGCCGTTGTGACCATTGAAGATCTGGTGGCCTACCGCCGCGAGCAGGAACGTAAAGCCAGCTAAGCGCTAGCGTACGATAAAACAAAGCCGGGCATGCCCGGCTTTGTTGTTTCTGGTCTTTCGTCTGATTAGCCCGCAAAGCCGATGCTTTGCAGCAGCACCAGGCTGAGTCCCATCACCGACATGCCGCACAGTACGCCATAGCTCGGGTTGTTGTTGGGATCGATCTCTTTTGCCAGCGGCATCAGCTCATCCACTGACAGCGCCACCATAATCCCGGCCACCGCCGCCATGATGGCCGCCATGACTACCGGCGAGACCAGGCTACCGAGGATCAACCACGCCAGCACGCCGCCGAGAATTTCCGCCAGGCCTGAGATCCCCGCCCACATTACCGCTTTACGCTTTGATCCCGTAGCGGCATAGACCGGTGCTGCCACTGCCAGCCCTTCAGGAATGTTGTGCAGGGCTACCGCCAGGGCGATCCCCAATCCCAGCTCAAGGTTGCTGCTGGCGGTCACGTAGGTAGCTACGCCTTCGGGGAAGTTGTGCAGGCTGATGCCAAGGGTCAGCAGGATCGCCGTACGCTTGATATTGCTCGGCATCGTTTTGCTGCTGGCGCGCATAAGATCCTGAGCATGGGCGTGGGGGAGCAGGCGATCGAGGCCGTAGTAGCCCAGCAGGCCGACGATAAACATGCCGTAGCCAAGCACCGGCGACATTCCCTCAGTACCGAGTGCGGCGGGGAGCATCTCCATGAGCGAGATCAGCAGCATAATCCCGGCGGCAAATCCCAGTGAAAAGGCCAGCACGCGGTTGGAAGGCTTCTGGCCAAGCACGCCGAGGATCGCGCCAATAAAGGTGGCCGCACCGGCTAATAAGGTCAGAATCAACGGGACCGACATTCAGAACTCCTTGTGATAATGATTCTCATTAATATTATTTAACACTGCCCCGTAAGGCGAGAGGGTAAGTCACTCTTTACGCATTTCTTACATTCAAATTATCTGATGATCTTCATCACGCTTATCTGAGTTCATCCTCTACGAGAAAAGCGTACTCTGCTTCTATCAAAATGACACTTTTTCTGAGGATATCATCATGTCTGCGTCTCGTATGCCAGCGCTGTTTCTGGGCCACGGCAGCCCAATGAACGTGCTGGAAGATAATATCTATACCCGCGCCTGGGGCGAGCTGGGGCAGACGCTGCCGCGTCCAAAGGCGATTGTGGTGATCTCCGCCCACTGGTTTACCCGCGGCACCGGCGTGACGGCAATGGAAACCCCGAAAACGATCCATGACTTTGGCGGCTTCCCGCAGGCGCTCTTTGACACGCACTATCCCGCACCCGGCTCTCCCGAGCTGGCACAGCGGCTGGTGGATCTGCTGGCGCCCATCCCGGTTGCGCTGGACAAAGAGGCGTGGGGCTTTGACCATGGCTCCTGGGGCGTGCTGATCAAGATGTACCCGGACGCCGACATCCCCATGGTGCAGCTGAGCGTAGACAGTACTAAGCCCGCCGCCTGGCACTATGAGATGGGCCGCAAGCTGGCGACGCTTCGCGATGAAGGCATTATGCTGGTGGCGAGCGGCAACGTGGTGCATAACCTGCGCACCGCGCGCTGGCACGGGGAGAGCACGCCCTACGCGTGGGCGGAATCGTTTAATGATTACGTGAAGGCTAACCTTACCTGGCAGGGGCCGGTGGAGCAGCATCCGCTGGTGAACTATCTGCAGCACGAGGGCGGCTCGCTGTCGAACCCGACGCCGGAACACTTTCTGCCGCTGCTCTACGTGCTCGGCGCATGGGACGGCGCAGAGCCGGTGACGATCCCGGTAGAGGGGATGGAGATGGGCAGCATCAGCATGTTGTCGGTGCAGGTGGGTTAAAACCAAAACGCCCGGTGGCGCTGCGCTTACCGGGCCTACGCGTTATGGCTACTCGACGAAAATATGCGGGTAGAAGCGGGAGAGATCCTGGGTGATCAACGCCCGATCCTCACGAATACCAATCCCGGCAGGTTGATCGTTGATCAGCCAGCTGCCGATCAGCACATAGCTGTCGCCAAACTTAGGTAGCGGGTAGAACTGCTGGACGATCATGCCCTCTTCACCGTAGGGACCCTCTACCTGCTCGATAGTCTGGCCGTTTTCCACGATAGAGACGTTTGCGCCTTCCCGCGAGAAGATCGGTTTAACCACGTACTTCTCCAGCGGCGGATGGTCTTCTTCGGCAAAGTAAGCGGGCAGCAGATTCGGATGATCCGGGAACATCTCCCACAGCATGGGCAGCAGCGCTTTGTTAGAGATAATGCTCTTCCAAGCCGGCTCCAGCCAGCGCACGCCGGCATCTTCCAGCTTGGTAGAGAAGATCTCACGCAGCATGTACTCCCACGGGTAGAGCTTGAATAGGTTGCTGATCACCTGATCCTGAAGATCGGTAAACTGACCTTTTTCGCCCAGCCCAATATCTTCGATGTAGAGGAACTCGCTGGCAACGCCCGCTTCAGCGGCGCAGTCCTGCAGATACTGCACCGTGCCGCGATCTTCCACGGTGTCGCGGCAGCAGGCCAGATGCAGCAGGTTGAAGCCGTACTGCTCGCGCAGCTCGCCGAAGCGCTCGATTAGCTTCTCCTGCAGGCTGTTAAACTGATCGCTCTCCGGCGGCAGCTTGCCCGCGTTCTGCTGGTCTTCCAGCCAGATCCACTGGAAGAATGCGGCTTCATACAGCGAGGTGGGGGTGTCGGCGTTGTTCTCCAGCAGCTTGGGTTCACCCACGCCGTCCCAAGCCAGATCGAGGCGGGAATAGAGCGACGGCTGCTGAGTCTGCCACGCCTGGCGCACAAAGCTCCAGGTGTGTTTCGGAATGCGGAATTTGGTCATCAGCTCATCGCTGGCGACGACCTTCTCCACCACCTTCAGGCACATCTGATGCAGCTCGGCGGTAACCTCTTCAAGCTTCTCGATCTGCGCAAGAGTGAATTTATAGTAGGCCTCTTCACACCAGTACGGCTCACCGTACATGGTGTGAAAATTGAAGCCGTACTCGTTCGCTTTTTCGCGCCAGTCCGGGCGCTCGTCAATAGTGACTCGTTCCATGAGGCTTAGCCACCCATTGAGCGTGAAGAGGAGGTGCCTGCGGCGCTACGCTGCATGGTGGACTGTTTGGCAACCGACTCGCCGAAGCCGCCGCGCGTAACCGTAGAGGTGGTGGCCGGTTTCGGGGCCAGCGCGGTTTTAGGGACGGTTGCGGTACGGCCCGGCTGGGCTGCGCCGTAGCCTTTACCGGAGGCGTCGGTGTACTGACCGTAGGCCGGGCTGGCCGGGTTACGCGAGCTAAACAGCGGCTGCTGAGCGAAGCCCGCACCGCCGCCCATCAGGCGTCCCATCATGTAGCCCGCCATCAGCGGCATCCAGAAGCTGCCGCTGCTCTGCTGGGCCTGAGCCTGGTTTTCCGGGGCCATACCCGCCTGAGCAGGTGCCTGCTGGCACTGGCCTTCACCAAACTCGGCGACGCAGTCTTCACGCGTTTTATACTTCGGCGCGGTGCGCTCGGCCTCTTTCAGGGCGTTGTTGTATGCGGTAGTACATTCGGCGCTTTTGCCTGGATTGGCAGTCGAGCAGTCGTCGGCATTTTGATACATCGATACCGTCTCGTCGTTCTGTTCGCAGCCCGCCAGCATAAACGCGGCGGTAAGGGCGAAGGCCACGGGAGTCAGATGGCGAGCGCCCCAGCTTTTGCGGAACGTCGCATGATTAATCGTTTTTGTCCGTTTCATATGTCTCTTTTAATACCCAGAGTTAAAGCGAGGTAGCTACTGCTCAGGATAGAGGATGAGTGGTCGAAATTGAAGCGCAATGAGGCGGAATGCGGGTCTGGAGCAGGGATCTTTACGTTGTCTTACGTTGAAACGGGGGCAGGTGCCCCCATCTCGTTTTCACTGCGATTTCAAACAGGCGTGCTTAGCGCGGCAGCGCGGCGTTGAGCAGGCCGTTACCGTTGCCATTGCCGTTGCTGTCCGGGGCGCTGTTCTGCACGCGGGCATCCTGGTCAGGCGTTGACGGGGCGACGGCTTCCGGCGTAGTGGAGACCGGTTTACCCAGGGCACCGTTCAGGGCCATCAGATCCTGCTCGTTCAGCGTACCGAGAGCCGATTTGATGTTCAGTTGGTTAATCAGGTAGTTGTAACGCGCGCTGGAGAGCTGCTGCTTGGCGTTGTAGAGCGTCGTGGTCGCATCCAGCACGTCAACGATGGTACGGGTACCTACCGAGTAGCCTGCTTCGGTTGCATCCAGCGAGCTCTGGGCAGAGACCACGGACTGTTTATAGGCGTTGATGCTGCTGATGGACGCATTCACGTTGTTATAGGATGAACGTACGGTCTGCACCACGCTGCGGTGAGCGGTTTCCAGCTGCTCGCTGGCGCCAACAAAGTTGTACTGCGCCTGTTTCACCTGAGAGTTCACCAGGCCACCCTGATAGAGCGGCAGGGAGAAGTTCAGGCCGACTTTGTTCTGGCCGATGTTGCTGTCGTCATAGGCTCCGCCCTGGGGACCGCTGGTGCGGGAGCCGCTGTAGGAGGTGTCAGAGACGCTGCTTGACGCGGTAAGATCCAGGGTCGGCAAGTGGCCATCCTGCGCCAGACGGATCTGCTCGCGGGCCAGATCCTGGGAGAGACGCGCCTGCAACAGAGAGAGGTTACGGCTTTCGGCCTCTTTCAGCAGGGAGTTAACCGGCTGCGGCTTGTCGGTCTGGAAGCGGTCCACGTTCAGCGACGCTAGCTCCGGATAGTAGTTGCCGGTCACCTGACGCAACTGCTCAACGGCGTTGTCCAGGTTGTTACGGGCAGTGACTTCGTCTGCCAGCACGGTATCGTACTGGGAGCGGGCGTTCTGCACGTCGGTAATGGCAACCAGGCCCACGTTAAAGCGCTGGGTTGTTTGATCCAGCTGGCGATAGATAGCCTGTTTCTGCGCTTCGGTATAAGAGAGCGCATCGATGGCGCTTAATACGTTAAAATAGGCAGTAGCGGTATTGAGGATCAGCGTCTGCTGATCGGTCTGGAACGTCACATCCTGAATGCCTGCTGATTTCTCTTGCAGGGTCAGGGCGCGCCATTTGGTCATATCGAACAGGGTCTGCGTCAGCTGTAAAGAGGCGCTGGTCGAGTTGCTATTGAGACCATTCTGGTCGCGGAACCCGTTGCTGTAGCTGTAGTCTGCGCCCAAACCGAGCTGGGGCAGTAATGGGCTGCGCGCTTCGTTGATTTTCTCAAATGCGGCATCGCGATCCGCGGCAGATCTGCGCAGTTCAGGGTTGCTGAGACGCGCTTGCTGATAAACCTGAAGCAGGTTCTCTGCCTGACTCATCGAACTGAAAGCGGCCAGGCTCAGGCCGATAAGCATGGGGAGCAATTTCTTCATTTGCATTCCTTGTTACGAAGCTTTGTTAGCGCTAATGAAATTTAAAAAATAAGGCCGATTCTAGCAGAAAGTGTCGCTGCAAAAGGTTGGCGTTAAGTGCCATCCGGCGTTAATTTGCACCAATCTACCATATAGCATGGGAAACGGCAGTCTTACAGACTGGAAATCCATAATTTCGTCATTATTTGCCAGCAGGATGAAACCATGAAGAAACCCGAGCCATCAGCAGTGACTTTCACTAAAAATGATGTAGAAATTATTGCACGCGAAACACTCTATAACGGTTTTTTTTCTCTGCGCCGTTACCGCTTTCGTCATCGGCTTTTCAACGGTGAGATGAGCGGAGAGGTAACCCGTGAAATTTTTGAGCGCGGTCATGCCGCCGTCTTGCTACCCTATGACCTGGCGCGCGACGAGGTCGTACTGATCGAGCAGATCCGTATTCCGGCTTACGACACCAGTGAAACCCCCTGGCTGCTGGAGCTGGTTGCTGGCATGATCGAAGAGGGCGAGAGCGTGGAAGACGTGGCCCGTCGCGAAGCTGTAGAAGAGGCCGGGCTGCAGGTTGGCCGGGTAAAAGAGTTTATGAGCTATCTGGCCAGCCCTGGCGGCACCAGCGAGCGCTTATCGTTAATGGTTGGCGAAGTGGATGCCACGCAGGCCAAAGGTATACATGGCCTGGTGGACGAAAACGAAGATATTCGTGTTCATGTGGTGAGCCGGGAACAGGCTTACCAGTGGGTTGAAGAGGGGAAAATAGACAACGCCGCGTCGGTCATCGCCCTGCAATGGCTGCAGCTGCACTACGAAAAGTTGAGAACTGAGTGGAAAAAATGAAGCGTTATACACCTGACTTTCCTGAAATGATGCGCCTGTGCGAGACCAATTTCGCCCAGCTACGCCGCCTGCTGCCACGCAATGACGCACCCGGCGAAACAGTGAGCTATCAGGTGGCCAATGCGCAATACCGAGTAACGATTACAGAATCAACCCGCTACACTACGCTGGTGGAAATTGTGCAGACAGCACCGGCGATCAGCTACTGGAGCATGCCGTCGTTAACGGTACGCCTCTATCACGATGCTATGGTCGCTGAAGTGTGTTCAAGCCAGCAGATCTTTCGCTTCAAAGCGCGGTATGATTACCCAAATAAAAAGTTGCACCAACGCGACGAAAAGCATCAAATTAATCAGTTTCTGGCCGACTGGCTTAGGTACTGTTTAGCACATGGAGCAATGGCGATTCCGGTTTGTTAGCATCGTGAAACCTACCTAAGGACACCATTTGGAAAGCCTGTTAAACCTGAATCTGGCGGGTGAGGCCAGTATCAGGATCTTACAAATAACCGATACTCACCTGTTTGCCGAAAAGCATGAAACGCTGTTAGGGGTCAATACCTGGGAGAGCTATCAGGCAGTATTAGACGCCATCCGGGCCGAGCAGCGTCACTGCGATTTGATTGTCGCTACCGGCGACCTGGCACAGGATCACTCTGCTGCGGCCTATCAGCACTTTGCTGAGGGTATCGCCAGCTTCGACGTGCCCTGCGTATGGCTGCCCGGCAATCATGACTTTCAGCCCGCCATGTACAGCGCGCTGCAGGAGGCTGGCATCTCGGGTGCCAAGCGGGTCTTCGCTGGCGATAGCTGGCAGATCCTGCTGCTCGACAGCCAGGTGTTTGGCGTTCCACACGGTGAACTGAGTGAGTTTCAGCTAGAGTGGCTGGAGAAAAAGCTGGCGGAGGTGCCGGAGCGCTACACGCTGCTGCTGCTGCATCACCACCCGCTGCCGGCGGGGTGCGGCTGGTTGGATCAGCACAGCCTGCGTAACTCGCAGGAGCTGGATAACGTGCTGGTGCGCTATCCGCGGGTCAGGCACCTGCTGTGCGGCCATATTCATCAGGAGCAGGATCTCGACTGGAACGGTCGCCGTCTGCTGGCGACGCCCTCAACCTGCGTCCAGTTTAAGCCGCACTGCGCCAACTTTACCCTCGATACCATCGCGCCGGGCTGGCGCTGGCTGGAGCTTAACGCCGACGGCACGCTGCATACCGAAGTCAGCCGTCTGCAGACCAGCCGCTTTCGCCCGGACACAGCATCTGAAGGCTACTGATGGCGACGCTTCTCTATCTACACGGGTTTAACAGCTCACCGCGTTCGGCAAAGGCCGTGGCGCTACAGCAGTGGCTGGCGGAGCACCATCCACAGATTGAGATGGTGGTGCCGCAGCTGCCGCCCTATCCGGCGGATGCCGCCGAACTGCTGGAGTCGCTGGTGCTGGAGCACGGCGGTGAGTCGCTGGGGCTGGTGGGCTCCTCGCTCGGCGGCTACTATGCCACCTGGCTCTCCCAATGCTTTATGCTGCCTGCGGTGGTGGTGAATCCGGCGGTGCGTCCGTTTGAGCTGCTGGCCGATTATCTTGGCCGCAACGAGAACCCCTACACCGGACAGCAATATGTGCTAGAGTCACGCCATATTTACGATCTCAAAACCATGCAGATCGATCCGCTGGAGGCGGCAGATTTAATCTGGCTGCTTCAGCAAACGGGTGATGAAGTGCTGGATTACCGTCAGGCCGTTGCGTACTACGCCTCGTGCCGTCAAACGGTTGAAGAAGGCGGAAACCATGCCTTTGTGGGCTTTGACGATCACTTTTCACAGATTATCGATTTCCTCGGGCTGCACTGAGCCTCGCAGGGGTCGATGCTGTCACTATCTACGAATACACCATGACGCAATCCTATAACGCTGATGCCATTGAGGTATTAACCGGGCTTGAGCCGGTCCGCCGCCGCCCGGGGATGTATACCGACACTACTCGTCCTAACCATCTTGGTCAGGAAGTTATCGATAACAGCGTGGATGAAGCGCTGGCCGGACACGCCAAACGCGTGGAGGTGATCCTCCATGCCGATCAGTCGCTGGAAGTCATCGACGACGGGCGTGGTATGCCGGTGGATATCCATCCGGAAGAGGGCGTTCCGGCCGTGGAGCTGATCCTCTGCCGCCTGCACGCGGGCGGTAAGTTCTCGAACAAAAACTACCAGTTCTCCGGCGGCCTGCACGGGGTAGGGATCTCGGTGGTTAACGCCCTGTCCAGGCGCGTTGAAGTTAACGTTAAGCGCGACGGCAAGATCTATAACATTGCCTTTGCCAACGGCGACAAGGTGAAAGATCTCTCCGTGGTAGGCAGCACGCCGAAGCGGACCACCGGAACCAGCGTTCACTTCTGGCCTGACGAAAGCTTTTTCGACAGCCCGCGCTTCTCGGTATCGCGCCTGACTCACGTGCTGAAGGCCAAAGCGGTACTCTGCCCCGGCGTGGAAATTGTCTTCAAGGATAAGGTCAACGACAGCGAGCAGCGCTGGTGCTACGCCGACGGCCTCAACGACTACCTTGCCGAAGCGGTTAACGGCCTGCCGACGCTGCCGGAGAAGCCCTTTATTGGTGCCTTTGCCGGTGATACCGAGGCGGTGGACTGGGCGCTGCTGTGGCTGCCGGAGGGCGGCGAGCTGCTCACCGAGAGCTACGTTAACCTGATCCCGACTATGCAGGGCGGGACGCACGTCAACGGCCTGCGTCAGGGGCTGCTGGACGCGATGCGCGAGTTTTGCGAATACCGCAATATCCTGCCGCGCGGCGTCAAGCTGTCGGCAGAGGATATCTGGGACCGCTGCGCCTACGTGCTGTCGGTGAAGATGCAGGATCCGCAGTTTGCCGGGCAGACCAAAGAGCGCCTGTCGTCACGCCAGTGCGCCGCATTCGTTTCTGGCGTGGTAAAAGACGCCTTCAGCCTGTGGCTGAACCAGAACGTGCAGGCGGCGGAGATGCTGGCCGAGATGGCGATCTCCAGCGCCCAGCGTCGTCTGCGGGCGGCGAAGAAGGTGGTGCGTAAAAAGCTCACCAGCGGCCCGGCGCTGCCCGGCAAGCTGGCGGACTGTACCGCGCAGGATCTCAACCGCACCGAGCTATTCCTGGTAGAGGGTGACTCGGCGGGCGGCTCGGCCAAGCAGGCCCGCGACCGTGAGTTCCAGGCGATCATGCCGCTGAAGGGTAAGATCCTCAACACCTGGGAGGTCTCCTCTGATGAAGTGCTGGCCTCACAGGAGGTGCACGACATTTCGGTGGCCATAGGCATCGATCCGGATAGCGAAGATCTCAGCCAGCTGCGCTACGGCAAGATCTGCATCCTCGCCGATGCGGACTCCGACGGCCTGCACATCGCGACGCTGCTCTGCGCTCTGTTTGTGAAGCATTTCCGTACCCTGGTGAAGCATGGTCACGTCCACGTGGCGCTGCCGCCGCTCTACCGTATCGATCTGGGCAAAGAGGTGTACTACGCCCTGACCGAAGAGGAGAAGGCGGGCGTGCTGGAGCAGCTGAAGCGTAAGAAGGGCAAGCCTAACGTTCAGCGCTTTAAAGGGCTAGGTGAGATGAACCCGATGCAGCTGCGTGAGACGACGCTCGATCCCAACACCCGCCGCCTGGTGCAGCTCACCATCAGCGACGAGGACGATCAGCGCACCAACGCGATCATGGATATGCTGCTGGCCAAGAAGCGTTCGGAAGACCGGCGCAACTGGCTACAGGAAAAAGGCGATATGGCGGATATCGAAGCCTGATAAACCAGCCCCGCACTGCGGGGCTTTTTTTTACCCCCTCCGCTACCCCTTTAGGCGACTCACTTTCCCCTTTTAACAGGTATATGATCTGCAAGAGAAGTTTCTCCAAACCCCTTACCAAGAGGATGAAACATGCAGCGCATTGTCATACCTACCCACTATGTTCACGTTCGCTCGACGCCCCTGTGGACGAAAGAGACCGCCCCGGCCTCTATCTGGCAGCGTCATCTGGACGCGGGCACCCGCCAGGGCGTTAACCCACGCCTTTGTGTGATGCAGGGCGCTATCCGCTATTACGGGTACGCCGATGAGACCAGCCCGGAGCCGGTAGAAACGCTGACTATAGAAGCAGGGCAGTTTGGCGTCTTTCCGGCAGAGAAGTGGCACCGCATCGAAGCCCTGTCGGACGATACGGTATTTAACGTCGATTTTTGGGTCGATCCTAAAGTGCTAATTGAAGGTTGAGGAAGATATCATGACCACAGAAAACAGAGGCTACGCCTTAACGGTGGCAAACTGCGGCAGCGGCGCAGCGGCAGAGAAAACCTATCTGAAGCCGATGTCGCTTTACGTACCGGCCATTGCCCACGAGGCGGTATTAGAGCTTATCAACACGCTGGCAGATAAAAGTGAAAGCGAGAAAGGTTTTACGTTGACGGTAACGAACAACAACAACGGCGTCTCCGCCGATAAAGACTTTTCCCGCCTTGCTGAATTAGAGGATGCCACCACGGCAGCGGACACGGTAAAGGATCTGATTAACATCGTGCGCGGTTATGAATCTGACGAAGAGACCAACGTCTGCGGCTGGTAGAAACCTTACGCTGCCGCGTGATTTTTCCGGTACTGGAGCGGCGTCTCGCCGATGCCCCGCTTAAAGGAGCTAATAAACCAGGTCACGTCGGAAAAGCCCACCCGCGCGGCGATATCGCGCACGCTCTCGTCGCTGTGCAGCAGACACTCGCAGGCCTTGCGCAGCCGCAGCGTATTCAGATAGTCGTGGATCTTTTCGCCCGTTTCGGCATGAAACTTTCGCGACACGTAGCTGCGCGATTTACCCAATTCCTGCGCGAGGGCGTCGAGGCTAAATTTATGCTGGTAGTGCTCATCGAGCCAGAACATCGCCTGGCTGGCAATGCCGCGGCTGTCGCCGGGCGCGCCGTCGCGATCGGCAGGCAGCATGGCGAACAGGCTGATGAGCAGGCTGGCGACGCTTTCGCTGTTCATCGGCTGCGGGTAGCAGCTAAACAGATAGTCGATATGGCTATGGCAGGCGGCAACGTCCGCTACCCACGCCGGGCCGCCGCGTCGGGAGAGCTTCTGTAACCGCTGCTGGGTCTGGGGAAAATCACGCAGCGCCTTCAGCACCGCGTGGTGATCAAGATGGATAATGGTGCGCCGGTAGATCGCCTCGGCCTGCTCATCCACCATCACCTTGTGCAGGGTAAAGGGCGGAAAGAAGAAGAGCCGCCCCGGCCGCATGGTGTAGTGGCGATTATCGACGATCGCCACCCCGAAGCCCTCCTCAACGTAGAGGATCTCCAGGCACTGATGCCAGTGGTGATAGCGCACGGTATTGGCAAACAGGCGGCTGAACGACACCACGGCGTCGTTTAAGGTAATCAGTTCCAGATAATCAGATTTTGGCTCATCGCGCATAGTGCAATAAAACTCAACTTTTACCCCTCTGCACGCCTTTATAAACCACCTTTTTAAATTTTCTCAACTGCGAGTTTATTCATCTTTCCCGGCTGTGACGTGGCTAACATTTCTACGCGCCAGCGATTCACTATCCTTGAGCCACTTTGTTAAGAGGCTGATGCGAAAATGGAAACATCAAATGTATTGTCATCCCGACAGGACATCGTTGATCTGGTCACGGAGATGCTGGGGGCGCTGGATAAACAGTTTCCCGAGGGACAGTCACGCTTCGCATTAGGTAGCACCTGCGCCCATTACAGCGTGGAGATCGCCAACATGGAGGGGCTGTCGCGTGCGCTGTGGGGCCTGTTTCCGTTGCTGGCTGGCGGAGAGGAGACGCCGCTTAGCGCGAAATACATCGCTGCCATCAAGCAGGGGACCGATCCGCACAGCCCAGGCTACTGGGGCGAGACCGGGCCTTACGACCAGCGGCTGGTGGAGATGGCGGCCTATGGTTTAGGTCTGGCGCTGATGCAGGATCGCCTGCTGGCCTGCTTTACCCCGCGCGAGCAGGCGAACCTCCATGCCTGGCTAAACCAAATCACCGACGCTGAAATGCCCGACAGCAACTGGAACTACTTTGCTATCATGGTGCAGCTCGGCTTTAAACGCGCCGGGCTGCCCTGGGATCGGAATGCAGTAGAGCGGCGCTTTACGATGATGGAGGCTTACTACCTCGGGGATGGCTGGTACTCAGACGGTCCAGGGCGACCAAAAGATTACTACATCTCAATGGCGTTTCACTTTTACGGCCTGATCTACGCCACGCTAAATGCCGAGGACGATCCGCATCGTGCCACCACCCTGCGAGAGAGGGCACAGCTGTTCGCCCAGGACTTTATCTACATGTCGGCGGCGGAAGGGGAGTCGGTGCCTTTTGGCCGCAGCCTGACCTACCGCTTTGCAATGGTGGCGTTCTGGAGCGCGGTGGCCTTTGCCGAGCTGGACGTATTTACACCGGGGATAGTGAAGGGGATCGTTCTTCGCCACCTGCGCTGGTGGCTGGCGCAGCCTATCTTTGACCGGGACGGTATTCTGACTCTCGGCTTTGCCTACCCGAACCTCGCCATGTGCGAAGACTACAACTCTCCCGGCTCGCCCTACTGGGCGCTGAAGGTGTTCCTGATCCTCGCTCTGCCCGAAGCGCATCCGTTCTGGCAGGCGGAGGAGCAGCCTTTACCGGCGCTAGCGGCGCGACGGGCGCTTCCCCATGCCGGGCAGATCCTGATGCACAGCGAAGCCTCGCGACACGTCTGCATGCTCGCCTCCGGCCAGCTTGAGCTGAACAACTACGTCAATACCGAGGCGAAATACACCAAGTTTGCCTACTCCAGCCGCTTCGGTTTCACCATCGAGCGGGGACGTTACGGCATCAAGCACGCCGCCTGCGACAGCATGCTGCTGCTGGCGGAGGGGGATGAGTACTACCGGGGCCGCCGCGGCTGCGACGAAACTCGCGTTCACAATGATTACATCTTCTCGCGCTGGTCGCCCTGGCACGACGTGCAGGTTGCTACCTGGCTGATCCCCTGCGGCGACGGCCATCTGCGCCTGCACCGCATCGATACCGCGCGTCATCTGAACAGCGTTGAGGGTGGTTTCGCTGTGATGAAAGCCCCGCACCAGACTCAGGCTTCCGGCTGCGTGGTTCACGCCGCGAACGGCAGCAGCGCTATCTACGATCTCTCGTTCGGCCTTGAGCGTCACGGCGACAGCGTGATCACGCCGCCCAACAGCAGCGTGATGTTTGCCGAGTGTGCGGCGATCCCGGTACTTACCGCCACCCTGACGCCGGGGCGTCACTGGCTCTGCTGCGCGGCTATTGCGGGCGATCCGGCATACAGCGATATGACCTCTCTTCCCGAGGTGCTTCTGGATAACGAAACGCTGACGGTGCGCCATGTCGGCTACCCAACGGCGTTAGTCATTACGTTATAAAAAACTCTGACCCTTACATGCTTTCGTCGAGGATAGTATGGATAAAATAATTAAAACCAACCGGACTGAATATTACAAAATCAGCTCCTTTATCTTTCTCTACTTCTTTACCTGGTCGGCCAGCATTGGGCTGCTGGCCATCTGGCTCGGGCAAAAAGCGAACTTAAGCGGGACGGTGATCGGCACGGTATTTGCCGTCAACGGCATCTTCTCGGTGATCCTGAAACCGATCTACGGCTACATTCTGGATAAGATCGGCATGAGCAAATATCTGCTCTATTTCGTGGTTGCCGTGTCGGCCCTGATGGCCCCGTTCTTTATCTACGTCTACCAGCCGCTGCTGCTCTCTAATACGCTGCTGGGGATCGTCGTCGGCGCTATCTATTTAAGCTTTGCCTGGTACGCGGGCGTTGCCGCCTGCGAATCCTATACCGATCGCTACAGCCGTCTGAACGGCATGGAGTTCGGCCAGATCCGCATGTGGGGATCGCTGGGCTGGGCGGTGGCCTCCTCTTTCTCCGGCCTGCTGTTTAACCTCTCTCCGGCCTATAACTTCATCATGGGCAGCGTGGCCTCCCTCGTGATGCTGGTGGTGCTGTTTAGCCTGAAGGTGGATACGCGAACCGAGCGTGCGGGCGAAGTGCTGGCCAAGGAGAAAATCGTTCCCGCTGACGTCTATGCCCTGCTGAAAAACCGCAAGTTCTGGGCCTTCTGCCTCTACGTGGCTGGCGTGGCGTGGATGATGTTTATCGCCGAGCAGCAGTTCTCCCGCTACTTCGTTACCTTCTTTGACGATGTGCACCAGGGCAACGCCGTGTTTGGCTATCTGGGTACCGTGCAGTCGGGGATGGAGTTTGTGATGTACATGATCATCCCGATGTTTGTGAACTACGTCGGAGCCAAGCGCGGGCTGCTGATCGTCGGGCTGGTGGTTGGAGCGCGGCTAATTATCTCCGGGCTGTGCGACTCCCACCTCTTAATCTCCGTGCTCAAGCCGCTCTACGGTCTGGAGATCTGCCTCCTGCTGGTGTCGGTCTTTAAATATATCGCCGAGCATTTCGATAAGCGCGTGAATGCCACTATGTACCTGCTGGGCTACCAGGCGATGCTCTACGTCGGCAACGTAGTGGTCTCATCCCCGGCGGGGATCCTCTACGACAAAATCGGTTTTGAGCAGACCTATATCATCATGGGCGCGATAGCCCTGACCTTTACCCTTATCTCAGCCTTTACCCTGTCGGCCTGTCAGAGCAAGCGTCGCGGCGCGCCTGCGGTCAACGTCGCCGGGTAGATCATTTATTCACAAGAAGAAGGACCGGAATATGTTAAATCGTATCGTTGAGGAGCGTCTGGGAGAGGTTCCTGCGCCGGTGGATGAGCGCGCCTTTCAGGATGAGCTGATTACCGCCCGTCGTCAGACCCTTGAACTGATAAGCCGTCATTTAACGGAGTTCGGTGAAAAGTTTCCAGCCGAAACCTGCGTCAAAGGCTACTACCCGCTTACCGATAACGTGGAGTGGACCACCAGCTTCTGGACCGGTCAGCTGTGGTTGGCGTGGGAGCTGAGCGGCGATGCGTCCTATCGCGCGCTGGCGGAGAAGCACGTGCGCTCTTTTGGGCTGCGCATTGCCGGACGGCAGGATACCAATACCCACGATCTCGGCTTTCTCTATACGCTCTCCTGCGTGGCGGCCTGGCGCTTGACCGGCAACCGCGACGCGCGCGGCTTTGCGCTTCAGGCCGCCGAGGCGCTGCTGGAACGCTTCCATCAAAAGGCGCAGATCATCCAGGCGTGGGGCGATCTTAGCGATCCGCAGCAGGCGGGAAGGATGATCATCGACTGCAACATGAACCTGCCGCTGCTCTACTGGGCCAGCGAGCAGACCAGCGATCCGCGCTTTGCTGAGGCGGCCAAAGCCCACGTTCAGCAGGCGGCGGCGTACTTGATCCGCGACGATGCGTCGACCTTTCACACCTACTACATGGACGTGCAGACCGGCGCGCCGCGCTACGGCAATACCCAGCAGGGCTATGCCGATGATTCGTGCTGGTCGCGAGGGCAGGCGTGGGGGATCTACGGCTTCCTGCTGAGCTACCTCTACACCGGTGATAAAACCATGGTCGCCCTGTCAAAAAGGCTGGCGAACTACTTCCTCAACCGCCTGCCGGAGGATGGCGTCTGCCACTGGGATCTGGCCCTGGTGGGCAGCGATGCGCTGCGGGACTCCTCGTCCGCCGCCATTGCCGTCTGCGGCCTGCTGGAGCTGGTGAAGCAGCTTCCGGTGAGCGATCCCGATCGCGCCCGCTATCAGCAGTGGGCGATGCACATTATGTCGTCGCTGAATAAGCACTATCTGATGGGGGTTAACGAACCCGGCAACGGGCTGCTGAAGCACTCGGTGTACCATCTTGCGAGTAATAAGGGCGTGGATGAGTGTGCCAGCTGGGGGGATTACTTCTACGTCGAGGCGCTGATGCGGTTTAGTCAGAGCTGGAAGCTCTACTGGTAACGGATACGGGTGGTAAACGCCCGGTGGCGCTGCGCTTACCGGGCCTACGTCGTATAACATGCGGGGGCCTGGCCCCCGCCTGATTAAACCCCTTGCTCCAAAATTCGGATATGGGTTTCTAACACGTCGCTTTTTACCGCCTCGCCCCACGCTTTCATGTGCGGGGTTTGCAGGTGCGCTTCAAGATGAGCAACGGTCTCCCACTGCTCCACCATCACGATGGAATCGGGATTGGTGGCCTGAAAGCTCACGTTAGCGGCGGTATCTACCATTGGCGCATAGCCGTGGCAGCCCGCTTCCTCTAATACGGTGGGGATAATTTTCGCAAACTCGTCCAGCACGGCCTGGCGATGATGCTGGCCCGGACGGGTGCGAATCTCTGCAATCACTGTCAACATGGTCAACTCCTTCTTTGTACCGTCAAACAGTTAAGCAAAAATTTCCGCAAGATGCTTGCGATATTCTGCGGTATAGCGAGGCACGTCCGGCATTTTAATCACGTCGTTAGCGATAAAGGTCGGCAGCGCGTCCATCCCAAGGAACTGATTCGCCTTGTGGAACGGCAGGTAAACACCGTCAACGCCGACGCCGTGGAAGAACTGCTCTTTATCGGTGAAGGCCTGTAGCGGTGCGTTCCAGGTCAGCGACAGCATATAGGTTTTGCCCTGAATCAAGCCGCCAGAGCCATATTTTTTCGCATCGTCGGAGCGGGTACGGCCATCGCTGGCGTACAGGGAGCCGTGTCCTTCGGTAAAGACGTCATCAATGTACTTTTTCACCGTCCACGGCGCGCCCATCCACCAGCCCGGCATCTGCCAGATCACGGTGTCGGCCCACAGGAAGTTCTGCACTTCCTCTTTCACATCGTAGTCGCCATCGGTGCGAACCACTTTCACGTCGTGACCGCTGTCGCGCAGGAAGCTGGCGGCCACGTCGGTCATGGTGTCATTCAGCTGGCCGTTAGAGTGGCCGAATTTTTTAGCGCCGTTGATAATTAAGATGTTGCTCATTATTTGTCCCGTTAGAAAACGAATTTGCCGACTATTCTAACGGCCTCGACCCTAATGAAAAATGAGCAAAATGTGCAAAGACTTTTGCACTTAAAGCAACAATCATCCATGGAGAGGGTAAAAAAAGTTAAATTTCTCAGCCCGCCACACATTTCGCTCTACCCTGTTAAAGGACAATGAAACGGATGAAAGGGAGAGACACGATGAAAAAATTTGCTGCTATTGCCGCTATTGCCATGATGGCTTCCGCCCCCGTTTTCGCCGCCGAGGGGGGCTTCAACGGGCCATCGGCCACGCAAACCCAGACGCAAAACCAGGCCCAGCAGGGCGGCTTTGTGGATAACAGCGTTAGCCCGACCACGGCGGCTAAGGCGAAAGAGCTGAAAGACGACAGCTGGGTGAAGCTGCGGGGTAACATTACCGAGCGCCTCTCTGACGATCGCTATGTTTTCCGCGATGCCAGCGGTACGGTAAACGTGGAAATTGAGCAAAAGCGCTGGAACGGCCAGAACGTGACCCCGCAGGATCAGGTTGAAATTCAGGGTAAAGTTGACAAAGACTGGAACGAGTTTGAGATTGAAGTGAAGCAAATCATCAAGCTCGCTAAGTAAATCCCTGAAGGGCCGGTTATCCGGCCTTTTTCTTGTGACTCAGGAGGGCAGATAAGGTAAAATCTGCGGCAATATTGCCCCTGAATAATTGGGTGCAAACGCTGAGGAATCACACGTAATGAGCGATATGGCAGAGCGCCTCGCGCTACATGAATTCACTGAAAACGCCTACCTAAACTACTCCATGTACGTCATCATGGATCGTGCGCTGCCGTTTATCGGCGACGGCCTGAAGCCGGTGCAGCGGCGTATCGTGTACGCCATGTCTGAGCTGGGCCTCAACGCCAGCGCGAAGTTTAAAAAATCCGCCCGTACCGTGGGCGACGTGCTGGGTAAATACCATCCCCACGGCGACAGCGCCTGCTATGAAGCCATGGTGCTGATGGCCCAGCCGTTCTCCTACCGCTATCCGCTGGTTGACGGCCAGGGGAACTGGGGCGCACCGGACGATCCAAAATCCTTCGCGGCGATGCGTTACACCGAGTCGCGCCTCTCCAAATACGCCGAGCTGCTGCTGGGTGAGCTGGGGCAGGGGACGGTTGATTGGGTGCCTAACTTTGACGGCACGATGCAGGAGCCGAAAATGCTGCCTGCTCGCCTGCCAAACATTCTGCTGAACGGCACCACCGGGATCGCCGTTGGCATGGCGACGGACATTCCGCCGCACAACCTGCGCGAAGTGGCCCAGGCGGCCATTACGCTCATCGACCAGCCGAAGACCACCCTCGATCAGCTGCTGGATATCGTCCAGGGGCCGGACTATCCGACCGAAGCAGAGATCATCACCGCCAGGGCTGAGATCCGCAAAATTTACCAGAACGGCCGCGGCTCCGTGCGCATGCGCGCGGTGTGGAAAAAAGAGGACGGTGCGGTGGTGATTACCGCCCTGCCGCACCAGGTTTCCGGGGCGCGGGTGCTGGAGCAGATCGCGGCCCAGATGCGCAATAAAAAGCTGCCGATGGTGGACGACCTGCGTGACGAGTCGGATCACGAGAACCCGACCCGTCTGGTGGTGGTACCGCGCTCTAATCGTGTGGATATGGATCAGGTGATGAACCACCTGTTCGCCACCACCGATCTGGAGAAGAGCTACCGCATCAACCTGAACATGATCGGCCTCGATGGGCGTCCGGCGGTGAAAAACCTGCTGGAGATCCTCACCGAGTGGCTGGCGTTCCGCCGCGATACCGTGCGCCGCCGCCTGAACCATCGTCTGGAGAAGGTTCTCAAGCGCCTGCACATCCTTGAAGGTTTGCTGGTGGCGTTCCTCAACATCGACGAGGTGATTGAGATCATCCGCGGTGAAGATGAACCTAAGCCGGAGCTGATGTCGCGCTTTGGCATCAGCGAAACCCAGGCGGAAGCGATCCTGGAGCTGAAGCTGCGCCATCTCGCCAAGCTGGAAGAGATGAAGATCCGCGGCGAGCAGAGCGAGCTGGAAAAAGAGCGCGACCGCCTGCAAAGCACGCTGGCCTCCGAGCGCAAGATGAGCACCCTGCTGAAGAAAGAGCTCCAGGCGGATGCCGACGCGTTCGGCGACGAGCGCCGTTCACCGCTGCACGAGCGTGAAGAGGCGAAGGCGATGAGCGAGCATGACATGCTGCCGTCCGAGCCGGTGACTATCGTGCTGTCGCAGATGGGCTGGGTGCGCAGCGCCAAGGGTCATGACATTGATGCCCAGGGCCTGAGCTACAAAGCGGGCGACAGCTGGAAGGCATCCGCCAAAGGCAAAACCAACCAGCCGGTGGTGTTTATTGATACTACCGGGCGCAGCTACGCCGTCGATCCGCTGACGCTGCCGTCGGCACGCGGGCAGGGCGAACCGGTGACCGGCAAGCTGACGCTGCCGCCGGGTGCCACCGTTGAGCATATGGTGATGGCCGGTGAGGAGCAGAAGCTGCTGATGGCCTCTGACGCGGGCTATGGCTTCGTCTGCACCTTCAACGATCTGATTGCCCGCAACCGTGCCGGTAAAGCGCTGATTACCCTGCCGGAAAACGCGCACGTGCTGCCACCGCTGGAGATCGTTGACGACAACGACCTGCTGCTGGCGATCACCGCCGCCGGACGCATGCTGATGTTCCCGATTAGCGATCTGCCGCAGCTGTCGAAAGGTAAAGGGAATAAGATCATTAGCATTCCGTCAGCCGAAGCGGCGAAGGGAGAGGATAGCCTGGCGCACCTCTTTATCCTGCCGCCGCAGAGCACGCTGACCCTGCACGCCGGCAAGCGCAAAATCAAAATGCGCCCGGAAGAGTTGCAGAAGGTTCACGGCGAGCGTGGCCGTCGCGGGACGCTGATGCGCGGACTCCAGCGTATCGACAAGGTCGAGATCGACTCGCCGCGTCGGGCAACCACTGGCGACAGCGAAGAGTAATCCCTGTGTGCTTCTCCCCCTTCCCGTCGAAGGGGGAGCTACCATAAAATTTCCCGTAAAGTCATTGTTAAATCGCAGGTTACGATTGACAATACTCTTTTTCACGGACCCGATGGAACAAAGCCGTACGCCGTCAGCCGCTACACTATACTGGGCGGGTGTCCGGGCTTTCGAGGTAGCTATGCTATTCATTTTACGTGCAATCATCATTGTTATTTACAGCATCCTGGTCTGTATCTTCGGCTGTATCTACTGCCTGTTTAGCCCACGGAATCCAAAACACGTCGCCACCTTTGGCCATCTGTTTGGCCGTCTGGCACCGGTTATGGGCTTAAAAGTAGAGCTGCGTCAGCCCGCTGATGCCGGGACGTATGGTAATGCGATCTACATCGGCAACCACCAGAACAACTACGATATGGTCACCGCGGCCAGCATTGTGCAGCCGCGCACCGTCACCGTCGGTAAAAAGAGCCTGCTGTGGGTCCCGTTCTTTGGCCAACTCTACTGGCTGACCGGTAACCTGCTGATCGACCGTGATAACCGCGCCAAAGCGCACGGCACCATTGCGCAGGTGGTCAAAAATATCCAGAAGCGCGATATCTCTATCTGGATGTTCCCGGAAGGTACCCGCAGCCGCGGACGCGGGCTGCTGCCGTTTAAGACCGGCGCGTTCCATGCGGCTATCGCCGCCGGGGTGCCTATCATTCCGGTATGTGTTTCGAACACCTCCAATAAAATTAACCTTAACCGTCTAAATAACGGCCTGGTGATCGTCGAAATGCTGCCGCCGGTGGACACCAGCCAGTTTGGTAAAGATCAGGTGCGCGAGCTGGCGACTCACTGTCGTGCGCTGATGGCGGAGAAGATCGCCGAGCTTGATAGCGAAGTCGCCGCCCGCGAGGCCGCCGGCAAGCGCCAGGCGTAGCCGGACCTTTTTACGCGCTTTAGTCCGTTTTACAGGGAGCAAGATATGTCACTCAGTCGGCGTCAGTTTATCCAGGCCTCCGGCGCTGCGCTTTGTGTAGGCGCGGTTCCGCTGCGGGCTAACGCCGCCGGGCAGCAGCAGCCGCTGCCTGTGCCACCGCTCGTTGAATCTCGCCGTGGGCAACCGCTGTTTCTGACCCTGCAGCGGGCGCACTGGTCCTTTACCCCTGGCACCCGCGCCCAGGTATGGGGCATTAACGGGCGCTATCTTGGGCCGACCATTCGCGTCTGGAGCGGCGATGACGTGAAGATGATCTACAGCAACCGGCTGACGGAGAACGTCGCCATGACCATCAGCGGCCTGCAGGTTCCCGGCCCGCTGATTGGCGGCCCGGCGCGGATGATGTCCCCCAGCGCTGACTGGGCGCCGGTGCTGCCGATCCGCCAGAGCGCGGCGACGCTCTGGTATCACGCCAACACGCCAAACCGTACCGCTGAGCAGGTCTATAACGGCCTGGCCGGAATGTGGCTGATTGAGGATGAGGTGAGTAAGTCCCTGCCAATCCCCAATCACTACGGCGTGGATGATTTTCCCGTTATTATTCAGGACAAGCGGCTGGATAACTTCGGCACGCCGGAGTACAGCGAGCCAGGCAGCGGCGGCTTCGTTGGCGATACGCTGCTGGTTAACGGTGCGCAGAGTCCCTACGTCGAGGTATCACGCGGCTGGGTGCGCCTGCGCCTGCTGAACGCCTCCAACGCCCGCCGCTATCAACTCCAGATGAGCGATGGCCGGGCGCTGCACGTTATCTCCGGCGATCAGGGCTTTTTACCCGCGCCGGTGTCGGTAAAACAGCTTTCGCTGGCCCCCGGCGAGCGGCGTGAAATTCTCGTGAATATGACCGACGGCGACGAGGTGTCGATCACCTGCGGCGAGGCGGCGAGCATTGTCGACCGTATCCGCGGTTTCTTTGAGCCATCGAGCATTCTCATCTCCACCCTGGTGCTGACGTTGCGTCCTACCGGGTTGCTGCCGCTGGTGACCGATACGCTGCCGCTGCGGCTGCTGCCGACGGATCTGATGAGCGGCGCAGCGGTGCGCAGCCGCGATATCGCCCTCGGCGACGATCCGGGTATCAACGGTCAGCTGTGGGATATCAAGCGTATCGATATTACCGCCCAGCAGGGGACGTGGGAGCGCTGGACGGTACGCGCCGATACGCCGCAGTCGTTCCATATTGAAGGCGTTAGCTTCCTGATCCGTAACGTCAACGGCGCGATGCCGTTCCCGGAGGATCGGGGCATGAAGGATACCGTCTGGGTGGATGGGCAGGTTGAGCTGCTGGTCTACTACGGCCAGCCTTCGTGGCCGCACTTCCCGTTCCAGTTCTTTAGCCAGACCCTGGAGATGTCAGATCGCGGCTCTATCGGCCAGCTATTGGTCAACCCGGCACCGTAAATCGCCGGATGGCGGCTTTACCTTACCCGGCCTACGCAATCTGTATGCCGGGTAACTATCCCGTACAAAATTCCTTCATTTCCCCCACTGTTAAAGCGTATAATCGCCGCCCTTTGACGATCTCTTTTTAACCATCCCGGAAGCATTATGAGCGCTATTTCCCTGATCCAGCCGGATCGCGACCTCTTCTCATGGCCGCAGTATTGGGCTGCCTGTTTCGGCCCCGCGCCGTTTTTGCCTATGTCACGTGAAGAGATGGATCAGCTTGGCTGGGACAGCTGCGACATCATTCTGGTTACCGGAGATGCCTATGTTGATCACCCGAGCTTCGGTATGGCGATCTGCGGACGTATGCTGGAGGCTCAGGGCTTCCGCGTCGGCATCATTGCCCAGCCGGACTGGAACAGCAAAGAGGACTTTATGCGCCTCGGCAAACCGAATCTGTTCTTCGGCGTTACTGCGGGCAACATGGACTCGATGATCAACCGCTACACCGCCGACCGCAAGCTGCGCCATGACGACGCCTATACGCCGGATAACGTAGCGGGCAAGCGCCCGGATCGCGCCACCCTGGCCTATACCCAGCGCTGTAAAGAGGCGTGGAAAGACGTGCCGGTGATCCTTGGCGGCATTGAGGCGAGCCTGCGCCGTACCGCGCACTACGACTACTGGTCGGATACCGTTCGTCGCTCGGTGCTGGTGGATTCCAAAGCCGACATGCTGATCTTCGGCAACGGCGAGCGTCCGCTGGTTGAAGTGGCCCATCGTCTGTCGCAGGGCGAGCCGGTGGCCAGCATCCGTGACGTGCGCAACACCGCGATTATGGTCAAAGAGGCGCTGCCGGGCTGGAGCGGGGTCGACTCCCGCATCATTGATATGCCGGGCAAGATTGATCCGATCCCTCATCCTTACGGGGACGATCTGCCGTGTGCCGACAACAAACCTGTCGAACCTAAAAAAGCCGAAGCGAAAGCCGTGGTCATCCAGCCGCCGCGTCCGAAGCCGTGGGAGAAGATCTACGTTCTGCTGCCCTCCTTTGAGAAGGTGAAGGCCGACAAGGTACTCTACGCGCATGCCTCGCGCATCCTGCACCATGAAACCAACCCAGGCTGCGCGCGGGCGCTGATGCAGAAGCACGGCGACCGCTACATCTGGATCAACCCGCCAGCGATCCCGCTCTCTACCGAAGAGATGGACAGCGTCTTTGCGCTGCCCTACAAGCGTGTGCCGCATCCGGCCTATGGCACCAGCCGTATTCCGGCCTACGAGATGATCCGTTTCTCGGTCAACATCATGCGCGGCTGCTTCGGCGGCTGCTCCTTCTGCTCCATCACCGAGCATGAAGGGCGCATTATTCAGAGCCGCTCCGAAGAGTCGATCATCAATGAGATCGAAGCGATTCGTGACACGGTGCCGGGCTTTACCGGTGTGATCTCCGATCTTGGCGGCCCGACGGCCAACATGTACATGCTGCGCTGTAAGTCACCGCGCGCAGAGCAGACCTGCCGCCGCCTGTCATGCGTCTATCCAGATATCTGTCCGCATATGGATACCAACCATGAGCCGACGATCAACCTCTATCGCCGCGCCCGCGATCTGAAGGGGATCAAGAAGATCCTTATCGCGTCCGGCGTGCGCTACGACATCGCCGTGGAGGATCCGCGCTATATCAAAGAGCTGGCGACTCATCACGTGGGCGGCTACCTGAAGATTGCGCCAGAACACACCGAAGAGGGCCCGCTGTCGAAGATGATGAAACCGGGGATGGGCAGCTACGATCGCTTCAAAGAGCTGTTTGATACTTACTCCAAGCAGGCGGGCAAAGAGCAGTATCTGATCCCGTACTTTATCTCCGCCCACCCCGGCACGCGTGATGAAGACATGGTGAACCTGGCCCTGTGGCTCAAAAAGCACCGCTTCCGCCTCGATCAGGTGCAAAACTTCTACCCGTCGCCGCTGGCCAACTCGACAACCATGTATTACACCGGCAAGAACCCGCTCGGTAAGATTGGCTACAAGAGCGAGAACGTCGTGGTACCAAAGGGCGAGAAACAGCGTCGCCTGCATAAGGCGCTGCTGCGCTATCACGATCCGAAAAACTGGCCGCTGATCCGCCAGGCGCTGGAAGAGATGGGTAAAAAGCATCTGATCGGTAGCCGTCGCGACTGCCTGGTGCCTTCACCAACCCTCGACGAGATGCGTGAGGCGAAGCGCCAGAACCGCCATACGCGCCCGGCGCTCACCAAGCACACGCCGATTGCCCACCAGCGCCAGACGCCAGCAGGCAATAAAGCGCGCAGCAAGGCAGGCGCTAAGGGCTAGTACAGCCCAATCATCTTCCACCAGGCGAGTCCGACGCTAATAAAGACCGCCTGGTTGAAGAGGCTGACCAGGAACCCCGTGCGCCACCAGACCCCGGTGGGCACGTAGCCCGCACCGAACAGGATCGGACCGCGAGCATGGGTGTACTGGGTCAGGGAGCAGTAGAGGCTGCTGGTAAACGCCAGCATCAGCGCGCACGGCGCTGCCGGGATCCCCAGATGCAGTCCAACGCCAACAAACACCGCGTAGAGCGCGGCAATCTGCGCGTTGCCGCTGGCAAAAAAGTAGTGGGTGTAGAAGTAGGCCGCGTTCAGTAAGAGTAAAACCACCACCCAGCTGGTACCGTGCAGCGAGCTGGCAAGACTGTCGCCAATCACATTGCCAAACCAGGTAGTAAATCCGAGTTTTTTCAGCTGGTTAGCCATCATCAATAGCGCTGCAAACCAGATCAGCGTATCCCATGCGCCTTTTTCGCTCTTCACATCTTCCCAGCTCAGCACGCCGGAGAGCAGCAGGATGGAGAGACCAACAAACGACGCCGTTGTCGGGTCGACGCCGAGCGCATCGCCAAAAATCCACAGCACCAGCAACACTACTACCGTACCGAGCATCAACCACTCGCCGCGTGACATGCTGCCCATCTGCGCCAGCTCCTGGCGGGCCAGTGCCGGGGCATCCGGCGTATGGCGGATCGTTGGGCGGGTAAGCCAGTAGACCAGCAGCGGAACGATCAGCAGCGATACCAGGCAGGGCAGGAGGGCAGCCATAAACCAGCTTCCCCACGTCAGGGTTACACCGGCATTAGCCGCCAGCTTCACCGCCAGCAGGTTGCCGGTATAGCCGGTCATAAACAGTGCCGCAGTGACGTCGTTAACGTTGCCGATACAGGTAATGAGAAAGGTGCCGATTTTACTGCGGGACTCGTCATCCGGGCGAGAGTCAAAGCTGCGCGCCAGCGAGTCGGCAATGGGGTAGATCACACCTCCGCAGCGGGCGGTATTGCTGGGCATCGCCGGGGAGAGGATCAGATCGGCAAACGCCAGCCCGTAGGCCAGGCCGAGGGTACGTTTACCCAGCAAACGGATCATCTGCAGCGCGATCCGCCGTCCGAGGCCGGTTTTAATAAAGCCGCGGGCGATCATAAAGGCAACGACGATCAGCCAGATCAGCGAGCTGTTGAGTTCGCTGAGCGCCGTGGTAATGGCCCCGCTAGCGGTGGTGTCCCCGGCGGCATAGGCCAGCGCAAAGACGGTGATGCCGATAATGCCTACTGCGCCAATCGGCAGCACCTTTGCCACAATGGCGGCAATGGTTGCCACAAAGATCAGCGCCGAGCGCCATGCCGCTACGCTCAGTCCAGAGGGAGGTGTAAGTTGCCAGAGAGCCGCCGCAGCGACAACGATGATGATGAGCGGGAGCCAACGGACGCCCGACGATTTTTTTTCCGCCACAGCTATATCCTTATTCATCGTGCGGATGAAATGTTTGAAAGCAATGGATTGTATGAATAATCAAAGGGTTATGTCGCTAATATGCTGCACCGGAGTGGGTAAGAAATACACCTAATAATGCAGTGGAATTGTTGCAGGATGTTTCTTGTGCGGGGCGATGGGCATTAAAAAACCCGGCACTGAGGCCGGGTTTAAAGGGGAAGGGCGTTTAGCCGCCGAACTGGTCCGGATCCGGGCCAAGGCGTTTGCCTTGATCAAGCTTGGCGATTTCGCTCAGCTCGTCTTTATCGAGGCGGAAATCCCACACCTTAAAGTTTTCCGCAATGCGTGCCGGGGTGACCGATTTCGGGATCACCACCAGGCCCTGGTCCAGGTGCCAGCGGATGACGATCTGCGCCGGAGTTTTGCCGTACTTATCAGCCAGCTCGCGAATGATCTTCTGATCGAAGACACCTTCGCCGCCCTGGGCCAGCGGGCTCCAGGACTCTGTCTGGATCTTATGAGTCGCGTTCCAGGCATGGAGCTGACGCTGCTGTAACAGCGGATGCAGCTCAATCTGGTTGATCACCGGCGTCACGCCGGTCTCGTCGATCAGACGTTGCAGGTGGCTAATCTGGAAGTTACAGACGCCGATGCTCTTCACCAGCCCCTGCTCCTGAAGTTTAATCATTCCTTTCCAGGCTTCAACGTAATGATCGCTAGCCGGTACCGGCCAGTGCATCAGGTAGAGATCAACATGATCGAGCTTCAGCTTGTCGAGGCTCGTCTGCAACGCTTCCTGAGGGCGAGTCTGATCGTCATTCCACAGCTTGGTGGTGATAAACAGATCGCTGCGCGGGATCCCCGCGCTTTCGATAGCCTTGCCGACGCCCTCTTCATTTTTGTAGGCCGCAGCGGTATCAATCGAGCGATAGCCCACTTCCAGCGCCTTATGAATGGCGGTGACGACCTCCTCATTGCCCGCTTTCCATACGCCGAGGCCCAGCTGCGGCATGATGTTGCCGTCCTGAAGCTTAATCACGGTTGGATTTGCCATATATTCCTCCTTATATGAAATCCACCCGGGCTGGCCCAGGTGGAGTTGAGTGACTTAAGTCTGGACGAAAAGCCCAAAAACGAAAGTCGCAGAAGAAAAAACCTTTAGCGTGCGGCTTCGTAGATGCGGCGGCTGACATCAAGGGTAATATCCTGATGTTCGCCTAATTGGGTCATGCCGTGCTCGTTCAGCTTCTCAAGCAGGGCAGGGATAGAGCTGCCGTCGAGGCCGTAGCCGGAGAGGCGGGTAGGGACGCCCATCTGCTCGAAGAAGCTGCGTGTGGCGGCGATGGCCGCGTCAATGCGCTCGTCGTCGCTGCCTTCGGTGATGTTCCACACGCGCTCGGCGTACTGCAGCAGCTTGCCGCGTTTGGCGTCGCGTTTTTCATTCCACAGCGCGGGCAGCACCACCGCCAGCGTCTGAGCGTGATCCAGACCGTGCATCGCCGTCAGCTCGTGGCCCAGCATATGGGTTGCCCAATCCTGCGGCACGCCTGCGCCAATCAGGCCGTTCAGCGCCTGGGTTGCCGCCCACATCACGTTGGCGCGTACGTTGTAGTTTTCCGGCTCCTGCAGCGCTTTCGGGCCATCCTCGATCAGCGTCAGCAGAATACCTTCCGCGAAGCGATCCTGAATTTTGCCATCGACCGGGTAGGTCACATACTGCTCAACGGTATGGACAAAGGCATCCACCACGCCGTTTGCCACCTGACGCGGTGGCAGGGTGTAGGTATAGACCGGGTCAAGAATGGCGAATACCGGCTGGACAAACGGGGAGTGGAACGCCTGCTTGTCGCCGGTGGCTTTACGGGACACGACCGCACCTTTGTTAGATTCGGAGCCGGTGGCCGGCAGGGTCAGCACGGAGCCCATCGGGATGGCGCTTTTGATTTCGCTGCCGCGGGTTTGCAGGATGTGCCATGGATCGATGCCGTCAGCATAATGCGCAGCGGCGGCGATAAATTTCGTGCCGTCCAGCACTGAGCCACCGCCGACCGCCAGCAGGAAAGTAACTTTCTCTTCACGGGCAATCGCTACCGCTTTCATCAGCGTTTCGTAAGAGGGGTTCGGCTCAATACCGCCAAACTCCAGCACGTCGAGACCGTTCAGGGCGCTATAGACCTGATCCAGCACGCCGGTTTTTTTAACGCTGCCGCCGCCGTAGGTGATCAGCACGCGGGCGTCTGCCGGGATCTGGTCGCGCAGATCGGCAATGGCGTTTTTACCAAACAGGATGCGGGTGGGGGTATGCAGATTAAAGTTATTCATGACGCTTTCCCTTGTATCGGTGAAAAGACAAACGGCAGCGGGCTGCCTGCTGGAGACTATTGTGGTCCGCGCGCCCGGCGCTCTCAATGCACATTCCTGCCGATGTCTTGCCCATTCCTCCCGCACGCTGGAGAAAACGCACAAAAACGCGCACACTGGACGCAATAAAAAACGCGAGTGGAGTAGGATGAAATGAACCGCGAAGCGATCTGCCTTCAGCTGACGGAACAAATTAAGCAGCTGAAAAGTAATGAAAACAGGCTCAGCGATCTGCTGCCCGACGTGCGTCTGCTGTATGGCACCCAGCCGGGGACGCGTACGCCAGTCATGTACCAACCTGGCATCGTGATCCTCTTTTCCGGACATAAAATCGGCTATATCAACGATCGTGTGTTTCGCTACGACACCAATGAGTACCTGCTGCTCACCGTGCCGCTGCCCTTTGAGTGCGAAACCTTCGCCACGCCAGAGGTACCGCTGGCGGGGATCCGCCTGAACGTTGATATTTTGCAACTGCAGGAACTGCTGATGGACATCGGTGAGGACGAGCATTTTCAGCCCGCCATGGCGGCAAGCGGCATCAACTCGGCCACGCTGTCTGGGGAGATCCTGTGCGCCATTGAGCGGCTGCTGGATGTGATGGCCCGACCGCTGGATGCGCGGATTTTAGGTAAACAGATCGTGCGTGAAATTCTCTACCACGTGCTAACCGGGCCGTGCGGCGGGGCGCTGCTGGCGCTGGTGAGCCGTCAGACCCACTTCAGCCTGATCAGCCGGGTGCTGAAGCGTATCGAAAGCCAGTACACCGAGAGCCTGAGCGTGGATCAGCTGGCGGCGGAAGCGAACATGAGCGTGTCGGCGTTTCACCATAACTTTAAATCGGTGACCAGCACCTCGCCACTGCAGTATCTGAAGACCTACCGCCTGCACCGGGCGCGAATGCTGATGATCCACGACGGTATGAAGGCCAGCGCGGCGGCGATACGCGTTGGCTATGAAAGCCCTTCGCAGTTCAGTCGCGAGTTCAAGCGCTACTTTGGCGTGACGCCGGGAGAGGATGCAGCAAGGATCAGAGGCGTATAATGGCGATGTAGGCCGGATAAGCGCAGCGCCATCCGGCTTTTACCCTAACGAAGAGATCAGGCGTTGCAGTACTTCTTCTTAATCACCACTACCAGCGTACCCAGCAGCCCGGCGACCAGCAGGAACACCGGCAGGATCATCAGGAAGGTCATGACCTGATCTTCATGACGCTTCACGAAGGGGATCATGCTCAGGGCATAGCCGAGGCCGGTGACCACGCCTACCCACAGCAGGGCGCTCAGCCAGTTAAAGAGCTGGAAGCGGCGGTTCGACAGCCCGGAGATACCGGCCATGGTCGGCAGCAGGGTGCGCACAAAGGCGAGGAAGCGCCCGGCCAGCAGTGCCAGCAGACCATGCCTGTCAAACATGCAGGTGGCACGTTGGTGATACTTAGCTGGCAGCTGTGCCAGCCAGCCTTTGACTACCCGCGTATTGCCGAGCCAGCGGCCCTGGATATAGCTCAGCCAGCAGCCAAGGCTGGCGGCAGTCGTCAGGATCACCAGCGCCGGGACAAAGTCCATCACGCCGCGAGCGATCAGCGCCCCGGTGAGCAGCAGCAGGCTGTCGCCGGGTAAGAACGAGGCAGGAAGCAGTCCATTTTCCAAAAACAGCGTTGCAAACATAACCAGGTAAACAACGCCAACAACATGTGGATTCGCTAACGCTGCGAAATCGTGTTGCCAGAGCGCAGCGATAATTTCTTGAATAACAGCCATGGACATTCCTGTGGAACCGCGTAATTAAGGCTTATTGTACTCCTGAAATGCCCGCAGCACCTTGATCGTTAGCGCAAGAAATGCAGACAATTCCACTGGTTTTGTTTAAAACTGTACCAGCCTCATACACTTTACACGATGCGTTCAAATCCTGCCGCTAAATCAGCCTTCAGATCGTCAACGTTTTCTAAACCAATATGTAGGCGGATCAACGTTCCGGTGAAGTCAATCTCCCCCTCAGGACGGATAGCGGCGATGTGCTCCGGCTGGTTAGCGAGGATCAGCGACTCAAAGCCACCCCAGGAGTAGGCCATGCTAAACAGGCTGAAGTTATCCAGATAGGCCGCCAGCTCATCGTTGCTCAGGCGTTTGTTCAGCACGAAGGAAAAGAGACCGCTGCTGCCGGTAAAGTCCCGCTTCCAGTACTCATGGCCCTTGCTGCCCGGCAGGGCAGGGTGGTTCACCTTCGCCACCTGCGGATGCGTCGCCAGCCACTCGGCAATCGCCAGGCTGCTCTCATGGTGCTGACGCAGGCGTACGCCGAGGGTACGCAGGCCACGGCTGGTCATGTAGGCGGTGTCCGCATCCAGCATCTGGCCCATCAGATAGGCATTCTCGCGCAGCTGATCCCAGCAGCGGGCATTGGATACCGCCGTGCCGACCATCGCATCCGAATGACCAATCAGGTACTTGGTTCCCGCCTGAATAGAGATATCAATCCCAAACTCCAGCGCCTTAAACAGGATGCCCGCCGCCCAGGTATTGTCGATCATGATGATCGCCTCTGGGGCCACGCGTCTGACCGCTGCTACAATCGCCGGAACGTCGTGGACTTCCATGGTGATGGAGCCGGGCGCTTCAAGAAACACCACTTTCGTATTGGGCTGGATCAGATTAGCGATATCCGCGCCGATCAGCGGATCGAACCAGCCGGTGGTGACGCCGAGCTTGGCCAAAATTTTGGTACAGAAGTCCTGGGTTGGCTCATAGGCGGTGTTGGTTATCAGGACATGGTCGCCCTGCTCAACAAAGGCCAGAAGGGTGTTAGCCACGGCAGCTGCGCCGCAGGGGAAGAGCGCGCAGCCTGCGCCGCCCTCTAGCTCGCACATCGCTTCCTGCAGGGAGAAGTGGGTCAGCGTTCCCCGACGACCGTAGAACAGTTCGCCTTTGGCCCGACCGCGCGTTGCCTGCTTCTTGGCTTCCACCGTGTCAAAGACCAGCGACGAGGCGCGCTGGATCACGCTGTTCACCGAACCCTGGGTGTATTTTTTGCTGCGCCCGGCATTCACCAGTGCGGTATCAATGTGCTTCGCTGTCATCTTCACGCTACCCTGATTTTTATACGTCTGGATGTCTAGACTACCACGGTAGGAGGTAAAATGACCCCAGCAAGCGCAGGAAGAGCGAAATTTTTTTAATACGGCTTTAGATCGAAAATTCTGAAAATTGTCTTTACCGCCTTTTTTACTGCGTAAGCGCAAGGAAACTTTGTCAAAATTACGCCACTATGTAAATACTAATGAGAACTACTATCAATTCGATGCTGTTTTGATATTATTGCGTTCAGATTTTGTGATTTGCGTCCGGAGATACAGAGTGGGTAATAATTTGATGCAGACGGATCTCTCCGTTTGGGGTATGTATCACCATGCCGATATCGTCGTGAAGCTGGTGATGATTGGTTTGATTCTGGCGTCCATTGTCACCTGGGCCATTTTCTTCAGCAAAAGCGTGGAGATGTTCTCGCATAAGCGCCGCCTTAAGCGCGAGCAGAAGCTGTTAAGCGAAGCACGCACGCTGGATCAGGCAAGCGAAATCGCAGCCGGTTTCCACGCCAACAGCCTGAGCACGCTGCTGCTGAATGAAGCGCAGAACGAGCTTGAGCTCTCCGCGGGCTCGGAAGACAACGAAGGCATCAAAGAGCGTACCGGCTTCCGTCTGGAGCGTCGCGTCGCCGCTGTAGGCCGCCACCTGGGACGCGGTAACGGCTTCCTCGCCACCATTGGTGCAATCTCACCGTTTATCGGCCTGTTCGGTACCGTATGGGGCATCATGAACAGCTTTATCGGTATCGCTCAGACGCAAACCACTAACCTCGCCGTCGTGGCACCCGGCATCGCCGAGGCGCTGCTGGCAACGGCAATCGGCCTGGTTGCTGCTATCCCGGCCGTGGTGATCTACAACATCTTTGCGCGCTCTATTGGCGGCTATAAAGCTATGCTGGGCGACGTCGCCGCGCAGGTGCTGCTGCTGCAGAGCCGCGATCTCGACCTGGCCGCCAGCCCGTCGGCTGCGCCGGTTCACTCCGCACAGAAATTACGTTTAGGTTAATTCCGTATGGCAATGCGTCTTAATGAAAATCTGGACGATAACGGTGAAATGCATGAGATCAACGTGACGCCGTTTATCGACGTCATGCTGGTGTTGCTGATTATCTTTATGGTGGCGGCCCCGCTGGCCACCGTTGACGTGAAGGTAAACCTACCGGCCTCTTCCAGCCAGCCGCAACCGCGTCCGGAAAAGCCGATCTACCTGTCGGTGAAAGCGGATAACAGCATGTTTATCGGTAACGATCCGGTGACCGAAGAGACGATGGTTAGCGCGCTGAACACCCTGACTGAAGGCAAGAAGGACACCACCGTCTTCTTCCGTGCGGATAAAACCGTCAATTACGAAACGATGATGAAGGTGATGGACACCCTGCATCAGGCAGGTTATCTGAAGATTGGTCTGGTGGGTGAAGAGGTAACGCACGCGAAATAAGCGCGGCGTTCAGACAAAGAAAAGGGGCCATCGCGGCCCCTTTTTTATTATCTTAAAAAGCTGTAAGCGATTCATATTTGTGCTGTTTAGGTATCATATTCCACCAACCTTTTTTAGTTTATAGTTAAGTTCAGTAGTAAAATGCTACGCCTTATCGAGAGTAACGCTTATGGAGTCTATCGTGAAGATCCACCATTTACAGGCAGCAGTAGCGCTGGTCATTGCCAGTCTTCAGCCACAGCCTAAAGCGGTTGCTTGCCAGCCTATGATTGTCGAACGGGTTTATGAGATGGGGGCCCGAGTTAATAAGCGCGATATCAAAGAATTAACCGAAGCGCTTAATCATGTGGCTGAAGAACTACGCTCTGGCCGCGCTGAACTTGCGCGTTATGCTGATAGCGACTTTGATGCAGCAACCACCGCCGCCGAAGGGATCAAGAGCCAGGCTATTCACGTGGCAGGTATCGCTGAATCCTTTGTTTTAATGCTGCCTGAAAAAGAGATCATCCTCTCTTACGATAAAGACTCGGTTGAATTCGCTTTTGTGAAGGCGATTAAGATGCTCAGCTTCGCAACCAAAAACTATCTCAATCTTATTGACCAGGTAACACGTACAACTGAAGTGCGTGAGTCTGGTGTCGATTTCGCAGCGATGCATCAGCTGCTGATGACCGGCAACAAGGCTGCGGAAGATTTTCATGCTTCAGCACCCTAAAAAAGCGTGGCGTTCAAACAAAGAAAAGGGGCCATCGCGGCCCCTTTTTTATTGCATGCGAAACTAGCTTAGGTGCATCCCGCCAGTGACGCCATGTACTTCGGCAGTCACGTAGCTCGACTCCTGGCTTGCCAGGTAAACATAGATAGCGGCAACCTCAGCAGGCTGCCCGGCGCGTTTCAGCGGCGTGGACTGACCAAACTTCGGCAGTTTCTCCTGCGGCTGGCCGCCGGAGATTTGCAATGCCGTCCAGACTGGGCCTGGGGCAACGCTGTTCACGCGAATGCCTTTCTCTGCCACCTGTTTTGCCAGCCCGCGGGTGAAGTTAAGGATTGCTGCCTTGGTAGAGGCATAGTCCAGCAGGGTGGCGTTTGGCTGATAGGCTTCCACCGATGAGGTGGTGATGATGCTGGCACCCGGCTGCAGGAATTTCAGCGCCTCCTGGACGGTCCAGAACAGCGAGAAGACGTTGGTTTTATAGGTCTGCTCAAACTGCTCTGAGGTGAGATCGGCAATATCCTCAATTGCGGTCTGTTTCCCAGCAACCAGCGCCAGAATATCTAATCCGCCCAGCGCATCGCGCGCCTGGTTAACCAGCGAGCGAGTAAAGGCCTCATCGGTCAGATCGCCTGGGATCAGCACCGCTTTGCGTCCTTCCGCCTCAATCAGCGCTTTGACTTCCTGCGCATCCTCTTCCTCAGCGGGCAGGTAGTTGATAACCACATCAGCGCCTTCACGCGCGTAAGCGATGGCGGCAGCGCGTCCGATACCGGAGTCGCCCCCTGTCACCAGTGCCTTACGATCCTTAAGACGGCCGCTACCTACATAGCTCTTCTCGCCACAGTCTGGGACGGGATCCATTTTACCCTGCACCCCTGGCGCGGGCTGTTTCTGTTTCGGAAATCCCTCGGTGTAATACTGGGTAGTGGGATCCTGCATTTTCGTCTGATCGTTTGCCATAAGTCGTCTCCATCTGTGATACATCCAAGTTAAGGATAGATGCTTGTGTGGGGAATGCAGGCGAATCGGACGATTTCCTATGGCTAGCGATCGCGACCTAAGGTCTTACCAGAGGATGGATTGGAGGCGGTAGAGGGGCTCGCAGAAACGCTTTCCTGCTTTTCAGGAAGCGCGACCACGTTTACGTTGCCGGTGCGGTACTCGCCGTCAGCAAGCTTGCGCGTGAGCCGCAGCGTGGCGGCTTCACGCTCCAGGATATGCTGATAGTTGGTTTCCAGCGTGGCCATTATCTTTTCCTGTAGGTCAGGATGCAGGGCGATAATTTCATCGATCGCCGCGCCGTAGATCTCCTCTTTAACCTGCAGGGCATAGATCTCGCGGCGGTTCTGCCACTTCAGCTTTATCAAAGCTGCCGGGATAGAGACTGACTCTCTGGCAATACGCTGAACCGTCTCATTTTTATTTTGAATTAACGCATCCAGATTTTGCTTTAAGATAAATTCATCGGTTTTTGTCTCATCTAAAGCCAAATAGACATTATTATTGTTAATTTCTTTATCCACGCGAATCGTCCTGTAGCGTATAAAACATAGGCGTATCTTTTTCGTGGGTTATGAGATTAAGCCAAATTTCATTTCCCGCATCATTAATCTCGGTGGTTTTTTTGGCAATTATTTGACTTAAAAGCTGCGGGTCGATGTCGCCTGCGCCCTGGAGATCGTTTAGCAACCGACGAAAGCATTCAATTTTTACCACCCGGTATAGCCTGTCTTTTATATGGCGGTCGCGCTCTTCCAGCAGCATATTACGCGATTGGCGGGTAGGGCTCACGTTAGTTAATATATCGCTTTCATAATCGGCGAGCGTTCTTTTTCCCTGGGCTAAATTGACATCTTTTTCTGCTTCTCCCACGTCCGTTTTCACCGTGCAAACGTGAAAACGTGCCGGGACAAGGTTCTCGGGCAGCATCGGTAATATCCTGTTATTTCAACGAGGTGGAGAAGGTTAGGGCGTGAGTTTCGTTGACAATATCATGGTGCAATTTTAAAATCAAAAAAAATGGAGCCCGCTGATGAACAGTATTTTTTATTCTGTTATTGCCCTGCTGCTGCTTACCGGCGGCGTACTTTTAATGATGCGTGGGTTCAATGAAAGCTCGCCAGAGGCAGAGATAAGTCCCGATTACGGCCCCGAACCCTTAACAAAAGAGGAGGGGGAAGATCATTTTTCCATCCTGATGAATGCCATTACCCCCGTCTGGTACTGGCGCATAAACCATGAATATATTGATTTTCTGCACGCCACTATTAAGCGAATGAACATGGCGGATCTGAACCGCACGCCAGGCTTATTTGAGGCGCAGCGCCGCTGTAGCGATCTCAATTCGGCGGTGTATCGCTACTACGACAATATAAAAAAACGCTGCCTGAACGGTGAGAAGGTTTCTCATGGCGATCTGGAGGTGCTCAATTTACGACAATGCTTTCGCGAATTTAGTCTGCAAGCCTACCCCTCGTTGGTCGCGCTGGTATGGCCTGAGTATCAGCGTCCGGATGTCGATCCCAACCAGGTAACAACCTTTCCCGCAGAGTAACCGCTCGGGTGACTGACAAACGCGTCACGTTATGCTTTGCTTAAAAAGCATTCACCCTCTGGAGAGCAACGATGACGCGTTTGACGGCCAAAGACTTCCCGCAGGAACTACTCGACTATTACGACTACTACGCCCACGGCAAAATTTCCAAACGCGAGTTTTTACAGCTGGCAACCCGTTATGCCGTGGGCGGCATGACGGCGCTGGCCCTCTTCGATCTGCTCAAACCAAACTATGCCTTGGCCACTCAGGTTGAGTTTACCGACCCGGATATTCTACCGGAGTATATTCATTACCCCTCACCAAACGGTCATGGCGAGGTGCGCGGCTATCTGGTCAAGCCGACTAAAGCAGAGGGTAACGTGCCCGCTGTGGTGGTGGTGCATGAGAACCGGGGACTGAATCCCTATATAGAGGATGTGGCGCGGCGTGTTGCCAAGGCGGGGTATATTGCGTTGGCGCCGGACGGTTTAAGCTCCGTGGGCGGCTATCCCGGTAACGATGATGAAGGGCGAGCGCTACAGCAGAAGGTGGATCCCACTAAGCTGATGAATGACTTCTTTGCGGCAGTAGAATTTATGCAGAGGCATCCTAACGCCACCGGAAAGGTTGGCATCACCGGCTTTTGCTACGGTGGCGGGGTCGCGAACGCGGCGGCGGTCGCCTATCCAGAGCTGGCCTGCGCCGTGCCTTTCTATGGTCGTCAGGCCCCTATCGCCGACGTGCCAAAGATCAACGCACCCGTTTTACTGCACTATGCTCAGCTGGACACGCGCATCAACGAAGGCTGGCCGGCCTATGAGCAGGCGTTAAAGGCAAATAACAAGGTCTATAAAGCCTATATCTACCCCGACGTTAATCATGGATTTCATAATGACTCTACGCCGCGCTATGACCAGGCCGCAGCGGAGCTGGCATGGGAGCGCACCCTCGACTGGTTTAAAAAATACCTCTGAATACCCGCTGTTAAAAAGTTACTTAAGTAAAATTTAAGCAACTTATGTCAAAAACGCCTCGTCCTGCCTCTCTATAATAACCTTTATATTAGCATGGTTAATGATTCCTGTTACAGGTCATATGAAGGGGTGAAAGAGTTCATGGACGACAGAGTGGTAGATACGCCTGTGGCACCGCAGGTGCAGCATTTTCCCTGTGTGGTGTATGAAACACAGAAAAAGATGGATGATTATCAGGCACCCGATATGCGTTACGGCGATCTCAGTGCCCATCGCCTGATGACGTCCTACGGGCTCAACGATGTTTCAACCTTAGTTGATCCCTATACTCTGCAGCAGCTACCGAGGAATAACTTTCACGTTCCTCTCTACCAACCGTTGCCAAAAAGGGTAACGTTAAGCCGTGATGAGTGTATTCGACGTATGTTTAACGAGATGCGTTCGCTCTCCCATATGCCGTTCTCGCTGTATGGGCCGTATCGCTATGTGATAAATGAGATGATTGACCATCTGCAAAACGGTCATGGGCAGGTCTTCCGCTCACCGCTGTTGAATCAGGCGATTAAGGAGCAAATTACTCAGGACGGTTCGGAAAATAACACTTTAAAAATGATAGAAAAAGTTTTAGATAACACCATTATTAAGCAAAAGAAAACTGTCCCAAGTTCTTTAAAGTCACATGTTAAGAAAAGTATCTCAGGAGGCCGTTTACCAAAATTCGATCGTCTTGAGGACAGGGCTAACGGCTTGGGGATCACCGTTCATGATACTTGGGCAACATGCATCACGATTACATCGGTTGTTTTTAGCGCCACGTGCTGGAAAGCCTCAGTCCATTACCGCATCCAGGATCACTTTGGACTAGATGATGACGACATCCTGAACTGGGAGTTTCGCCAGTGGCGCTTCTTCCGCCTGTGGTTTGTCCTACAGCGGTACAATGCCATGGCTCACAGACCCTTTATTACTGAGATGGAAACGACTATGGAGATCGCTGGCGCGCTATGAAAATATCTTTTAAAACATGCGGCATTGTAACTTGTATCACGGGGGCGCTCATCTTGGCATGGATCAACCTCCGCCCCGTAGAGGTGGTTGCCGTGCATCAGGACGATGAATTTGCCTATATCCTGGTACATAACTTCCCGCTGACGGACAAAGGCAAAATTGCATGGTGGCTGGCACATGCCAATGAGCTGAAGGCAAAATACGCGATTCCCCGCCCTGGCCCATATGGGCTGTACTCTATCTCTTTCTGGGATTTCGGGGATGGCTATAAAGAAGATGCTTTTGATCTGTTCTGCTTTAGCGATATGAAAACCAAGAAAAACTGCATCGAAAAAAACATGGTTTTTAGCATTGATAATAACATTGAAGGAACGGTTATTTTTACTACTGATAATGATGCATACACGCTGAAAGATGGAAAAATCGTCCCTCATAAGATTTAACGGGTTGAACGAAAAAGACAACGTAGATCGCTGGCGCGCTATGAAATTATCTTTTAAAAAATTCGGGATTGTCGCTTGCATAGCGGGAGTGCTGTTGCTGGCATGGATAACCCTCCGCCCGGTAGAGGTGGTTGCTGTACATCAGCACAATGAATTTGCCTATATCCTGGTGCGGAACTTTCCCCTGACGGATAGAGGCAAAATTGCGTGGTGGCTGGCCCACGCTGATAAGTTGAAAACGAAATATGGGTTTCCCCGCCCCGGTCCGTACGGACTTTTCTCTGTCTCTTTCTGGGATTTCAAAGACGGCTATAAAGAAGACGCGTTCGATCTGTTCTGCTTTAGCGATATGAAAACCAGGAAAAACTGCATCGACAAAAATGTTGTTCTTAGCGTGGATAATGCTATTGACGGCACCGTTTTTTTTACTACTGACGATGACACATATACGCTGAAAGATGGAAAAATTGTCCCCTTTACGCTTTGATGCGGCGCGCTACCCATTCCCTTCTGATGATTGCGTTAAGAAGATTGCCAGTCTTCATTTTCCTGATAACGGGATGTTCCTCGCGAAATAATAAACTCATGCAACTGTTTAGCGCTGCTAAAATATACCTGCTTGCACTCGCTTCCTGCTGTGCCAGTCGGCCCCTTCGCTGATGTAAATAACCCCCTTCCAACGTCGTTCTTCAGCGCTGACAGGTGGCAACGGGGTGCCTGTCTCTCTATCAAAAGATGCAAAGCCAGTAGTGGCGCGCTCTGTAGCGAGTCGCTGCCTATTTATAACGTTGCCCTTAAATAAATAGCGTAGTTACTCACTTCTTATCAAAATAAATGAATAGGTATTCATTTATTTTATTTTAATAAAAATAGGTCCTCTCTTTGAGCACGTTATTAACGTTATTTTAATGGGAGTAAGCTTTTTTGTAAGCCAGCTAACTATATTTAGGATAGGCGAAGAGTAAAGCAGATTCAGGTAATAAAATGCTTTGGGAAAATCATCGTGACTTATCTTTTTGTGCTTATTTTTCAGTATGTTGCATTTAAGATTGTTCTTAATGATACGTTTTTTTTAAAAATTTATAGGCACAAATCCAGCCCGCAAACTATTATAGCGCACCACACCCTGTTTTAAGCAGGATAACTCACAGCGCGTTTTTTGATCAAAAAAATTATGCGTTACTCTACATATTGTCATTAACATGCCGATAACTCTGCTAAGTCGCTTGCGACAAAAAGTATCCACCTTATCGGCAAGGAATTAATTATGCGCGTGCTGCAAAACTTCACCATTCGTTTGGTGTTGCTGGTTATCCTCGGCATCTTTTGCCTGATGTGGTCCAGCGTTGGACTGTATAGCGTCTTTTCGCTCTCTAAGGTGGCTGAAGGCAATGAGATCGATCGTCAGCTGGTGAACCAGATGACGCTGCTCAGCCAGGGCAACGATCAATATTTTCGCGTGGTGACTCGCCTGTCCCGTGCGCTGGAGACAAAAGCCGCTGGCGGCAACGCGGACTTCAGCCAGGTCGAACTGGCGCTGGACAACATGAAAACCAAGCTGGATGCGCTGAAAGCCATCTCGCCAGGCCCCATGGATGAGAAGGTCTCCGCGCAGGCCATTGCCAACTGGCAGGCGCTGCTGGATCAGGGCGTAACGCCGCAGGTGCAGCTGGCGCAGCAGGGCTCGCTGGACGCTTATCGCCAGCAGGCAAATAACGTCACGCCCGCGCTGAGCCGCGCCTTTGGCGCATCGGCAGAGGCCTTTAACACCGCCGCCAGCACACGTCTGGACGAGACGCGCGTGATGGTTGACGGGCAGACCAGCGTAACCCGCATCCTGATCCTGACCGCGGTGATCCTCGGCCTGCTGATCCTGCTGTTTACCGATCGCTACCTGGTTGCCATGCTGGTTAAACCGCTGGCCATCATTCGCGAACATTTCCGCACCATCGCGCAGGGCGACCTCAGCCAGCCGGTCCAGGATCTGGGTCGCAACTGTGTCGGCCAGCTGGTACCGCTGCTGCGTGCCATGCAGGATAGCCTACGTGATGCGGTCAGCACCATCCGCCAGGGCAGCGACAACATCTGGCGCGGCGCCACCGAAATCTCCAGCGGCAATAACGATCTCTCTTCCCGTACGGAAGAGCAGGCGGCGGCATTGGAAGAGACGGCAGCCAGCATGGAGCAGCTGACCGCGACGGTGAAGCTGAATGCGGACAACGCGCGCCAGGCCAGCGAGCTTGCGGACGTGGCCTCGACGCGAGCGAGTAAAGGCGGCGAGCTGGTCGACGCGGTGATCGGCACCATGACCGGCATCTCCGATAGCTCGAAGAAGATCGCTGAGATCACCACGGTGATTAACAGTATCGCTTTCCAGACCAATATCCTGGCGCTCAACGCGGCGGTAGAGGCGGCACGCGCAGGTGAGCAGGGACGTGGTTTCGCCGTCGTGGCCGGTGAGGTACGTAACCTTGCCAGCCGCAGCGCCGATGCGGCGAAACAGATCGAGTCGCTGATCGCCGATTCCGTTAGCCGGGTTGATAAAGGGGCGCAGCTGGTTAACGACGCCGGTACAACCATGGAAGGCATTTTGCGCGCGGTGACGGAAGTGACCACCATCATGAAGCAGATTGCTAACGCCTCCGCCGAGCAGAGCAAAGGCATCTCCCAGGTTGGCGTCGCGATTACCCAGATGGACAGCGTAACGCAGCAAAACGCCTCGCTGGTGGAAGAGGTCTCTGCCGCCGCGGCGGCGCTTGAGCGCCAGACCGAAGAGCTACAGCGTTCGGTACAGCGGTTCCGCCTCTCTGCTGGTGATGAGCAGAGAGCAGGCAGCACCGCAGTAAATTCTGCCTCTATGCCGCGTCCCACCGTAGCGCATTCTGCGCAGGATGAGTGGGTTGCGTTCTAAGCGCCTCTGTCAAAGCGACGTAGCGTGGGTTGCCGTATCCCCGCTACGTTACTCACCCTGAGAGCAGCGTGGCACCGATAGCCGCGCCGTTCTTACCGCTGTGTTTGATCTGATACATTGCCAAATCTGCCCGGACGAGCGAGTTGACAAAATCATCCTCGTCCAGGGCTTGTTCAATACCAATCGACGCGCCCACGCTTGCCACGCCGTTAGCCAGCTCAAACGGGGTTAATGCTGCCTGCAGGCAACGCTGTGCAGCGCGGGTGACCTGCTCTTCCTTAAGTGCAAAAGGCAGCAGCAGCACAAACTCATCCCCACCAAGCCGCCCAACGATCGTTCCCGACGGGCAGGCCTCGCGCAGCCGCTGGCTAAGCTGCATCAGCAGCTCGTCGCCGCTGCGGTGACCAAAGGTGTCATTCACGTTTTTAAAATCATCGAGATCGATAAACGCCACGCAGAGCGCCCCCGCCATCTTTAACGCCTCGAAATGCTGGATCAGAGCATGACGGTTGGCAAGTCCGGTAAGCGGATCGTGGTTCGCCAGCAGGGCCAGCTGCTCCTCGTACTGCTTCTCTTTGGTCATATCGATATGCGTACCGGTGACCTTCAGCGGCTGGCCGCTATCGTCCCACTCGCTGACGCGCCCCCGGTCAAGCACCCACGTCACGGTGCCGTTTTTATGCTGCATGCGGTGCAGCGCTTCGTAGAAGGGAGTTTTTCCGTGCAGATGGCCGTAAAAGGCGTCCAGCACCCGCTCTCTGTCGTCCGGATGCAGATGCTCTTTCCAGACCTCAAAGCGGGCGTTGAGCTCTTTCGGCTGGTAGCCCAGCATCGATCCCCAGCGACGGTTAAAGATGATCAGCTTGCCGCTGGGTACGTCCAACTGCCACAGGCAGAGGCCGGTACCGTCCAGCGCCGCGCTGAGCTTGCTGCGGGCGTCACGCGCCAGCCGCACCAGTCGGGCGTTGTGCTTCTTCAGATTCTGGATCTGCTGCTTAAGCGCGAGTTCAGACATACCGGCCGATTAGGAGTAAATAAAAACCATTCTTACTAGTTATTTTTTTGTTGTAAATACAGCAGGAAAAAAAGAGGAAGCGTAATCGATTTCAAAAGGTGACCGGGCAGAAGACGCCCGGTCGGAAAGCGTTAGGCCTGGCGTTTGTCCTGCGTGTTATTCGCAAAGTCGCTGGCGTCGTGGCGCTCGTGCAGCTGCTCGTTAAGCGGTCCGTTGGTGCGGTTAACGATGCGGCCGCGCTGTACGCCGGGACGCTCAGCAATCTCTTTGGCCCAGCGCAGCACGTTTTTATAGCTGCCTGCGTCGAGAAACTCTGCCGCGTCGTAAACGTTGCCAAGCACGACGTTGCCGTACCACGGCCAGATAGCCATATCGGCGATGGTATAGTCGTCGCCCGCCACAAACTTGTGTTCGGCAAGCTGCTTATCAAGCACGTCGAGCTGACGCTTGGCTTCCATGGTGAAGCGGTTAATGGCGTACTCAATTTTTACCGGCGCATAGCTATAGAAGTGGCCGAAACCGCCGCCGAGGAACGGGGCAGAGCCCTGTAGCCAGAAGAGCCAGTTCAGCGTTTCGGCACGGCCTGCCGGATCGGTTGGCAGGAAGTGACCAAACTTTTCTGCCAGATAGAGCAGGATCGCGCCGGACTCAAATACGCGGGTAGGGGGCGTGGTGCTGTGATCGCGCAGGGCCGGAATTTTTGAGTTCGGGTTTACCTCCACGAAACCACTGGAGAACTGGTCGCCCTCGCCGATGCGAATCAGCCAGGCATCATACTCCGCCTCGCTGACGCCTTTTTCCAGCAGCTCCTCCAGCAGAATCGTGACCTTTTGACCGTTCGGCGTGCCAAGGGAGTAGAGCTGCAGTGGGTGTTTACCCACCGGCAGCGTTTTTTCATGTGTAGAGCCAGAGACAGGACGGTTGATGTTAGCAAACGCGCCGCCGCCGGATTTATCCCACGTCCACACCTTAGGTGGTTGATAGCTGTTGTCTGACATAGCGATTCCCCATTTTTTATTCGTGTCGATAAACAGTCTACTCCACTTTTTTTGCAATGGGGTTAGCTAAAAAATGCACTTATTAATGAAGATATTACGTAAGGATAAAGCCTATGTTTTCTATAAGCCTTATCTCTACCATCTATGGGGAAATATGAAATTAATCCTAATGGTCGCCTCACTTTTTAGCCTGTGCGCATGCTCGGCCTTTCATACCTCTAAAAGTCATCTTGATAAAGGAGAACCCTACTGGCTCACCTATGACGCTAACTACCGTGGCGCATTAATCGTGCCGCACGGCAGTCCGGTCAGATACTGTCCTGAGCCACCGCCGGATACCGCCACGGCGTTAGCGCTAAAATCATCTGCCGGCGCTGCAACAGCACCTGCTGGGCAGGATAGCGGCTCACGCGATTACAACCGCTCCATCGTGGAACTGGCAAAAAGAACGACCACCGTTGAGGTATTACGCTATGCGCTGTTTTCAATTTGCGTGGGGGAGATGAACGGTTCGATATCAACTCAGCAACGAGCAGAGATGACCGACTATATCCTCAAGGCGGTGGTCAATATTTCAAAATCAGAGTTTAACAATAGCGTTAAAGAGGCGTTAAAAAGCGCAGCAGAAGCCAGGAAATCAGGCGTAGATGAGAGCGTTATTAAAACGATTACACAGCAGCAGTAAAGCGTCGCATGGATGCGAAGAATAATCGAACGAAGTTCGATGGAAAGTCCGGCTCGCCAAAAGCAAAAACCCAGCCATAGGCTGGGTTCTCTGAATTAGTGGTGCCCGGACTCGGAATCGAACCAAGGACACGGGGATTTTCAATCCCCTGCTCTACCGACTGAGCTATCCGGGCAACGGGGCGCATTAAAACCGATTCGCCTCGTGTCGTCAACGAAATTTATTTAAATCGTTGCAGACTGCACAATCTATCACCACTTTGCCGCGCCTGCACCCGTTTTCAGGCAAAAAATGCACTCCAGGCGGCCGAGAGCGGCATGGCAATAACCAGCGCGGGCAGCATGTTGGCGACGGCAAACATCTTGATGCCGCAGATCCGCAGCCCGGTCGCCAGCAGCAGGATCCCGCCGACGGCGGTGAAGTCACCCATCATCGCGGGCGTCGTCAGGGGCATCACCAGCGTGGCGCAGGCACCCAGGCTAAGCTGAATAAGCAGCATCGGTATAGAGATCGCCGCGACCGCAATACCCAGCGAGGTGGCAAAAATCACCGCGGTAAAGAAGTCGAGAAAGGCTTTGGCGATCAGGATGCTGGCATCGCCAGTCATCCCCTCGCGCATCGCACCGAAAATCCCGGTACCGCTGGCGCAGAACAGGATGATGATCGCCACCAGGCTCTGAATAAAGGTCTCATGGGGGGCAGGGGCATCCTGCTTGCCGCCGCGCTGCATCAGACGACGCAGGCCGTGCACCGCACCGCCGATCCCGCGCTCAACGTAGCATACCTCGCCAATCAGCGTGCCGAGCAGCGTCGCCAGCACCATCACCGGCAGGTTAACGCACTTCACCACCAGCAGAATGCCAATGCCCAGCGAGCAGAGGCCAAAGATGGCGGGCATGGAGGTACGCACCCGCTCCGGCAGCCGCTGGCTCAGCAGGGCACCAATCGTCCCGCCAATCAGCACGGCGGCGGCATTTATAAAGGGTCCGGTTAGCACGCTGTCTCTCCTGAAATATCGATTTACATAACTGCATAGTATGCCGGAAAAACCCCGTGTTTACGCACTCATTGTGGGTTGCATGGGTAGATTAAAAGTGACATTATTGCGCGAAATTTCTCCTTGCTACTCTTCTGTAAACTCTTTTTCTCAACAACGGGGGCCGCTGGATGACAGATCGCTTTGTTCGCCAGACGCATCGCATAGTTATGCGATCCTTAGCCCGTTTGTTCCCGATCCCGACTCCACTCACCGTACGGTGAGGCTAACGGTTACCCATAGCTTATGAAAACGATGAAAATGGCCGCCAGCCGCGCGCTGGTCTCTGCGCTTTCCACGCACCGGGAAGTGGTAACGCTGGACAACACGGACTTTACCGATGTGGCGGCAGTCGTTATTACGCGGGCGGATAGCCAGAGCGGCATCCTTGCGCTGCTCAAGCGCACGGGCTTCAATCTGCCGGTGTTTATGTTTGCCGATGAGCAGGCAGATACGCCTGCGGGCGTTGACGCGGTGATTAACGGCAAAGAGCAGGCGATGCTGGAGCTGGAAGCAGCCGCCTGCCGCTATGAAGAGAACCTGCTGCCACCATTTTTTGACACCCTGAGCCAGTATGTGGCGATGGATAACAGCACCTTCGCCTGTCCAGGGCATCAGCATGGCGCGTTCTTTAAAAAGCATCCGGCGGGCCGCCAGTTCTTCGATTTCTTTGGTGAAAACGTCTTTCGTGCCGATATGTGCAACGCCGACGTCAAGCTGGGGGATCTGCTGATCCACGAAGGCTCCGCCAAGCACGCGCAGAAATTTGCTGCCAAAGTGTTTAATGCGGATAAAACCTACTTCGTGCTCAACGGCACCTCGGCGGCGAATAAGGTGGTGACAAACGCACTGCTCACGCGTGGCGATCTGGTGCTGTTCGATCGCAACAACCATAAGTCGAACCACCACGGGGCGCTTATTCAGGCGGGCGCTACGCCGGTCTACCTGGAGGCCGCCCGTAATCCGTTCGGCTTTATTGGCGGGATCGACGCCCACTGCTTTGATGAAGCGTACCTGCGCGAGCAGATCCGCGCCGTGGCTCCGGAAAAGGCCGATGCCCCACGCCCGTTCCGCCTGGCAGTGATCCAGCTCGGCACCTACGACGGCACGATCTATAACGCCCGGCAGGTGATCGACAAGATCGGCGCACTGTGCGACTATGTGCTGTTTGACTCCGCGTGGGTAGGCTACGAGCAGTTTATTCCCATGATGGCCGACTGCTCGCCGCTGCTGCTCGATCTTAACGAGAACGATCCGGGGATCTTTGTGACCCAGTCGGTGCACAAGCAGCAGGCCGGTTTCTCCCAGACCTCGCAGATCCATAAGAAGGATAACCACCTGCGCGGCCAGGCGCGTTTCTGCCCGCACAAGCGGCTGAATAATGCCTTTATGCTCCATGCTTCCACTAGCCCGTTCTATCCGCTGTTCGCCGCCCTGGATGTTAACGCCAAAATTCACGAAGGGGAGAGCGGCCGTCGTCTGTGGGCCGAGTGCGTGGCGGTAGGCATTGAGGCGCGGAAAGCGATCATTGCCAACTGCAAGATGATCAAACCCTTCGTGCCGCCGGAGGTGGCGGGGCGTCCGTGGCAGGATCACCCTACCCATGCCATTGCCAGCGAGCGCCGCTTCTTCAGCTTTGAACCGGGCGCGGCGTGGCACGGCTTTGAGGGCTATGCTCGTGAGCAGTATTTTGTTGACCCCTGCAAGCTGCTGCTGACTACGCCGGGCATCGACGCGGAGACCGGCGAGTATAGCGAGTTTGGTATCCCGGCCACGATTCTGGCTCACTATCTGCGTGAGAATGGCATCGTGCCCGAGAAGTGCGATCTCAACTCAATCCTCTTCCTGCTGACCCCCGCCGAGAGCGAGGAGAAACTCAATCAGCTGGTCGCAATGCTCGGGCAGTTTGAGCAGCATATTGAGGACGATACGCCGCTGGCGGACGTGCTGCCGACCATCTTCAATAAGTATCCGGTGCGCTACCGCGACTATACCCTGCGCGAGCTGTGCCAAGAGATGCACGATCTCTACGTCAGCTTTGGCGTGAAGGATCTGCAGAAGGCGATGTTCCGCCAGCAGAGTCTGCCGCCGGTGGCGATGAACCCGCAGGATGCCAACAGCGAGTTTATTCGCGGCAACGTAGAGCTGGTGCGCATCAGCGAGGCTGAGGGACGGATCGCCGCCGAAGGCGCGCTGCCCTATCCGCCGGGCGTGCTCTGCGTGGTGCCGGGTGAGATCTGGGGTGGGGCGGTGCAGCGTTACTTCCTGGCGCTGGAGGAGGGGGTTAACCTGCTGCCGGGCTTCTCGCCGGAGCTGCAGGGGGTCTACAGCGAAACCGACCCCGACGGCATCAAGCGTTTATATGGGTACGTCGTGCAGCAGGCGTAGGCCGGGTAAGCGTGGCGCCACCCGGCGTTTTCATCGCGGCTTAAATTTTGCCCCCACGATACCCTTTCTGCGCCGTATTTACCTTGTAGAGGTAGCGGCGCGACTCTGCCGATGGGTGGCGCGTGGTGAGCGTCTCATAGACGTCGCCTGGCGACATCGTATTGATGATGTTCGCCGCCTGCACCTTATCGTTAGAGAAGACCCGCAGCACGCTGCCCGCGCCGCCATTATAGGCGGTGATCACCGCGTAGCGGCGTGAGGTTGGGTTGCTGATACCGGCGAGATAGATGTTGTTCAACATCGCCAGATAGGCGGTACCGGTATCGATATTGCTGGCGGGATCGAACAGGAAGCCACGGTCCGGCATGCCAGAACGCCCCTGCGCCCGGAAGACATCTTTACCGGCGCTGTGCTGCACCACCTGCATCAGGCCCAGCGCGTCAGAGCGGCTGACCGCATAGGGGTTAAACGAAGATTCGGTCTGCATAATCGCCAGGATCAGCGACTCATCCACGCCATACTTGCGTGCCGACTGGCGCACCATACCCACATACTTATGCGCACGCTTATCGAGGTGGTTCGCTACCAGGTTAATGGTCACGCTGTAGATAATCTTCAGGCCGTTGGTGCGGCTCTTCATCTGGTTTTGCAGCAGATAGTCGGCATATTTCTCGGCGCGCCACTGCCAGCGGATCGCCTCGCCGTTGTTATCCACCACCTGACCATAGAGGAACGGTTGTTTCGAGATCTGGATATCATCTACGTCGGAGTAGAGATCGATAGAGCCGGGATCGTCGCCCATCAGCAGGGTTTTGATGATCGCCTTGCGCAGATGCGCCGCCGGCTCGGTACCGGCAATGGTCTCGATGGTGATCGTCCCGGCATCAAAGTTGATGTGGCTACGGGTCTGATACTGGTCGGTATACTTTACGTAGTCCTTGGGTCCGGCAATCAGGACTTCGTTAAAACCCCAGATGTTTTCGATGTTATGGGCAAACTGACCCATCAGGATATCAAAACCGTTGGTGTCCTTTACCCAGGCCTCGTTATAGCTATCGCCCTTTTTATTGGAACTGGAACACGAGATGAGCAACGGCGCAATAAGGGCTAGCGCTAAATATTTTTTCATCATTCCTGGATGTATGTTGTGTTAAGTCGTTATTCTTTCCAAAAAAAGGGCCGAGGCCCTTAATCTTGTGGCTTATAGCCTTCGATATGTACGTCTTTCCCTTCGAACAGGAAGTTCACCATCTCCTCTTCCAGCAGCTTGCGGTGCTCCACGTTCATCATGTTGAGCTTCTTCTCATTGATGAGCATGGTCTGCTTCTGCTGCCACTGGGACCAGGCCTCTTTAGAGATCTCATTGTAGATCCGCTTGCCCAGATCGCCCGGATAGAGCTGGAAGTCCTGGCCTTCCGCTTCGCGGCCCAGGAAGGTACAAAAAATAGTTCTGCTCATGGTCACTCCTCGTGATGTCGCGGCGCTAAACGGGTGCGCCCGCGCGTAATTGTTGTAACAGGCGCTCTACCGGCGCGGCCAGGCCCACCGACGGCGGCTGGGCTAAGTTATACCAGAGACCTGTTCCCTCATCCATGCATGACGTGAAGGAGGACACGGGAAGCCACATCGGCACAATATCCAGATGGAAATGGCTGAATGTATGGCGAAATCCGTTGAGCTCGGTAAGAGTATCGGCCTGAATCTGCCGTTGCGCCAGCCAGTCGCGCAGGGCCGCTTCATCGCTGAACTGCGGGAAGCAGTAGAGGCCGCCCCACAGGCCAGTAGGCGGTCGGCGGGCAAGATAGACCGTCTCGCCGTGCTGCATCAGCAGCAGAAAACCGGTGCGCTCCGGCAGCGTCTGCTTGGGCTTTTTGCCCGGATACTGCGCCCAGCTCTCGTTAGCATAGGCGATACAGCCATTATTCAGCGGGCAGAGCGTACACTTCGGCTTTGAGCGGGTGCAGACCGTCGCGCCAAGATCCATCATCGCCTGGTTAAACTGCGCCACGCCTTGCGCAGGCGTGACCTGTTCAGCGATCGCCCACAGGCGCTTCTCCACCTCTTTGCGGCCCGGCCAGCCGTCAACGGCGTAGCAGCGAGCCAGCACGCGCTTCACATTACCATCAAGAATAGGGAAGTGTTTGCCGAGCGCAAGGGAGAGCACCGCCCCCGCCGTTGAGCGTCCGACGCCCGGCAGGGCGGCAACCTCTTCAAAGGTATCCGGGAACACGCCGCCGTGCTGGTCAGCCACCTGCTGCGCGGCCTTGTGCAGGTTGCGCGCGCGGGCGTAGTAGCCCAGCCCGGTCCACAGATGCAGCACCTCGTCGATGGGCGCACGGGCCAGATCGGTCACCGTTGGGAAACGCGCCATAAAGCGCTCAAAGTAGGGGATAACCGTCGCCACCTGCGTTTGTTGCAACATCACCTCAGAGAGCCATACTTTGTAGGGCGTTTTTTCGATTTGCCAGGGCAGGGTTTTGCGCCCGTATTTGTCGTACCACTCCAGCACCTGGGCTGAAAACTGAGACGCGTGCATGGTCAAAGCAGGAGTTCCGAATTGCATGATTAAGGGGCCAGATTGCAGCACAGCGACACCGGGCTGTAAACCGGAACTTTCCGGTGCTTGCATCCGGCTATTAACTTTGGATAATGCCCGTTTCCCGAACACTCTCACAAGCAGACTAAACACCTATGAACAACGACGTCATTTCACCCGAATTTGATGAAAACGGTCGCCCGCTGCGCCGTATTCGCAGCTTCGTCCGCCGCCAGGGCCGTCTGACCAAGGGGCAGCAGCACGCGCTGGATAACTTTTGGCCGGTGATGGGCGTTGAGTTTAGCGAGCAGCCGCTGGATTTCACCGCGCTGTTTGGCCGCGATGCACCAGTGACCCTGGAGATTGGTTTTGGTATGGGCGCTTCGCTGGTAGCGATGGCGAAAGCCAGGCCGGAGCAGAACTTCCTCGGCATTGAGGTCCACTCGCCGGGCGTGGGGGCGTGCCTCGCCACTGCCCATGAAGAGGGCGTGGAGAACCTGCGCGTGATGTGTCACGACGCGGTGGAAGTGCTGCATAAGATGATCCCGGACAACTCGCTGAACATGGTGCAGCTCTTTTTCCCTGACCCGTGGCATAAAGCGCGCCATAATAAACGCCGTATCGTGCAGACGCCGTTTGCCGAACTGGTGAAGGGCAAGCTGAAGCTGGGTGGCGTTTTCCATATGGCCACCGACTGGGAAGCCTATGCCGAGCACATGCTGGAAGTGATGTCCGCTATCGACGGATATCAAAACCGCTCTGAGAGCGGCGACTATGTACCGCGCCCGGAGACGCGCCCGGTAACCAAATTTGAACAGCGTGGTCATCGTCTTGGCCACGGCGTATGGGACTTAATGTTCGAGAGGGTAAAATAATGGCAACGAACCGTAGCCGTCGTCTGCGTAAGAAGTTACATATCGATGAATTTCAGGAGCTGGGCTTTTCCGTTGCCTGGCGCTTCCCGGAGGGCACCTCTGAGGAGCAGATCGACCAGACGGTTGATGCCTTCATTAACGAGGTGATTGAGCCAAACAAGCTGGCCTTTGACGGCAGCGGCTACCTGGTCTGGGAAGGGCTGATCTGCAAGCAGGAGATTGGCAAATGCACCGAAGAGCATCAGGCTACCGTGCGTAGCTGGCTCGAAGGCCGCGGCTTTGAAGATGTGCGCATCAGCGAACTTTTTGACGTCTGGTGGGACTAAGTCACTATCGGGGCTGGCGATTGCCGGCCCGTTTTGTCTCTACAGGACAGGAGTTTTTATGATGCGCAAAGCGCTGCTGGCTGCGGCCCTGGCGGCAACCGCCTTTACTGCCCAGGCAGAATACAAATGTAGCGTGAACCCGCGTGACGACGTGATCGTTAACCCGCAAACCGTGCAGGTAGTGGGGGAGAACGGCAATCTGGTGATGACGCCAGACGGCAACGTCATGTTCAACGGCAAGCAGTATAGCCTCAGTGCGGCCCAGCGCGAGCAGGCGAAAGATTATCAGGCCGATCTGCGCAACGCGCTGCCGTGGATCGACGAGGGCGCGCGTAGCCGCGTTGAGAAAGGCCGCGTGGCGCTGGATAAGATCATCGCCAAAGAAGTGGGCCAAAGCAGCAACATGCGCGGGCGCTTAACCAAGCTCGACGCGCAGCTGAAAGAGCAGATGAACCGCATTCTGGAGCATCGCAGCGACGGCCTCGCATTTCACCATAAGGCGATTGATGAGGTACGTGCCAACGGTCAGCAGCTGGTGAACCAGGCAATGGGCGGCATCCTGCAGGACAGCATCAACGAGATGGGTGCTCAGGCGGTGCTGAAAGGCGGCGGTAATCCGTTACAGAGCGTAATGGGCAGCCTCGGCGGCCTGCAAACTGCGATTCAGAGCGAGTGGAAAAATCAGGAAGCGGATTTCGAGCAGTTCGGCAAGGCGGTGTGCAGCCGCGTTATCTCTCTGGAAGAGAGCCGCAAGACGCTGGTGAGCGGGCTGAAGTAACGCCCGCCCGCAGGCAAACGCCTGCTAGAAATCAGCGGGCGCTTTAAAGGTCATGCTGGTGCCGTATGCGGGGTGCGTAATGGTCAACATCTCGGCGTGCAACTGCAGGCGGGGTGCCATCGCCAGCGCCTCGGGCGTGGCGTAGAAGCGGTCGCCCAGGATCGGGTGACCCAACGCCAGCATATGCACGCGCAGCTGGTGCGAGCGCCCGGTAATGGGCTTCAGCTGTACGCGGGCGGTGTTATCCGCCGCGTACTCCAGCACCGAATACTCGGTCTGCGCCGCCTTACCGGTCTCATGACACACCATCTGCTTCGGGCGGTTCGGCCAGTCGCAGATCAGCGGCAGATCGATCAGACCCTCCGCCTTTTCAGGATGCCCCCACACGCGGGCCACGTACTGCTTCTTCGGCTCGCGCTCGCGGAACTGGCGCTTAAGCTCTCGCTCCGCGGCTTTGGTCAGGGCCACTACGATCACGCCGCTGGTGGCCATATCCAGACGATGCACCGACTCCGCCAGCGGATAGTCGCGCTGAATGCGCGTCATCACGCTGTCCTTGTGCTCGTCCAGCCTTCCAGGCACAGAGAGCAGGCCGCTCGGCTTGTTAACCACCATAATATGCTCGTCCTGGTATAACACGACCAGCCAGGGCGACTGCGGCGGATTGTAGGGCTCCATCAACATAACGGGTTCCTGTTACTGGTGCGTAACGACAATAAGACGCAGCGCATCGAGACGCCAGCCCGCCTGAGCAAGGCTATCGAGCACCTGCTGACGGTTGCTCTCGATGGCGGCCAGCTCATCATCACGGATATTCGGGTTCACCGCCTTCAGCGCTTCCAGACGCGACAGCTCCGCCGAGAGACGTTCATCTGCCTCCTGGCGCGCCGCGGCAATCAGCGCCTTCGCCGCGCTCTCGATCTGTGCTTCACCCAGCTGCAGGATCGCGTGTACGTCCTGCTGCACCGCGTTCACCAGTTTGCTGCCGGTGTGGCGGTTAACCGCGCTCAGCTGGCGGTTGAAGGTTTCAAACTCCACCTGGGCGGCAAGGTTATTGCCGTTTTTATCCAGCAGCATACGCACCGGCGTAGCAGGCAGGAAGCGGTTAAGCTGAAGCTGCTTCGGTGCCTGTGCCTCAACGACATAGATCAGCTCAAGCAGCAGGGTGCCCACCGGCAGCGCCTTGTTTTTCAGCAGCGAAATGGTGCTGCTGCCGGTATCGCCGGAGAGGATCAGATCCAGACCGTTGCGGATCAGTGGATGCTCCCAGGTTACAAACTGGGCATCTTCCCGCGACAGGGCCACGTCACGCTCAAAGGTAATGGTGCAGCCATCTTCCGGCAGGCCCGGGAAGTCCGGAACCAGCATGTGATCGGACGGGGTCAGCACGATCATGTTCTCACCGCGATCGTCCTGGTTGACGCCCACGATATCAAACAGGTTCATGGCAAAGCTAATCAGCCCGGTGTCATCATCCTGCTCTTCAATGCTCTCTGCCAGCGCCTGCGCTTTTTCACCGCCGTTGGAGTGGATCTCCAGCAGGCGATCGCGGCCTTGCTCCAGCTGGGCCTTCAGCGCCTCGTGCTGTTCGCGGCAGGTTTTGATCAGCTCGTCGAAGCCTTCGGTCTCTTCCGGCGCGGCGAGGTAGCCAATCAGATCGCTGTGCACCTGGTCGTAAATGGTACGGCCGGTAGGGCAGGTATGCTCAAAGGCGTCGAGGCCTTCGTGGAACCAGCGCACCAGCACCGACTGGGCGGTCTTTTCCAGATAGGGAACGTGGATCTGAATGTCGTGCGCCTGGCCGATACGGTCCAGACGACCGATACGCTGCTCCAGCAGGTCCGGGTTAAACGGCAGATCGAACATCACCAGGTGGCTGGCGAACTGGAAGTTACGCCCCTCGGAGCCGATCTCAGAGCAGAGCAGCACCTGCGCGCCGCTGTCCTCTTCGCCAAACCAGGCGGCGGCACGGTCGCGCTCAACGATGGACATGCCTTCGTGGAACACGGCGGCACGGATGCCTTCCCGCTCGCGCAGCACCTGCTCCAGCTGGAGGGCGGTGGCAGCCTTGGCGCAGATCACCAGCACCTTCTGCGAACGGTGGCTGGTCAGGTAGCCCATCAGCCACTCCACGCGCGGGTCGAAGTTCCACCATGTGCCGGTGTCGCCCTCGAACTCCTGATAGATCTGCTCCGGGTAGAGCATGTCGCGTGCGCGCTCTTCAGCGCTTTTGCGTGCCCCCATGATGCCGGAGACCTTGATGGCCGTCTGGTACTGGGTCGGTAGCGGCAGCTTGATGGTATGCAGCTCGCGTTTCGGGAAGCCCTTCACGCCGTTACGGGTGTTACGGAACAGGACGCGGCTGGTGCCATGGCGATCCATCAGCATGGAGACCAGCTCCTGGCGCGCGGCCTCTGCGCCGTCGCGATCGCTGTTAGCGGTTTGCAGCAGCGGTTCAATGTCCTGCTCACCAATCAGCTCGCTCAGGGTGTTCAGCTCGCTGTCGCTCAGATGCTTACCCGCCAGCAGCATGGCCACGGCATCGGCTACCGGGCGGTAGTTCTGCTGCTCTTCAACAAACTGCTCAAAGTCGTGGAAGCGGTTCGGATCCAGCAGGCGCAGACGGGCGAAGTGGCTCTCCAGGCCCAGCTGCTCCGGCGTCGCGGTCAGCAGTAGGACGCCCGGCACGCGCTCGGCCAGCTGTTCAATCGCCATGTACTCGCGGCTCGGTGCCTCTTCGCTCCACACCAGGTGGTGCGCTTCATCGACCACCAGCATGTCCCACTCGGCATCGCACAGGTGCTCCAGGCGCTGCTTGCTGCGGCGCACGAAGTCCAGGGAGCAGATCACCAGCTGTTCGGTCTCAAACGGGTTATCGGCCTCGTGCTGCGCTTCCGCGTAGCGCTCGTCATCAAACAGCGCGAAGCGCAGGTTGAAGCGGCGCAGCATCTCCACCAGCCACTGGTGTTGCAGGGTCTCTGGCACCACCACCAGCACGCGCTCTGCCGCACCGGCCAGCAGCTGCTGGTGCAGGATCATCCCCGCCTCGATGGTTTTACCCAGGCCAACTTCATCCGCCAGCAGCACGCGCGGCGCATGACGACGGCCCACGTCGTGGGCAATGTGCAGCTGATGCGGTATCAGGCTGGTGCGCTGGCCGCGCAGGCCGCTCCATGGCATCCGATACTGCTCGCTCTGGTACTTACGCGCGCGGTAGCGCAGGGAGAAGCGATCCATACGGTCGATCTGCCCGGCGAACAGGCGGTCCTGCGGCTTGCTGAACACCAGCTTGCTGTCGAGCAGCACTTCACGCAGCGCCACGTCGGTCTCGCCGGTATCGAGGCGCGTGCCGGTGTAGGTCAGCAGACCGTTTTGCTCTTTTACGTCATCAATGGTGAGCTGCCAGCCTTCGTGGCTGGTCACCGTATCGCCTGGATTAAACATTACGCGAGTAACCGGGGAGTCACTGCGGGAGTAGAGACGGTTCTCTCCGGTTGAGGAGAAGAGCAGCGTAACGGTACGCGCATCCATCGCCACAACGGTTCCCAGTCCGAGTTCGCTTTCTGTATCGCTGATCCAGCGTTGACCAAGTGTAAAAGGCATAGTTATTCGGCTCTATATCTCAAATTGCAGGCAATAGTTAGACCACCGTCAGAGAGCGACAGCGCGTCAAAAATTGGGGCCAGGATTGGAAAGGGCGCTATGGTACTGGATGGCAACGCGTTCGTCACGTCTTCGTCATCATTCAAACCGCGCTAAAAGAGTCCCATCTGCCCCGTGACCAGTGTAGCAAAGTCATCGCCCATAAACGGCAGGATGCCCTCCGCCACCGGCTGTAGCTGGCGAGTTAAGTAGTGATCGTAGTCCAGCGGCGACTGCTGGTAGTCCACCGGCTCGGGGCCGTGGGTGGTCCAGACGTACTTAATTGTGCCCCGCTTTTGATACTGCAACGCCCGGCCGCGCTTCTGGTTCTGCTCATCCGCCAGCCTCGCCGCCCGCACGTGGGGTGGCACGTTGCGCTGGTACTCCGCCAGAGGGCGACGCAGGCGCTTGCGATAGACCAGCTGGTTATCCAGTTCGCCCGCCATCAGTTGGGCAATGGTTTCGCGGATGTAATCCTGATATGGCTCGCGGCGAAAAATGCGCAGGTAGAGCGCCTGCTGGAACGTCTGCGCCAGCGGCGTCCAGTCGGTGCGCACCGTCTCCAGACCCTTAAAGACCATGCGCTGGCTGTCACCCTCCTGAATCAGCCCGGCGTAGCGCTTCTTGCTGCCGGTATCCGCCCCGCGAATGGTTGGCATCAGGAAGCGGCTGAAGTGGGTCTCAAACTCCAGCTCCAGCGTGCTGGTTAACCCCTTGCTGGCAAGATGTTCCCGCCACCAGTCGTTGACCAGCACCACCAGCGCCTGGCCGATGCGGGCGGCCTCCTCTTCACTGTGGGCGTGCTTCAGCCAGACGAAGGTCGAGTCCGTGTCGCCGTAGATCACCTCATAGCCCTGGGACTCAATCAGCGTTTTAGTCTGACGCATGATCTCATGTCCGCGCATGGTGATCGACGACGCCAGCCGGGGATCGAAGAAGCGGCAGGCGCTGGTGCCCAGCACGCCGTAGAAGGCGTTCATGATGATCTTCAGCGCCTGGGAGAGGGGCTTGTTACCCTGACGTTTGGCCTCGTCGCGGCCGTGCCAGATCTGGCCGACGATCTCCGGCAGGCAGTGCTTCTCACGGGAGAACCACGCTCCGAGAAAGCCTTCGCTGCTGTGGGTTTCATCCGGCTGCGCCATGCCTTCAATCAGCCCCACCGGATCAATCAGAAAGGTGCGGATGATCGACGGGTAGAGGCTTTTATAGTCCAGCACCAGCACCGAGTCATACAGGCCAGGGGTGGAGTCCATCACGTAGCCGCCGGGGCTGGCCTGCGGCGGCACGTCACCGAGATTGGGGGCCACGTAGCCCGCCCGGTGCATGCGTGGAAAATAGAGATGGCTGAAGGCCGCTACCGACCCGCCATGGCGATCGGCGGGCAGGCCGTTGACCGAGGCGCGCTCCAGCAGGAAGGGCATGATGGCGGTCTTATGGAAGATGCGCGTCACCAGCTCGCAGTCCTTTAGGTTGTAGGTGGCAAGGGCGGGCTTATCTTCGTTAAAGCGCCGCTCGATCTCGTCCATTCTGTCCCAGGGATTATCGATCGACTTGCCTTCCCCGAGCAGCTCCCGCGCTACCGCTTCGAGGGAGAATGACGGGAAGTTCCAGAACGCGGACTTCAGGGCGTCGATGCCATCGATAATCAGCCGGCCCGCCATCTGCGCAAAGAAGACGCCGTTCTTAAAGCCGTGCTCGCGCCACTCCAGCTCGCTGTTGCCACGCCCCAACCGCAGCGGGACGCCGTAGCGCTCGGCGTGCTTTTGCAGCATCCGCAGATCGAACTGCACCACGTTCCAGCCGATCAGCACGTCCGGATCGTGGGTGGCAAACCAGGCGTTGAGCTTCTCCAGCAGTTGCCGACGGCTGGCAACGTACTCCAGATGGAAGTCGAGGCCCGAGGCGTCGCCATTTTCCGGCCCGAGCATATAGACCGTGCGCTGCCCGCACCCCTCCAGGCCAATGCAGTACAGCTCGCCGTGGCGGGTAGTTTCGATATCCAGCGACACCCACTTCAGCGGTGGGCGATAGTGCGGGCTGGGCTTCAGGCGCGTATTCACCAGCTCGCCGTCGCGCGCCTCGCCGCTGACCCATACCGGGGCGGTGATAAAGCGTTCCATCAGGAAACGTTCAGGCGGGCGGATGTCGGCTTCATAAAGCGTTACGCCGCCCTCGCGGAGCAGCTTCTCATAGCGCATCAGCTGACGATGGGCGCGACAGTAGAGGCCGTGCACCGGCTGGCGGCTGAAGTCTTTCAGCTCAAGCGGCGTCAGGCGGTAGTGGCTTTCACCCGCAAGGATCCGCTGCGCCTGAGGCACCTGCGCCGAGGGGATAAACGCCACCGACTCCTGCACGGGCAGCACCACCCGCAGCGGGCCTTCGTCGGTGGCCAGCCAGAACGCGATCTCGGTGCCTTGAGGGGTATCCCGCCAGTGCCGGGTCAGTAAAAAGCCTTCTTGCGCCTGCGCCACGCTCTCTTCTCATAAAATAAAACCAGGCGTTATTATAGCCTGGTTTCACTGTTTTAGCTGGGTTTTTATACAGTTCTACTGTCCGTAATAGGCCTTCGCCCCGTGCTTGCGTAGGTAGTGTTTATCCAGCAGCGTCTGCTGCATGGCTGGCAGATCCGGGGTGAGCTGGCGGCAGAAGATACCCATGTAGGCGACCTCTTCCAGCACGATGGCGTTATGCACCGCATCGTCAGCATTTTTGCCCCAGGCAAAGGGACCGTGGGAGTGCACCAGCACGCCAGGCATCTGGGCGGCGTCGATCCCTTGGGTGTTAAAGGTTTCGACGATCACCTGACCGGTCTCCCACTCATACTCGCCGTTGATCTCGGCATCGGTCATCTTGCGGGTGCAGGGAATAGGGCCGTAGAAGTAGTCGGCGTGGGTGGTGCCTGTCGCCGGAATGGACTGTCCCGCCTGCGCCCAGATGGTAGCGTGGCGCGAGTGGGTATGCACAATCCCGCCGATGGTGGGGAAAGCCTGATAGAGCAGGCGGTGGGTCGGGGTATCGGAAGAGGGTTTTTTCGTCCCCTCGACCACCTCGCCGGTTTCGATACTCACCACCACCATATCCTCTGCCGTCATTACGCCATAGTCGACGCCGGAGGGTTTGATGACAAACACGCCGCGTTCGCGATCGACGGCGCTGACGTTGCCCCAGGTGAGGGTGACCAGATTATGTTTCGGTAGCGCCAGGTTGGCTTCCAGCACCTGACGTTTGAGATCTTCAAGCATAGTTATCTCCACGTAGGCCCGGTAAGCGCAGCGCCACCGGGCGTTACGGACTTAACGTTTTGACCCGTAATAGACTTCGTTCCAGCGCAGCGCATCTTTGAACGCTGGCAGGCGGGTGTCGTTGTCGATCACCGCCAGCTCAATGTCGTGCAGCTCGGCAAACTGGCGCATATCGCTGAGATCCAGCGCGTGGCTGAAGACGGTGTGATGCGCGCCCCCGGCAACGATCCACGCCTCGGTGGCGGTAGGCAGATCCGGCTGGGCTTTCCACAGCGCGTTGGCGACCGGCAGCTTCGGCAGCTGGTGCGGCGTCTCGACGGAATCAACGCAGTTCACCAGCAGGCGGAAACGATCCCCGAGATCGATCAGGCTGGCGTTGATCGCCGGGCCGGTTTTGGTAGAGAAGATCAGGCGGGCCGGATCGGCTTTACCGCCGATGCCGAGGTACTGCACGTCGAGGATCGGTTTCTCATCCAGGGCGATGGTCGGACACACTTCCAGCATATGGGAGCCAAGCACCAGGTCGTTGCCGTCCTCAAAGTGGTAGGTGTAGTCCTCCATAAAGGAGGTGCCGCCCTGTAGACCGGTCGACATCACCTTCATGATGCGAAGCAGGGCGGCGGTTTTCCAGTCGCCTTCGCCCGCAAAGCCGTAGCCCTGCTGCATCAGGCGCTGCACGGCGAGGCCCGGGAGCTGTTTCAGGCCGTGCAGATCTTCAAAGGTGGTGGTGAAGGCGTGGAAGCCGCCTTGCTCAAGGAAGCGCTTCATGCCTAGTTCGATGCGGGCCGCGTCAATCACGTTCTGGCGTTTATCGCCGTTAACCTGTGCGGCAGCGGTCAGGCGGTAGCTGCTCTCATACTCGTCCACCAGCGCGCTGATATCGCCTTCGCTGATGTCGTTAACCACCTGCACCAGATCGCCCACCGCCCAGGTATTCACCGAGAAGCCGAACTTGATCTGTGCTGCCACTTTATCGCCGTCGGTAACCGCAACTTCACGCATGTTGTCGCCGAAACGGCACACTTTAAGATGGCGGGTATCCTGTTTGGAAACCGCGTGGCGCATCCACGCCCCGATGCGCTGCTGGGCTTTACGATCCTGCCAGTGGCCGGTTACCACGCTGTGTTGCTGACGCATCCGCGCACCAATGAAGCCGAACTCGCGGCCGCCGTGCGCGGTCTGGTTCAGGTTCATAAAGTCCATGTCGATGCTGTCCCACGGCAGGGAGGCGTTGAACTGGGTATGGAACTGCAGCAGCGGCTTGTTCAGGATGGTCAGGCCGTTGATCCACATTTTGGCCGGGGAGAAGGTGTGCAGCCACACCACCAGGCCCGCACACTTGTCGTCGTAGTTGGCGTCGCGGCAGATCGCGGTGATCTCATCCGGCGAGGTGCCGAGCGGCTTCAGTACCAGCTTGCAGGGCAGTTTAGCTTCGCCGTTCAGCGCGTTCACGACCTGCTCAGCGTGCTGCGTAACCTGGCGCAGGGTCTCCGGGCCATAGAGATGCTGGCTGCCAATCACAAACCATACTTCGTAGTTATCAAAAATAGTCATTATCGTGTCCTTAATGAGTCAGAGCGGCCTGCGACGCTGGCGCGGCTGAAGGGAGATAGTGTTGCTCGGCGCTGGCCGCCCAGTGCTGGTAGCGGCGATAGAGCTGTTCAAAGCGTTGCGCCTGAGCGGGAGCAGGCTGGAGCGTGTTTTCGACGGCGCTGGCCATGTGGCGCTGTGCGGTCGGGATATCCGGATGATCCCCTGCGGCGACGGCGGCGAAGATGGCCGCGCCCAGGGCGCAGCACTGATCGGAGGCGACGATCTGCAGCGGGCGGTTGAGCACGTCGCAGCAGGCCTGCATGATCACCCGGTTCTTACGGGCGATACCGCCGAGAGCCATCACGTTGTTGACCGCGATCCCCTGTTCGGTAAAGCACTCCATAATGGCGCGTGCGCCGAAGGCGGTGGCGGCAATCAGTCCGCCAAACAGCAGCGGCGCGTCGGTAGCAAGGTTAAGGTCGGTGATCACTCCCTTCAGACGCTGGTTAGCGTTAGGGGTGCGGCGACCGTTAAACCAGTCGAGGATCACCGGGAGGTGATCGAGAGAAGGATTATCCGCCCAGGCCTGGGTCAGGGCGGGCAGCAGCTGTTTCTGGCTCGCCTGGATCCGGGATTTTAGCTCTGGATGCTGGAGCGCAAGCTGCTCAAGCGGCCAGCCGAGGATGCGGCCAAACCAGGCGTAGATATCGCCGAAGGCCGACTGTCCGGCTTCAAGGCCGATAAAGTCCGGGACCACGCTGCCGTCAACCTGGCCGCAGATGCCTTTCACCGCACGATCGCCAACGCTGGGCTTATCGGCAATCAGAATGTCGCAGGTTGAGGTGCCGATCACTTTTACCAGCGTGTTCGGCTGCGCCCCTGCGCCCACTGCGCCCATATGGCAGTCGAATGCGCCCCCGGCAATCACCACTTTTTCCGACAGGCCCAGACGCTGGGCCCACTCCGGGCTCAGGTTGCCCACCGGCAGATCGGCGGTATAGGTTTCGGTAAACATCGGCCAGGCCAGATGCTTGTTGATGGTGGGATCCAGCTCGTCAAAGAAGCTGGCCGGAGGCAGACCACCCCAGCTTTCATGCCAGAGGGATTTGTGTCCGGCGCTACAGCGCCCGCGGCGGATATCCTGCGGGCGGACGGTGTTGGAGAGCAGGGCGGGAACCCAGTCGCACAGTTCGATCCACGAGGTGGCGGCCTGGGCGACGGCGGCATCCTGGCGGGTGACGTGCAGGATCTTGGCCCAGAACCACTCGCTAGAGTAGATCCCGCCGATATAGCGTGAGTAGTCGGTTTTGCCCGGCTGGTGACAGAGGCGGGTGATGGCCTCGGCTTCCTCTACCGCCGTGTGATCTTTCCAGAGCACGAACATGGCGTTGGGGTTGTCGGCAAACTCCGGGCGCAGCGCCAGCACGCGCCCCTCGGCGTCAATGGGGGCTGGCGTCGAACCGGTGCTGTCCACGCCGATACCGCTCACCTGCTCGCGCTGATCAGGGCTTAGCTGGACCAGCACGCTTTTGATTGCCGCTTCCATCGACTCGATATAGTCGCGTGGGTGATGGCGAAACTGATTCCGCGGAGCGTCGCAATAACGCCCCTCCTGCCAGCGCGGATACCACTCCACGCTGGTGGCGATCTCTGTCCCGTGCTCGCAGTCTACTGCCAGGGCGCGTACCGAGTCGCTGCCAAAATCGAGGCCAATTGCAATTGCCATCGTCTTACTCCATCCAAAATAACCGTATGGAGAAACATTAGAGACAGGGGCCAAAAAGCGTCAGGCAGGATCCGCTAATCTTATGGATAAAAATGCTGTGGCAGCAGAAAGTGTGACTCACTGCAAATATTCAATGTGGACATTTCTGCCGGGTTTATAGACACTTTTGTTACCCCTTTTTATCGGTGTAGATTAGTCAAAACGGGGAAAGTGCTTTTATCTGGCGGGGTTGTCACGCTGCGGTTTTTGTATCCGGTTCACCAGGGCCGCCGCGTGGCGAAATAAAACCCAATATGGACAAATGGTTTCCTTGACCACTACCTGGAGCGCGCTGTTTATGGCTGAATTACAAACCGATCCTCTGCTGCCCGGCTACTCGTTTAATGCCCATCTCGTGGCCGGGCTGACGCCTATTGAGGCTGACGGCTACCTCGATTTCTTTGTCGATCGCCCGCTAGGGATGAAGGGCTACATTCTTAACCTGACGGTGCGGGGAGAGGGGATCGTCAACAACAACGGACGGCAGTTTGTCTGCCGCCCCGGCGATATCCTGCTTTTCCCCCCTGGCGAGGTGCACCACTATGGCCGTCACCCTGAGGCGCGGGAGTGGTATCACCAGTGGGTCTACTTCCGGCCGCGTGCTTACTGGCATGAGTGGCTAACGTGGCCGACGCTTTTTGCCCAGACCGGCTATTTCCGGCCTGACGACGTCCATCAGTCCAGCTTTAGCGAGCTGTTTGCCCAGATCATCAGCGCAGGGCAGCGCGGCGGGCGCTACAGCGAGCTGCTGGCGATCAACCTGCTGGAGCAGGTGCTGCTCAGGCGCATGGATGCGATCAACGAATCGCTGCATCCACCGCTGGATAACCGGGTGCGCGACGCCTGCCAGTACATCAGCGATCACCTGGCGGATAACCACTTCGACATCGCTGGCGTGGCGCAGCACGTCTGCCTGTCGCCGTCGCGGCTGTCGCACCTCTTCCGTCAGCAGCTGGGGGTTAGCGTGCTTAGCTGGCGCGAGGATCAGCGCATCAGCCAGGCCAAGCTGCTGCTCAGCACCACGCGGATGCCCATCGCCAGCGTCGGGCGCAACGTCGGCTTTGAGGATCAGCTCTACTTCTCCCGCGTGTTCAAAAAATGTACCGGAGCCAGCCCGAGCGAGTTCCGCGCCGGGTGTGAATAACGTAAAGAAACGAAATGCCGCCGCCGAGGTCTGATACAACCAGTAAACTAATCGGACAATTGCAGGCTTGACGAGGCGCTACCGGCTCAGGAGAATCCCTGCTTCGTCACTAAAACGGACAGCGTATGCAGGCATTTCTGGAACATTTTATTACTCAATCAGCGACCTATACGCTCATTGCGATCGCCCTCGTGGCTTTTCTGGAGTCGCTGGCGCTGGTGGGCCTGATCCTGCCCGGCACGGTGATGATGGCCGGGCTAGGAGCGCTGATCGGCAGCGGCGAGGTGAACTTCTGGTATGCCTGGCTGGCTGGGATTGTCGGCTGCCTGCTGGGAGACTGGATCTCCTTCTGGCTCGGTTGGCGCTTTAAGAAGCCGCTGCACCGCTGGTCGTTTATGAAAAAGAACAAGGCCCTGCTCGATAAAACCGAGCACGCCCTGCACCAGCACAGCATGTTTACCATCCTTGTCGGCCGCTTTGTTGGGCCAACCCGCCCGCTGGTGCCGATGGTTGCCGGGATGCTCGACCTTCCCGTCAGCAAGTTTATCCTGCCTAACGTGATCGGCTGCCTGCTGTGGCCGCCGTTCTACTTTTTACCGGGCATTCTCGCCGGGGCGGCGATCGATATTCCTGCCGACGAGCAGAGCGGGGCGTTTAAGTGGCTGCTGCTGGGGGCGGCACTGCTGCTCTGGATTGCGGTGTGGCTCTGCTGGCGGCTGTGGCGCAGCGGCAGGTCCGGCAGCGATCGGCTGACAAAATACCTGCCACGCGGACGGCTGCTGTGGGTTGCTCCGTTGCTGCTTGGCGTGGCGGTTATCGCCTGCGTGGCGGTGGCCCGTCATCCGCTGATGCCCACCTACTTAACGATTCTGGGTAAGGTTGTCACCGGTCACTGACGTGCAATGCCCAGCAGCGCCGAAACCGGGGCGCGACCGCTGACCAGCTCATCGGTTGCGCCGTCCCAGGCGATGCGTCCCTCGGCCACCACCAGCGCCCGGCTGGCGATGCGCGCGGCATCCTCAATGCTGTGGGAGACCATTAGCAGGGTGATGTTTTGCCGCTGGCAAATGCTCTGCACCAGGGCCAGCATCTCCTGACGCAGAGCCGGATCGAGCGCCGAGAACGGCTCATCCAGCAGCAGGATGGGCTGCTCCCGTACCAGACAGCGCGCCAGCGCCACCCGCTGCCGCTGACCGCCGGAGAGCTGATCCGGCAGCCGGTCGAGCAGCGTCTCAAGCCCCATCTGGGCGGCAATCTCCGCCAGCTTCTGCTGCTGATCGACATTAAGCTTCAGGCCGGGATGCAGGCCGAGGCCGATGTTTTGCCGCACCGTCAGGTGGGTAAACAGATTGTTCTCCTGAAACAGCATTGATACCGGGCGGCGCGACGGCGGCGTAGCGGTATGCTCCTGCTCGCCAATCATCATCGTGCCGCTCACCGGCTGGATAAAACCGGCGATCAGGTTGAGCAGCGTGCTTTTCCCCGCGCCGCTGGGTCCCAGTACGGCAATCTGCTCGCCCGCCTCGACGGCGAGCGTAAAGCGCATCGGCAGATGCTGGTAGAGCCAGGTGACATCAGTAAGTTTTAGCATGGCGGCCCGGAAGTTTTTCAATAACGGTAAAAAGAACAAAGCAGAGCGCCAGCAGGATCAGCGCCGTCACCGCCCCGTCCTGGCTGCGGTAGGAGCCAATCTGCTGGTAAAGATAGAAGGGCAGCGTGCGAAAATCTTCGTTGCCAAACAGCGCTACCACCCCAAAGTCGCCGATAGAGAGCACGCAGGCGAAGGCCAGCGCCTGGGCCAGCGGCCGCCGCAGCGCCCGCAGCTCCACCACCCGCAGGCGTGAAAAGCCGCGCATGCCCAACGATTCGCACAGCAGGCCATAGCGGGCGGTAATGTCCCGCATCGGGTTATCGAGCACCTTCTGGGCGTAAGGGATGGCCATCAGGGCATTGGTAAAGATCACGATCCCATCCGCCGAGGTGGGCAGGCCGACCGAGTTATTCAGCAGCAGAAAGAAGCCGGTTGCCAGCACGATGCCGGGCATGGCGAGGATCAGCATCCCGCTCAGCTCCAGCGCCTGGCCCCGGCGCAGCTGTCCGCGCGCCCGCAGCTCGCGGCTGCTCCAGAGCAGCATCATGGTGAGGATCACGCAGAGCAGCCCGGCCAGCAGGGCAATGCGCAGAGAGGTCCACACCGCCTGCCACAGCACCGGCTGGGCCAGCACCTCGGGCAGATTACGGTTTATCCCCTCGACGATCACCGCCAGCAGGGGCGGCAGCAGGAGCAGCAGCGCCAGGCCAATCAGCAGGCCGTCCCCCAGCTGGGCGCGCCAGCTCTCTTCGGGATCGCGCCAGCCCTGGATCTGGCTGCTGCCCACCGGAATGGCCTTGCTCAGGCGCTGGCTCAGCAGAACCAGCGCCAGGCAGCAGATCATCTGCAATAGCCCCAGCAGCGCGGCGCGGCCGGGATCGTAGTCGAAGTTTAGGGCCTGGTAGATCGCCAGCTCAATAGTCGTCGCCTTAGGGCCGCCGCCTAGCGACAGCACGGTGGCGAAGCTGGCGAAGCAGAGCATAAAGATCAGCGCTGCCACCGGGGGGATCTGCCGTCGTAGCCACGGCCACTCAACGAAGCGGAAGAAGGCGAAACCGCGCATCCCCAGCTGGGCGGCAAGCTGGCGCTGCTCGCCGGGGATCTGCTCCAGAGCCTGGAGCAGCAGGCGGGTCGCCATCGGCAGGTTAAAAAAGATGTGTGCCAGCAGAATGCCGCTCAGCCCGTAGGGCGAAAATCCCCACTCCAGGCCGAGCGAGTCGCACAGCGAGGCCAGCCAGCCCTGACGGCCATAGACGGTGAGAATGCCAAACACCGCCACCAGCACCGGCAGGATCAGCGTCATCGCGCAGAGGCGGAGCAGCATTAGCCGTCCGGGAAAGCGGCGGCGATAGAGGGCGCGGGCCAGGAAAATAGCGGGCGTCACCGAGAGCAGGGCAGAGAGAAACGCCTGGCCAAAGGAGAAGGCCACCACGTGGCGCAGATAGCTATCGTGCCATAGCGCCGAGACGTCGGTGGTCGGTGCGTTGAGCCAGAGGGCAAGAAACGCCGCCAGCGCGACCGCCACCAGCAGGGTAGCAGCGGCCGCGCCGGGCAGCAGCCAGCCGGGAATTAGCGGCTGGTCGCGCGAAGCCACGTGTTAATCCACTCAGCGCGTTGGGAGAAGACCTGCTGCGGCGTGAACTCCAGGGTGGTCTTCGGCTTCGTCAGCGAGTCAAAGCCCGCGGGCAGCGTCACGTTGCTTACCGGGTACATCCAGTTGCCAGTTGGGATGGCGTTCTGGAACGCCGGGCTCACCATAAACTTGAGGAACTTTTCCGCCAGCTCAGGCTGCTTGCTGGCCGCGGTACGAGCGGCTACCTCGACCTGCAGATAGTGGCCTTCGCTGAAGTCGGCTGCCGCGTAGTTATCCTTTTTCTCTTCGATCAGGTGATAGGCCGGAGAGGTGGTGTAGCTCAGGACCAGATCGCTCTCGCCCTTCAGGAACAGACCGTAGGCTTCGCTCCAGCCTTTGGTGACGGTGACGGTTTTTGCCGCCAGCTTCTGCCATGCCTCAGGCGCTTCGTCGCCGTAGACTTTTTGCATCCACAGCAGCAGGCCCAGCCCTGGGGTACTGGTGCGCGGATCCTGATAGATCACCCGCCACTTCTGGTCGCTCTCTACCAGCTCTTTCAGGCTCTTCGGTGGGTTTTTCAGCTTGTTTTTGTCATAGACAAAGGCAAAGTAGCCGTAGTCGAAGGGCACAAAGGTATCGTTTTTCCAGCCGCCGGGGACGTTAACGGCATCGGCCGCGACGCCGCTTTTGGCAAACAGGCCGGTCTGGCTGGCGGCGTCCAGCAGGTTATTGTCGAGGCCCAGTACCACGTCAGCCTTGCTGTTTTTGCCCTCCATGCGCAGACGGTTGAGCAGCGAGACGCCATCCTCCAGCGCCACCATCTTCAGCTCGCAGTTGCAGTCGGCCTCAAAGGCTTTTTTCACCGCAGGACCTGGCCCCCAGTCGGCAGCGAACGAGTCGTAGGTATAGACGGTGAGAACGGGTTTATCAGAAGCCGGGGCGGCAAAAACGGGAGCGGCCACAAGCAGCAGCAGCGGCAGACATTTTTTTAACACTTTGCACCTCAATAGAAAGAGAGTGGCAAAGGATTTTGAGCAGCAGCCTCAAATCCCTTCGCCGGCGTTATCCGGATCAGGTTCGACGGGTATTTTCTCAGCACACGCATCGCGCAGCACCCCGTTGAGCACGGCCTCATTGTAGTGATTATGTAAGAAATCCGAAAGCCTTATGGGTCCGGCGGCGCAAACCATGCCGATTTAAAATCAAACCAGCCGAGGGTGTTCATCCGCAGGCCGCGCATGCTGCGCTGCCCCTGGATCATCAGCCAGTGGTGGATCAGCGGCACAATCGCCTTGCCCGCCAGCAGTTGCTGGCACCAGGCGGCTAAATTCATCTCGCCCGCCCGCCACTGCGTGGCATCCGCCTGCCAGTCGCGGGGAATGCACTTCTGTAATAGCGGCACCTCATAGAGGTGGGTGAAGAGTGAGAAATCCAACGGCAGGGTAAAGTTAGCGCTGTTGAGCCAGATATCGCTCACCGCGTCGCCGCTGTGCCACTCCTCGTAATCCACCTCCTGAATATGCAGTGTCACCTGATGCGCCGCCAGCAGGGCGCTCATGGTCTGGGCCAGCACCCGGTGTTCGATATGTTCCCGGTAGTAGGTCAGGGTCAGCGACTCCAGCCCGGCTGGCTTTTCACTGCCGCCCGGCCGGGTATGATGCCAGCGCGGCAGCAGGCCGTAGGCCGGGAACCAGTAGCGCTGGTGGTGCTCCTCGGCGTGAAAAAGCAGGCTCGCCGGGGAGAGGATCTGGCTCACCCACTCCCGCACCTGCTGGCTGGCGCCACGACGAGTGCGGGCGTCAAACAATAGGTAGTAGCACCCCTCCTCAAGACGGCTCTCAACCGCTTTCTCCTCCCCACCGGGTCCCTCCAGCGTCAGGCCCGCGCTCAGATCGTCGTTAACGTCGGGCAGCACCCAGACGTTCACCTCATCAATCAGCGCACGAAAGCCAAAGTAGTCATCAAAGGCGTGGATCTTCAGCTGGTTGCTGTTATTGAGCGTGACCGCGTACGGCCCGGTGCCCACCGGCAGGCTGGCAAAGTTCTCCATGGTCGGCCACTCCTGGGGCAGGATCATCGACTGCACGTGGCCCAGCAGCCACGGTAGCCAGCTATCGGGCTGGGAGAGATGGATATCCAGCGTCCAGGGCGTCGGGGAGACGATCTCGGTGATATGCGAGTAGAGCGGCAGGGCGTTAACCCGCTGCAGGGAGGTAATAACGTCGCTCATCTCCAGCTCGCGGCCGTGGTGAAAATGAATGCCGGGGCGCAGATAAAAACGCCAGTGCAGCGGGGAGAGACGTTTCCAGTGGTGGGCGATATCCGGCTCCAGTTCCCCGTTTTCCTCATTTATCCGCGTTAGCGCGCTGAAGATCTGGCGGGCAATGTGGGTTTCCGAGCGGCGCAGGGCCGTGCCGGGCAGCAGGTTGCGTAATGGTCGGTAGTAGAGCACGCGCAGAATATGCCGTCCCTGACGAAAGCTTCTGCCAAGGTGCGAAACCAGCATCTGCCGTACGGCGCTTTTATCGCCCACCAGCTGTACCAGCTGATCGATGCGATCCTGATCCAGCAGATCCTCCGCCCGCTGCTGCTGGAGCGCAAGGCCGGTATAGAGAAAGGTAAGGCGTGAGCGTTTGCCGCGACCGGCTTCCGCCTCCCACGTCAGCCAGCCGCGCTGCTGCATAGCGTTAAGCAGGGTACGCATATGGCGGCGGGAACAACTTAGCTGCTCCGCCAGCTCGTTCAGCGTCGTCTCCCGAGATGCGCCGTTGCAGCACTGCCAGAGGCGGATAAACTGTTGTTGCAGACGACCAGAGGACATAAAAGGGGAACTCCCGGCGAAAAGTCAGCAATTTATTTTTCCCTATATTAAGCCAATAATCCTTGCAGATGAAAGCGGTGCCCAACTGCTTTTATCTTGTGTGACTGAGTATTGGTGCTTATCGCCACGCCAGCAGCTATGATCCTGCTGGCTTTTTTCTTTTCTCACACGCTAAAAGGATGCTTATGCTCTGGCTGATGACAATGGGAAGGCGGCTGAACGGGGTCTACGCCGCGTTTATGATCGTCGCATTTATGATGGGCATCGCCGGAGCGCTACAGGCGCCGACGCTGAGCCTTTTTCTCAGCCGCGAAGTGGGGGCCGAGCCGTTCTGGGTTGGGCTGTTCTACACCGTCAACGCCATCGCCGGGATCCTCGTCAGCCTGTGGCTGGCGAAACGATCCGACAGCCAGGGCGATCGTCGCAAGCTGATCATGTTCTGCTGTGTGATGGCGGTGGGCAACGCGCTGCTGTTCGCTTTTAACCGCCACTACTTAACGCTTATCACCTGCGGCGTGCTGCTGGCTTCGCTGGCCAACACCGCCATGCCGCAGCTCTTTGCTCTCGCCAGGGAGTATGCTGATAGCTCCGCCCGCGAGGTGGTGATGTTCAGCTCGGTGATGCGCGCCCAGCTCTCGCTGGCGTGGGTGATCGGTCCGCCGCTGGCCTTTATGCTGGCGCTAAACTACGGCTTCACCGCCATGTTCTCTATCGCTGCCGGGATCTTTATCATCAGCCTGGCGCTGATTGCGCTGATCCTGCCCTCGGTGGCAAGGGTGGAGCAGCCAGCGGACGTGGCGGTCACGCAGATAAGCGGCTGGCGCGACGGCAACGTGCGCAAGCTGTTTGTCGCCTCCACGCTGATGTGGACCTGCAATACCATGTACATCATCGATATGCCGCTATGGATCAGCGGCGATCTCGGCCTGCCCGATCGACTGGCGGGGATCCTGATGGGCACCGCCGCCGGGCTGGAGATCCCGGCGATGATCCTTGCTGGGTACTACGTTAAACGTATCGGCAAGCGGCGGATGATGACCCTGGCGGTCGCGGCGGGCGTGCTGTTCTACATCGGGCTGATCTTCTTTCATACCGAGCATGCGCTGCTGCTGTTACAGCTCTTCAATGCGGTGTTTATTGGGATTGTTGCCGGGATCGGCATGCTCTGGTTTCAGGATCTGATGCCTGGACGGGCAGGAGCGGCCACCACGCTGTTTACCAACAGTATCTCTACCGGGGTGATTTTAGCGGGGGTCATTCAAGGGGCGCTGGCGCAAAGCTATGGCCATGGGATGGTCTACTGGGCTATCGCGGGGATATCACTGCTGACGCTGGGGCTGACAATGCGGGTGAAGGATGTGTGATTGACGTAGCCGCAAGGGGGCTGTAGGCCCGGCAAGCGTAGCGCCGCCGGGCATAAACGCCGGATGGCGCTGCGCTTATCCGGCCTACGAAATGGCAGGCCGGGTAAGATATCTAACGACTTATTTGTACAGCTCAGCCGTCATATGAACGGTGTTGTTGACGTTGGCTTCGGTGATTTTATAGGAAGACGCACCGGCCTGCTCTGCCTGAACGGCGATTTTCGCTTCGGCATCATCAATGGTGGTACCGCTGGCAGTGACGCTCTGGGCAAACGCACCAAATGAGAGAGTTGAGAGGGCAACGGCGGCAACAAGAGTTTTAATCGATTTCATGGGGTGTTCCTTAAGCTTGATTTTTGTCTGGGGTCGTTAATTAGTTAACGATCGATAGATAAATGATAGGCGCGATCGGCTATACGCGTCAACACTATTTTATAACGAGCATTAATTAATTTAGGAAAGCTAAGGAATTCAACGCATAAAAAAACGGCGGGGATCGCTCCCCGCCGCTGATGGTGTCTAAAACCGCAAGCAAATTAGTTCATAAAGGCAGGCTGCTGCTGTTCATAGGCGGAGATAGCCTCTTCGTGCTGCAGCGTCAGGCCAATGCTGTCCAGGCCGTTTAACATGCAGTGGCGGCGGAACGCGTCGATATTAAAGCTGTAGGATTTCTCTCCGGCGATAACCTTCTGCGCCTCCAGGTCCACCACGAAGGAGATGCCGGGATTGCTCTGCACCAGACTAAACAGCTCATCCACTTCGTCATCGCTCAGCGTGACCGGCAGCAGCTGGTTGTTAAAGCTGTTGCCGTAGAAGATATCGGCAAAGCTCGGGGCAATAACCACCTTAAAGCCGTAGTCGGTCAGGGCCCATGGCGCGTGCTCGCGCGAGGAGCCACAGCCAAAGTTCTCCCGCGCCAGCAGGATTGAGGCGCCTTTATACTGCGGAAAGTTCAGCACGAACGCCGGGTTCGGCTGCTCGCCTTTGTCGTCGAGGAAACGCCAGTCGTTAAACAGATGTGCCCCAAAGCCGGTACGCGTAACCTTCTGTAAAAACTGCTTCGGAATGATTGCATCGGTATCAACGTTGGCGGCATCCAAAGGGACAACCAGGCCGGTATGCTGGATAAATTTCTCTGCCATGGTGGTCTCCTTATTTGATACTGCGAATATCGGCGAAGTGGCCGGTGACGGCGGCCGCGGCGGCCATTGCCGGGCTGACCAGGTGGGTGCGTCCCCCGCGCCCCTGGCGACCTTCAAAGTTACGGTTGCTGGTGGAGGCGCAGCGCTCGCCTGGGTTCAGACGATCGTTGTTCATCGCCAGGCACATGGAGCAGCCCGGCAGGCGCCACTCAAAGCCCGCCTCGATAAAGATCTTGTCCAGACCTTCTGCTTCTGCCTGGGCCTTCACCGGGCCAGAGCCAGGCACGACCAGCGCCTGAACGCCGGGCGCAACCTTACGTCCTTTGGCGATCTCTGCCGCCGCGCGCAGGTCTTCAATGCGCGAGTTGGTACAGGAACCAATGAACACCTTATCAATGTTCACCTCGGTCAGCGGAATGCCCGGCTTCAGGCCCATATAGGCCAACGCCTTCTCTGCGCTGGCGCGCTCAACCGGATCGGCAAACGACGCCGGATCGGGAATGTTTTCGCCGACGGCGATGACCTGGCCTGGGTTAGTTCCCCAGGTGATCTGCGGGGCGATCTCTGACGCCTGCAACGTGACCACGGTGTCAAAGGTGGCGCCTTCGTCAGTTTTCAGCGTCTTCCAGTAGGCTACCGCCTCATCGAAATCGGTGCCCTTCGGCGCGTGCAGACGGCCTCGCACATAGTTAAAGGTGGTTTCGTCAGGGGCGACGATACCCGCTTTAGCACCCATCTCAATGGCCATGTTGCACAGGGTCATCCGACCCTCCATGCTCAGCGCCTGAATAGCTTCGCCGCAGAACTCGACCACGTGGCCGGTACCGCCCGCGCTGCCTGTCTTGCCGATGATCGCCAGTACGATATCTTTGGCGGTGATGCCCGGTGCGGCCTGGCCCTGTACTTCAATCTTCATGGTTTTGGCGCGGCCCTGCTTCAGGGTTTGAGTCGCCAATACGTGCTCAACTTCCGAGGTGCCGATCCCGAAGGCCAGTGCGCCGAAGGCACCGTGAGTGGCGGTATGGGAGTCGCCGCAGACGATGGTCATTCCCGGCAGGGTGATCCCTTGCTCCGGCCCCATCACGTGGACGATGCCCTGGTAGGGGTGATTCAGATCGTACAGCTCCACGCCAAACTCGTTGCAGTTCTTGATCAGCTCCTGCATCTGAATGCGCGCCATTTCGCCCGAGGCGTTGATATCTTTCGTCTGGGTCGAGACGTTGTGATCCATGGTGGCGAAGGTTTTACCCGGCTGACGCACCGGGCGATGGTGCGCGCGCAGGCCATCAAACGCCTGCGGGGAGGTCACCTCATGCACCAGATGCCTGTCGATATAGAGCAGCGGGGTTTCGTTCGGCGCTTCATAGACCACGTGGGCGTCAAACAACTTCTCATACAAACTCTTGGCCATGATTACACCCCTTCCGCTACGTAGCGGGCAATAATGTCACCCATCTCATCAGTACTGACCGCTGCGCTGCCGCGGGCCAGGTCTCCGGTACGCACTCCCTCTTCCAGCGCGCGGTTAATCGCGGCTTCAATGGCGTCCGCCGCATCGTTGGCGTTCAGGCTGTAGCGCAGCAGCAGGGCCAGGGAGAGGATCTGGGCAATCGGGTTAGCAATGTTTTTCCCGGCGATGTCCGGGGCCGAGCCGCCTGCCGGCTCGTACAGGCCAAAGCCCTGCTCGTTGAGGCTGGCCGAGGGCAGCATCCCCATCGAGCCGGTGATCATCGCGCACTCGTCAGAGAGGATGTCGCCAAACAGGTTGGAGCAGAGCAGGACGTCGAACTGGGACGGATCCTTGATCAGCTGCATGGTGGCGTTGTCGATGTACATATGCGCCAGCTCAACGTCCGGATACTCTTTCGCGATGTCGTTAACGATCTCGCGCCACAGCAGGGAGGTTTGCAGCACGTTGGCCTTATCGATAGAGGTCACTTTATTCCGGCGCTTGCGTGCGGACTCAAAGGCGATACGGGCGATGCGCTCGATCTCGAAGCGGTGATAGACCTCGGTATCAAACGCTTTTTCATGCTGGCCGCTGCCTTCACGGCCCTTCGGCTGGCCGAAGTAGATCCCACCGGTCAGCTCGCGCACGCAGAGAATATCAAAACCGTTAGCGGCAATGTCTGCTCGCAGCGGGCAGAAGGCTTCCAGCCCCTGGTACAGCTTCGCCGGACGCAGGTTGCTGAACAGCTTAAAGTGTTTACGCAGCGGCAGCAGCGCGCCGCGCTCCGGCTGCTGGGCCGGGGGCAGGTGTTCCCACTTCGGGCCACCGACCGAGCCGAACAGGATCGCATCGGCCTGCTCGCAGCCAGCCACGGTCGCCTGCGGCAGCGGGTTGCCGTGGCGGTCAATCGCAATACCGCCCACGTCATAATGGCTGGTGGTAATGCGCAGGGAGAAACGCGCACGAATGGCTTCCAGTACTTTCAAGGCTTGCGCCATCACTTCCGGGCCAATGCCGTCGCCCGGCAAAACTGCAATATGATAATTTTTAGACATCACACGGTTTCCTGGTTGTTTTCTTTTATGGCTTTGCGCTGCAGCTCTTTTTCGACTTCATTGGCGCGCCAGATGTTATTCAGCACGTGCACCATCGCGCGGGCAGAGGACTCCACGATGTCGGTAGTCAGGCCCATACCGTGGAAACGGCGGCCGTTATAGTTGACGACGATATCTACCTGGCCCAGGGCATCTTTACCGTGGCCCTTGGCGCTCAGGCCATATTTCACCAGTTCGATGTTGTAGTTGGTGATGCGATTGATCGCCTGATACACCGCGTCCACCGGGCCGTTGCCGTTAGCGGCTTCGGCTTTCACTTCATCACCGCAGGCCAGCTTCACGGAGGCGGTGGCGATATCGTTGGAGCCGGACTGCACGCTGAAGTAGTCCAGACGGAAGTGCTCTGGCTCCTCCTGCTGCTTGTTGATAAAGGCCAGCGCTTCCAGATCGTAATCAAAGACCTGGCCTTTCTTATCCGCCAGCTTCAGGAAGGCGTCGTACAGATTATCCAGGCTGTAGTCGCTCTCTTTATAGCCCATCTCATCCATGCGGTGTTTTACCGCCGCGCGACCGGAGCGGGAGGTCAGGTTCAGCTGGACTTGGTTCAGGCCGATAGACTCTGGGGTCATAATTTCGTAGTTTTCACGATTCTTCAGCACGCCATCCTGGTGAATACCGGAGGAGTGAGCAAACGCGCCGGTGCCAACAATCGCCTTGTTCGCCGGGATCGGCATGTTGCAGATCTGGCTAACCACCTGGCTGGTGCGCCAGATCTCCTGGTGATTGATGCGGGTTTGCAGGTTCATGATGTCCTTGCGGACCTTAATCGCCATGATCACCTCTTCCAGCGAGCAGTTACCGGCGCGTTCGCCGATACCGTTCATCGCCCCTTCAACCTGGCGCGCACCGGCATGGACGGCGGCGATGGCGTTGCCGACGGCGAGGCCTAAATCGTCGTGGGTGTGGACAGAGATAATGGCTTTATCGATGTTGGGTACGTGCTCATACAGGCCGGTAATAATATTCGCGAACTCGAAGGGCATGGTGTAGCCGACGGTATCAGGGATATTGATGGTTTTCGCCCCGGCGTTAATCGCTGCCTCAACCACCCGCGCCAGATCGGCAATAGGGGTACGGCCCGCATCTTCACAGGAGAACTCGACATCGTCGGTATAGTTACGTGCGCGCTTGACCATATAGACCGCGCGCTCGATCACCTCGTCCAGGGTGCTGCGCAGCTTGGTGGCGATATGCATTGGCGAGGTAGCAATAAAGGTATGGATGCGGAAGGCCTCGGCGACCTTCAGCGACTCTGCCGCCACGTCGATATCTTTTTCCACGCAGCGCGCCAGGGCGCAGACGCGGCTGTTCTTCACCTGGCGGGCGATGGTCTGTACGGACTCAAAATCGCCTGGGGAAGAGACCGGAAAACCTACTTCCATCACGTCCACGCCCATACGCTCAAGCGCCAGTGCAATCTGCAGTTTCTCTTTTACACTCAGGCTCGCCTGTAACGCCTGTTCACCGTCGCGTAAGGTGGTATCGAAAATGGTAACGTGCTGCTGGCTCATGGTTTAGGTCCTTGTCTGTCGGAAGTCGCCTTGTGCTACGAGCATAAAAAAACCCGCGCATTGGCGCGGGTTCTCTGTTTTAACCGGAAGCTGACTTAACTCTGTTTGTCGCCCACCAGTCCACCGCGCAATGAGGATGCGTTTAGTAGTAGTAGACCGGCGATACGAACGTTGCGAATCATGCGTCAGGCTCCAGATGAAATCGATATGCTTTTAGTGGTACTGGATATGGCAGGTGATGTCAACAGCAGAGGCGGAAAAAACGGTGCGCGGGTGATCGGTGGCTTAGTTTATTGTGCTATTCAGCACAGCCTGGACAAAACATTTTCATTGGTTGATTTGATACGTTTTCGGCTGGTTTCCTGTAGACATATTTCATTTACAGAAAGAGATATTTTGTCACATTCATTAGGTTGAGTTTATTTAATTGATTTAGCTGGTTTTAATTTTTTTATAATCTCTTTTTTATATGTTATTTTACAATAATGGAACAATTGGCATTCATTTTACCAATAATTAATTAGTTGATTTTAGATAATCTGAATTTACTTTTAAGTATATATTGCTTTGGTTATTCATGATGTTTATGTTTTCATTGCGCCCATAGCGCCAAGGGTATGCGTTGTGCAATAAAAAAGCGCAGCGTAACCTGCGCTTTTCTCGCGTACGTTTTTCTCGCGAAGTTATCCAAAATTGCCCTGTATTTTTTTAAAAATTATACGATACTGCTTTTGCTTATTTATATGCTTAATAAATCATATTTATAGCCAAGCGCGACGCTTGCCAGCAAAAGGAGTTTAGCATGACAGTGGAGTCAAAAATGTCAGAAGCCAACAGTGAATATCTCTCGGTATCCTATGATATGAAATCGAAGCTCCGGCAGGTCGATCTGAATTTATTAACCGTTTTTGATGCGGTGATGCAGGAGCAAAATATCACCCGCGCAGCGCGTAATCTTGGCATGTCGCAGCCGGCGGTCAGCAATGCGGTAGCTCGGCTAAAGGTGCTGTTTAACGACGATCTCTTCTCACGCTATGGCCGCGGTATCAAGCCTACGGCACGGGCCTATCAGCTCTTCGGCTCGATTCACCAGGCACTGCAGCTTATTCAGAATGAACTCCCTGGCTCTGGCTTTGACCCACTAAAAAGCGAGCGCATTTTCCATATTTGTATCTGCAGTCCGTTGGATACCTACCTGACGTCAACTATCTATAACCGGGTTGAAAAAGAGGCGCCCAATATCCATTTAGTTTTTAGCTCGGCGCTTGATAAAAATATTGAGCACCAGCTTCGCTATCAGGAAACCGGGTTTGTTATTGGTTATGAGGAGTTTAAGCGCCCAGAGTTCTCTTGCCTGCCGCTTTTTAATGACGAAATGGTGCTGGTAGCCAGTAAAAATCATCCTCGGATCCATGCGCCGTTAAAAGAGTCAGATATATATATAGAAGAGCATGCGGTCGTTTCCCTTGAACGCTATGCCTCTTTTAGCCAGCCGTGGTATGACACGCCGGATAAACAGAGCCGTATTGCCTATCAGGGCATGGCGCTGGTTAGCGTGCTTAATGTCGTCTCGCAAACCCATCTTGTCTGTATTGCCCCGCGCTGGTTAAGCGAAAAGTTTGCCGACAGCCTGGAGCTACAAATTATGCCGCTGCCGTTAAAGCGTAATAGCCGGACCTGCTTCCTGTCATGGCACGAGGCCGCTGGGCGCGACAAAGGCCATCAGTGGATGGAAGAGTTGCTCATTGATGTTTGCCGCCGTGTATAGCTATTGATAAAGCCGGATAGCTTCTATCCGGTTTATGCTGCACATAGCCTAATTTACGCTATTTTTGACTGATCTATTATTTGCCTCTGCCTTCCTAGCAGGCGAAAAATGGATGAATCGCTGTACGTCGCCGGTTTTAAATGATGAAGCATCATCAGCTTTCCCTATCGTAGTTGAATCCACCAATAACTTTTTATTCACCTCCCGCTTCCTCTTTTTCACTGCCATAGCGCTACTCGTTTGCTAATTGCCTGCCCCGGAATCAACGGTTAAGGTAACTGACAATGAACAAATGCCTGGAGGCAAGTCATGGAGATGTTGTCTGGAGCCGAGATGGTCGTCCGATCGCTCATCGATCAGGGGGTAAAGCAGGTCTTTGGTTACCCTGGAGGGGCCGTCCTTGATATCTACGACGCCCTGCATACCGTCGGCGGGATTGAGCATGTGCTGGTGCGGCATGAGCAGGCAGCGGTCCATATGGCGGATGGGCTAGCGCGCGCCACGGGCGAAGTGGGCGTGGTGCTGGTGACCTCCGGGCCTGGCGCAACCAATGCCATCACCGGCATTGCTACCGCCTACATGGACTCTATTCCATTGGTGGTGCTCTCCGGGCAGGTTGCTACCTCGCTGATTGGCTACGACGCCTTTCAAGAGTGCGATATGGTGGGGATCTCCCGCCCGGTGGTGAAGCACAGCTTCCTGGTTAAACAGGCGGAAGATATCCCCGGCGTGCTGAAAAAAGCGTTCTGGCTGGCCTCTACCGGCCGTCCTGGCCCGGTGGTCGTCGATCTGCCGAAAGACATTATGAACCCGGCTAACAAGCTCCCCTATGTCTGGCCGGAATCAGTGAGCATGCGCTCGTATAATCCCACTACGCAGGGCCACAAGGGGCAGATCAAGCGCGCCCTGCAGACGCTGATCGCCGCGAAAAAGCCGGTGGTTTACGTTGGGGGTGGGGCGATCAATGCCGCCTGCGACAAGCAGCTGCGCGAGCTGGCCGAGAAGCTGAACCTGCCGGTCGTCTCGTCATTAATGGGATTAGGCGCGTTTCCCGCCACCCATCGTCAGGCGCTCGGGATGCTGGGGATGCACGGCACCTATGAAGCCAACATGACGATGCACCACTCCGACGTGATCTTTGCCGTCGGCGTGCGTTTCGACGATCGCACCACCAACAATCTAATGAAGTACTGCCCGAACGCCACGGTGCTGCACATCGATATCGACCCGACCTCGATCTCGAAAACGGTGGCGGCGGATGTGCCCATCGTGGGTGATGCCCGGCTGGTACTGGAGCAGATGCTGGAGCTGCTGGCCCAGGAAGAGAGCGTGCAGCCCCTCGACGATATTCGCGACTGGTGGCTGACGATTGATGGCTGGCGCGCCCGTCAGTGTCTGAAGTACGACACCCAAAGCGAGAGCATCAAGCCGCAGGCGGTGATTGAAGCCATCTGGCGCCTGACCGATGGCGATGCCTACGTGACCTCTGACGTCGGCCAGCACCAGATGTTTGCCGCCCTCTATTATCCTTTCGATAAGCCCCGGCGCTGGATCAACTCCGGCGGTCTCGGCACGATGGGCTTTGGTCTGCCCGCGGCGCTGGGGGTGAAAATGGCCCTGCCCGAGGAGACGGTGGTCTGCGTGACCGGTGACGGCAGTATCCAGATGAACATTCAGGAGCTGTCAACAGCGCTGCAATATGAGCTGCCGGTGCTGGTGCTTAACCTTAATAACCGCTATCTCGGGATGGTGAAGCAGTGGCAGGATATGATCTACTCCGGTCGCCATTCACAATCCTATATGCAATCCCTTCCGGACTTTGCCCGTCTGGCCGAAGCCTATGGCCACGTGGGTATCCGCATTACCCGCCCCGATGAGCTGGAGGCGAAGCTGAGCGAGGCCCTGACGCAGGTGAAAAATGGCCGGCTGGTCTTTGTCGATGTCACCGTTGACGGCAGTGAACACGTGTATCCCATGCAGATCCGTGGGGGCGGCATGGATGAGATGTGGTTAAGCAAAACGGAGAGAACCTGATTATGCGCCGGATATTATCTGTGTTACTGGAGAACGAATCGGGTGCGCTGTCGCGCGTGATTGGCCTCTTCTCCCAGCGTGGTTACAACATCGAGAGCCTGACCGTGGCCCCGACCGACGATCCCACCCTCTCGCGTATGACCATCCAGACGGTGGGCGATGCCAAAGTGCTGGAGCAGATTGAGAAGCAGCTGCATAAGCTGGTGGACGTGCTGCGCGTCACTGAGCTAGGGCAGGGGGCACACGTCGAGCGCGAGATCATGCTGGTGAAGATCCAGGCTAGCGGCTATGGCCGGGAAGAGGTGAAGCGTAACGCGGAGATCTTCCGCGGTCAGATCATTGATGTGACGCCTTCGATCTACACGGTTCAGCTTGCCGGCACCAGCGATAAGCTGGATGCGTTTCTGGCCTCTATCCGCGACGTGGCGAAAATCGTCGAGGTCGCCCGCTCCGGCGTGGTGGGTCTGTCGCGCGGCGATAAAATCATGCGTTAGGTTGAAGGCAGCGGCAAAATGAGCAGCCCGGCGGATCCCGTCGGGTTTTTTTTTGCGAAAACAGCCGGAAGGCTGATCGAAAGCGGTTGCCGCAGTGACTATTCTGCGTTTAGATGTTAAGGAATTAAACCTATATTCCAAAAAAGGTTATGGAGTATCCTTTTTTCTTTGAGAGGCAATTGTGAAACTGGATGAAATCGCCCGGCTTGCCGGCGTCTCACGTACCACAGCAAGCTATGTGATCAACGGCAAAGCGAAGCAGTACCGCGTCAGCGATAAAACCGTTGAAAAAGTCATGGCCGTCGTACGCGAGCATAACTACCATCCGAATGCGGTAGCCGCCGGGCTGCGGGCAGGACGCACGCGATCGATTGGTCTGGTGATCCCCGATCTGGAAAATACCAGCTATACCCGCATTGCTAACTACCTTGAGCGGCAGGCGCGCCAGCGCGGCTACCAGCTCTTGATTGCTTGTTCGGAAGACCAGCCGGATAACGAAATGCGCTGCATTGAGCATCTCCTGCAGCGCCAGGTTGATGCCATTATTGTGTCGACGTCACTTCCACCTGAGCACCCCTTTTACCAGCGCTGGGCCAATGACTCATTCCCTATCGTGGCCCTTGACCGGGCGTTAGATCGAGAGCACTTCACCAGCGTGGTGGGTGCGGATCAGGATGATGCCGAGATGCTGGCGGCGGAGCTGCGTACGTTCCCCGCAGAGAATGTGCTCTATCTGGGGGCGCTGCCGGAGCTGTCGGTCAGCTTTTTGCGCGAGCAGGGTTTCCGCACCGCATGGAAAGACGATCCGCGCGAGGTCAGCTTCCTCTATGCCAACAGCTACGAGCGGGAAGCCGCCGCGCAGCTGTTCGACAAGTGGCTGGAGAGTAATCCGATGCCGCAGGCGCTGTTTACCACCTCGTTTGCCCTGCTGCAGGGGGTGATGGATGTGACGCTGCGCCGCGATGGTCATCTGCCTGCCAATCTGGCTATCGCCACCTTTGGCGATCACGAGCTGCTCGACTTCTTGCAGTGCCCGGTACTGGCCGTGGCCCAGCGCCATCGCGATGTCGCAGAGCGCGTGCTGGAAATTGTATTGGCCAGCCTCGACGAGCCGCGTAAGCCAAAGCCTGGCCTGAGCCGCATCCGGCGCAACCTCTACCGCCGCGGCGTGCTAAATCGCATCTGATTCTCCTTCGAACCGCAAAAGCCGGGCAGCGCTACGCTTGCCCGGCCTACCGCGCGCCAGATATATGACGTCCGTTCGCGTATTAAGGTAAATTAACGTTCGGATTAATCCTTAAAATCCATAGGCCGCTATTTTTTAAATTTCGCCTTATTCTAAAAACGCCTTTTTTTAGGGAGAAAGGAGGTAACGGCGCGTTAATTTTGTATTGTTTTGTTACATCTAACTGGGGGCTGCTGAATTAATGACCTTTTCTTTAGTATGACAATTCACTTCTGCTCGTAACAGCCCATCTGACGTCGCTCCGCCTGCAACTGTCGCTGTTAACCATTGACAATATGGCTTAAAATGCTGCCCGCGTCGCAAACTGACACTTTATATTTAATCCGTATCGTGGCCGAGGTCTTTCACTGGCTCATGCGGAGGCATTATTTTTTTTGCAAATATTCATGACGTTAATTTGCAGCGCATGTTGAGCACATTTTGTGCGGGCCTGCCGTCCACGATTAATCGTGGTTCTTTCGGACTCGTTAGCCTCAGTGCTGGCTTGACAAGCTTTTCCTCCGCTCCGTAAACTCCCTCGGTGGGGATTTGTGGGATAAAGTGGTGAAAGGTTGATTTTGAGGTGAAACTGGCATGTTCCGTGGGGCAACGTTAGTTAATCTCGACAGTAAAGGTCGGTTGTCCGTGCCTGTTCGCTACCGGGAACAACTTGTCGAGCATGCTGCCGGTCAGATGGTCTGTACCATTGACATCCATCACGCCTGCCTGCTCCTTTATCCTCTCCCGGAATGGGAAATTATTGAGCAAAAATTATCGCGTCTGTCGAGCATGAATCCCGCAGAGCGACGCGTGCAGCGTTTACTGCTGGGACATGCCAGTGAATGTCAGATGGATAGCGCGGGGCGCTTACTGATTGCCCCCGTTTTACGGCACCATGCCGGACTGAACAAAGAAGTGATGCTGGTCGGGCAGTTCAACAAGTTTGAGCTGTGGGATGAAACGACCTGGTATCAACGGGTCAAGGAAGATATCGACGCTGAGCAGTCAGGCTCTGAACCACTTTCAGAGCGATTGCAGGATTTGTCTCTATAACGATGATGGAAAATTTTAAACACACAACGGTACTGCTGGACGAGGCCGTAAACGGTCTGAACATTCGTCCTGACGGCATCTACATAGATGGAACTTTTGGTCGCGGTGGCCACTCGCGCCTGATCCTCTCCCAACTTGGGGCGGAGGGACGACTGCTGGCGATCGATCGCGATCCTGAGGCGATTGCTATCGCCAAAACCATTGACGATCCACGCTTCACCATTATACACGGGCCTTTTTCCGGGCTGGCGGACTACGTTCGCGAGCGCGATCTCGCCGGTAAAATCGACGGTATTCTGCTCGATCTTGGCGTCTCCTCCCCACAGCTTGACGATCCTGAACGTGGCTTCTCCTTTATGCGCGACGGTCCGCTGGACATGCGTATGGATCCCACCCGCGGCCAGTCTGCCGCCGAATGGTTACAAACCGCTGACGAAGCCGACATCGCCTGGGTGATTAAAACCTTTGGTGAAGAGCGCTTTGGCAAACGTATTGCCCGCGCCATCGTCGAGCGTAACCGCATCGAGCCGATGACCCGCACGAAAGAGCTGGCCTCCGTGATTGCCGCGGCAATGCCGGTGAAGGATAAGCATAAACATCCCGCCACCCGCACCTTCCAGGCAGTGCGCATTTGGGTGAACAGTGAGCTGGAAGAGATAGAGCAGGCGCTAAAAAATTCCCTCGACGTGCTGGCTCCAGGGGGACGGCTGTCGATCATCAGCTTCCACTCGCTGGAAGATCGCATTGTAAAACGCTTTATGCGTGAGCAGAGCCGTGGGCCGCAGGTTCCCGCCGGGTTGCCGATGACCGAAGCGCAGCTCAACAAGCTGGGCGGCCGCTATCTGCGCGCCTTAGGCAAGCTAATGCCGGGCGAAGAAGAGGTGGCTGAGAATCCACGCGCCCGTAGTTCAGTGCTGCGTATCGCAGAGAGGACGAACGCATGATCAGCAGGGTGGCAGAGACGCTCAGTAAGGTAAAAGGGTCGTTAGGAAACACCGAGCGCCATGCCTTGCCTGGCGTGATCGCCGACGATCTTTTGCGTTTCGGCAAACTGCCGCTCTGCCTGTTCATCTGCATTATCGTGACGGCGGTAACGGTCGTTACGACCGCGCACCATACCCGTCTGCTGACGGCGCAGCGTGAACAGCTGGTGCTGGAGCGTGATGCGCTGGATATCGAGTGGCGCAACCTGATCCTTGAAGAGAATGCCCTCGGCGATCATAGCCGCGTTGAACGCGTCGCGACCGAGAAGCTGCAGTTGCAGCATGTTGATCCCTCACAAGAAAATATAGTAGTACAAAAATAAGGACTTACGCGACGCATGAAAGCAGCGGTGAAGACGCTTAAACCAAAACGTCAGGAAGAGCAGGCCAACTTTGTCAGTTGGCGTTTTGCGTTGCTTTGCGGATGTATTTTACTGGCGCTGGCGTTTCTGCTGGGGCGCGTCGCATGGTTACAGGTCATCAATCCGGATATGTTGGTGCGCCAGGGCGATCTGCGCTCGCTGCGCGTGCAGGAGGTCTCTACCTCTCGCGGCCTGATCACCGACCGCTCCGGCCGTCCGCTGGCGGTGAGCGTGCCGGTGAAGGCAATCTGGGCCGATCCGAAAGAGCTGCATGACGCTGGCGGCATTACGCTCGACAACCGCTGGAAAGCGCTGGCGGATGCGCTGCATCTCCCGCTCGATCAGCTTGCCTCCCGCGTGAATGCCAACCCGAAAGGCCGCTTTATCTATCTGGCGCGCCAGGTGAACCCAGACATTGGCGATTACATTAAAAAACTCAAGCTGCCCGGCATTCATCTGCGGGAAGAGTCGCGTCGTTACTATCCCTCTGGCGAAGTAACCGCTCACCTCATTGGCTTTACCAACGTTGATAGCCAGGGTATTGAAGGCGTTGAGAAGAGCTTCGATAAGTGGCTCACCGGCCAGCCCGGCGAGCGCATCGTGCGTAAAGACCGCTATGGCCGCGTTATTGAGGATATCTCCTCCACCGACAGCCAGGCGGCACACAACCTCGCCCTGAGCATCGACGAGCGCCTTCAGGCGCTGGTCTACCGTGAACTGAACAACGCCGTGGCCTTTAACAAAGCAGAGTCCGGCAGCGCCGTGCTGGTAGACGTTAACACCGGTGAAGTGCTGGCGATGGCGAACAGTCCTTCCTATAACCCGAATAACCTCAGCGGTACGCAGAAAGACGTGATGCGTAACCGTACCATTACCGACGTGTTCGAACCCGGCTCTACCGTGAAGCCGATGGTGGTAATGACCGCTCTGCAGCGCGGCGTGGTCAGAGAGAACACCGTCTTAAATACCGTGCCATACCGTATTAACGGCCACGAGATCAAAGACGTGGCGCGCTACAGCGAATTGACCCTGACCGGGGTACTACAGAAGTCGAGTAACGTCGGTGTTTCAAAGCTGGCGTTAGCGATGCCCTCCTCAGCGCTGGTAGAAACTTACTCGCGTTTTGGATTGGGAAAAGCGACCAATTTGGGGTTGGTCGGAGAACGCAGTGGCTTATATCCTCAAAAACAACGGTGGTCTGACATAGAGAGGGCCACCTTCTCTTTCGGCTATGGGCTAATGGTAACCCCGTTACAGTTAGCGCGAGTCTACGCAACGATTGGCAGCTACGGCATCTACCGTCCGCTGTCGATTACCAAAGTTGATCCCCCCGTACCGGGCGAGCGCATCTTCCCGGAATCCATCGTTCGTACCGTGGTGCATATGATGGAGAGCGTGGCATTGCCCGGCGGCGGCGGCGTGAAGGCGGCCATCAAAGGCTATCGCATCGCCATTAAAACCGGTACGGCGAAAAAGGTCGGGCCGGACGGGCGCTATATCAACAAATACATTGCTTACACCGCGGGCGTTGCGCCAGCCAGCCAGCCGCGTTTTGCGCTGGTGGTGGTCATTAACGATCCGCAGGCGGGTAAATATTACGGTGGTGCCGTTTCCGCACCGGTCTTCGGCGCCATCATGGGCGGCGTACTGCGTACCATGAACATCGAGCCGGACGCGTTAGCAACGGGCGAAAAAAGTGAATTTGTGATTAATGAAGGCGAGGGAACAGGTGGCAGATCGTAATTTGCGCGACCTTCTCGCTCCGTGGGTATCGAATCTGCCTGCGCGAGCTTTGCGGGAAATGACACTCGACAGTCGCGTGGCGGCAGCGGGCGATCTCTTTGTGGCGGTAGTAGGCCACCAGGCGGACGGGCGTCGGTATATCCCGCAGGCGATAGCACAGGGCGTGGCGGCCATTATTGCGGAGGCGAAAGGCGAAGCTGCCGACGGTGAGATCCGCGAGGTTCACGGCGTGCCGGTTATCTATCTCAGCCAGCTTAACGAGCGCCTCTCTGCGCTGGCCGGACGCTTCTACAACGAGCCTGCCGAGCGCTTAAGCCTGGTGGGCGTCACCGGCACCAACGGCAAAACTACCACCACCCAGCTGCTGGCGCAGTGGGCTCAGCTGCTGGGCGAAACCAGCGCCGTAATGGGTACGGTGGGCAACGGCCTGCTGGGCAAGGTGATCCCAACCGAAAACACCACCGGCTCCGCCATTGACGTTCAGCACGTGATGGCCGATCTGGCAGAGCAGGGGGCGACCTTTGCCGCGATGGAGGTCTCCTCCCACGGTCTGGTGCAGCACCGCGTGGCTGCCCTGAAGTTTCGGGCGTCGGTCTTTACTAACCTGAGCCGCGATCACCTCGATTACCACGGGGATATGGCGGGCTACGAATCGGCAAAATGGCTGCTCTTTTCTTCGCACCACTACGGCGAGGCGATCGTTAACGCCGATGACGAAGTGGGCCGCCGCTGGCTGGCTAACCTGCCGGACGCCGTAGCGGTATCCATGGAAGGGCACATCAACCCGGACTGTCATGGCCGCTGGCTAAAAGCCGAGGCGGTAAGCTATCACGACAGCGGTGCGACGGTGCGTTTCACCTCCTCCTGGGGCGAAGGCGAGATTGAAAGCCGCCTGATGGGCGCGTTTAACGTCAGTAACCTGCTGCTGGCCCTGGCCACGCTGCTGGCGCTGGACTTCCCGCTGAGCGACCTGCTGAAGACGGCGTCGCGCCTGCAGCCGGTATGCGGCCGCATGGAAGTCTTTAGTGCGCCGGGCAAACCCACGGTGGTGGTGGATTATGCCCATACCCCGGACGCGCTGGAGAAAGCGTTGCAGGCCGCGCGCCTGCACTGCACCGGCAAGCTGTGGTGCGTCTTTGGCTGCGGCGGCGATCGCGATAAAGGCAAGCGTCCGCTGATGGGCGCCATTGCCGAAGAGTTTGCCGACGTACCGGTCGTGACCGACGACAACCCGCGCACTGAAGAGCCGCGCGCCATCATTAACGATATTCTCGCCGGCATGCTCGACGCTGGCCGCGCCCGAGTGGTCGAAGGCCGCGCCGAAGCGGTGACCAGCGCCATTATGCAGGCGAAAGAGAATGACGTCGTGCTGCTGGCCGGTAAGGGCCATGAAGATTACCAGATTGTCGGCAACCGCCGTCTTGACTATTCCGACCGCGTCACCGCCGCGCGTCTGCTGGGAGTGGTGGCATGATTAGCGTAACCCTTAACGAGTTGGCCCAGATCCTGAACGGTGAGCTGTACGGCCAGAGTCTGACCATTGATGCCGTCACCACCGATACGCGCCAGCTGACGCCGGGCTGCCTGTTTGTTGCCCTGAAAGGTGAACGCTTCGACGCCCATGATTTTGCCGAGCAGGCGAAGGCGGGCGGCGCGGGCGCGCTACTGGTCAGCCGTAAGCTCGACTGCGATCTGCCCCAGCTGGTGGTGAAAGATACCCGTCTCGCCTTCGGTGAGATTGGAGCCTGGGTACGCCAGCAGGTGCCGACCCGCGTGGTCGCGCTCACCGGCTCCTCCGGTAAAACCTCGGTGAAAGAGATGACCGCCGCCATCCTTGGCGAGTGCGGCAATACGCTTTATACCGCTGGCAACCTAAATAATGACATCGGCGTGCCGATGACACTGCTACGCCTGACGAAAGCGCACCAGTACGCGGTGATCGAACTGGGGGCTAACCATCAGGGCGAAATTGCCTGGACCGTGAGCCTGACCCGCCCGGAAGCGGCGCTGGTCAACAACCTGGCGGCAGCGCACCTGGAGGGCTTCGGCTCGCTGGCGGGCGTGGCGAAGGCGAAGGGCGAAATCTTTACCGGCCTGCCGCTCGACGGCGTGGCGATCATGAACGCGGACAACAACGACTGGCTGAACTGGCAGAGCATTATCGGCGGGCGCAAAATCTGGCGCTTCTCACCGAACGCTGCCAACAGCGACTTTACCGCCAACAACGTGCATGTCACGTCGCAGGGGACCCACTTCACGCTGCAAACCCCGACCGGCAACATTGAAGTGCTGCTGCCGCTGCCGGGTCGTCACAACATTGCTAACGCGCTGGCCGCAACGGCGCTGGCGATGGCGGTAGGTGCCCCGCTGGACGCGGTAAAAGCCGGTCTGGCGAAGCTGAAGGCCGTACCGGGACGTCTGTTCCCGATCCCGCTTGCGGAAAATCAGCTCCTGCTCGACGACTCCTACAACGCCAACGTCGGCTCGATGACCGCTGCGGCGCAGGTGCTCTCCGAAATGCCGGGCTACCGGGTGATGGTGGTGGGTGATATGGCCGAGCTGGGCGATGAAAGCGAAGCGTGCCACCAGCAGGTCGGCGAGGCGGCGAAAGCCTCCGGCCTCGATCGCGTGCTGAGCGTGGGCGTGCAGAGCAAGGCTATCTCCGTCGCCAGCGGCGTTGGCGAACATTTTAACGATAAAGCTGCGCTGATTGCGCGCCTCAGGGCGCTGATTGTAGAGCAGCAGATTATTACCATTTTGGTAAAAGGTTCACGTAGTGCTGCCATGGAAGAGGTAGTACGCGCATTACAGGAGAACGGGACATGTTAGTTTGGCTGGCCGAGCATTTGGTCAAATATTATTCGGGCTTTAACGTCTTTTCCTATCTGACGTTTCGCGCCATTGTCAGCCTGCTGACCGCGCTCTTCATCTCTTTATGGATGGGGCCGCGCATGATCGCCCGCCTGCAAAAGCTCTCGTTTGGCCAGGTTGTTCGTAACGACGGTCCGGAATCGCACTTCAGCAAACGCGGCACCCCAACGATGGGGGGGATCATGATCCTCACCGCTATTGTGGTGTCGGTTCTTCTGTGGGCTTACCCCTCCAACCCCTACGTCTGGTGCGTGCTGGTGGTGCTGGTGGGCTACGGCATCATCGGCTTTGTCGACGACTACCGTAAGGTGGTGCGCAAAGATACCAAAGGCCTTATCGCCCGCTGGAAATACTTCTGGATGTCGGTCATCGCCCTGGGCGTTTCGTTTGCGCTCTATCTGGTAGGGAACGATACGCCCGCCACGCAGCTGGTGGTACCGTTCTTTAAAGACGTCATGCCGCAGCTGGGCATCCTCTATATCCTGCTGGCCTACTTCGTTATCGTCGGTACCGGCAACGCCGTGAACCTCACCGACGGCCTCGACGGCCTGGCGATCATGCCTACCGTGCTGGTGGCGTCAGGCTTTGCGCTGGTGGCCTGGGCAACCGGCAACATGAACTTTGCCAGCTATCTGCACATTCCTTACCTGCGTCACGCGGGTGAACTGGTGATCGTCTGTACGGCTATCGTCGGGGCAGGGCTGGGCTTCCTCTGGTTTAACACCTATCCGGCGCAGGTCTTCATGGGCGACGTCGGATCGCTGGCGCTGGGCGGCGCGCTGGGCATTATCGCCGTGCTGCTGCGCCAGGAGTTCCTGCTGGTGATCATGGGCGGCGTATTCGTGGTGGAGACCCTGTCGGTCATTCTGCAGGTGGGCTCCTTCAAGCTGCGCGGACAGCGCATCTTCCGTATGGCCCCGATTCACCACCACTATGAACTGAAAGGCTGGCCGGAGCCGCGCGTGATCGTGCGCTTCTGGGTTATTTCGCTGATGCTGGTCCTGATTGGCCTGGCTACGCTGAAGGTGCGTTAATCATGGCAGATTACCAGGGTAAACAGGTCGTCATCATTGGGTTAGGGTTAACCGGGCTATCCTGCGTGGACTTTTTCCTCGCGCGTGGCGTGACGCCGCGGGTGATGGATACGCGTAGCGCGCCGCCGGGGCTGGATAAGCTGCCGGAGTCGGTTGAGCGCCACCTTGGTAGTCTGAATGACGACTGGCTGCTGGCGGCCGATCTGATCGTTGCCAGCCCCGGTCTCGCCCTGGCGCACCCGTCGCTGAGCGCGGCCGCCGAAGCTGGCGTAGAGATCGTCGGCGATATCGAACTGTTCGTGCGTGAAGCCCAGGCACCGGTGATTGCGATCACCGGCTCTAACGGCAAGAGCACCGTCACCAAGCTGGTTGGCGAGATGGCGGAAGCGGCGGGCGTTAACGTTGGCGTGGGCGGCAACATCGGTCTGCCGGCGCTGATGCTGCTCGACAGCAACCGCGAGCTGTACGTGCTGGAGCTCTCCAGCTTCCAGCTGGAGACCACTTCCAGCCTGCACGCCGTGGCGGCAACGATTTTGAACGTCACCGAAGATCATATGGATCGCTATCCGTTTGGTCTGCAGCAGTACCGCGCTGCCAAGCTGCGCATTTTTGAGAATGCCAAAGTCTGCGTGGTCAACGCCGACGATGCCCTGACCATGCCGGTTCGGGGGGCGGACGATCGCTGCATCAGCTTTGGCGTCGACGTGGGCGACTATCACCTCAACCGCCAGCAGGGCGAAACCTGGCTGCGGGTGAAGGGTGAAAAAGTGCTTAACGTTAAAGAGATGAAGCTCAGCGGTCAGCACAACTACACCAACGCCCTGGCGGCGCTGGCGCTGGCGGATGCCGCAGGCCTGCCGCGAGCCACCAGCCTGAAGGCGTTAACCACCTTTACCGGCCTGGCGCACCGTTTCCAGCTGGCGCTGGAGCACAACGGCGTGCGCTGGATCAACGACTCCAAGGCGACCAACGTCGGCAGCACCGAGGCGGCGCTTAACGGCCTGCACGTCGACGGTACCCTGCACCTGCTGCTGGGCGGCGACGGTAAGTCGGCGGACTTCTCGCCCCTGAGCCGCTACCTGAACGGCGATAACGTGCGCCTCTACTGCTTTGGCCGCGACGGCGCAGAGCTGGCGGCGTTACGCCCTGAGATTGCCCAGCGGACCGAGACCATGGAGCAGGCGATGCGCCTTATCGCCCCACAGCTCAAGCCAGGAGATATGGTGCTGCTGTCACCTGCCTGTGCCAGCCTCGATCAGTTTAAGAACTTTGAACAACGGGGCGATGAGTTCACCCGTCTGGCGAAGGAGTTAGGCTGATGCGCTTATCACTTCCTCGCCTGAGGCTGCCACGCATGCCGCATTTGCCGGGACTCGGTATCCTGGAGTGGCTGTTTGCCGCGCTTAAAGGCTGGGTCATGGGGTCACGTCCGAAGGACGATGATAGCCTGGTCATGTACGACCGGATGCTGCTGTGGCTGACCTTTGGTCTGGCGGCGGTGGGCTTTATTATGGTGACCTCCGCATCGATGCCGGTAGGGCAGCGCCTGACCAACGATCCCTTCTTCTTTGCTAAACGCGATGCGCTCTATATCTTCCTCGCGTTTTGTATGGCGATGATCACCCTGCGCCTGCCGATGGAGTTCTGGCAGCGCTGGAGCTCGGCGATGCTGATCGCCTCTATTGTCATGCTGCTGCTGGTACTGCTGGTGGGGAGCTCCATCAACGGGGCATCGCGCTGGATTGACCTAGGCGTGATGCGCTTCCAGCCCGCAGAGTTCACCAAGCTCTCTCTCTTCTGCTACCTCGCCAACTACCTGGTGCGTAAGGTAGACGAGGTGCGTAATAACCTGCGCGGCTTCTTAAAGCCGATGGGCGTGATCCTCGTGCTGGCGGTGCTACTGCTGGCGCAGCCTGACCTGGGTACAGTGGTGGTACTGTTTGTGACTACGCTGGCGATGCTGTTCCTCGCCGGGGCCAAACTGTGGCAGTTTATCGCCATCATCGGGATGGGCATCTCAGCCGTAGTCCTGCTGATCCTCGCCGAACCCTACCGTATCCGCCGCGTTACCTCGTTCTGGAACCCGTGGGAAGATCCCTTTGGCAGCGGCTACCAGCTGACCCAGTCGCTGATGGCCTTTGGCCGGGGCGAGTTCTGGGGACAGGGCCTGGGCAACTCGGTACAAAAACTCGAGTACCTGCCGGAAGCACATACCGACTTCATTTTCTCCATTATCGGCGAAGAACTGGGTTATATCGGTGTGGTACTGGCGCTTTTGATGGTATTCTTCGTCGCTTTCCGCGCGATGTCTATTGGACGCAAAGCGCTGGATATCGACCACCGCTTCTCGGGTTTTCTGGCCTGTTCGATCGGTATTTGGTTTAGTTTTCAGGCACTCGTCAACGTTGGCGCGGCCGCCGGGATGCTGCCAACCAAGGGTCTGACGCTGCCGCTGATCAGTTACGGCGGTTCGAGTTTGTTAATTATGTCGACGGCGATCATGATGCTGTTGCGTATAGATTATGAAACGCGTCTGGAAAAAGCCCAGGCGTTTACACGAGGTGTTCGATGAGTGGGCAACCGAAGCGGTTAATGGTGATGGCAGGCGGCACGGGCGGGCACGTTTTCCCCGGCCTGGCGGTTGCGCACCATTTAATGGCCCAGGGCTGGCAGGTTCGCTGGTTGGGCACCGCCGATCGTATGGAAGCGGATTTGGTGCCCAAACACGGTATCAAGATCGACTTTATCCGTATCTCCGGCCTGCGCGGGAAGGGGCTGAAGGCGCTGCTGCTTGCGCCGCTACGCATCTTTAACGCCTGGCGTCAGGCGCGGGCGATCATGCAGCGCTTTAAACCAGACGTGGTGCTGGGGATGGGCGGCTACGTCTCCGGGCCGGGTGGCCTTGCTGCCTGGTCGCTGGGTATCCCAGTGGTGCTGCACGAGCAGAACGGCATTGCCGGGCTGACCAACAAATGGCTGGCGAAGATCGCTACCAAGGTGATGCAGGCGTTTCCCGGTGCGTTCCCACAGGCTGACGTAGTGGGTAACCCGGTGCGTACCGACGTGCTGGCGCTGCCGCTGCCGGCGGATCGCCTCTCTGGTCGTGAAGGGCCGGTGCGAGTGCTGGTTGTTGGCGGCTCGCAGGGCGCTCGGGTGCTGAACCAGACGCTGCCGCAGGTGGCTGCCCGGCTGGGCGATGCGGTGACGATCTGGCACCAGAGCGGAAAAGGGGCGCAGCAGACCGTTGAGCAGGCCTATGCCGATGCAGGTCAGCCGCAGCACCGCGTGACCGAATTTATTGATGATATGGCGGCAGCCTACGCCTGGGCCGACGTGGTAGTTTGCCGCTCCGGGGCGCTGACGGTGAGCGAGATCGCCGCCGCCGGGCTGCCAGCGCTGTTTGTGCCGTTCCAGCATAAAGATCGGCAGCAGTACTGGAATGCGCTGCCGTTAGAGCAGGCGCACGCGGCGAAGATCCTTGAGCAGCCGCAGTTTACCGTTGATTCCGTCGTCGAGACGCTGGCGAGTTGGGATCGCGTTACGTTACTGGGAATGGCCGAGCGCGCGCGCGCCGCAGCCATTCCTGATGCTACCGACCGGGTAGCTAAAGCCGTAAGCCTTGCTGCACAGGCTTAACCATCGCGACGCCTTTTGCGTCGCACGAATTTTAGAAGTTTATGGCGTTTAGAGAATGAATACACAACAACTGGCGAAACTGCGTTCAATCGTGCCCGAGATGCGTCGCGTCCGGCACATTCACTTCGTTGGCATTGGCGGGGCCGGTATGGGCGGCATCGCTGAAGTCCTGGCGAACGAAGGCTATCAGATCAGCGGTTCCGACCTTGCGCCAAACCCGGTAACGCAGCAGCTGGCCGCCCTTGGCGCGACCATCTACTTCAACCATCGCCCCGAAAACGTACGTGACGCCAGCGTCGTGGTGGTCTCCAGCGCCATCTCTGCCGATAACCCGGAGATTGTCGCCGCGAACGAAGCGCGCATTCCGGTGATCCGCCGCGCAGAGATGCTGGCGGAGCTGATGCGTTTTCGCCACGGCATCGCCATCGCCGGGACGCATGGCAAAACCACGACCACCGCGATGGTCTCCAGTATCTATGCCGAGGCCGGACTGGATCCGACCTTTGTTAACGGCGGCCTGGTAAAAGCCGCAGGCGTGCATGCTCGCCTGGGCCACAGCCGCTACCTGATTGCCGAGGCCGATGAGAGCGACGCCTCGTTCCTGCATCTGCAGCCGATGGTGGCGATCGTGACCAATATCGAAGCCGACCATATGGATACCTACCAGGGCGACTTCGAGAACCTGAAGCAGACCTTTATTAACTTCCTGCACAACCTGCCGTTCTATGGCCGGGCGGTGATGTGCGTGGACGATCCGGTATGCCGCGAGCTGCTGCCGCGCGTGGGCCGTCAGACCACCACCTACGGCTTTAGCGACGACGCGGACGTGCGGGTAGAGAGTTACCAGCAGACCGGGCCGCAGGGACACTTTGTGCTGGTGCGCCAGGACAAACCTAATTTACAGGTCACGCTGAACGCACCGGGCCGCCATAACGCCCTGAACGCGGCGGCGGCCGTTGCCGTGGCGACGGAAGAGGGGATTGACGACGAGGCGATCCTGCGGGCGCTGGAGAGCTTCCAGGGTACCGGACGCCGCTTCGACTTCCTCGGTGCGTTCCCGCTGGATCAGGTAAACGGCAAAACTGGCAGCGCCATGCTGGTTGATGACTACGGTCACCACCCAACAGAAGTGGATGCCACCATTAAAGCCGCGCGTGCGGGCTGGCCGGATAAGAATCTGGTCATGATTTTCCAGCCGCACCGTTTCACCCGTACCCGTGACCTGTACGATGACTTCGCCAACGTGCTGACCCAGGTGGACGCCCTGCTGATGCTGGACGTTTACGCCGCAGGCGAGACCCCGATCCCAGGCGCGGATAGCCGCTCCCTGTGCCGCACCATCCGTGGCCGCGGGAAAGTCGATCCGATTCTGGTTCCGGATGCGGCCCAGGTGGCAGCGATGCTGGCCCCGGTATTAACCGGTAACGATCTCATTCTGGTTCAGGGCGCAGGCAATATTGGTAAAGTCGCCCGTAGCCTGGCCGAGAATAAACTGAAGCCGCAGCAGTCGCAGGAGGAAGAGCGTCATGGCTAATAAAGTTGCAGTCCTGCTGGGCGGGACCTCCGCCGAGCGCGAAGTGTCGCTGAACTCCGGCGCGGCGGTGCTGGCTGGCCTACGCGAAGGCGGCGTGGATGCCCATCCGGTGGATCCGCGTGACACCGACGTCACCCAGCTTAAGAGCATGGGTTTCGACAAGGTCTTTATTGCCCTGCACGGTCGTGGCGGTGAAGACGGTACGCTGCAGGGTCTGCTTGAGCTGACCGGCCTCTCCTATACCGGCAGCGGCGTAATGGCGTCCGCTATCTCCATGGATAAGCTGCGCAGCAAGCTGCTGTGGCAGGGCGCGGGCTTGCCTGTCGCTCCGTGGGCGGCAGTGACGCGTAAAGAGTTTGAGCAGGGCCTGAGCGAGAGCGTGCAGCAGCACATTGCCAGCCTGGGCCTGCCGCTGATCGTTAAGCCGAGCCGGGAAGGCTCCAGCGTCGGCATGTCAAAAGTTGACGAGGCCGATGCGCTGCACGCGGCGTTAGCTTTAGCGTTTCAGCATGATGAAGAAGTCTTAGTTGAGAAGTGGCTGAGCGGGCCAGAATTTACCGTTGCAGTATTAGGGGAAGAAATTTTACCCTCAATTCGCATCCAACCCGCAGGAACCTTCTATGATTATGAGGCAAAGTATCTCTCTGATGAGACTCAGTATTTCTGCCCCAGCGGATTAGAAGCGGAGCGCGAAGCGCAGTTACGCGATCTGGTACTAAAGGCCTGGACCGTATTAGGCTGCCGTGGATGGGGTCGAATCGATGCCATGCAGGATCGCGATGGTCACTTCTATCTGCTGGAAGCGAACACCTCGCCGGGGATGACCAGCCACAGTCTGGTCCCAATGGCGGCTCGCCAGGCTGGATTAAGTTTCTCGCAATTGGTTGTACGAATTCTGGAGTTGGCGGACTGATATGTCGCAGGCTGCGCTAAACACGCGAAACCGCGAAGAGGAGGAGGTTATTGCCTCCCGGCGGAATAATGGAACGCGTCTTGCAGGAATTGTGTTCCTGCTGGCGGTGCTGTGCACCGTGTTGGTGAGCGGCTGGATGATTCTGGGCTGGATGGACGATGCGCAGCGCCTGCCGCTGTCGAAGCTTGTGGTCACCGGTGAGCGCCACTACACGCGCAACGATGATATTCGCCAGTCGATTCTGGCGCTGGGTCCCCCTGGCACCTTTATGACCCAGGATGTGAACATCATCCAGAGCCAGATCGAACGCCTGCCGTGGATCAAGCAGGCCAGCGTAAGAAAGCAGTGGCCGGACGAATTGAAGATTCATCTGGTTGAATATGTCCCGATTGCGCGGTGGAATGATCAGCACATGATGGACGTTGATGGAAATTCGTTCAGCGTGCCCACCGACAGGGCGAAAGAACAGAATCTTCCGCTGCTGTTTGGCCCAGAAGGAAGCGAAAGCGAAGTGTTACAGGGCTATCGCGACATGGGGCAGGTGCTGGCAAAGGATAAATTTACATTGAAAGAGGCGGCGATGACCGCCCGTCGCTCCTGGCAGTTGACGCTGAACAATGGAATCAAGCTCAACTTGGGCCGGGGGGACACGATGAAACGTCTGTCACGCTTTGTAGAACTCTATCCTGTTCTGCAGCAGCAGGCGCAAACCGACGGCAAAGAGATCAGCTATGTCGATCTGCGCTATGACTCAGGCGCGGCAGTCGGTTGGAAACCGGCACCTATTGTGGATCCTAATCAGCAACAGAATCAGGCACAGGCAGAGCAATAATGATCAAGGCGACGGACAGAAAACTGGTAGTAGGACTGGAGATTGGCACCGCGAAGGTTGCCGCTTTGGTAGGGGAAGTTCTGCCCGACGGTATGGTCAATATCATTGGCGTGGGCAGTTGCCCGTCGCGGGGTATGGATAAAGGCGGGGTCAACGATTTGGAGTCGGTGGTGAAGTGCGTCCAGCGCGCCATCGACCAGGCCGAGCTGATGGCGGACTGCCAGATTTCGTCGGTTTACCTGGCGCTCTCCGGCAAGCATATTAGCTGTCAGAATGAGATCGGCATGGTGCCCATTTCCGAAGAGGAAGTGACCCAGGAAGATGTTGAAAACGTGGTGCACACCGCCAAGTCAGTACGCGTGCGCGATGAGCATCGGGTTCTGCATGTGATCCCGCAAGAATACGCCATTGACTACCAGGAAGGGATCAAAAACCCGGTAGGGTTATCCGGCGTGCGGATGCAGGCAAAAGTGCACTTGATCACATGTCACAACGATATGGCGAAAAACATTGTCAAAGCCGTTGAACGATGTGGTCTGAAAGTTGACCAATTAATTTTTGCCGGACTGGCGTCCAGCTATTCCGTGTTGACGGAAGACGAACGTGAGCTGGGTGTCTGCGTGGTCGATATCGGTGGTGGTACAATGGACATCGCCGTGTATACCGGCGGTGCGCTGCGCCACACCAAAGTGATCCCCTATGCGGGGAACGTGGTGACCAGCGACATCGCCTATGCCTTCGGGACGCCGCCAAGCGATGCCGAAGCCATTAAGGTTCGCCACGGCTGTGCCCTGGGCGCTATCGTCGGTAAAGACGAAAGCGTAGAGGTGCCGAGCGTGGGCGGACGTCCGCCGCGCAGTCTGCAGCGTCAAACGCTGGCAGAAGTGATTGAGCCGCGCTATACCGAGCTGCTCAATCTGGTGAACGAAGAAATTTTGCAGCTGCAAGAACAGCTCCGGCAACAAGGCGTTAAGCACCATCTTGCAGCAGGAATTGTATTAACCGGCGGCGCAGCGCAGATCGAAGGGCTTGCAGCCTGTGCGCAACGCGTGTTTCATACACAGGTGCGCATAGGTGCGCCGCTGAATATCACGGGCCTGACGGACTATGCCCAGGAGCCGTACTATTCAACGGCGGTAGGTCTGCTGCACTACGGGAAGGAGTCCCATTTAAGTGGTGAAGCAGAGGTGGAAAAACGTGCGTCAGTCGGCTCGTGGATCAAACGTCTGAACAGCTGGCTGCGAAAAGAGTTTTAATATTTTCAGAGACCGCACAATATTAGCGGACTCAGGCGACAGGTACTTACATTGAATCCCTCTTGCAGCCGTAACGCAGTTTGAAGGATGATGTGTAAAATCGGAGAGAAAATTATGTTTGAACCTATGGAACTGACCAACGACGCGGTGATTAAAGTCATCGGCGTCGGTGGCGGCGGCGGTAACGCCGTTGAGCACATGGTGCGCGAGCGCATCGAAGGCGTTGAATTCTTTGCAGTGAACACCGACGCCCAGGCGTTGCGTAAGACCGCGGTGGGGCAGACCATCCAGATCGGCGGCGGCATCACCAAAGGTCTGGGAGCAGGCGCTAACCCGGAAGTCGGCCGCAATGCCGCCGAAGAGGACCGTGAAGCACTGCGTGCAGCGCTTGACGGCGCAGACATGGTATTCATCGCCGCAGGTATGGGCGGGGGTACAGGCACAGGTGCTGCTCCGGTAGTTGCCGAAGTGGCCAAAGATTTAGGTATTCTGACCGTTGCCGTCGTGACCAAGCCTTTCAACTTCGAAGGCAAGAAGCGTATGGCCTTTGCTGAGCAGGGGATCACCGAGCTGTCCAAGCACGTTGACTCCCTGATCACCATCCCGAACGACAAGCTGCTGAAGGTGCTGGGTCGTGGTATCTCTCTGCTGGACGCCTTTGGCGCAGCCAACGACGTGCTGAAAGGCGCGGTTCAGGGCATCGCCGAGCTGATCACCCGTCCGGGCCTGATGAACGTCGACTTCGCCGACGTGCGCACCGTGATGTCCGAAATGGGCTACGCGATGATGGGCTCCGGCGTGGCGAAAGGGGAAGATCGTGCGGAAGAGGCAGCCGAAATGGCTATCTCCAGCCCGCTGCTGGAAGATATCGACCTCTCCGGCGCGCGTGGCGTCCTGGTCAACATTACGGCGGGCTTCGACTTGCGTCTGGACGAGTTTGAAACCGTGGGTAACACCATCCGTGCCTTTGCATCGGATAACGCCACCGTGGTTATCGGTACCTCTCTGGATCCAGAGATGAACGACGAGCTGCGTGTGACCGTTGTTGCCACCGGTATCGGTATGGACAAGCGTCCTGAAATTACCCTGGTGACCAACAAACAGCAGCAGCAGCCGGTGATGGATCGCTATCAGCAGCACGGTATGGCTCCGCTGAGCCAGGAGCAGAAACCGGCCGCTAAAGTGGTTAATGATCCGACGCCGCAGACCGCAAAAGAGCCAGATTATCTCGATATTCCGGCGTTCTTGCGTAAGCAGGCTGACTAAGAATTAGCTGGAAGTTGGGCATTGTCGCTCTTTGTGCTAAACTGGCCCGCCGGTTGTATAGTACAATTCGGTTGGATTAGTAACTAGGCGAGATTATACGATGATCAAACAAAGGACACTTAAACGTATCGTTCAGGCGACTGGCGTCGGTTTACATACCGGCAAGAAAGTCACCCTGACGCTGCGACCTGCGTCGGCCAACACCGGGGTCATCTATCGTCGCACTGACTTGAATCCACCGGTAGATTTTCCGGCCGATGCCAAATCTGTGCGTGATACCATGCTCTGTACCTGCCTGGTCAACGAGCATGACGTGCGGATTTCTACCGTAGAGCACCTCAACGCCGCGCTGGCGGGTCTGGGTATCGACAACATCATGATTGAAGTTGACGCCCCAGAGATCCCGATCATGGACGGTAGTGCAGCCCCGTTCGTTTACCTGCTGCTTGATGCCGGTATCGAAGAGCTGAACTGTGCGAAGAAATTCCTTCGTATCAAAGAGACCGTTCGCGTCGAAGACGGCGACAAATGGGCTGAATTCAAGCCGTACAATGGTTTTACGTTGGACTTTACCATCGACTTTAACCATCCGGCGATTGATGCCAGCAGCCAGCGCTACGCGATGAACTTCTCTGCTGACGCATTCATGCGCCAGATTAGCCGCGCGCGCACTTTCGGCTTCATGCGTGATATCGAGTACCTGCAGTCCCGTGGCCTGTGCCTGGGCGGCAGCTTCGATTGTGCCATCGTAGTTGATGACTATCGCGTACTGAACGAAGACGGCCTGCGTTTTGAAGACGAGTTTGTGCGTCACAAAATGCTGGATGCGATCGGTGACCTGTTCATGTGTGGTCACAATATTATCGGGGCATTTACCGCTTATAAATCCGGTCATGCACTGAATAATAAACTGCTGCAGGCGGTCCTGGCTAAACAGGAAGCCTGGGAGTACGTGACGTTCCAGGACGACGCTGAGCTGCCGCTGGCATTCAAGGCACCGTCAACGGTACTGGCATAATCCTCCAGACCGTTTAGTAAAAATTCGACTGGTTAACCTGGCACTCTCTCCGGTCAGGGGCGCCAGTCGTTTTTGTTTCCAGGTTTTACCGTTTCTCTTCATATCCTCTGAAGCACAAATCTAAACGTCATTTACTGCTAAAAGCGGTGCGTTCGCTGTTTTCTTAAGCATTTTCACCCGGCTATGCCCCTCATTGTTACTGCCGTGTAGCGCCTTTAATGGTAATATTTGGTCGCAAAATAACGGATGTTGATGTGAATCGGGTAGGTTTAACCCATTAATGGTGGAGCAAGTGAGCGGATTACTGACGCGCTGGCGACAATTTGGCAGACGCTACTTCTGGCCGCATCTCTTTTTAGGGATGGTCGCGGCGAGTCTTGGCCTGCCCGCGCCCGGTACGCAGGATCGCCCCACCCAGCCTGAGAAGGCCACCGCCAGCAACCATAACCGTACCAGCCCGGTCAATTTCACCAGCCTTGCGCTGCTCGAAGCCAGCCGCCGTCCGACCTTTACCGTCGACTACTGGCACCAGCACGCCATTCGCACCGTCATTCGCCATCTCTCTTTTGCAATGACGCCCCAGGCGCTGTCGGTCGCCGAAGAGCCGCTGCCCGTTCGGGCGCAACATCTCGCCCTGCTGGATACGCTTAACGCCCTGCTGACGCAAGAGGGCAAGCCGCCGGTTATCGTCCGTCACCAGCCTGTCTCTACTGTTGAACCGCACGCTGCGTTTACCGTCGCCAGCTGGCTCGCGCAGGTGCAGGGGATCCGCGCCGGACCTCAACGCCTCAGCTAAATTAACCGTTTCAACACCTTAATTTATCTGCCCGTTTTGGGGCGTTTGAGAATTTATTATGCTTATTAAACTGTTAACAAAAGTATTTGGTAGCCGCAACGATCGTACTCTGCGCCGGATGCGCAAGGCCGTCACCCTCATCAACAGCATGGAACCGGCCATGGAGAAGCTCAGCGATGACGAGCTGAAAGCCAAAACCGCCGAGTTCCGCGCCCGTCTTGAAAAAGGCGAGACCGTAGAGAGCCTGATCCCGGAAGCGTTCGCCGTGGTTCGCGAAGCAAGCAAGCGCGTGTTTGGCATGCGCCACTTTGACGTCCAGCTGCTGGGCGGGATGGTGCTTAACGATCGCTGCATCGCCGAGATGCGTACCGGTGAAGGTAAAACCCTGACCGCAACCCTGCCTGCCTACCTGAACGCCCTGAGCGGCAAAGGCGTGCACGTCGTTACCGTCAACGACTACCTCGCCCAGCGTGACGCCGAAAATAACCGTCCGCTGTTCGAATTCCTGGGTATGAGCGTAGGCGTCAACATGTCTGGCCTGCCTGCGCCAGCCAAGCGTGAAGCCTATGCCGCCGATATCACCTACGGCACCAACAACGAATACGGCTTTGACTACCTGCGTGACAACATGGCGTTCAGCCCGGAAGAGCGCGTTCAGCGTAAGCTGCACTATGCGCTGGTGGATGAGGTTGACTCCATCCTGATCGACGAAGCCCGTACGCCGCTGATCATCTCCGGTCCGGCGGAAGACAGCTCCGACATGTACAAGCGCGTCAACAAAATCATCCCTAACCTGATCCGTCAGGAGAAAGAGGACTCTGATACCTTCCAGGGCGAAGGCCACTTCTCCGTGGACGAGAAAGCGCGTCAGGTTAACCTGACCGAGCGCGGACTGGTGCTGATTGAAGAGCTGCTGGTGCGAGAAGGCATCATGGACGAGGGTGAGTCGCTCTACTCTCCAGGCAACATCATGCTGATGCACCACGTCACCGCTGCGCTGCGTGCCCACGTGCTCTTCACCCGCGACGTGGACTACATCGTGAAAGACGGCGAAGTCATCATCGTTGATGAACACACCGGCCGTACCATGCAGGGTCGCCGCTGGTCCGATGGTCTGCACCAGGCCGTTGAGGCCAAAGAGGGCGTGGAGATCCAGAACGAGAACCAGACGCTGGCCTCCATCACCTTCCAGAACTACTTCCGCCTGTATGAGAAGCTGGCAGGCATGACCGGTACCGCCGATACCGAAGCGTTTGAGTTCAGCTCTATCTACAAGCTGGACACCGTGGTGGTGCCGACCAACCGTCCGATGATCCGTAAGGATCTGCCGGACCTGGTCTACATGACCGAAGCGGAAAAAATTCAGGCCATCATCGAAGACATTAAAGAGCGTACCGCCAACGGCCAGCCGGTGCTGGTGGGGACCATCTCTATCGAGAAATCTGAGGTGGTATCAAACGAGCTGACCAAAGCCGGTATCAAGCACAACGTTCTGAACGCCAAGTTCCACGCCAACGAAGCGGCAATCGTCGCCCAGGCGGGCTACCCGGCGGCGGTGACCATCGCCACCAACATGGCCGGTCGTGGTACCGATATTATGCTCGGCGGTAGCTGGCAGGCAGAGGTTGCCGCCCTGCCGGAGCCGACCGCAGAGCAGATTGCGCAGATTAAAGCGGACTGGCAGGTGCGTCATGATGCCGTGCTGGCGTCCGGCGGTCTGCATATCATCGGTACCGAGCGCCATGAATCCCGCCGTATCGACAACCAGCTGCGCGGCCGTTCCGGTCGTCAGGGTGACGCGGGCTCCTCTCGCTTCTACCTGTCGATGGAAGATGCCCTGATGCGTATCTTCGCCTCCGACCGCGTCTCCAACATGATGCGCAAGCTGGGGATGAAGCCGGGCGAAGCGATCGAGCACCCATGGGTGACCAAAGCTATCGCCAACGCCCAGCGTAAGGTTGAGAGCCGCAACTTCGACATTCGTAAACAGCTGCTGGAGTATGATGACGTAGCCAACGACCAGCGCCGCGCGATCTACACCCAGCGTAACGAACTGCTGGACGTGAGCGACGTGAGCGAAACCATTGCCAGCATCCGCGAAGACGTCTTCAAGGCGACCATCGACGGACATATTCCGCCGCAGTCGCTGGAGGAGATGTGGGACATCCCTGGCCTGCAGGAGCGTCTGAAGAACGATTTCGATCTCGACCTGCCGATTGCCGAGTGGCTGGACAAAGAGCCGGATCTGCATGAAGAGATGCTTCGCGAGCGTATTATGCAGAGCGCCGTAGAGGTGTATCAGCGTAAAGAAGAAGTCGTCGGTGCCGAGATGATGCGCCACTTCGAAAAAGGCGTCATGCTGCAAACGCTCGACTCCCTGTGGAAAGAGCACCTGGCGGCGATGGACTACCTGCGTCAGGGTATCCACCTGCGCGGCTATGCGCAGAAGGATCCGAAGCAGGAGTACAAGCGCGAGTCCTTCGCTATGTTTGCCGCGATGCTTGAATCACTGAAGTATGAAGTGATCAGCACCCTGTCAAAAGTACAGGTGCGGATGCCGGAAGAGGTGGAGGAGATGGAGCAGCAGCGTCGTGAAGAGGCAGAGCGCCTGGCTCAGATGCAGCAGCTTAGCCACCAGTCCGACGACGCGCAGGCCGCGGCCGATTTGGCGGAGCAATCCGGCGAGCGTAAAGTGGGTCGTAACGACCCGTGCCCGTGCGGCTCCGGTAAAAAGTACAAACAGTGCCACGGCCGTCTGAGCTAAACGCAACCCAATAAAAAACAAAGGCGCAGATTCTGCGCCTTTTTTATGGAGCCAATCTGATGAAAGTATTGAATATCGCCGCCGGGATCATTCGCAATCCGCAGGGCGAAATCTTTATTACCCAGCGTGCCGCCGACGCGCACATGGCCAATAAGAAAGAGTTTCCCGGCGGCAAGATTGAAGCTGGCGAAACTCCGGAGCAGGCGCTGGCGCGCGAGCTGGACGAGGAGGTCGGTATCACCGTCACCTCCGCGCAGCTGTTTGAGAAGCTGGATTACCAGTATCCAGAGCTGCACATTACGCTGTGGTTCTACCTGGTCGAAGGCTGGGAAGGGGAGCCGTGGGGCAAAGAGGGTCAACCGGGAGATTGGCTGATGCCACAGGCGCTGAACGCGGACGATTTTCCACCCGCGAACCAGCCGATTGTCGCCCGCTTACGCGGCGAGTAGGTTTTAGCGTAGTTTGTAGGCCCGGTAAGCGTAGCGCCACCGGGCAATTAACGGCTTAAGGCTGTTTATCCTCGCTCCAGCCATCGCTGTCGGAGAGATCGCCCTCGCTGGGGATACGCTTCTCTTCTGCGGCCCATTCGCCTAAATCAATAAGCTGGCAGCGCTTAGAGCAGAACGGGCGAAACGGGCTGCTCTCGTTCCAGATCACTTTCCGGCCGCAGGTTGGGCAGTTTACAACGGTTGCTTCAGACATCATTACTCCTTAACAGCAGGCCAGGCCAAAATCGAGACGCTCGGGCACGTGGCCGTTTTCACTGTCCAGCGGCATAAAGCGGATGGCAAAGCGGCTCTTATGCCCGGAGATTTGCGGATAGAGCTGGTCGGCAAGCGTGAGCTCCAGACGCAGCAGATCGGCATCGTCACCGTTATCCTGGTAAAAGCCGTTCAGGCTGGTCTGCTTACGGAAGGGGGCAGAGTTGCGGATCAGGTCGAGGATCAGCGTCAGGGTCTGGGTCAGCGGCTGGAGGCTCTCCAGCCAGACGGCAACCTGCTCATCGCGCTGGGACTGAGGGGCATAAAGCCACAGGTGCAGCGTCGGCAGGTCAAAGCTGCAGCAGCCGCCAGGAATAGAGAGACGCTGGCGCACCAGGCCAATCAGCCGCTCTTCACGCAGCAGCTGCCCCACACGCGGGGCGGCCATCAGCGTGCTGCTGCTCTGCTTAAGCTGGTCGCGCACCGCATCAATACGGCTCTGGTCGACGCCAGGCACTTCTACCCACGCTTTCAGCTTACGCTGCTGGCGCTCAAGCTCTTTCAGCAGTTCGGTGCGGATATCGCCGCGTTCGAACACGTCAAGCAGGTCTCCGGCGTTACGAAAAAAGTGTAAGGCGTCAGCGTGATCGTTGACAGGGAGCCGGGCCTTGAGCTGCTGGAGCAAAAATTCAATGCGCAGCCAGGTGCGCATCTTTTCATTGAGCGGGTGTTCAAAAAGGACGTGGGTCTGCATTACGGTTTTTCCTGTGATACGACCTGGGAAGCGTAGCGTAGGTACGCCTCATGCAGGCGGGCAACATCCGATGCAACGGCATCTGGTGCGCCATTATTGTCAATAACGTCATCCGCGACGGCAAGGCGGGCTTCTCGCGTGGCCTGAGCGGCAAGAATATGCTCAGCGTGCTCACGCGTAACGCCATCGCGCGCCATCGTGCGGGAAATTTGTGTCTCCGGAGAGACGTCAACCACCAGAACCCGATCGGCTTTGGTGTGCAGCTGGTTCTCCACCAGCAGCGGTACCACCCACAGCACGTAGGGCGATGTCGCCCCGGCAATCTGCCGCTGGGTCTCCTCGTGGATCAGGGGGTGGAGTAGGGCGTTAAGCCAGCGTTTGTCGTCTGGCGAGGCGAAAATGCGTTCACGCAGCAGGCGGCGGTTAAGCGTGCCGTCCGGCTGGATCGTCTCTGGCCCAAAATGGGCCGCGATTGCGCGTAGGGCAGGAGCGCCAGGCTCTACGACCTGGCGGGCAATGACATCAGCATCAACGACGCTAACCCCGTTTTTCAGGAATTCGTTGGCAATCGTACTTTTCCCGCTGCCTATTCCCCCGGTTAAGGCGACCGTATACCCCATAACGCAAAATCCCAGACTGCTCTGCCAGCTCACGAGCTCTTGATTTATTTATTTCACAAATCAAAAGGTTATAATTTGTACGGAAAACGAAACGTTCAATAATCCGGACCCCGCCCATTCGGCAGGTAAATTTATAGGATTGTAGCGTAAAAAAAGAGAATTTCGCAGTCTTGCGGACTCCTATTTAGTGCGTATGATAGCGTCACTGGAGTTGTGTGTTAGCTCGTATGCGTTAGTCGCCATTAACCCCAGGAATCCGTTCATGCGTATTGAAGAAGATCTGAAATTAGGCTTTAAAGACGTTCTTATCCGCCCTAAGCGCTCTACCCTCAAAAGTCGTTCTGATGTCCAGCTAGAACGCGAATATACCTTTAAGCACTCTGGCATGACCTGGTCTGGCGTTCCTGTAATGGCAGCGAACATGGATACCGTAGGCACCTTCGCGATGGCGAAAGCGCTGGCGGCGTTCGATATCCTGACCGCCGTGCACAAACACTACTCCGTTGAAGAGTGGAAAGCCTTTGTTGATGCAGAGTCCGCTGACGTGCTGAAACACGTGATGGTATCAACCGGTACCTCCGACGCTGACTTTGAAAAGACCAAGCAGATCCTCGACGCCAGTCCGGCGCTGGGCTTTATCTGTATTGACGTTGCTAACGGTTACTCCGAGCACTTCGTGCAGTTCGTGACTAAAGCGCGTGCGGCGTGGCCGACGAAAACCATCTGTGCCGGTAACGTCGTAACGGGCGAAATGTGTGAAGAGCTGATCCTCGCCGGGGCAGATATCGTCAAGGTCGGCATCGGCCCAGGCTCTGTCTGCACCACGCGCGTGAAAACTGGCGTCGGCTATCCGCAGCTCTCTGCGGTGATCGAGTGTGCCGATGCGGCCCACGGTCTCGGCGGCCAGATCGTCAGCGACGGCGGCTGTACCGTACCGGGCGACGTGGCAAAAGCCTTTGGCGGCGGCGCGGACTTCGTGATGCTGGGCGGCATGCTGGCCGGTCATGAAGAGAGCGGCGGCACCGTCGTTGACGAGAACGGTGAAAAATTCATGCTTTTCTACGGCATGAGCTCCGAGTCAGCAATGAACCGTCACGTTGGCGGCGTTGCAGGCTACCGCGCGGCGGAAGGGAAAACCGTTAAGCTGGCCCTGCGCGGCCCGGTTGAGAATACCGCGCGTGATATCCTTGGCGGCCTGCGTTCAGCCTGCACCTATGTCGGGGCTTCCCGCCTGAAAGAGCTGACCAAGCGCACCACCTTTATTCGCGTCGCCGAGCAGGAAAACCGCGTTTTCAATAGCCTCTGATGCCTGTGCTGGCGCGGTTCGCTGCGCCAGCTTCTCTTCTGTTTTTATCCCATTCCGCTCATCGCATCCCCCAGATGAAAAATCGGCAAATACATGGCGACGATCAGCGTTCCGATGATAACCCCGGTCACCACCAGCATCAGCGGCTCCAGCAGCGTGGCCAGGCTATCTGCCTGCTGCTGCGTCAGCTCGCTATGGTGGCGGGCAAGGTTGTCGAGCATGGTATCGAGCGCTCCCGAAGCCTCACCGGTCTGCACCAGCTGAATGCACAGGGCGCTAAACTGCCCGCTGTTTTTTAGCGCCGCCCAGATGGGCGTTCCCTGCGCGATCTCCTGATGGATATGATGGATCGCTTCGCGCCAGTGAGGGCAGGTCAAGGTTGCCTCGACGCTCTCCAGCCCCTGTAAAAAGGCAATACCCGCCCGCTGGGTGAGGGCCAACACGGTAAATATCTGGCTAAGCTTCTGGCCTCGCACCAGCCCACCGACGACCGGGATGCTCAGTAGCAGCCGCTGCCGATAGCGCAGCCACGGCGGGTGTTTGCGCAGGGCAAATCCGCTGGCGGCAAGAAGCAGGGTTGCCGCCAGCATCCAGGGTCCAGCGCGGGTAATCAGCCCCGAGAGCGCCATGACGCCACGGGTGAGTGCCGGCAGCGGTGTATTGAATGTCCGGTAGATGGCAGCGAACTCGGGCAGCACCAGCAGGATCATCGCCAGCGTTACCGCTACGGCCAGGGACAGAACGATCAGCGGGTAGCGCAGCGCCTTTTTGACCTTACCGGCCAGCGCTAGCTGGGTTTTCTGCTGGGCGGCAAGCTGGAAGCAGCACTCATCCAACGCGCCGGTCAGCTCCCCGGTGTGGATCATGGCGATATAGATCGGCGGAAAGGCGTCCGGCCAGCGGCGCATGGCCGCAGAGAGCGCGGTGCCCTGGGCAAGATCCTCCGCCAGGCTTTGCAGCAGCGCCTGCCACTGGCGTACCGGGTGCTGACGGGAGAGCATCAGCAGCGCATCGGGCAGGGTCAGGCCCGCCTTGAGCAGCGTTGCCAGCTGGTGCACGACCTCGCAGCGGTGTGTCCCGCGCCAGGCTGCCGTTCGAACCGCGCTGCGCCGGAGAGCTAGAATAAAGATCTGCTCAGCTTGCAGCGCATCGGCGACGGCCAGACGATCTGCCCCCCAGCGTGCCCCTTCACAGCGCTGGCCTGATTCATCAAGGCCCCGCCAGTGCCAGAGCTGTTTAGCCTGCATGGGGCATCCCCAGCACCCGCAGCAGCTCCTCAAGGGTGGTTAACCCCTGCTCAATGGCAAGACAGCCGTGTTCAAATAGGGTGAGCATACCCTCCTGGCTCGCCTGCTGCTCAATGCGCTCAGCAGGCTCGCCGCTGGCAATGGCCTGACGCAGGGTGCGGTTGACGCTCAGCACCTCAAAGAGCGCGACTCTGCCGCAGAAGCCGTGGTAGCACGCTTCACAGCCGATGGCCTGCCAGTGGGGCAGAGCGCGGGGCCACAGGCCTGGCGGCAGGGTAACATCCTCCAAATGTTGGCGACGACAGTGCGGGCAGAGCTTACGCACCAGCCGCTGTGCCACCACCAGCGAGAGCGCAGAGGCGATCATCCAGCGCGCAACGCCCATCTGGGCGATCCTTACCAGCGCTTCGCTGGTCGAGCTGGTGTGCAGGGTAGTGAGCACCAGGTGACCGGTCTGGGAGGCTTTGATAGCAATCTCCGCCGTTTCGCCATCGCGGATCTCGCCCACCATGATGATGTCCGGATCCTGGCGCAGCAGCGCCCGCAGTACGCTGTGGAAGTGCAGCCCCGCCCGGGGGTTGATCTGCGTCTGGTTTAGCCCTTCCAGCGGGATCTCTACCGGATCCTCTACGCTGCAAATATTGACTTCGGGCAGGTTGCGCGCCGCCAGCGCGCTGTAGAGCGTCACGGTTTTGCCGCTGCCCGTGGGTCCGGTAACCAGCATCAGCCCCTGCGGTCTGGCAAGCGCCGTTTGAAAGTGAGCCAGCTGCGTCGGCTCCATGCCCAGCGCAGCGAGATCCAGCGGCTGGTTCACCTGATGCAGCAGGCGCAGGACGATCTTCTCCCCGTGGCGACAGGGCAGCGTGGCGATACGAAACGAGATCGCTCTGCCGGAGAGCGTAACCGTAAACTGTCCATCCTGCGGCAGACGCCGCTCGGCGATGTCCAGGCTGCCCAGCACCTTCAGGCGTGCCGTCAACGTCTTTGCGCTCTCCCGTGCCAGAGAGGGAAGGGCATGGAGTACGCCGTCAATGCGTAGCCGAATGCGGTAGTGATCCTCCCCCGGCTCAAAATGGATGTCGGACGCCCGCTGCGCCAGCGCCTGCTGGAGCGTCTGGTTAAGCAGCTCAACCACGGAGGTGCTGCCCTCGCTGACGGCAGGCAAATGACTCTGCGCAGCGAACGATGCGGGGATATCCATATTCCCTCCTTACTGATAGTCGAAGCGGAAAACGTCTTCGCAGGCCTGCTGGAACGCCGCGTCGTTTTGCACGTCGCAGGTACGCTGCCAGCCGCTTACGCCGCTGCTGCTGCTCCACTGCGGCACCAGCGTCACGCTCAGCCCGGCGAGGCTCTCCTGCCCGGTCAGCGTGACCGTACCGTTCTCGACGCTCATCTCGGAAACGTAGCGCGTGGTGGTGGGAGAGGGGATACCATTGCTGCCGCCGTCGCAGCTCTCCGTACCGCCACGATCGAGAGCGCACAGCTCAATGGCGGTGCGGTAGGGAATAAAGGTTTGCAGCATGTCGGTGAGGGCCGCTTTGCGCAGGTAGTTTTGGTAAGCGGGAATGCCGATAGCGCTGAGGATGGCAATAATGCCGATCACCACCATAAGGTATGCTAAATTACAGTAAAATTTTGAACTGGATGAACGTAATGATTACTAAGACGGCATATTGTTATTGCAGGGTATCTACTAAGCATCAGGGAACTGATAAGGGTGGGTATGGTATGTCTCGCCAACAAAACCTTTTGATGAACTATGTAGATACATATCGTGATCAAGAAAAACTTGGGTATAGTCTTAGTACTGAATCAGTTGTTTTTCTTAATGCCGAAGGTGTATCTGGATTTTCGGGAAAAAACTTGGCACCAGGTTCCGTACTACTAAATTTCATTGAAGATATCAGGTCAGGCCGTATAAAAAATGCGGTGCTTTGTCTCGAAAACATTGACCGATGGAGCCGAACCAATCCCCAGACAGCGGCCCTGATGTTTTTGCAACTAATTGAATCGGGCTGCAATATTCACGAGGCGGAAAATGAAATTGTACACCATAAACATTCTGATTTGAACCTAATTAGCTCTGGACTGATTCGAAGCCATAAAGAGTCTTTGCGAAAACAGAGATTATCTCTGAAAAACTGGGATAAACGTTTCGATAATGTTGTTAAAAATAATGCAGTACTCACAGGCCGTTGCCCCAGTTGGCTGAGGGTTGAGAATAATGAGTACATCGAATTACCAGAGCATACTAAATCGATACGGTTGATCTTTGAGTTGTACAATAAAGGTTTTGGTCAGGCGTATATTAGAGAAGAGTTAAATAAGCGTGGTTGGCTATACAATAATAAAACTTGGGGAGATTGGAACGTACATCGTATCTTAAATGACATACGTGTAACTGGTAAACATCGTACACAATCTGATTTGCGTAAGCACTTAGACGGGATCAGTTTATACCCAGTAATTATTTCAGATCTGGATTACAATACCGCCCAGCAAAGGTTGAAAAGCCCTGGTAGGAATAAGAAGATCAATAAAAGAGCAAATACCATTTTTGCAGGTATTATGATGTGTGGTGTATGCAATAGTGCACACATTTTGCTTCATACAGATGGTACTAAACGATTCGGTAGATGCTCATATTCCCTCGCTGGTAATGAAAGATGTAAGGCGAGAGGCTTCAAATATGAAATCATTGAAAATGCAATCATTGAACATATGAGGCATTTTCATATTGAGACTTTAGGCGTAACAAGTTCTAATGAAGAAAAAACACAACTATTAGAAGAATTGACATACTATTCAAATTACCGAAATGAAGTACTTAAGGTTGTTGACGCAGTTGATATACCAAGTGAACGTGATTATCGGATTCTCACTAACATTGAAAACAAGATACGTGAGATTGAAATAAGAATTGAAGAGTTGAAGCTCATTAATAACATTGATAATGATTTCGATGATGTAGTAAAGAGCATTACACCTGAATTAGCAGATGTAAGTAACATTGCTTTGAGGCAAGAGTTTAATATCAAACTACGTAAAATCATTAAGGTGATTAAAATCATTAAGTACGATAAAAATCTTCTGATCGCAATAGAGTATCTTGTTGGTGGAGATGTGCAATGGTTGAACATCGATTCCAGTACTGGAGAACTACATCGCAATACATACATTGAGGATGGTTTTGTTAATTTCAAAACCAATAAGGGTATGGTTACGTATGATAGTACTAAGAATACATACTCAATGGGTGATGATATCTTGACTGAAGATAAAGTTAAGAAACTCTTGTCTGAAGATAACTAATGTATTAGTACTTTAAAGGCCCCATATGGGGCTTTTTTATTGCCAAAAATAAATTACCTAATAGCTTTATCAAAACCCATATAGTGTTTTAGAAAGTACTTAATAGTACTAATACTATATGTTTTGCCCCATCCTAATTAGTACTTTCAACATTAAAACTCAAAAAAGTAATTACTTTGAACTTATCTTTACAATTTTCTTTTCCCAGTAATTAGTTAATTCATCCTTTACTAACAGGGAGTTAGAGCGACTTTTTCTTGGTTTTAGGGATTGTTAGGTGTCAGTATGAAAAAACCGATAAAAATAAATTTGCATGTTCGCATTTCAGTTTATATTCTCTGCTCATCGAAACGCTTCGGTACTACCAGTTTCCTAAATATAAATTTTAATAGAGGTGAGTGATGATGAATTTAGATAAAATGAAAACGCAGGATTTAATGGATCTGATTGAGAAGGCGAAGGCTCAAATCCAGAAACAAGAGGTACTGCAATTTCAAATGGAAGAAATCAAACGGATGATTGCTGAGTACGGCCTTGATGTTACAGATGTTATCCGAGAGTTAGGCGGCACAGTGGCAACAACCAAAGCAGAAGTGAAAAAGTACCAAATTACTTTGGGTGAATCTACCTATGAAACGAGTCATAAAAAACTTACTAAAGCAATTACTGATTCACCAGAATACCAACAAGTAGTTAAGGAAAGAAAAGAACTCAAAGTACTTGATACTTTCATGCGAGCCTACAGTACCGAGTACCAACAGGATTTCCCAATAAATGCCAAGTACAATGGCGAAGAGTTCTATATGAATGAGAAAGGTACTTTGAATGGTGTCAGTCAGAAGTACTACCAGAAGTACTTGAAAGATTATGCCTTAGAGGATAGCAAGAAAAATATTCAAGACTTTAAAAAATTAGCAATAGCTAAGTAATAAAGCATCAACATTGAGCCGGACAATGTTGTAGCTAAATGAATGCATAACCATCTTTTCTACCTCAAATATAAATTAAATGATAAATACTACATACTAATTAAGACGGAGGTATGTAGTATGTTGTGGTTAATAGATGGTTTTGTAGAGATTTTCAGAACGGTACTATATGTTGTTTTACTACCATTTGTTTTTTTTATTTCTACTGTTTATCGCCATATTCAGGCCGTCTTGGATAAATAAAGTAGAAAACGAAAAAAGGTGAAACAAAAAAGTTTTTTATCCTATACTTAATATAGAGATAGAAGATTCCTTCTCAAATGGGTTTTGAACCGTACAAATAATAGGATAATTGTAAATGAATAAATTACGTTTCATGAACGCCCAGCGAATGGCTCGGCTACATCCAGAGACATTTTTGGTGTATGACTATGATGAGTTGTCGTTATTAAAACCGGGGCATCTGGTAAAAGTGTGTTCTAATCGTGAACGTTTTTGGGTAGTAATAACAAATGTAGAAGGTAAGCGTTTTACGGGTACAGTGGCTAATAATCTTGTTTTTAATGATATTGCATATGGCGAAACAGTTCAATTTACAATGACTAATATATTTGATTATCAAATGTAAAGATATAAGTTGATTTTACTATAAATAAATGAAACAGAAAAACTTATTGTGGTATAATCATAATAAATAACCTTTTAACGTCGGGTCAGCACGTTAGATATTATTTACCTCCTAAGAAAAAGATACCTGCATTTCTTGCAGGTACTTTTTTGCGGGAAAAATTCAATAATTCGTATACACATATAGGTAAACTTATGAATCAAATTAAAAAAGGTAATGTTATTACTGTGCGTTTGAATGATGTTCAAGTACAGGCACTACAGGAGATTATGAACAGTGACAAAGTACAAAAGAAGAACTTATCAGCTACTTTACAATATCTTGTAAATCAGTACATGGTGTTCAATAAAAAATAAAATATGGAGGTTACAATATGATGATTCATGGAACGAATCACGCGAAATACAATGATGATTATTTCGTATCAAATGATGGGAAGGTTTGGAGTGTAAAGAGAAAACAATATATTTCTACTTACTTCAATAAAATAACTGGTTATTACCAAGTATCAATAAACGGTAAAACAGTAAATTTGCATATTGTTGTTTGTACTGCATTCCATAAAGATAAAAATTCAGGTGATGAAGTACATCATAAAGATAATGATCGTACTAATAATTCTGAATCAAATCTTGAATGGGTATCTCATCGGGAAAATACTTCATCTAAAAATAGAAAGCGGAAGAAAGATACGAGTGGTTGGTTGAGTTCAGAACAATATAACGATTTATTTAGAGAGTATGCCACTGGTAAACATACGCAGACCACAATAACGACATGGGCTAATGCAGAGTTCAAACGGGATTCTTCAAAACAAGTTTATGGTTCGATACTGAACGGTACAAAGTTTGAATCCAGATATCAGCAGTTACCTAAAGATGTTGTTGATAACGTATCAGAAGTAACACTAAGAAATACCAAGTACAAAAGATAAAAAAGATGCCAGTACTGGAATACTGGCATCTAAATATTAAACATTAACTAAAAGGATTTTTACATGAGTATTTATAAAAATAATAAACTAAAATTTATCGCTGGAGAACCAGGAACAGGTAAAGGCGTACATATCAAAACTGAGATCTTCAATAATCCTCATAAACGGTTTTTGATAGTACAACCAACTAAGGAACTCATTGATGAGTTCAGTAAAGACATTTTGGATGCAGTTATCGTCCATACAGGTACTTATAGTAGTGATCTACTTACTGAAATCCATAAGCAACTGAGCAGTACTAAACCGTGCGTAATGTTCATTACTGACAAAATGTACTATAGAATTGACCTGTATCGTCTCATGGGCTGGACGATCTTCATTGATGATTGCGTTGATTTTTGTAACGTCATTTCACGTAATAAATCGAATCAGGATAACATTGAGGCAGTTTATGAAAAAATGTTCATTACTGGTGATTACATTGAGATAGAAGGGGACGGCGGCGACCTTGACCGTATGTACCGTACATATGATCTATGCCCTATTGAAAACATATCTCAGGATCTACAGGATGCTTGGAAACATTACAAGCAACTGGACATGTACCATCGCAAGGGTATCTATGAAGAGTCCCTCAATGAAAAATATAACAAAGTTATTCTTTGGGGCGATTATGATATTGCACAGTACACAGACCACCAGTACAATTTAGATATTACATACCTTGCAAATAACTTTGAACAGACATTACTGTACAAAGCGAATAAAGAAAAATTCATACAGGTACATTACAACAAAACTTTCAAAGAAAATAATAATTCTCGAATTGTTATGAACTACTTTATGAAGGATGAAAAGTTTGGCCTGTCAAAAAGCATTATGAAGAATCAAAAAGCTACCATCGATAAGATTGAAAAGTACATCACAGATAACGTATCTAACTACTATTGGACGATAAACAATGATGAAGAGATTACATTCTCACTGTCTGGTAAGAAGATCGGCTGTAATCAGCGTGGCATCAATACTCTTATGGACTATACCTCGGCGGTATTCATGGCAGCAATGAATCCATCAGATGTTGTAGTACCCCACTACAACGCAATTTGGGGACTGGAAAGCACTGATCTTGTGAACCAGTGGACATACGAAACTCTAAACCAGTTTGTGTACCGGGGCATTGTTCGCAACTACAGTAGTGATGAGGTAATGAACGTCTATGTGTTTGATGAGGTTACAGCACATACGATGCAAGGTGCTAAGTACAACTACATCAATCTGGGACTTACTAAAGTACGTAAAGAAGCTGGGCGGCCAAAAGGTACTGTTAAGGGCGATAAAGTACTTGCAACTCGTTTCGCCAACTTCAAAGCACGTAATAAGAGCAAGCCAGATTTCAAGAAGCGATTTTATGATTGGCGTAATGAACAGGAACAGTATGCTGACCAACACGGATTGGAATGGTTAGAACAATTAGATTATTACCAAAATGTACTTTCATTTTGACTTTAGCGATATGGCATCATAATAGCGATATGTTTATTACTTATATAGTATAACTATTATTCATATCGCATAATTAAAAAAAAGAGCTGATTTAGGGCAATAACGAGGGTACGGAGTACCGGAGAGATGCCCTAAATCTTGAGATGGTTTCATTGTCCCCGTAGGGGGCAATCGTAACTGTTAATCAAATCACCTGTATATAGGTATTGAAGCACAAACGCTTCGCATTTGGCTTGAATTACATCTATTAGGTATCGGCTCAAGTATGTACTAACATTTTTTTTTGAATGTACTTGATACTGCCGATACCTACAGCAATGTAATTCGATTGGTTTTGATTTAATTGATTCGGTACATAAACCATTTCTTATTCTGGTTTGTTCAGTACATATGGGAGCGAAGCGATAACCCAATAGCTGCTTCTCTATTCAATTATGGTGCGATTAGACAAATAAATGGCACGTGCATCTTGCGTAACTTATTGAAATAGGAGCATACTTCTCATTTTTAATAATGAGGAAAATCTTAAAATGAGTAGTACCGCATCAGTTCTCGCTGTTCCAGCAATAGGTATCGCGGCTTGGATCATCGGTGGTTGGATGATCACAGATAGTATGACCAACAAGAGCAAGGGGAAGGTACTATCACGTGCTACTGGTGTAGTTGGTGGATTCGGTATAGGGATTGTAGCTTTTGTGATAGCTCTCGTGACGATTTACATAGGCGAAGAAACCAAAAATGATGTTACAACACAGGAGGTATCAACTAACGTCAGTGGAAATTCTTTAGATGCAGACGTTAAAGATGCTAAAACATTTGATATTACCTCAGAAGCCTATATTGAGAGAATGAATAAAATTCTCAGTCGTATGGAAAAGCCGATTAAAATTGATGTACACATGAATGAACTTGAGTATTCATCATTCGGTGAATATCTTTTTGATAAGAACATAAAATTATCAGTCATGGCGAACAATGGCGATCATAAAATGAGAGGTGCTATCATTACCTCAATAAATGATGGTGCTACGGAAACTTCTTTGAAAACCCTCTATTTGGTACTTCCCGCTTTTATGTCTGTCATGGATGAGAAAGCTTCGGAAGGCGTTCCATTCGTAGATATTATTACTAACCTCATGGCAGGAAAATATCCTGATGACACATATGAAATCAATGGTGTCCATTACGCTTTAGTACATAAAGATGGTGGCGACTTCTTCTTTATTAGACCAGTATAATATTGTTATAAAGGTGCATTATACTTGCTGCACCTTTACAATCCTAACTGATGGTGAAAATTTTATTGAATGCAGTTGTTTTTAGCTCATTTGCTATATCATTAAGTACCGACTGTAGTGCAAATAAATGCTTACGCATTTCCTGTTGATTTTCTAAAGTGATAGTTTGTTCTGGATCTAAAAGTTCTCGCTGATATCTATAAATTGCACCTGAGCAAGCATAAAATTCAATGCACAGCTCTATAGGTCGCAAAAGTATATCTTTATTAATGATTTTTATTCCGTTATTTTCAATGCGTTGAAGCTCATCTTTCAACGCAGAAATTGCATTAATTTTATTTATTGTCGAGCTATGTTGTTCTCCAGCAATATAACACTTATCTGCGGTAGGATGCTCATCAAACTTCTTAATAAAAGTTATGGCTCTTTTGTAATCTAACTTTGAGTTTTTAACGCAAAGTTCTATATCATCCCTAAGTTTTATCGCTAACATAAGGGCGGCTTCAGAAGTTTTTTGCTTAAGCCAGTCTGGTGCTTTACGATATGCCATTGCTGCAATAACGAATGTACCCAATGTACCGGCAGTGTTAAACCAGTCACTCCAACTACCGAATTCCATTTTTTCAGTACTATATTGATTAATGATAATATTAACAGTTGCGATTATTGCCAGTATCAATAGCATTGCAACTAATGCTAACAAGCCACGGTTCCAGCGTTTCAATTCCACTTTCTTGATTCTCGCTATGTTGAGAGGGTAGTTATTCAGTACGATTTTATACAATACTATGCTTTAGCGATCAAATGTTGAAGAAGCCTCAATCTCAGAGTACATTGCTTTCAAATACAAGAAAATGATAAACAGGGCCATCATGATCAAGCTTGAATCTATACTACACATCGATAATCCAACACAGTTTAAGGTACACTTCGCCGTTGATAACGGAGAAGAACAACCTCTTGACGTTTTTGTGAATGATAAGGATGGTTGGGAAGGTTGGAACCGTTGGCGGGGGAACAGGAATGATTTTAGCAGGAAATATATCTTTAGCTTGATAAGATTTTATCATCAACGGAATAGATGGTTATTCGGTGGGATATTCGAAGTTTTAGAAAGAAATCCGAGCGGTTACAAAGTAAAGCTTTTAGATATTCATAAAGACTATATTGGAAGGTTACTCATTAAGTACCCAGGGCCTGGGGCAAGGGGTAGGGCTTTCTATCTTGAAAATCATTACTCAGATATGGTTGTTTCAGAAGTATTTGAAAGTGAGTATTCCGGTGAGACTTTTTGTGGGTTTGATAATATAAATCATAGTTTTGAACATATTGAGCATATTATCAAGGGTCAGAAGCTTGACTGGAAGATGGCTTTAACAAATGTTAAAGGCGTCTATTTAATTACTGATAAATCTAATGGGAAACATTATGTAGGTTCGGCCTATGGGGATACTGGGATCTGGTCTCGTTGGTCAACATATGTACATACAGGGCATGGATGGAATGAGGGATTATCAGAATTAATCAAATTAACTGGCCTTCAATATGCTCGTAAAAACTTCCAATTCTCTCTTTTAGAGTTCTATTCTATGAAGATCGACGATAAAGTTATCATTGCGAGAGAGCAGTTCTGGAAAGAAGTCTTGTGCTCAAGAGCATTTGGTTACAACAGGAATTAATTTTTCTCTATTCAAAAGAATGATAATCGCTTAAGCTGTGATTGTACTACCCCTACCTAAATGGGTTGGTTTGTTGGTAGGTAGGGTGTAGTACAGTTTTTCAGTCAGTACATCAATAGATAAATGATGCTTCTACAGATGCTTTCAAAATAATTTAGTTTAAACTTTTAATTCAACTTAACAAATACAATAAATGTTTTAGTTAAATTCTATTTCATCGGCAATATTATTTGAAATTTTGCTACGGAGTGCAGCAACCTGAATTACTGCTGGAATAGTAACCCGATATGCAGCCCCACCAACATCAATCATTGTCCATATAGCAGTTATCGCCCAACCAATAGGGCCAGTAAGTACGGCCATAGTTCTTGTTAGCAGTATGTTACCCCCGAAGGACAAACCCCGCCCAATTAATGCTTTTAAGATAGTGTTAGCAAGAATTAACGTCAATTGATAAGATTTAAAACCACCGCTTCTGAAAATTACTTGAAATGCAGTAACTAAAGTTTCACTTGTGATACCACTGGTGTTTTTGACGCCAACTTCACTCGCGAATTTTTTTAATTCTTCTGGAGTCATTTTCTCTAAAGCATCACGAAGTACTTTAAGTAATAAACTCTGCTCAATAACCTCAACAGAGCTGTCTTTATTGTAATTTACTTTCATTTTATCACAGACGTCAATTAAAACTTCTTTATACTTTACACCCTTACCACCACGTAACATAGTCGCGAATGTGTTACTACCAAAGCACTGGATCTCTGCTGCAATTTCTTGCCAATACTTACTGTGTTGAGGTTTGTATTTTTTATACATCTCATTTGCACTAAGTTCCTCAGTCCAGCGGGTCTCACCATCTTTATCATAAATCAAACATTCAACCAAGCCACTAAGATCTTTATCAGAACATTTAGACAAAAACTCAAGATCTGAATCGTCACGGTATGCCATATGTAAAACTCCATTTAAAATAATTGGATTAACGAACGCTAATTGTACTAATAGGTTTTTGTTAGATTACTTCTTATGCTCTAACAATCATAAGAGATTGTAAAGTCCCAATAACTTGCTTCGCTGCATTAGTGAACAGTTTTTCCTTCCTAAAAAAATAGCATTGCTGTGACACATCCTGTCACCCGGATGATTTAAAAAATGTTCACTCCCAGGTTTTGGTAGGGGGAGAAGTATTGACTTCATCATAGAAAAAATGATCAATATCAATATGTTAGCTCGATAATGATGCTCTTAAAGGGACAAGATGAAGATTGAAAATTTTGCGGTGCCAATAACCAGTACTGGTGGAAAATTATTGGGCGTTGAGCTTGAAACCAGAGTAGAGATCAACGGCTGCCGCATGATCATTGGTAGTGGCCGGGAAGCAGATCACATACGGCAGCAGATACATACGCAGCAGCTCCGCGAGGTACGGAGAATGGGTAATTGGTTTAGTAAGAACAACCTGTTTTGTGTACTCAGTACTGATACAGATACCAGGGCAGAAGAACTACCATTCTTAAAGTACCTTACTACTGACACAGATTGTTCTACTGGTGGTGTATGGCTTGATGCAGTAGGAGCCTATACCAGTAGTACTATCCCGCTTGTTGCTGGGGTAGTTAAGGTAGCGAGACTGGACAGAACTTTTACTAAGGAACACATAGATCGGGATATCTTCCCTATCATCCTTAAGAACCTTCGCCAGTACTGCGACAAGCTCATAGTACCAGTACATAACAGACAACACCTATCAGCACTCCACAATGCAGGGGTATGGGCGGTACAGGGAGAGTACAGGCCAATATCGTTTAACAGTTTACAGATGCTCCTATAGAACATGCTGGATTGAACATACTTCACAATTTGAAGTATCTACCAAGACAAGGTATAGACGTAATGTAGTACTACTCGCATACAATACAGGCCGTAGTACCTGATCGGTTCTGAGAAGAGGATGCGAGGATGACACTACAGATCGTTGGTGTTGAGAATGCTGGAAGTATTGATACTGAACGAGTAGTTTTTAGGGTAGGTGGGGAACCAGTTGCTATCTGGAGCTATGCAGTACTGGATGGTGCGAATGATGATCCTGATAAATGCCGCCATGTATATTATTTCGATGATGCCAGCCCCTTTGCTACTTTGCGAGCAGGGGATAAAGTTTATCTTTATACTGGTAAGGGAGAAAATATAGTCGAACATAAGTTTAATCGAAGGGTGGCAAGTTACTATTGGGGACTGAAAGATAGTCTCTGGAAGAAGGGCGATAAAATAACTTTATTATTAATAGAACAGCGTACAGATAAAGTTGTTGAATAGAAGATATGTCCGTAACGTATTGGATGATGTTACGGACATAATGAATAGGTTCTCCGCCAAACTTCAGATGATCGCGTAGTTTAACCACCGCATGTTAAGCGTTGTTTGTGGCATTTTCGATATGCCCCGCACCGCACTTAGTAAATAACCACTCCAATTTTCTTAAATTCACACTTGCATTTACTTTGTTGAGAGCATTTGCAAATATTAAAAAGCTCATGAGTGCCTTTTAGTTTTGTTGTGACGTAACTATCCATGCGGTCAGAAGTTTCAGGGTCGCATAAAAGATAAAAACCTATGCCTACAAAACTTCTCTTTCTATATTCGCATTTTTTGATAGCTTTGATTTTATCTTTATCTTCCTTTAACCCCTTGATGAGGGCTGATGCCTTCTTAGTACATTTCACTTCGATAAAAATAAAACCTTTGGAAAACAAAGGGTCTTGTTCCCTTAAAACTAAATCTATTTTAACGTGGCTGCTATCAGGGAATAACATAGTGTCAAGATAAGCTGTTACTTCACGCTCAACAATATACTCATTTTTTTGATGAATGAAATGTGCAAACTTAATCTGGAACCATTTTTCCCAGTCATTGAGTTTATAAGAAATTACATAATGCATAATTTCTCGAACTTCCTTAGTTTTAAAAAACTCTTCAACTAAGTTAGATACCATATCAACATCGTAAACACGCATATGCTTTCCCTGCCTTTATAAATAGATATAAATCGAACAAAAAGGATTTTAAAATGAAAACATCTCTAAGAGCATTAGCGAAACAGTACGGATACGATGAGAGTACTGTACGCTCATGGGTTGAGAAGGGTATGCCAACAGGTAGTGATGATGAGTCCCGCAAATGGATCATTGATCAAGTTCTCAAACCGCTACGCAATACTAATACAAAAGAACGTATCGAACAAGAACGCCTTCAAAAGTTAACAGCAGAACGGCAACTGGCAGAGTTAGAGCTTGATGAAAAGTTAAAGACTGTAGTTAGTAGCCAATACGTTGAGCAAGTACTAACAGAATATCTTTTCCAAATTAAGACAAGTATTCGAGCAATACCTTCGAAGGTATATCTTGAGTTATTTGCAATGAGTGATGCTAAAGATATGCGAGATAAATTGAAAGAAGAAATTGACAGTACTTTGTACCAGTTAGGCTCAATGGAGTTTGAGCTACCAGAAGATATGGAAATCTTAAATGAACAATACGAACAAGATAAAGGTGACGGCAATCCTACAAAGGATACTACCGACAATTCGGCCACCTAAATTACAGAAAACAAGCGAATGGATTAGTAATGGGGTAGTTAAGTTTGTTGATGGGCCAAATATGGGCCTTGATTGGGTTCCATTTTCCTTCCAAAAAGAACCAATGGATATCGCACAGGAGCGATCCACAAAGAAGATAGTACTCCAGAGTTGTAGCCAGCTACTTAAAACTACAGTTCTTCAGTCAATAGCATTTGGAATCATGGCTAATGATCCCTGTAACTTTGCATTTGGTTCAAGTAGTGAAGCGGAAGTAAAGAAATTTAAGGATGGTAAGTTCCTTCCTGCTATTGAAACCAGTGAAGTACTTGCCCCTTTAGTTACTGATAAGAACGACAAGAACGCAGCGAACAACGCAAAACAAACGCAGCTCGTTAACGGTACTTTCATCTATTGGTTGAACCTTAACACGCCAGGTAATCTTAGAGGGATTACTTGCCGTTTGGTGTTGCTTTGACGAGGTTAGTAACGTAGAGATTACTGGTGAAGGTGATCCAATTAAGCTGGCTTCCGCCCGTACAAGTACCTTCGGTGATGATGCATTAGTAGTAGTTTCAAGTACTCCGCTCTACAAAGATGATCTGATTAACTCAGAATACAACCTGTCAGATCAGAGGCGGTACTTTGTTACTCACACTTGCGGACATGAATATACCCTTGAATGGGAACAAGTAGCATTCAGTTTTAAGCAATTAGATAATGGCAGGTCTATACCAGATTCAACAACTACTAAATTACTTTGCCCTCATTGCGAAGCAGAAATTGACGAGCATACGCGGCATCAAATGATTAATAGTGGACGCTGGATAGCAACTAATACAAAAGGTGAAAAGGGTGTAGTAGGTTATCAGATTAGCCGTATGTACTCACCACTTAATACCATTGAGGAAATGGTAAGTAAATATGCTGATGCACTCTATAATTTCAACCTTCAAACGTTCTATAACAACGAATTAGGCTTGCCTTTTGAGGATGAATATCAGAAGGAATTAGATATCCTTCAATTAGAATCATTACGTGAAGATGATTTTAGCCTGTACCAGATACCAGAAATTTTATCTGTATGTATTGGTGTTGATCAACAAAATGACAGGCTCGAGACTACAGTACTGGGATTTGATGAGAAAAATATATATGTACTTGGTCATGAGATCTTCTATGGTCATGACTGTACTAAATTGGAGTCTCCAGCCTGGAAGGAATTAGATGAATTTTGTAGGCAAGATTTTAGGACTGTTTCAGGCAGGATCGTACCTACACTTGCGGTGTTTATAGATAGTGGTAACGGTAATGCAACAGCAACGGTAAAACGGTTTACTTCACGCTGGCCTAAGTACCATCCGATCAAAGGTAGTTCTTCAACCACAAGTGAGCTATTCAAGTTAAGTACTCAGGCTGGTTACAAGTTGCAAGTACTAAATGTTCATCTTCAGAAGACTTCGATACGTAAACTACTCAATTTAATGTTATCAGAGAATCCAGGTGAAGCAGCTACACAGCTACGGTTTAGTTCTTCATTGCCTACTGATTACTTCGAGCAACTTTCATCAGAAGAACTTAAACCAGCAGGCGGAAAGTATGTATGGAGGTTAAAGAAAGGACAGACGCGAAATGAAACTTTGGACTGTTTAGTATATTCGATGATTGCAATAAGTTATTCATTGTCTGTGTTAGGTACTCAACCCTTCAAAAAATTACGTCAACATAAGACAAAATTGGTTGATATTAGTAAAGATGAACATACAAAAACAATAAATAAAGAAGAAGAACCAGAGTTACCACAAACTAAACCCATAACTAAACGTAGAAGGCAGGGGATGGGTAGTAACTGGTTCGGCAAACGATAAGGATATCAAATGGCAAACCTATTACCAGAAAAGATTTATATGGTATCAAATCCATATGAAATAAGCGTAAATGTACCCGCCAAAACACTATTAGTCATTAATTATCTCACGTCAGGTCAAAGCACGACATTAGATAATCAGGCATCTAATATTGATAAAACATTTTCGCTGCCATTAGCTATTAGTACAGGAAGTGAAAAACTCTTTTGTACTCAAATTACTGATGGCAATGCAACAAACTTTCAGAGTGAGGTAATTGATCCTACAAAATTTACCTCCGAATATGCAAGGCTTGTACGCCTGATCAATGAAATTGATGAGGTGATTGCGGCAAATATTGAAGGTGGCGGTAACTATCAAATTACAATAAACAATAAAACTTTAGTTAGGGAATCATATTCATCGCTTCAGGCAATGCGTGAACGGTATGTACTGCGTGCAAATGAACTATGGGGAAAAATGAATGGTAAACCAGCCAATGGAAATGGCAAGCCCTTCAAGAGTATTACCATTTTTCGAGATCCCAACTATCCAAATAGATGGGGTATCCGCTAATGTTTTGGAAAAAAGAAAAAAGACAAGATAAACCAAAAAAGAGTAATCAAAGAGCACAAACTCAATCAAGTACCTTAAAAAAGGATCTTCAGGCGGCACGTACTTCTCCCGTACTAAACTTCGGCTTCAATGCCAATAGTGGTGCGAATATCAACCTCCTTTTACTACGTACCTTACCAACAATGCGAGCGTACAGCCGTGAGGCTGTTCTTAAAAATCCTATTGGGCGTAAGTACATGAACCTCTCAGTAGATGGGGTAGTAGGTAGTGATGGGATTTATTGCAAACCAGCAGTAGAGCTTGATAAAAGTGATGAAGAATTACATGAAATTAATAAGCAGTTAGAAAAATTATTCGATAGATGGGCGTACAATGCAGAAAGTTTTAGTATTGATGGAGCACTATCTTTTGATCTTTTTCAACAAACTATTGAGAAAGTTCGTGTACAAGACGGCGAATGTTTTATCCGTATTCACAATATAGATGGTCAGATCAAGCTTGAAATTCTTGATGCAGCAAGACTAACGCAGGTTAACAATCAAGTACTTCCAGATAACACCTATATTAGTAACGGGATTCAATTTGATAAGTACCATAGGCCATTGAATTATTATTTCTGTAAGTACAATCCAGTTACTTATACTTTTGATACTGGTAATTATGAAGTTATTCCAGCAAGTGAAATTTGTCACTACTTTATAGCTGATGTTCAGGGCCAGGAACGCGGAACTCCCGATCTTGTTGCAACTTCAAAATTAATCGATGATCTTAAGAGTTTCACAGAGGCGGCTCTTACTGCAAAACGCGTTTCTGCTTCGACTATGGCCTATATTACAAATAGTAGTGATAATAGTCAGGTGAATTTGATTGACGGTGAAGAAGATACAATCACTCCAGTTTATACAGAGTACTTTGAACCCGGTTTTATTGGTGAGTTAGGTAAGAATCAGGATATAAAAACTATCTCTCCTACTAATGGTACAGATGGTATTAGTGAATTTACTACCGAGCTAATGAATCAAATTAGTATGGGGTTAAATGTCACTAAGCAAGCTCTGTTAGCAGATACCTCAAACGCTTCATTTAGTGCAGCACGTTTAACAGAAAAACTTCAGGCAACAACATTTCGTACCCGTACCAATGTTCTAATCAATAAAGTACTCAAACCAATTTATACAGCTTGGTTAATGAATGAAATGTTTAATAATAATAAATTAAATCTCAAATTTTCAGATTTTGAAGATCTGGTATGTGCTCGTTATATACCACAAAAACCTATCAGTTTAGATCCATTAAAAGACATTCAGGCAGAAATAGCACAGCTTAATGCAGGTTTGAAATCTAAAACTCAGGTCATTAGTGAAATGGGTGGTGATCCACGCGTTGTACTTGAAGAAATTGAAAAGGAGAGGGCAAATAATAAGGAAGTAGTCCAGGATGGAACTCAAGAACAACAAGAGGGAACTACAAGTACCCCACCAGGCGATTAATACTGAATCACGTACTATTGATGTAGCGTTTTGTAGTGAACAGCCCGTAGAGCGTGAAATTAATGGTGAAGTATATAACGAAATTCTTCTTTGTGGCCCAGACAATGTAGATTTACGCCGTCTTAATAATTCTGGGGCCGTACTTTATAACCATAATCGAGATCTATTGATAGGGGCTGTTATTGACTCACGCATCGATGTTGACCGTGTAGGCCGTGCAACCCTTCGAATTAGCAGTACTGCAAATGATGAATGGGACATGATTCAGGAAGGAGTACTTACACATATTTCTGTAGGGTATAACATTGATGATTACCGTATTGAAGGAAACAATATTGTAGTTACAAAATTCACTCCCTTAGAAATTTCTCTGGTAAGTATCCCGGCAGATACTAATTGTCAGGTCGGTAGAAGTATTGACGCATATGAAAACCTTAATGAATTGAATTTACTAAATAGTAACAGTGAAACAATTCAAGAAGGTGAACTCATGGAAGAGACACAGGAAATTATTGAACCTGTAATTGAAACGAAAGTTATTCAAGAAGAAGTACAGGAAGTTGAAGTACTCAAAGAAGAAGTAGCTACCCGTTCAGAACAAAGTGATGAAGAGCTATTAGAAATTATCTCTAATCGTCCTGAATTACTAAATAAATTAACTAAACAAGAAACAGCCGTAGAAGAACCAGTAATTGATAACTCTGCTGAAGTAGAACGTCAACAAGAACTTACTTCAATCGGTAAAGTACTCAATATTGATGTATCGGATGCCATTGCTAAAGGAATTAGCGTCACCGATTTCAAACGTCAAATTAATGATAACAAAAATTCTGTTAATGATAAGGATATCAAAACAATGGAAAAAAACTTAATTAAGGATATGGTACGTGCTATTAAAACTGGCGATGTATCTGCACTCGATCAATATCAACGTGGTGCAAATGGTTATGTACGTGCTGTAGTACCATCTACTAATACCACTACTGCGGCTGGCCTCGTAGCTGAAGACCTACAAGATCAGTACATTCCTGAACTACTAAAACTATCTGTACTTGGTGAACTAAGCCCAACTGTTTATAGTGGTCTTGCAGGTCGTGGTACTCTATCCATCCCTAAAGCTGATGGTGTTGCACAAGTTTTCAAGTTCTATAGTGAAGGTGAAGAAGTACAGGATTCATTCGCATCTTTCAGCAAAGTAAATTTATCTCCAAAAACATTTGCTGGTGCTATTCCCGTTTCTAAAACTGCAATTCTTACTGCACCAAATATTGAATCATTTGTTCAGGCAGAACTACTACGCTATGCAGCTCAGGGTTTAGAACAATCCGTATTTGATAAAATTGCTGCTGCTGCTCCGGTAGTTAAAACCTCTGCTGTAGGTGCATTAACTGAAAAAGATGTTCAGGGTGCAATCGCCTCTCTGGGTACTGCTAATGTTGATGTTCGTCGTTGCAAAGCAGTAATGAACGCAAAAACACTATCTAAAATGCGTCTAACTCCAGTACTGGGAAACAGTGCAGGTCTTGCAATGGTAGAAGGTCATCGTGCAGAAACTATGTGGCTAAACGATGAAGTACCGGTAGTAGTATCTGAATTTATTGCTGATGATACTATCCTGATCGGTCAATTTGATAATGTTCTAATCGCAAGCTGGCAGGGACAAGAAGTCGATTATGACGATACTACTTATCGTAGTTCTAATACTGTTGTTTATCGTGTGTGGGACTATAGCGATGTTGCCCTTGTACATACTGAGGCATTTGTACAACTAAAAATTAAAACAGCTTAATGGTGAATAAATGAGAGCATTTTTTAGTAATTCGCAATGCGAATCCCTACTTAATGCTTTCGCGGAAAATCTCGTCATTGTTCAGGATGGTAAATCAATAACTATAAAAGCCATATTTGAACAAGACGATATTTTTTTTGAAGGAGTTCAGGTTACTATTACATACTTCACTGCAAAGTCTGGTCTGAAACTTAACAGTACATTCTCTATCGATAATACAGAATACAAAATAAATAGAATTGAAGATGACCTAAGCGGTCTATCAAATTATCACTATATAAAAAATATCGATTTAGGGGATATCTAATGTTCACGGCAGACTATGCAATCAGAAAACATCTGATGAATAAATTAAGTAATTTTATAAACCTTCAACACCCCTCGAAAGCTTCAGTAGATAAAAACGCAATGGTTTATATTGGCGACAGTAACGTTACACGTACTCAAATCTCACGAGCAAATCACATTCAGAGTGGGCAGTTAGTACCCGATGATGTACGTTATTTAAGTGAGTTCAGGGTTGAATTTGTATCAGTAGGGCAAAGTTTCAAAGGTGCTTCTGATGAAGTTGAAAAACTTCTCGCAGCACTTTTTACACCAGATTTTTTTGATGAACTTGATAGTACTTTGGCAATGGCTATTTTCAATATTCGTATTGAAGAAAGTTTAATGACGAATCAGGCAGAAGCCACAGATACCCCATACGTACATACACAAACAATTTCATTTAGTTATGGGGAATAATTATGGGACAAATTTTTACAGGTAACTTAACCTCAGTATGGGTGAATACCGATACAACCAATACCGATCCAAACTCAAAATCATTTAGTCAGGTACAAGATCTTTCAGCATTCCCGAGCTTCGGTGAAAGTACTGCAAGCCGAACAGTAGAGACGTACAACACTGAGTACACATACAAAGCTATGGGTGAAAGTACCTATCAGGACATGACACTACAGGTGAGTTACGTACCCTCAGTACATAGTACTCTCGATGCTCTTGTAGACTCTCAGGAACTGGTACAGGTCAAAGTAGAGATGCCAGATGAAGGTACTAACGACACTACGATTAACTATGCAATGTACAATGGTTATTTGGTATCCCGTACCGATACTTCTGATTACGATAACGTTGTTACCCGCTCATATGTGTTCTCACCTAATGCATTAGTATCTTCAGGTATCATCGATCAGTCTCAGGTTGAGTTATACCGTGGTAACTGGGGTATAGGTTCTAACGGGGCCGAGTTCAGTAGTTACCAGGGCCGTGACGGTAACGCATTCATCAAAGTTCCTTCAGCTTCTTCCAGAACTGGTACTGATATGCTTGGGATCTCTAACCTGGATGCAGGTTATGGTACTCAGCTCGTAGTATCGAAAACTGGTACGCCGGTTATCGATGTACGTAACTACTCCAGTGCTTCTATGGGTGCCTGGTACAAGGTCTATACCAGTGCAGACAAACCTACACTGTCAGAACTTGGTGCAGCAGCCGCCAGTGATCTGGCAGGGTATGTACCTGTCAGCCGGACAATCAACGGCAAGATACTTAGCGGTAACATCACACTCTTAGCCGCTGATATCTCTGATGTGTACTCAAAGACACAGGCAGATGCCAAGTACTTACCAAAGATTTTCCAGCTTAACGGACATGCACTATCAGGTACTTCACTGAACCTCGTAGCGTCAGATATTTTAGATGTTTATTCACAGACTCAAATTAATACTAACTTTGTTGCAAAAAGCGTTACTGTAAACGGATTACCACTGACAGGTAATATTACTCTAACGGCAGCACAGCTAACGGATATGGCGAGCCTAAGTTATAGTAATAGTAATTACGTGCCGAAAACTTTCTTAATTAATAATAAGCCACTATCTGGTACTAATATTCAGTTAGTTGCCGCCGATATTTCGGATGTATATTCACGTTCTCAGGCAAATGATCTCTTTGCCCTGCGTATTACTACTGTTAACGGCTATCCATTAAGTTCTGCTGTTAACCTTAACTTTAATGATGTTGGTACTTATTCGAAAGCACAAATTGATGCAAAAGATGCAGCATTACAGGCAAATATTGATACTAAAGTTACCATTACTCAGGATATTAAAAACCTAAATACCGTTAATGAAACCTTAGAACTTGATATGTCAGACGGTAAACGTACTTTCACTGCTACTTTGTCAGTACCGAATACTCAACTATCAATTATCAATGCTGGCGGTAATAAGAACAGTCAGACAATAACTGTATGCATTACTCAGGGTACGGGTGCAAATAAAATAGAGTGGCCGAGTAATGTGAAATGGTCTTTTGGTCGTCCTCCAGTACTGACATTCTCTAAAGATTCAACAGACATATTTCAATTTTTATCCGTAGACGGGGGCAGTACCTGGTACGGCTCACTCCAATTGGCGGATTTACACTAATGATTAGAAAAAGCAATATAAACAATGGCCTACAGATGATTGAAGGGCATCTGAAATTTTTAGACCGAAACACTGGATTAACTACTGATAATAAGACACAGCATTACATTTTAAATCCTGATTTTATCATCGCTAACAACAGGCATTTCATCGCGGAAACAGGTTGGGAAGCCCAGCCTGAAGGAGATTCACCCACAGAAAGTGAGGCTTTAGCAATCCTTGGTGCAATTTATGCTTATCAAGCCACAAAGCAGCCTCACTATCTGGAATTAGCGAAAAATTTTTTTAACGGTTATCACAAAGGTTACTACAGAGGGGTAGCGTTCCCAGATCCGCCGGATGGATCTCTACGTTGCAACTGGATATGTAATGGTAAAGCTCCAGTACTGGCCCATTACCCATTAGATCCTGAATACCCCACTCATGGTGGATTCAAAGGGGTACTGTTCAACTGGACTAACGGACGTACTCAAATACCTCATGGTTCTCCAAACTACGGAGAGTACTTAGATGCTATATGGTTTGCCTTTCCAGAACGTGCCTCATTGGGCTGGAACCAGGTAAACGCAACCGTGTATACATGGGATTCAGAAGGTAGTACTGACTGGAACAACAAAGCACCTACCTATGACGTAGATTGGATCGTAGACCGTACAGGCCGCAAGGTAGATAGTAATGGTGATGTACTGGAAGCTGGGCTTACAAGTGAGATCGGTACAGTACAGCTCAAGGATACTTCTATCAATGGTATGTACCGCTTCAACTATGCAACCCGTAACCCGGTAGAACATGGTGGTTATCTCTTAGGACGTAATGAACGTTGGCACAATAGACCCGTACATGTACCTATCGATAACTATGGAGATCTTGATTTCGCTGATAATGCTTCCGACGCTGAATTGTGGTTCTGTCAGGCCAGTAAATTACTCTGGGATATCACAGGAGATCGGCAGTACTGGTTAGCGTGGCAAAACTCTTTGATTACATGTATTGGGTACTCAGACATTGATAAGTACGATCAGTTTTTCCGTAAATCTACAGCAGCGAGTACACCGTTCACAGATGGAATCAGCTACTCCTACTACTACCCACGCGAACAGGCCGCTACATACTCACGAGATGAGCAAGGGTTCATTGTCATCAATCAAAGTGCAACAGCTCAAACTACGTTAGAACAGCAATCAATATGGTTTAAGTTCAAGAATACCAGTAATTTTTATGTTGAATATGGCGGTGTAGATACCTCTGGTAGTGCTTTAAGTCTTGCAGTATCACTAACAGTTAATAAAACGAAAACAGAAGAGGGTGCTATTAAGTACCGTTGCGGTCTGCCAATCACTACTACAGATGGCAGCATTACGGCGATGAATGTACCAATGAATCATTTTACACGGGTCAGTAAACCAGACGGCGGGCAATACCTTACAGCCGATCTACGTATGATTAGTGATTATGGTTCTAATACTGTTACCAAGTTTGAGTACCAGTCAGGTATTGCAGGCAAGTGCTACGATAATGTTGTTACAAGTACTATGGACAGTGACGGCGGTATGGTTGTTGGTTTCTGGATTTTTGATAATGAGAAACAGGATATTGGTACTTTCACATATCGCAGCTATAACGATAATTTTAATTTTCGTATTAGCGATGATAACAACTGGCGTTGGTGGGCTATGTTACCAGCAACTAATGGTGAATGGGTTACAAAAGTATTTTCTATCACGGATTTTAAACTTAATAGTTACCAACCAGATCATCCATTAGTTACAGATCCAGAGGATGGGGCAGAAATTCAACCCGACCCAATTCCGGCTTCACCAACACTGACGGGTAGAGAAGATTTTACGTTACTACTTGATGATGAACCTGTAGATGGCGTATCTGGACGTATTGACTGGTATTGTATTAATGATTTGCCAGAACTATATGATGATGGCGGTACGGGTGATTATTCGGTACTACTAAGTTTAACTTTCAATGATAGTACAGGTAATGGTTATACTGCCCGCTTGGGTGATTGTACAATCAAACAATACATGCTTGATAGTCTCGCATATACACCAGGTCTAATACCATTCAGTAATATTACAGATCCATATGCACAGCTTTATTCTGGCTGGAGGGGATTACCATATCCGGGGTATCAACTGCCCGCTATATGGTGTTTTAAAGGCACTCCAATTGATGAAGTGAGACTAAATAACAGTATTAAATTCCTCTGTGATGCACAAAACTGGTTTACTAATAAGTTCAAGCCCGTATTACCTGGCCCATGTGCTCAGGCTTTTGTTTGGAATAGACAAGACGCATTAGCGTACTTACCAGATGGTGAGGAACCAGATACGTTTCTCATGCAGCACTGGTATGCAGAAGCCTGGTCAGGTTATGAACCTCGTGCCTTTTTTGCCGGATGTGATGTAGTACATGAACTTTATCAACGTGGTGATTATGCGATACCTCAGAACATCATTATGTACTGCCTGAACTGGATGAACTACCTAAAGTGGTTCATGAAAAACAATGATGGTCATGCACCAACGTATTTTAAAGATACTGGTGAAGTACTTTACGATGGTTTTACAGGTCATATGTCCGGGTTATGGTTAGCAGGTGCTTCAATGATGGCTATTGCTGGTTATCCAGATCATGAGCTATTAGATTTGTTGTTTACAGAGATTCAAAATAACTACGATGTAATTACACCAAATCATGTAATGAATGGTTGCTGGAGTCCAGCTATCAGAAGCGGTAATGAGACAACAGAACAAAATAATAGTATGTACTTTGGATTCTATACAGGGGAACTACTCAGAGGTTTAGGGCTTTATATGAAGTACTACAACCTTTATATATAAATAAGAAGAAGGGGTGAAAAGGAATTTCACCCTAAATTTAAAGGAATAAATTATGTTTAATTCAATTTTTGTTGGTAACAACGTTAAGGTAGAAATCGCTGATGCACCAGTAGGTGGCGGCCAGGCTACTTCTTTTACAACCGTCGAAGATGTTAGTGCGTTCCCAGCCGCAGCAGGGGCAGAAAGTACCGTTGTGAGTGTGAATGTTTTTGGTGAACAATATGCAAAAAAATTAGTTGGTAGTCGTAGCGTACCTGATCTTAACCTTTCAGTACTATGGCGTCCGGGTGCAGTAGGCCAGGAGAAACTTGCCGCTGCTGCAACTTCCCAGCAACTGATTCAAGTTAAAGTAACCTATTATCAAAATCCAGGTTTTACAGGTTCAGCTTATTATTCTGTAGTGAATGGGTATGTAAGTTCTGATGCAATCTCTGGAGATTTTGACAGTGCTGTTAATCGTGATTTTGTTATCTCTGTAACTGGTGCTCCAGTAGCTACTGGTGAACTGTCTGGAGAATAATGAATGAACTTTGATAATTTAATGGAAGTTATTGGCGTAAAACTTACCCCATTCAAACTTACTGAAGAAGTTACAGTTTATATCAAACTACCATCAATTAAAGATAACGCAGAAGTTGCTGATCCATTCAAAGCTATTTTTTATTGTGTAGTGGATGAGTCTGGTAAACAAATCTTTGATTCAGCAGAACAAGTAGAAAAAAATGTAGACCTAACTATTCAGTTAAAGCTGAATAATGAAGTTGGTCGTGTTTTTGCCGAAGCATTCAAACCGGAAGACGTAGAGGTAAAGTGAGACGCGATCCGATTTTAAAATTGGGCCTATCTCTACTTAATAAAAATGGGTGTGGTGTGGAAGAACTCTGCACCATGCCCATTTTGCTTTTTTACTATCTCTTAATTTATAACGAAACAGTAAATCCTGATTCTGCACAGATAGAACAGATTCGACATACAGAACTACTACAGGCTATATGGTTGAGTACTGGTAATATAAAAAAGGAAGATATTCATAAATTTAATATTCACGAATTGGATTCTTTGAATTTAGTGTCTAACCAAACACTGGCAGAACGACAAGTAGAAAGAGAGAAGCGGATCGCAGAACAAAATAAAAATAACATGCTCACATGGATGGGAGTAAAACCAAATGGCACAAAATAATACACAGGCAATGATATTTGAAATCAGAGGTGATGAATCTGGTTTACAAAGATCATTAAAAAATGCCGCAAATAGTATCGGTGATTTTAGTAACAGGGCCGGGGGTTCATTCTCTGGTATTACTGCTGGTTTATCACAAACACAAATAGCTGTAGGTAGTTTAGCTGGGGCAGTTGGTGTAGCTGGTTTAGCAATTGCTGGTACTATGGCAAAAGTAGCAGCTCAATCAGAAAAGGCTTTTGAAATTTTCCAGGCTGGTTCTTTATCTCAAATGGGTATTACTCAACTACAGCAAATGGCTAACATATATGCGACTGTAGGATTAACTATTGAGAATATTGCCGATCAACAAAAAGATTTAAAAGATCGTATTGGTGATGCATTGACAAATGGGGCAGGGTCTTTTTTGACCGACGTGGTTCAACCATTGAGATTAAATATTCTTGAATTACAAAAGATGGCAGATGCTGGCGAAGATGTTTATGCACATATCTATTTCGCTGCAAAAGCTCAGGGTTTAAGTGCTTCTCAGATGGTCAATATGTTTGAGACTATGGGTAGTGATGCAGCCAAAAGGTTAACAGTACTCAAGCAATACAATAGCGAACAGGAGTACAATAATAATTTAAGTACTCAACAAGTTCAGTTAACTGAGGAACAAAGTACAGCATTTGAAAAATATCGTGAAAGTACTGCCACATTATCTATCGCTTGGGAAAAATGGAATAACTCTGCGATTGCACCGATTGCAAGTAATCTTGCTGATATTTTAAATTTAATGACTCGTATCCTTAATAGTAAACCCGTTGCCGCCGCAGCCGCTGCTACCGGGCAAGAGGGCTTAGATCGCGTCAAAAACTATCAGCAAGGTTTTCAACAAAACTTACTCAAAAATAGTTCTATCTTTGGACAACAGTTAGCAGAACAAAGTGAAAAAGATTCGATGCAGCTTAATAATAATTTAAGTTTTGCCGTAGGGTTAGCACAGGCCAATTTAGATAATCTGAAGAGTACTATTGCTGATTACAGTAAGGGCGTTGAGAAAAGTACTATCACTGCCTCAATGAAAACTTTCCAGACAGCGAAACAGGCTACTCAGGATTCTATCGATGCTCTGGATGTACAGTACAAGCAGACCAAGGAAGCGATTGAGAAGAGTGTACTTAAGGCTTACGGTGGTAATACTAAAGCCATGCAGGCCGATATCGATACACTTAGTGAAGGTTACAAAAAGAAACGTGCAGATCTTGTAAAAAGTCTAACTGCTGAAGAGGACAAGGCCGCCGACGCCGCCAAGAAGAAAGCAGAGGCTGAAGGGAAGAAGGCTGAAGCAGCTCAGAAACAGGCCGACGCAAAACGCATCCAGGCACAGAAGGTATTACAGCAAACCCTAACCGCTATCGCCGGTACTGGTGCTCAGGTACAGGTACAGCAGTTCACTGAACAACAGAACGCTATCGAAACTCGTATCCGGGACAGTGCAAAAACGTTAGGTACATCTGAAGCAGAAGTTACAGAGATGCTGAAGGGTCAATACGAGTCTCGTAAGCGTATGTTCAAGGAAATGACGGAATCTATGTTGAATGAGTCCGATCCCAAGAAGCTGGCACAGAACATTGCCGCTATCGGTGGGAACAACATCAACGGTACTCAACTTTCAGACATACAGAACGCACAGGATGAACGCCTTGGTATAGACAGTACCAGTCCGTTCCAGATGACAGCCGGGCAAAGTACCCTCGATAAGATCAGTACTGACGGTCAGGCAGAACTTGCACTTAACCAACAACTATACGAAGCCAAGCTTCTTGGGGATCAGGAGTATCAAGATCGTATGTTAGCAATCAATGATGCCACCAGTAATAAGATCGCTCAGGCAAACACTGATGCTGCTAACAAGACCCTCAGTATGTACGCAACTGGTGCTGAAAATCTCGGTACTATGATGGCCGGGGCTTTTGGCGAGTCGAACGCCGCAGCCGTTGCAAGTTTCGCGATCTCCAAAGGCGTAGCCGTGGCCCAGAGTATGATCAACATACAGCAAGGTATAAGTGAGGCAATGAAGCTCGGTTGGCCCCTGGGTATCCCGGCTGGACTCAAGGTTGCAGCGGAAGGTGCAAAGATTATGAGTACTATCAAAGGTACTAAGATCCAGGGTCAGGCTCATGACGGTTGGGACTCACTACCCAGTACTGGTACGTACAATCTTGAAAAAGGCGAGCGTGTAGTAGGGAAGTCTCTAAACCAGGATCTTACAAAGTACTTGAGCAATCAGGGAAGTAGTAGTACTGGTGATATTAAAATTGATGCCCCGTTAATTATCCAAAATGCTGGAGAACTTTCAGATAGTAAGTTTCAGGAAATGTGTGACAGGCACGCTGATACTTTAGTACAGGTAATTCGTAAATCTCAGAAGAAAAACGTATAAATACAATGTAGCCCACAGGACGTGGGCTTATTAATAAAGGATTATTAAATGTTTAATAACGCATTAATCAGCGAATATGTACTATCTGATAATATTCCACAATATCAAAATCAAACATGGTCGGGTGAGACTATTACCCGTATGGTTGGAGTACAGTACTATACCCTGAGTTTTAAAGTAACCCTAAACAAAAAGTACCGTAACGAGTTAGCAAACTTCTATGCTTCATATGCGTATGGCAAGCCGTTCGATATGTCATTAGGGTGGTGGGGTTCATATACTGGTACTCAAACATCTGGTATCCAGGCTACCGGGGCAAGAGCTGCCGGAGCTACTTCTATTGCCGTTACACAAAATACTTTAGAGATTGGTAGTTTAGTACAATTCAATGGACACAAAAAACTATATAGAGTTGTCGGTAACGATGGTTACACCATTACTATCTTCCCAGGCTTAACGAGAGCCATCCAGACAAGTGAAGTACTCATGTACGATAACTTACAAGGTTCTTTTATCCTAACGCCTCAGAACGCTACCTATCAGCTTCCAAGTACTAACGTTATTGAAGTGACAATTCAAGCCACCGAAAACATCAGGGGGTAATATGTCAATTCCAAATAATGTACTGAATAATCCAGTACTGGTGAACTACTGGAACATGATGAGAGGGGATAGTAAAAGTACTCTTACAGAGAAAGAACTATACCAGTGTGGGATTATGGTTAAGTTGATAGACCTGTTACCAGCTCAGGGAAGTAATATCTATCTTACAGATTCTATTGCAGACCAAAACTATAACGGGATTGTTTATCAATCTGTACCGGACTTTCTTGATTCAAGCTTTGCAAACTATGTAGAGAAGAACCAGATTAACAATAATGGTACTTCTTTCAAGGTTAGTAATGTTAGTCAGGATTATCTATCGATGGCACTACGTGGCCTTTGGAATGATGCAAAGGTTAATATCTGGATGGGTATTGTTAATCCTGCTGATGGTTCGATTCTTTACGCCTATCGAATCTTTAGTGGTTATGTGGATTACTTTAGCTCAGATTTTAGTATGCAGGGTACAGATACTACCAATACAACGACAGTTACACTGAATAGTATCTGGAAAAAATTAGATCAAACTCAACGGTTACTATCAAGTACAAGCATTCATCAAAGTACTCATGCTAATGATCACTTTTTTGACCTAATTAATATTCTCAACGCGAGTGAGCAGAACTGGAAGAGTAGTAAGAAATAATTATGAAAAATGGATTTATAACAGAGTATCTTAGTACTTTGGCAGGGAAGCCATTAGTTTATGGTGAGAACGATTGCCACGTTATGGTACTCACAGTAATTGATATGATCACAGGTTCTGATTACCGTGATGAAATATATCAGAAATACAATACACCAACAGCAGGTAGAAAATATGCAAAAGAACATTGCTCATTTCCTACATTACTCGGGTTATGTAAAGAGAAAGGCGAATTAGTTAATGAACCATTAGACGGGGATATTATTATTGCATCAGGCCATAGTACTGTGTACTGGCGGGGCAAGGTAGTAGTACTTTCAGAAGATAAAACTAAATATATCGTTTCTTATTTCAACCCGGATCAAAAACAAAAAATATACAGATTTACGGGGAGTAATAAACAATGGCTGTTGCAGCATTAGGAGTAGCATTAATCGCCGGGGCAAGTGCAGCGGCTGCGGCTTATGCAGCAGGACTATCAGTACTGGCAATTGTGGCAGTAGGTATTGGTACTGCGGCATTATCTTACATTTCATCTTCACAGATGATGAGCATAGGACAATCTGGTGTTTCATATCCCAGTACTGGTAGTAGTAACGCCCGGTCAACGAGTCCCAGTACTGGTATACCCATCGTGTATGGCGGTACTAACCGGAACAACCTTGATCCAGCCTATACCAAGGTAGGATCGATCGTGGTCTGGCAGAACGTACCTCAGGGAACGTCTAACCAGCTCTGTACGGTACATGCAATTAGTATCAGTGAGATAGGTTTAGAGCCAGGTGCCGGTACTGCTGGCGGTGGAGTTATCAAACAACTGTACATTGATAACGCACCAATACTTGTTGATGGAGCATTCATTACCGCCGAAGGGCAACTACCCCAGTCAATGTTATTACCGAAATTTAGAAATTATCTACAGATTGAAGTACGTTTCGGAAAACCTTCTTACGGTGGTTCAATGACATTAGCACGTCAGTATGGCGGTAGTCGCTGGACTGATGATATGCGAGGTGATGGTTTAGTACAGATTTGTACTGTGATTAAAAAAACTAACGATTCATTAATTGATGGTATTTTAACAAACATGAATTACACCCTCTCAGTAGAGATGAAAGGGAGGCTAATTTATGACCTAACAGATAATATTAAAAAACCAAGTTCAAACCCACCAAGCCAGATTTATGACTTTATTACGAATACAGAGTTTGGATTTGGACTAAACCCAAGTGATATTGATATTACAAGTTTTCGTAATATGGCTAACTACTGTAAGGCAAACCACTTTTATTCAAATGGCTCTATTCAGTATGATAAATCCTACAAAGAAAATATTGAAGCGATGTTAAGTACTTTCGGTGGTGTTCTGTATGAATCAAACGGTGTACTTTATCTTACCGTAGATGCACCAGATCTTCCAGTACAGCATTTTGATGAAAGTAATATCATCGGTAGCGTCAACATTACTACAGGTACTAAATCGGAATATGTTAATACGATGGATAGTACTTACACGAATCCCGAGAATGACTATTCAGAAGATATTATTCGTTTTCCAAGTGATGCAATCAATAACGATACAGTAGTAAAAGATGGCTATATCATTAAGAAAGATTTGAACTACAAATGGATTCAGGACAAAACTCAGTTAGCAACACTAAGTAATATTGAGCTATTAAAATCAAAGTACATTCACAATACAATCACTTTTAATACTTACATTACTGATATGAAAGTATTTGATGTTTTCACCATCAGTTTTAAAGAAGCTGGTTTTGAAAACAACAAGTACCGGGTAGTATCTCGTACTGTACCAATGACAGTAGATAAGACGGGTATCATTCAGATTACTGCAATCTCGTATGATGATGGTATCTATCAGGGTAAAGATCCGGGACGATTCCCACAGGAAGGGCTAACCAACCTACCGAACCCAACCTATGTTGCCCCACCAAGCAACCTAAGAGCACAGCGTTTAGGTGCTACGGCTTCTGGTAATGCGGTACTACTCTCATGGGATCTGAGTCAAGATACCTCAGTACGTGGTTACAAGATTCGGTACAAGCGTAGCGATTCAACTACCTGGATCAACATTGGCAACGTAGGCCAGTACTCAACCAGTTTCGAGATTTTGAATCTTGTATATGGTGTTCAGATTGATTTTGGTATCGAAGCGTACAATACCCTTGGTTATTCATCAGAGTTAGTTGCTATCTACAACCAGATGCCACAAGTCATCTTTGCACTACCGAAGATTACTAATCTGGATATGGTGAATGATGATTTAAGCTTAAACCAAACATATGCACAAGATTTCATATTTCAGTGGGATGATCAAAGTTCTACAGTAGTAAACGGTAAAACCTTTGCAGACTTCTTTAAGTACTATGAGATCCGCGTATATGACCGTTACCGTAAGTATATTAAATCGTACTATACAACTACCAATACCTGGACATATACCTTTGCAATGAATACGAGTGATGGTCTAAACCGTTATAGAGTATTCGGTATTATTGCACACGGCTGGGGTACTGGTATCTACTCAGAAGAAGTGCAGATTGAAGTAAGCAACCCACAACATCCACAATTATTGGGTATCAACCTTAAGAGCGGTTTTGACTCTGTATTCATTGACTGGACAGAATCTAACGTACCGGATTATGCAGGTATTGTAATGCAGATCGCCAAGGATGAGGGATTTAGCTCAGGCTCTAAGTACTTCAGCTCTACTAACCGCTATAGTACTTCATTTGGAATTGAGGACGGATCTTGGTATGCACGCGTGGCTGCTCAAGACGTGTTTGGAGCCGATGAACTTGTATGGTCGCCAACTATTGGTTTTAACCAGAACACGAAAGTACCGTACAGTAAGCTTAATGATGATGTAGTTGATAATCTTCTAAAAAGTGATGTTGCTACTGGTATTGTTGAGAAACAGATCGTAGATGAGCTTGGTTCACGCTGGCAGGTACAAGTATCCAATAATGGTAACGTAACAGGTATCGCATTAGCAGCAGATGAAAAGGATTCTGTGTTTACGGTTATGGCAGATCGCTTTAGTATCATCAGTACTGATAGTGCCAAGCAGAGTGATAAGGTTTACCCATTTGTAGTACAGAACGGAAAAACTTTTATTAATTCGGCAGTTATTGCCACGGCATCGATCAATGAAGCTATGATAAATGATCTCAGCGTCTCACGAGCGAAGATACAAACTGCCGCTATCGATAGTTCCAAAATAGCACAATTGAGCGTACAAAATTTTCACCTTCAAGATGGTATTATTGATTCAGCTAAAATATCCCAACAGCTACAAAGTGCTAATTGGAATGGTTTTTATGGCTGGATGATGAATAAGGATGGGTCTGCATATTTTGGTAATGTCACTGTTAGAGGTAATATTCAGGCAACATCTGGTACTTTGGATAACGTAACTATCAATGATAGCTGTACCATTAAAGGTACTCTATCTGCTGCAAGAATACTTGGTGATCAGTGCAGACCACAAACAAGTGGGGTAGAACGTAGCCCAAACATCTGGGGTACTACACCAGTAGCTGGAAGGCTTTATACCGCCTTAAGAATTAATGGTGAAGACTTTGACCGAGTTTTGAATAGTAATATCCACCTGATTTTTGGTGCATGGAAATGGAACATGTTTCAGGTTTTCATGGGGGGTGATGGTCTTGCTAATCAGTTAATCTGGTCATTTGATGCAGGTACTGGCGGTAAATATGCACCGAAAACCTTTGATGTTGATAATCTCATTATTCCTGCGGTAGGTCGTGGAAGGATGAATTACATATACGTAATGGCATCTGATGATCGTACTGGTAGTTGTGGTATTGGTATCGGTAAGGTTGTGGATGATCGATTAGATATCATGTTGTACCGTGCGGGTGAGAATCCAGTAAGTAATGCATAAATAATATGGGGTGAAAACCCCATTCCAATAATAATAAGAATAAAGAGGTACATGATGGATATTGGAACTATCGTATCACTGGCTATTGCGGGGGTTGCACTACTTTGGTCAATCTACCGTGATAAAAGTTCAGATACAGAAGATCTTCAGAAAAGAGTAAGTACTATTGAGACTAAGGTTGTACTTGCAGAAAGTACTATCGAACGCCTTGAGACAGAACAAGACGAAATGAAGAAAATGCTAAAAAGTCTGGAGAATCAAATTAACCAGATGAACTTAAAAGTTGAAAAGATTTTAACAATTTTAGAAAACACAAAAGGGGCTTAAGCCCCTTTTTATTATTTGTTGATTAGATGAGAAACCATATCACGTACACGGAATGGTGTTTGTGCATTCCATTTAGAATCCTGAGCTTGAAGTACTGCTTCACGATAATTTTTCTCATTCAATGCGGCAATCATTTTTTTAAAATTCTTTACTCCATTGATCCCTAACTGGAAGGTCATGAGAATTAGAAAATCATTCCAATCGGATGGTACATCAATCCCTAATGATTGTACTTGAAGTACCGCATTTGCTAAATCTTTTGATAGTAGTTTGTCGGCTTCTTCTTCAGTAAGCCCCTTTGAATAATCTTCCCCTTGTTTAATGAGATGACCATAACCTACAGTCATTTTACCCAGCGAATCCGCATAAGGGTAAAACTTACCATCTCTAAAGTACTTGAACTTTGCCTGATACTCTTTTGTACCTTCATAGATTTTTAATCGTTCTTTTAATTCCATTTATGTAATTCCTAATAAATATTCCATATATAGGAGTATTTATTATGAGAATTACGAAAGACTGGGAAATGTATAATCCAGAACAATGGGAATTAACAGATGTAGATAGCGGCAATTACGCTTCGTTTGTTTATATTATCCGTTTTGAAGATGGTCGGTTTTATATCGGTATGAAGAATGTATATAAGCGGCTACGAGATGCTAAGAAGCTATTAAGTACTACACAGTCAAGCGACTGGAAGAAGTACACGGGAAGTAGTACAAAAGTTAATAAACTCATTGATGCTGGATACGATTATGAAAAATCTATCTTATGGTGTTTCAAAACAGCAAATGAAGCGGCAATAGTAGAAGCTGCATTGATCTGTATGTTCGGCCTACTACCGGATAATTTAAACAAAGCTGTTATGTGCAAAGCTCGTTTACCTCTCAATGGTGCAGCTCTGTATGGAGTTATTCAAACATTAATTGGGGAGTTACAGTAATGACATGGCGTAGGGGTAATAGTCCCAATGATATGAGACGGTTTATCAATAACAATAGTCCGAAGATAGGTGATCAGTTTAAAAAAGAACTAAGCACGAGAATGCGTACCGTAACTCAGCAGATGCAAGTAAAGCTAAACCAGGAGGTAAAGGGTGGGGCAGTACCGTTTACTACTCGCAGTTTGAAGTTTAAGTTTCAGAAGGTTAATCAGAACGAAACTGTTAACCAGATTATAGTACTGCCAAATCAATCTTCTTATCTGAAGTACATTCTCGATCCTCAGTACTCACATCGTCCAGAGTCGAAGATGATACCGTACCAGAACGCCAAGCTAACGAAGCAGGGTAACATTACACAGCTACGTGCCAGATCTCAGAGTAATAAGTACAAGAAGATTAAGAGTAGTAACGGCAATACATACCTCATCGACACAACAAAGAAATCATCAAAGCGTAACCCAAAACTTGCACGAGATAAGCGAGTAATTGGGTACTACGGTTCAGTAGGTAGAAAACCACTATTTGATTTTTATGATGAAACAGAGAAGAGGGTAATACAACAACTAAGAACATTACGCGGTACATTCGATTACCGTTGGAGAAATTAAAATGACAGATTTAGAACAATTCCCCTGTTATGACTATACAGTACTGAAAGATTTTTCATTTCAGACAATCACCCCAGTTAGTGTAACCATTCCATATGACAATGCACTATCAGGTAGTAAGTACATTAAAAAGAAAGTAGATAAGGGGCAGGGTGATTTAGTAGTTTATACGTTCAGTCATGATAATACGCCGCGTGTTAACGAGGATGATGCACTATCGGTTGAACTACTCAAGAATATGGTTAATGTGAAGGTACTATATCTCTTTAACCACGTTTTCAAGGGGCATCGCGTTTATTCATGTGTATGTCAGATTATGCAGGATGCAAAATAATGATTAATTTAATTTTAGAAGTTATCAAAGCTGGGGTAGGGTTCTTTCAGAAGAAAAGTGAAGGTACTAAACAGATTGCAAATGATGTTAATGAAACTAATAGGGAAGAGATCAAACAGGGTTATAGTTGGCGTAATGCATTAGGTTATGTATGTGTTGCGATTTTAGCATATAGCTACGTGATTGTACCTTTACTCGATTATTTTGGAATCGTTGTTTTTCAACTACCTTTAGGGGACATTATTAGAATCATTGTACTTCTACTATCTGGTAGTTAAAGTGTAGTTATGAGGATTTGTGTTGATCGTTCTTTTTTAATGATTTAGTATGCATGTGTATCATTGTAATGAGATATTCAAATGAAATTAATATATAAAATATTAGGTGGCATACTTCTATTGGCTATATTCTCTGCTTTCCTTTTTTCACTTTATAGAGGTGATATTGAGAAAAGCAATCTAACAGACTGGATCTCAGCTTTTTGCAATTTGGCAATGGCAGCAGCGGCATTAGGTGGTTATCTTATTGCTAAGGATTGGCAAAGACAAAAGATGGATGAGGATGCATACCAATTATCTAAGCAAATTGTGTTACATAATTATAGAGATATAGCAAATGTTCATTCCAGCATATACGGCATTTGCGATTATTACGGCGTTATGATTGCTGCCTTACCCCAACGTGGAAAAGAGTACATGCCGACTTTAGAAAATATTAGAGAGTATAACGAAAAGCTTTATAGTATATATGAGTTGAGACGTACTTTAGATGACAATATCATTTTTATAGAAAAGTTAGGATGGGCTTTTAAAGAAAAGTTAAATTCCTTTTACGATGATTTTACAAGCATTGCCTTTGGTAAAATACTTTCCTTGACCGCTGAAGCACTTTCTACGCTTGAGAAGATACGAAATTTAATAGATGAAAATGATGATGAGCATTTAAGAGAGGAAAGTTTAAAATACTTAAAGTTAATTAATGAGTTAAGGAAAGAACAGAATAAGTTAGATGAAAAATATAAGTTTTTTAAATCATTCTCTATAACTGTTAAAGGTTATTTCGAAAATTAAAGCTAATTCATTAAATCCTTCACTTAAAAAGGTTGCCTCATATGAGACAACCTTTTTTCACTTACATTCCCAGATAGTATTTTGTACACCTGTTCCTGCGGGTAGATTCGGGTTCATGTTAGCACTATGGGTATAAGTTGCTTTCGATTTACCATACTGCTTACATGCGTTATTAGCTGTTTTCTGTAAACTATCTAAACCATACCAAGCGTCAGCCTGAATACTAACAGTTTTACCATCATTGTACTGAACCATTGCACAACCTGTTAAAGCAAATGCAATTAACATCATCCAAAGGTTTTTCATTATTTTTTCCTAAATACCCGTACTTAAATTGTACAGGTATAGATTATGGTAAAATTAACAAAAAAGGAAACGAAATTACATCAGCAAGTGATGGAGTTAGTACATTCAGATCGGGTACTCAAATATGAAGAAAAAGAGTTTATCCTCCAGAACTATGCAGGGGATGCAGTAGGGGCTACTGGGGCATTCTTTACTCCAGAAATGCTCTCATGGGACTTTATCATTGATGCCGGATGTACTGGACGTTGCATTGAACTATGTGCAGGTATTGGACGGCTATCCTTCGATCAGTATCAGCGGAACAAACCAGAGAACATTACTTGTGTAGAACTCAATCCAGAGTACGTGATGATTGGTAAGAGGGTACTCCCGGAAGCAGAGTGGGTTACTGGTGATGCATTAACTTTTACAACTTCAGAACGGTACGATGTTGTTTATGGCAATCCACCCTTCGGTAAGATCAAGACCAGTGATATCAAAACTGGTAAGTACTCTGGTTCAGAGTTTGAGTACAAGGTGATCGAACACGGCAGTACCTTAGCCCCATATGGGGTATGGATTGTTCCACAGGGTAGTGCAGGGTTTGTCTACAGTGGGGTACATTGCTATGAGCGGAGAGAATCAGGGAAGTACCAGAAATTCGCTCAAGATACTGGCTGGACGTTTGAAGCAGGGTGCGGTATCGATACCTCAATCTACCGGGATCAGTGGCATGGCACGAACGTAGTATGTGAAGTGGTAACGGTTGAGTACTTCTAAGTAAATTACAGATAAATCAGCGAGTTATGTCTATCCATTAATTTTAAATTAAGTACTTCATTTTAGCTGTACTAAGCACCATCAGCTCGATTAAGGTAAACCCCTGCTGTTTTTTCAATGACTGTTTCATGATGTGCTCCCTGGTTGATGCCGGGGAGTGTGTCAGCCCAGAGAGAGTGTGACGAGGGAGCAAAACGACGTTCGGGAAGGCCGCTTCCCGATTTTTTTACGTCGTTGCAGGGAGGAACAAAGCTTTTGCGAGCAGGAACGAAATCCGTCGCCCCGGTTAGCGCAGCACCACCGGGGCATTACCGGGACTAACGAAAACGCATCGAGAGATCGAGCGCACGTACATGCTTGGTCAGCGCGCCCACCGAGATATAGTCCACGCCGGTTTCCGCAAACTCGCGGATCGTGTCAAAGGTGACGTTGCCGGAGACCTCCAGCCGCGCCTGACCGTCGGTGATCCGCACCGCCTCGCGCATCTGCTCGGTGGTGAAGTTATCCAGCATGATGATATCGGCCCCGGCCTTCAGCGCCTCTTCCAGCTCCGTGAGCGTCTCCACTTCTACCTCGACCGGCACGTCCGGGTGCAGCCAGAAGGCTTTCTCTACCGCCTGGCGTACCGAGCCGGAGGCGATAATATGGTTCTCTTTGATCAGGAAGGCATCGGAGAGGCCGAGGCGATGGTTGGCCCCGCCGCCGCACAGCACCGCGTACTTCAGGGCGGTACGCAGGCCGGGCAGCGTTTTACGGGTATCCAGCAGCTGGGTTTTGGTGCCCGCGAGCAGATCCACGTAGCGGCTTACCTCACTCGCCACGCCGGAGAGGGTCTGCACAAAGTTCAGCGCCGTGCGCTCGCCGGTTAGCAGCACGCGGGAGGTGCCGTCCAGCTCGAACAGCGGCTGGTTAGCGGTCACGCGCTCCCCGTCGGCAACGTGCCATTGGATCTGCACGTCGTCGCCTGCCAGCTGAATAAAGACCTCTTCCACCCAGCGCTTGCCGCAGAAGATGCCATCTTCACGGGTGATCACCACCGCGTGCGAGCGCGTATCTTCCGCCAGCAGCTGGGCGGTAATATCGTTGTTCGCATCCACCTCGCCGCCCAGGTCTTCACGCAGGGCCTGCGCCACGGCGGCGGGGATATCCAAATTTATACGTTCCAGCAGCGCATCACGACGGCTATCGGGGTTGTAACGGCGAGGCGGCATGATAAAACTCCAAAAAGGGTAACGAATCAGAAGATTGAAACATGCTACTCTGAAGCGAGTATTAGAGCCATACTTGAGGAGTTCCCGTATGCAGTTAAACGAGGGCTGGCTGGTCGATGCGCGGCAGGTCCGCTCCCCGCATTATGACTGTCGCCCGGATGATGAGAGTCCCTCCCTGCTGGTCGTGCATAACATTAGCCTGCCCCCCGGTGAGTTTGGCGGGTCGTGGATCGACGCCCTGTTTACGGGCACGCTGGATGCCACCGCGCATCCCTTCTTTGCCGAGATTGCCCATCTGCGCGTCTCTGCACACTGCCTGATCCGCCGCGACGGCGAAATCGTCCAGTATGTGCCTTTTGATAAGCGCGCCTGGCACGCGGGCGTCTCCCGCTATTGCGGGCGCGAGCGCTGCAACGATTTTTCCATCGGTATTGAGCTGGAAGGGACGGATACGCTGCCCTATACCGAAACGCAGTATCAACAGCTGGCGGCGATTACCCAGGCGCTGGTTGCGCTTTACCCCGCCATTGCTGACAATATGACCGGACACAGCAACATTGCGCCCGAGCGGAAAACCGACCCTGGCCCGGCCTTTGACTGGGCGAAGTTTCGCGCTCTGCTTGCCCCCTCGTCAGATAAGGAGATGACATGACGCTATTCACGATGCTGCTGGTATTGATCGCCGAGCGCCTTTTTAAGCTTGGTGAGCACTGGCATCTGGATCACCGCCTTGAGGTGCTGTTCCGCCGGATAAAGCGCTTCTCGATGCTGCGCACGCTGCTGATGGCTGCCGTGGCGATGTTAGTGACCTTTCTGCTGCTGCGTGCGCTCTACGGACTCTTTTTCAACGTGCCGCTGCTGGTGGTGTGGATTATGCTCGGCCTGCTCTGCATTGGCGCGGGTAAGGTGCGCCTGCACTACCACGCCTATCTGAAGGCGGCCTCGCGAGATGACGGCCACGCGCGGGATACCATGGCCAGCGAGCTGACGCTGATCCACGGCGTACCGCCAGAGTGCGACGAGCGTGAGTACCTGCGCGAGCTGCAAAATGCCCTGCTGTGGATTAACTTCCGTTTCTACCTGGCTCCGCTGTTCTGGTTTGTTGTCGGCGGTGCGTGGGGGCCGGTGCTGCTGGTGGGCTACGCCTTCCTCCGCGGCTGGCAGTCGTGGCTGGCGCGATACATGACGCCGCACGCGCGCTTACAGTCTGGTATCGACGCTATTCTGCATCTGCTGGACTGGATCCCGGTGCGGCTGGTGGGGGTGGTTTATGCGCTCATTGGTCATGGTGAAAAGGCGCTGCCCGCCTGGTTTGCCTCGCTCACCGACTGGCGCACCTCGCAGTATCATGTCCTGACCCGGCTGGCCCAGTTCTCCCTAGCGCGTGAGCCGCATCTCGATAAAGTCGAAACGCCAAAAGCCGCGGTATCAATGGCGAAGAAGACCTCCTTCGCCGTAGTGGTGGTGGTGGCACTGCTAACCATTTACGGTACGTTGGTCTAAGAACGCCGGGTGGCGCTACGCTTACCCGGCCTACGGTCGCATCGTAGGCCCGGCAAGCTTGCGCCGCCGGGCGTTATACCTTGTCTGACATCTTAATAAGTATCCGCAGGCGGAACGCCAAAAATTGGCATGCCGTCGTTGTCCCACTGGATCAGCTTCAGGCGGGTATGACGGTTCGGATCGTAGAGCGGGTCGCCCTCAATCTCGGTGTAGTTCCGCGCATGGTAAACCAGCACGTCCTCACCGTCCGTTGTACTGGTAAAACTGTTGTGGCCTGGCCCGTACTGCTGGTTGTCGTAGCTGGTGGTAAACACCGGCTGCGGTGACTTATGCCAGTTCTCCGGCTGGCGTGGATCGGCATCAATAGCGATCCACAGCAGGCCCAGACAGTAGTTCTCATCAGTAGCGCTGGCGGAGTAGGTGACAAACAGCCTGTCACCATGCGTAATCACCGCCGGCCCCTCGTTGACCAGAAAACCCCGGCACTCCCACTCAAACTCCGGCTTGCTGAGCATCACCGGGTCGCCTTTCAGCGTCCACGGGTTCTCCAGCTCCGCCAGGTAGATGTTTGAGTTGCCTGCAATATCGGGGGCTTTCTGCGCCCACAGATACCACTGTTTGCCCTGGTGGTTGAACGTCGTGGCATCCAGCGCAAAGGTATCAAACGGCGTCTGCACTTGCCCCTTCTCTGTCCAGCGCCCGGTTAGGGGATCGGCATCGGCACACTCCAGCACAAACATGCGGTGCTGGAACATATTCAGCGCATCGAGATCGTGCGTATGGGTCGCGGCAAAATAGATGTACCACTTCCCGTCAATCTGATGCAGCTCCGGGGCCCAGATCAGCTGGCTCATCGGGCCGGTCTGCGGTTTACGCCATACCACCACCGGCTCGGCGTCGCGTAGCCCCTCCAGGGTAGCGGCGCGGCGGATCTCCAGCCGGTCATACTCCGGCACGGAGGCGATAAAGTAGTACCCATCACCGTGACGCAGAATGAACGGGTCGGCGCGTTGCTCAATAAAAGGATTTGGCCACTGGCGCATTATGCTTTCCTCACGTTGTCGCCTGTTGGAAGATCGGTGCTGTCACTCAGCTCGCGGTAATTAATGCGGCGCTTCTCCAGGTCGGCCTGGATCTGCTGCATGAATGTGCGGTCGACCTTCAGCATACGCACGACCCCGGCGGTAATCAGATAGCCGACGCCCGGAATAACGGTGAACAGCAGCATGATGCCGTTGATCGCCGTGGCGCTTTGCTGTTTCGCACCCGCATCGTAGCCGTACCAGGAGAGCAGGAAGCCTACCATCGCCCCGGCTACCGCCAGCCCGACTTTCAGGAAGAAGAGGTTACCAGAGAAGCTGATCCCGGTGATGCGTTTGCCGGTCTTCCACTCGCCGTAGTCGTCGACGTCTGCCATAAGTGACCAGTGCAGCGGGGAGGGGATCTGGTGAAGAATATTGAGCAGGAAGTAGAGCACCACGATCAGCACGGTCGCATGAGGATCGAAGAAATAGAAGGCTCCAGAGAAGAGTGCCAGCGCAATATTGGTCCAGAAAAACACTTTCAGCTTGCACCAGCGATCGGTCAACACTTTGGCGAGCATGCTGCCGATCATCATGCCTACTACGCCAAGGCTGATAAACAGCGTCGCGAAGTGGGTGCTCTGGCCCATAACCCAGGTGACATAGTACATGGTGGCGGCCATACGGATAAAACCGGGGCAGACGTTGCACAGGGTCAGCAGCAGAATGCGCACCCACTGGTCGTTTTTCCAGACGTCCCGCAGGTCTTTCTTCAGATCGTCATTGGTCTGCACCGCCGGACGGACGCGCTCGCGCACGGTAGCAAAACAGTAGAGGAACATGCACATGCCGATAAAGGCCAGCACCATCATCGCCATCTGATAGCCTTTGGCCTTATCTTCTCCGCCGAACCACTCCGCCATCGGCAGCAGCGTTAACGACAGCAGCAGCGTGGCGATGCCCACCAGCACGAAGCGGTATGACTGGCAGGCGACGCGCTCTTTGGGATCGTTGGTGATGACGCTGCCGAGAGAGCAGTAAGGAATATTGATGGCGGTATAGGTAATTGACAGCAGGAAGTAGGTGACGAAGGCATAGATAACCTTGCTATGGTAGCTCCAGTCCGGCGTGGTAAACATCAGCACGCTGAACACGGCGTAGGGCAGGGCGATCCACAGCAGCCAGGGGCGAAAACGGCCATATTTGCTTTTGGTACGGTCGGCCAGCGCCCCCATAATCGGGTCCGTTACGGCATCAATAACGCGGATAGAGAGCAGAAGCACCCCGACCAGCGCCGGTGCCAGACCAAATATGTCGGTATAAAAGTAGTTAACGAACAGCATGATAGCGCCGAAGATGATATTGCATCCGGCGTCGCCCATGCCGTAGCCGATCTTCTCTTTCACTGACAGCTTGTTATTATCCATCGCGAAATCTCCCGTTGATATAGAAAGAGATTATTTGCTCGCTACGGAATTTTTGCGTTACAGGATAGGGGTGCAGAGATGGACAAAACGGCTACGAAAGTGAATTTGTGAAGCGTCTTACAGTTTCACATCTGCCCTGCCTCCCTGGATTTAGGAGGCAGGGCAGCGCGTGCGGTTAGTGTGCCTTAACCGGCTTTCCCGCTTTTTGCTGCTTAATGAAGTAACCCACGGCAAGGATGGCCACCCAGACTGGGATCAGCCAGACGGAGATCGCCATGCCAGGGGTGATCGCCATGATCACCAGCACCGCCGCCATAAACAGCAGGCAGATCCAGTTTCCCAGCGGGTAGAAGAGCGCCGGGAAGCGCGTCTTCATGCCCTGCTTGTCTTTAGCGCGGCGGAACTTCATGTGCGCCAGGCTGATCATCGCCCAGTTGATCACCAGCGCGGAGACCACCAGCGCCATCAGCAAGCCAAAGGCTTCGCCAGGGGCGAGGTAGTTAATCAGCACGCACAGCGCGGTAAAGAGGGCAGAGGTGAGAATGGTCGCCACCGGTACGCCGCGTTTATCGACTTTCGCCAGCGCTTTCGGGGCGTTGCCCTGCTTGGCCAGGCCAAACAGCATCCGGCTGTTGCAGTAGACGCAGCTGTTATAGACCGACAGCGCGGCGGTTAAGACCACGATGTTGAGAGCGTTAGCAACAAAGGTATCTCCCAGCTCGTGGAAGATCAGCACAAACGGGCTGGTGTCGGCGGTTACGCGCGTCCAGGGCAGCAGCGAGAGCAGCACCGCCAGCGAGCCGATGTAGAAGATCAGGATCCGGTAGATAACCTGGTTAGTGGCTTTAGGAATGCTCACTTCCGGGTTATCTGCCTCAGCGGCGGTGATGCCTACCAGCTCTAGGCCGCCGAAGGAGAACATAATGATCGCCATCATCATCACCAGCCCGGTAAAGCCGTGAGGCAGGAAGCCACCCTGTTCCCAGAGGTTACGCACGGTGGCCTGCGGGCCTGCGCTATCGCTAAACAGCAGCCAGCCGCCGAAGAGGATCATCGCGACCACGGCAATAACTTTAATAATGGCAAACCAGAACTCCATCTCCCCGAACACTTTGACGTTGGTCAGGTTAATGGCGTTGATGATCACAAAGAAGGCCGCCGCCGATACCCAGGTGGGGATCTCCGGCCACCAGAACTGGATGTATTTCCCCACGGCGGTCAGCTCAGCCATCGCCACCAGCACGTAGAGTACCCAGTAGTTCCAGCCGGAGGCAAAGCCAGCAAACCCGCCCCAGTATTTGTAGGCGAAGTGGCTGAACGATCCGGCGACCGGCTCTTCAACGACCATTTCACCCAGCTGGCGCATAATTAAGAACGCGATAAAACCGGCGATGGCATAGCCGAGGATAATCCCCGGCCCTGCGGACTGAATAACGGATGCGCTGCCCAGAAACAGACCCGTCCCGATAGCACCACCCAGCGCAATTAGCTGAATGTGGCGGTTTTTAAGGCCGCGCTTCAGCGTTTCACCGTGCTGTTGACCTTCCATCATGAAACCTCATTTGTGGTTATTTTGTGTACGCTGTTGTGTGCGTGTACGTATAAAATTCCATTTTTGTATTTTTTTATTTACGTAAGCGGGATCTGAAATATCTGCCCATATCTTTCGTAAGGCTCAGAATAGTGATAAGCGCGCGGGAATGCACCTGCTTTATGCGGGGGTAGCGACGGGTTGGATAAAAAGAAAACGTTTGTAAATACTCCTTGCTACCCCCTAAAACATCCATTTAAATAATTAATCATGAAATTTGATTGAATATGCAAAATATAGCCCACTGAATCGGTTCAATTTGCACCGGGTACGTTTCAAAGAGGTTAAATCTGCCTCTTAAGGGGTAACGGTATCTTTTGTGCAAAGTTACATTCCTGAAACGTCATTTCTGTAATGTTGTTAAAATGTGCAGGGTTCCCTGATTTCAATCAAAACCTGTATGGACAGAAGGTGAATACTTTGTTACTTTAGCGCTAAGAACATGAAATTGGTAAGACCAATTGACTCCGGGCTAATGGCAGAGACAGGGAATATGGCCTACAGCAAAATCCGCCAACCAAAACTATCCGATGTGATTGAGCAGCAACTGGAGTTCTTGATCCTTGAGGGGACACTGCGCCCCGGTGAAAAACTTCCACCTGAACGCGAGCTGGCTAAACAGTTCGACGTTTCCCGTCCTTCGCTCCGTGAGGCGATCCAACGTCTTGAAGCCAAGGGCCTGCTGCTTCGTCGCCAGGGCGGCGGTACGTTTGTCCAGAACAGCCTGTGGCAGAGCTTTAGCGACCCGCTGGTCGAACTGCTCTCCGATCATCCTGAATCCCAATTTGACCTGCTTGAGACGCGCCATGCGCTGGAAGGGATTGCCGCCTATTACGCGGCGCTACGCGGCACCGATGAAGATCGGGTGCGTATCCGCGAGCTGCATCACGCCATCGAGCTGGCGCAGACGTCAGGGGATCTCGATGCCGAGTCTAGCGCGGTGGTTCAGTATCAGATTGCTGTCACCGAAGCGGCGCATAATGTGGTGCTGCTGCATCTGCTACGCTGCATGGAGCCGATGTTAGCCCAGAACGTTCGCCAGAATTTTGAATTGCTCTATGCCCGCAGGGAGATGCTCCCGCTGGTAAGCAAACATCGCACCAGTGTTTTTGAGGCGATTATTGCCAGGGAACCGGAGCAGGCGCGTGAAGCGTCGCACCGTCACCTGGCATTTATTGAGGAGATATTGCTGGATCGCAGCCGTGAGCAGAGCCGTCGGGAACGCTCAATGCGCAGGCTTCAGCAACGAAAGGACTAAGCGTGGTTCTTTAAACGCGCGGCAACTCACGCAGAACCTGTCTTATTGCGCTTTTGGTTGCCCAAAATAATTCAGGTTGTATCGCGGCGGCAAGCGACCGAATCCCCAGGAGCATAGTGAACTATGTGACTGGGGTGAGGAGCGTAGCCAACAAAGATACGACCTGAAGAATGAAGGGCAAAGAGTGCAATGGGACAGGTTCCAGACAATTAACGTAATCAGATAGATAAGGAATACCCCCATGTCAGAACGTCTCCAAAATGACGTGGATCCGATCGAAACTCGCGACTGGCAACAGGCGATCGAATCGGTCATCCGTGAAGAAGGTGTTGAGCGCGCTCAGTATCTAATTGAACAGATGCTTTCTGAAGCCCGCAAAGGCGGCGTGAAAGTAGCTGCAGGTGCAGGGGCTAACAACTACGTAAACACGATTGCCGTTGAAGACGAACCGGAATACCCGGGCAATCTGGATCTGGAACGCCGCATTCGTTCTGCAATCCGCTGGAACGCCATCATGACCGTGCTCCGTGCGTCTAAAAAAGACCTCGAGCTGGGCGGCCACATGGCGTCCTTCCAGTCTTCTGCGACCGTTTATGAAGTGTGCTTTAACCACTTCTTCCGCGCGCGCACCGAGAAAGACGGCGGCGACCTGGTGTACTTCCAGGGCCACATCTCTCCGGGCGTTTACGCACGTGCGTTCCTGGAAGGTCGTCTGACTGAAGAGCAGATGAACAACTTCCGTCAGGAAGTGCATGGCAACGGCCTCTCTTCTTACCCGCACCCGAAACTGATGCCGGAATTCTGGCAGTTCCCGACCGTATCCATGGGTCTGGGCCCAATCGGTGCGATCTACCAGGCTAAATTCCTGAAATATCTGGAACACCGTGGCCTGAAAGATACCTCTGAGCAGACCGTATACGCCTTCCTCGGCGACGGCGAGATGGATGAGCCAGAATCCAAAGGCGCGATCACCATCGCCACCCGTGAGAAGCTGGACAACCTGTGCTTCATCATCAACTGTAACCTGCAGCGTCTGGATGGTCCGGTAACCGGCAACGGCAAGATCATCAACGAACTGGAAGGCATCTTCGCTGGTGCTGGCTGGAACGTGATTAAAGTGATGTGGGGCGGTCGTTGGGATGAGCTGCTGCGTAAAGACACCAGCGGTAAACTGATCCAGCTGATGAACGAAACCGTTGACGGCGACTACCAGACCTTCAAATCCCGCGATGGCGCTTACGTGCGCGAGCACTTCTTCGGTAAATACCCGGAGACCGCAGCGCTGGTAGCTGACTGGACTGACGAGCAGATCTGGGCCCTGAACCGCGGTGGTCACGATCCGAAGAAAGTCTACGCTGCACTGAAAAAAGCGAAAGAAACCAAAGGTAAAGCGACTGTAATCCTGGCCCACACCGTTAAAGGTTACGGCATGGGTGATACCGCAGAAGGTAAAAACATCGCTCACCAGGTTAAGAAAATGAACATGGACGGCGTGCGCTATATCCGCGACCGTTTCAGCGTTCCAGTGACCGACGAGCAGGTTGAAAACCTCTCTTACATCACCTTCCCGGAAGGGTCTGAAGAGCACACTTACCTGCACGCCCAGCGTCAGAAGCTGAACGGCTACCTGCCGTCCCGCCAGCCTAAATTCAGCGAGAAGCTGGAACTGCCTGCGCTGGAAGACTTCAAATCGCTGCTGGAAGAGCAGAACAAAGAGATCTCTACCACTATCGCTTTCGTTCGTGCCCTGAACGTGATGCTGAAGAACAAGTCGATCAAAGATCGTCTGGTTCCGATCATCGCTGACGAAGCGCGTACTTTCGGTATGGAAGGTCTGTTCCGTCAGATCGGTATCTACAGCCCGAACGGCCAGCAGTACACTCCGCAGGACCGTGAGCAGGTTGCTTACTACAAAGAAGACGAGAAAGGCCAGATCCTGCAGGAAGGTATCAACGAGCTGGGCGCAGGTTCTTCCTGGCTGGCAGCGGCGACCTCCTACAGCACCAACGATCTGCCGATGATCCCGTTCTACATCTACTACTCCATGTTCGGTTTCCAGCGTATCGGCGACCTGTGCTGGGCAGCAGGTGACCAGCAGGCGCGCGGCTTCCTGATCGGTGGTACCTCCGGTCGTACGACCCTGAACGGTGAAGGTCTGCAGCACGAAGATGGTCACAGCCACATTCAGTCGCTGACTATCCCGAACTGTATCTCCTACGATCCGTCTTATGCTTACGAAGTGGCAGTCATCATGCATGACGGTCTGCAGCGTATGTACGGCGAAGCGCAAGAGAACATTTACTACTACATCACCACGCTGAACGAAAACTACCACATGCCGGCTATGCCGCAGGGTGCAGAGGAAGGTATCCGTAAAGGTATCTACAAACTCGAAACCGTTGAAGGCGCGAAAGGTAAAGTTCAGCTGCTGGGCTCCGGTTCTATCCTGCGTCACGTACGTGAAGCAGCGCAGATCCTGGCGAACGACTACGGTATCGGCTCTGATGTTTACAGCGTGACCTCCTTCACTGAGCTTGCTCGTGACGGCCAGGACTGTGAGCGTTGGAACATGCTGCATCCGATGGAAACCCCGCGCGTGCCGTACATCGCTCAGGTGATGAACGATGCACCGGCAGTGGCGTCCACTGACTATATGAAACTGTTCGCCGAGCAGGTTCGTACTTATGTACCGGCTGATGATTACCGCGTACTGGGTACTGACGGTTTCGGTCGCTCTGACAGCCGTGAAAACCTGCGTCACCACTTCGAAGTGGATGCATCTTACGTGGTTGTTGCAGCGCTGGGCGAACTGGCTAAACGTGGCGACATCGATAAGAAAGTGGTAGCGGAAGCCATCACCAAATTCAATATCGATGCAGATAAAGTTAACCCGCGTCTGGCATAAGAGGTAAAGAGAGAATGGCTATCGAAATCAATGTACCGGACATCGGGTCGGACGAAGTAGAGATCACCGAGATTCTGGTCAACGTGGGCGACAAGGTTGAAGCTGAACAGTCGCTGATCGTCGTAGAAGGCGATAAAGCCTCTATGGAAGTTCCGTCTCCTCAGGCTGGCGTTGTTAAAGAGATCAAAGTCTCTGTTGGCGACAAAACCGAGACCGGTAAACTGATCATGATTTTCGATTCCGCCGACGGTGCAGCAGCTGCTGCACCTGCGCAGGAAGAGAAGAAAGAAGCTGCTCCGGCTGCCGCTGCACCAGCAGCCGCTGCTAGCGCGAAAGAAGTGAACGTGCCTGACATCGGCGGTGACGAAGTTGAAGTAACCGAGATCCTGGTGAAAGTAGGCGATACCGTTACCGCTGAGCAGTCCCTGATTGTCGTAGAGGGTGATAAAGCCTCTATGGAAGTCCCGGCACCGTTCGAAGGTACCGTTAAAGAGATCAAGATCAACACCGGTGACAAAGTCTCTACCGGCTCCCTGATCATGGTCTTTGAAGTCGCGGGCGCTGCCCCGGCTGCCTCCGCTGCCAAACCGGAAGTGAAAGAGCAGGCTGCCGTTGCGCCAGCCGCTGCCGCTGGCGCGAAAGAAGTTCACGTACCGGACATCGGCGGTGACGAAGTTGAAGTCACTGAAGTGATGGTGAAAGTCGGCGATAAAGTTACCGCTGAGCAGTCACTGATCACCGTTGAAGGTGACAAAGCCTCTATGGAAGTTCCGGCACCGTTCGCCGGCACCGTTAAAGAGATCAAGATCAGCACCGGCGACAAAGTCTCTACCGGCTCCCTGATCATGGTCTTCGAAGTAGAAGGCGCTGCGCCTGCTGCTGCACCGGCCGCTGCCGCTCCGGCTCCAGCTGCTGCCCCGGCTCAGGCTGCTAAACCTGCTGCGGCGCCTGCTGCAAAAGCAGAAGGCAAATCTGAGTTCGCTGAAAACGACGCTTACGTCCACGCGACCCCGCTGATCCGCCGTCTGGCGCGCGAGTTCGGTGTGAACCTGGCGAAAGTGAAGGGCACCGGTCGTAAAGGCCGTATCCTGCGCGAAGACGTTCAGGCTTACGTGAAAGACGCCGTTAAGCGCGCTGAGTCTGCACCTGCTGCCGCTACCGGTGGTGGTCTGCCAGGCATGCTGCCGTGGCCGAAAGTGGACTTCAGCAAGTTTGGTGAAGTTGAAGAAGTGGAGCTGGGCCGTATCCAGAAAATCTCTGGTGCGAACCTGAGCCGTAACTGGGTGATGATCCCGCACGTTACCCACTTCGACAAAACCGACATCACCGATCTGGAAGCGTTCCGTAAACAGCAGAACGCCGAAGCTGAGAAGCGTAAACTGGACGTGAAATTCACCCCGGTTGTCTTCATCATGAAAGCCGTTGCCGCTGCCCTCGAGCAGATGCCGCGCTTCAACAGCTCGCTGTCCGAAGATGCACAGCGCCTGACGCTGAAGAAATACATCAACATCGGCGTTGCGGTTGATACCCCGAACGGTCTGGTTGTTCCGGTCTTTAAAGACGTGAACAAGAAGAGCATCACCGAGCTGTCTCGTGAGCTGACCGTGATCTCCAAGAAAGCGCGTGATGGCAAGCTGACCGCTGGCGAAATGCAGGGCGGTTGCTTCACCATCTCCAGCATCGGTGGCCTGGGGACAACCCACTTCGCGCCGATCGTTAACGCGCCGGAAGTGGCCATCCTGGGCGTCTCCAAGTCCGCGATGGAGCCGGTCTGGAATGGGAAAGAGTTCGTACCGCGTCTGATGATGCCGATCTCTCTCTCCTTCGACCACCGCGTGATCGACGGTGCTGATGGTGCGCGTTTCATTACCATCATCAACAACATGCTGTCTGACATCCGCCGTCTGGTGATGTAATCGTAAAAGCCGGCCTAACGGTCGGCTTTTTTCTGGTAATCTCATTATGTCGTTGAGGTTATTGGGACAAAGGACACTTCGTTTGCCGTTTGTTGTTTCAAAAATGTTAACAATTTTGTAAACTGCGAGCGGATAGAACGTCCCGGCGGATGCAAAGCCAAAGCACTTTGTACGGCCGGAAATAATTAAGAGGTCATGATGAGTACTGAAATCAAAACTCAGGTCGTGGTACTTGGGGCAGGCCCGGCAGGTTACTCTGCTGCTTTCCGTTGCGCTGATTTAGGTCTGGAAACCGTCATTGTTGAGCGTTACAGCACCCTCGGTGGTGTTTGTCTGAACGTCGGCTGTATCCCTTCTAAAGCGCTGCTGCACGTAGCGAAAGTGATCGAAGAAGCGAAAGCGCTGGCCGAGCACGGTATCGTTTTTGGCGAGCCGCAAACCGACATCGACAAAATTCGTACCTGGAAAGAAAAAGTCATCAACCAGCTGACCGGTGGTCTGGCAGGTATGGCGAAAGGCCGTAAGGTAAAAGTGGTTAACGGCCTGGGCAAATTCACCGGCGCGAACACCCTGGAAGTGGAAGGCGAAAACGGCAAAACCGTAATCAACTTCGACAATGCGATCATCGCGGCAGGCTCCCGTCCGATTGAACTGCCGTTCATTCCGCATGAAGATCCGCGCGTGTGGGACTCCACCGATGCGCTGGAGCTGAAAGAAGTGCCGAAGCGTCTGCTGGTTATGGGCGGCGGCATCATCGGTCTGGAAATGGGTACCGTGTACCATGCGCTGGGTTCAGAGATCGACGTGGTTGAGATGTTCGACCAGGTTATCCCGGCCGCTGACAAAGATATCGTTAAAGTCTTCACCAAACGCATCAGCAAGAAGTTCAACCTGATGCTGGAAACCAAAGTGACCGCCGTTGAAGCGAAAGAAGACGGCATCTACGTTTCCATGGAAGGCAAAAAAGCGCCGGCTGAAGCGCAGCGTTACGACGCGGTGCTGGTGGCTATCGGCCGCGTGCCGAACGGTAAAAACCTCGACGCAGGCAAAGCCGGTGTTGAAGTGGACGACCGTGGCTTCATCCGCGTTGACAAGCAGCTGCGCACCAACGTACCGCACATCTTTGCTATCGGCGACATCGTCGGTCAGCCGATGCTGGCACACAAAGGTGTTCACGAAGGTCACGTTGCCGCTGAAGTTATCGCCGGTATGAAACACTACTTCGATCCGAAAGTGATCCCGTCCATCGCCTACACCGAGCCAGAAGTTGCCTGGGTTGGCCTGACCGAGAAAGAAGCGAAAGAGAAAGGCATCAGCTACGAAACCGCCACCTTCCCGTGGGCTGCTTCTGGCCGTGCTATCGCTTCCGACTGCGCAGACGGTATGACCAAGCTGATCTTCGACAAAGAAACTCACCGTGTGATCGGTGGCGCGATTGTCGGCACCAACGGCGGCGAGCTGCTGGGTGAGATCGGTCTGGCTATCGAAATGGGCTGTGACGCTGAAGATATCGCGCTCACCATCCATGCGCACCCGACCCTGCACGAATCCGTGGGTCTGGCGGCAGAAGTGTTTGAAGGTAGCATCACCGACCTGCCAAACGCGAAAGCCAAGAAGAAGTAAGCTTCGACGCAGTATGATGAAAGCGGCTCATGGAGCCGCTTTTTTTATGGGTCGGGCCGACAAACCCTGCCGGATTAAGGTTCTACAGGCTGCCACGGCTCATTGGCGGCAAACGTATCGATCGCCTGCGCTTTCTTGCTCGTCTCCTTGCCTAAATCTGCCTGATAGACGCGGTCGTCCTGATCCACCATAAAGCTCATCACCCCGGTTTTCTGCCACTCTACCGGCCACGCCAGTAGAGCAAATCCTTGCGCGCTGTCGCTGTGGATGATCCGAAAGTGGTAGCCGTGATAGCCCTCGCCCGGCACGCCTGGGCTAAATGCTGGGCCGAGTGGGCTGGGTGCCTCGTCGGGCTTTACCGGCCAGTAGAGGCCGTCCTGCTGGCCTTCGCTGCTGATGAGTTTCGTGGCATAGACCTGCTTGCGCTGCCGGTAATCGTATTGCGCATCGACGTAGGCATGCATGGCTCCAATCGCCGACAGCTCGTTGCGGCCAATGGCGCGGGTCAGGATCTCCTCCTGCGCCGCAGGCATATCAAAGTGCCAGCCTCCGGCGATGTTGACTATAGGGATCGGCAGCTGCCAACCCGCGTCGCCGACGTTGAGATGGGCAACATTCTCTTGTTCGACAACCTCATGCTTCACTGCCCAGTCTCGGTTGAAGCGGGCGATAGCTTCGGGATCGACCTCCCTCTGCGGTAGAAACTGCCGCCAGTCATCGCCCAGCACGGCGGCAAGCTGGGCTTCGTTTTGATCCGCCACCGCTGTGGCAAAAGCACTCGCCGCCTCGTCAGAAGAGGAGAACAGCTGTTGCGCATAGCTCATCAACGGCAGCGAGAGCAGCAGGGTGCTTAGCAGGATTTTTTTCATTGTCGGCTCCGGTTAACGACGGCGAAACTCATGGCGTTCAGACAGGGCTTCACGCCCGGCTGCTCGCTGTTCAAGGTTGCCACTGTTGATGCGGCGGCTCTGCTCGCCGCGCAACTGCTGCGACTGCCATGATGGCGAGCGACTATCGTTTCCGCTAAAGGCGTTAGCGTGAGTGCTCACCAGACGCTGCTCGCGCTGTGGAGAGGTGGGGACGGTTCGCTGGTGCATCTCTCTCGTTACCCTTTGTTTCGGTTGAAGGGTTTCTTTAGCCAGTTCCTTTTTTGTCTGATGGGCTGGGCGCGTCGTGTCGCTATCGTAGCCGCGGTAGTTATTCCGCTGCGCAATCTGGTTGAGCTGCTGCGAGGCGGCCTTGCGCTGCGCATCGCGTGAAGAGACGCCCGCTACGCTATTCGCTGGCGCGTGATTACGCTGCTCGAACTGCGCCATGGCTGCCTGACGCTGGCTATCTCGTGAAGCCGTCGGCTTCTGCGTGGCGCTCAGTCCGCCGCTAACGTCAGTGGGGTGAAAACGCTGGGCAACCGCGCCGCTCTGGTAGGGGACGCCATTGCGATACGCTGGATTATGCTGCCAGGTCATGTTCTGCTCTTTCAGAGCCTGCCCTGAGATGCGGTTGAAGTTGTTAACGTTGATGTTGATGTTATCCCCGTTATGCTGGTAGCCGTTACCGTGGTAACCCTCATCATGATGATCGTGGTGATGATCATCGTCATCGTCCCAGTCGATGTTGCTGAACAGGGCATAGGTCGTAGCAACGCCCAGGCTATAGCCGAAGCCTTTGACAAAGCTCTCTGCAAACTGCTGGCCGGGAGGCGGGGGCAGATAGACCGGCGGGTAGGCCGTGTTTGGCCAGCTGCCGTAGACCGTAGCGGGGTTGTAGTTAGGGACATACACCACCTGCGGATCGGCAGGCTCAATCTTGATCACCGTCGGGGCAGGGGCAGGGGCGGGCGCGCTGCTGCTTTGTACCGTTGCAGGTGCGGTCGCTTTCTTCGGCGTGCTGCTTACCGTCTGCTGCGGCGTTGATTTTAGGGCGCCGGTCTGCTGAGCCAGCTGCCGCAATCGCTGTACGGAGTCCATCACATCCTGCGGCTGGGCGAGAAATGCATCGCCAAGATTTTGTACCCACTCCGGGTTCTCACCCATCAACGCCATCAGCTGCGGGAAGGCAACCAGCGACTTCACGCTCGGATCCCAAGGCTGCCCAGAGACCGCCTGGATGGCCGCATCGCCCTGTAGGGTTGGGTTATCCCGCGACCACTGCACCGCCTGTACTACGTTGGCCGGGTAGGTGGCAGCCATTAATACCTGAGAAAGCAATGGATCAGGATAGAGCGCCACCGGCGCGACCCACTGATCGATCTGCGCCGAGGTAAACGCAGCCTTCACCATCGACGGCTGGGGTTGGGGAGTCACAGGCACTGTCTGGGCAGACGTCTCAGGAGGGCGGCTTTTGACATAGAGCACGCCCGAGGCGGCAAACAGCCCGGCGCTGCACACGAGGGCCAGCGCAGCGTATTTAAAAGGCAGGGTCATTTTTTTCTCCCGATTTCCACAGAAATCGCAGGGTCAGATATAGCCTGAGTATGAAAGAGAAGAGATTTTATTTTTTGATTAATGTTGCGGGTAGCAAGTGTAGAAAAGGCGTCAGTGAAGCCCTCCTGATACGAAGGGATTGAAGCAGCGAGTAAATTTTAGCGATTCAGCCCCGTTTTTCGGCTAAAAAAAATAAACGTTACGCTACCTCTGCCGATGTTATTACTCTACCCCTAACGGTGAGAGGGAGTTTCATCGCATGATCCACGGTCTTAACTCAACCACGACGTTGCCTTTTACAGCACGTGTGAGTTCTCCACTACAGCCTGGCGCAAATGCACGTGCTGCCAGTAATAGCGTTCCCCCAACCAGCGCATCGACAAAAGTGATGTTTGGCAGCCAGACGCCGGAGATCGCAGCCGTTTACAGCCTGTCGCCAAAGAAAATCTCGGCCAGCATGTTAGTACCACAACATACTCAGCTCCTCGGACTGATGCAGGCGGTATCGGGCGGGTCGGTCTCCTCTTTTGCCAGCCTTGGCAGCGCGCTACTTAGCAACCTCAACGATAAGCGCGAGAATGTGACTCAGGCGCTGAGCGGAGCGGACATGGGCGCGGTAAATGCGTCCAGTGATGCTGCGGTAGCGCTGAATATCGTTACGCACTCCGGTTCGACGGTGAGCCTGGTCATGACCCAGCAGGCTGAAGGTTTGGCCGTCGAGGTGAAAACGCAGGGTGAGGCGCTCAGTGATGATGAAGCGGCTGCGGTAGCTAACCTGAGCGGGGCGCTGGAGAAGACGCTAAACGGTCTGGGCCAGCAGCCGCCACAGCTGGATCTTCTTGGTTTGACTCACTTTGACAGCAGCGTGCTGAAATCCATTGATCTGAAAACGGATCTGCGCAACGGCGAGGCTACGTTACAGTCGCTCAATTTCCATGCCGATGATAAAACGCGTTCGGTGACGTATGAGGATGCCGAGTTCTCGCTCGAGATGAGCAGCGACACCTCCCATCCGGCATTGACCGGCAATGCCGCACAGCAGCAATCTGCGCTGAGTGCGTGGGATGACAAACTCGACAAGGCGCGTAGAGCAGGGCATGGCGACCGCGATCAAATCGCGGTGCTGAAGTCGGTATTCCGTGCGTTAAACAGCCATACCGAGAGTGAGGCGGCGGCGATAAGCGACAGCAAAGCGATCCGCATCGGCGATAACGGTGCGTCGCAGCTGAGTGGCTTAAATGATTTTTCACTGTCGCTGACGCAAACGCAAAAATCAGCTAACCCGGCGCGCGGTGAGGAAAATGACCGCTTTGCCTATTCAGCCTCGCAGTCGACGGAAGAGAGTACCGGCAGCAGCGGTGTGAACACCGTGAAGCAGACGACGCATAGCCATCTCAGCGCCGCCTGGCACGAGGCGCTCGATCCGTCGATTCCATTGGCGTTGAACGCCATGAAGTCGTCGCAAAACTATTATTATCATCTGCTGGATAATGATGAAGAGAGCGCCACCACGCTAAACTATAACGGGCATGGACAGCTGGCCAGCGTTGGGCAACATGAGCAGGTAAATAACCGCGAAACGGTGAAAAAATACGTGCTGGGCAAACTGGTTGATCAAACCGTGACGCCGGAAGCCTATTCGCGTGATAAGCAGCTGGCGATATTAAAAACGCTGTAGCGCTGTGGAAAGTGACACGGCCCGGCAGGGCCGTTATGTCGACACGGGCGTAGATTTTCGCGTTAAAAAAGGCGCGTCCCTCCGTTTTATTCCACCCTTAACGATTCAGCTAATATTTAATGTTGCTTTTTTGTAAACAGATTAACACCCCCCCTAAATCCTGATATGCTGCCCAATGCGGTATCGGGCATTACCCTACAAACTACTGTTTCACAGAAGCATGAAGAGATCGCCTGTACACACAATCATTCAAGTTACCTCAAGGCGGCAAGGGAGTGAATCCTCAGGAGCTTACATAAGTAAGTGACTGGGGTGAACGAGCGAAGCCAACGTAGAAGTAGCTTGAAGGATGATGTGTCGCCGCACTATGACAATGAGAGCGAGGAGAAATACCGTCGTGCTAGAAGAATACCGTAAGCACGTAGCCGAACGTGCCGCCCAGGGAATTGTACCCAAGCCTATCGATGCAACCCAAATGGCCGCACTGGTCGAGCTGCTGAAATCCCCGCCAGCGGGTGAAGAAGAGTTCCTGTTAGATCTGCTTTCCAACCGTGTTCCGCCGGGCGTTGATGAAGCCGCCTATGTAAAAGCAGGCTTCCTGGCCGCCATCGTAAAAGGTGAAGCCACCTCGCCGCTGATTACAGCGGAAAAAGCCGTTGAGCTGCTCGGCACTATGCAGGGTGGTTACAACATCCATCCGCTGATTGAGGCGCTGGACAACGACGCGCTGGCCCCGATTGCCGCGAAAGCGCTCTCCCATACGCTGCTGATGTTCGACAACTTCTACGACGTGGAAGAGAAAGCGAAAGCGGGCAACGCCCATGCGCAGCAGGTGATGCTCTCCTGGGCTAACGCCGAGTGGTTCCTGAGCCGCCCGCCGCTGGCTGAAAAAATTACCGTTACCGTCTTCAAGGTGACTGGCGAAACCAACACCGATGACCTCTCTCCGGCACCGGATGCCTGGTCACGCCCGGATATCCCGCTGCATGCGCTGGCGATGCTGAAAAACCCCCGTGAAGGCATTGTGCCGGACGTGGTGGGTGCCGTTGGCCCGATTAAGCAGATTGAAGAGCTGAACAAAAAAGGTTTCCCGCTGGCCTACGTCGGTGACGTGGTTGGTACCGGTTCCTCCCGTAAATCCGCTACCAACTCGGTGCTGTGGTTTATGGGCGACGACATTCCGAACGTACCGAACAAACGCGGCGGCGGTCTGGTGCTGGGCGGCAAAATCGCGCCAATCTTCTTCAACACTATGGAAGATGCGGGTGCGCTGCCCATCGAAGTGGACGTAAACAGCCTGAACATGGGCGACGTGATTGACGTCTATCCGTTCAAAGGCGAAGTGCGCAACCACGAAACCGGCGAGCTGCTGGCCAACTTTGAGCTGAAAACCGACGTGCTGATCGACGAAGTGCGCGCCGGGGGCCGTATTCCGCTGATCATCGGCCGTGGCCTGACCACCAAGGCGCGTGAAGCGCTGGGCATGCCGCACAGCGACGTTTTCCGTAGCGCGAAAGCGGTTGAAGCCAGCAACAAAGGCTTCTCGCTGGCGCAAAAAATGGTGGGCCGCGCCTGTGGCGTGACCGGTGTTCGCCCTGGCGAATACTGTGAACCGAAAATGACCTCGGTTGGCTCGCAGGACACCACCGGTCCGATGACCCGTGATGAGCTGAAAGATCTGGCCTGCCTCGGCTTCTCCGCCGACCTGGTGATGCAATCCTTCTGCCACACGGCGGCCTATCCGAAGCCGGTGGACGTGACCACGCACCATACGCTGCCGGACTTCATCATGAACCGTGGCGGCGTGTCGCTGCGTCCGGGCGATGGCATCATCCACTCGTGGCTGAACCGTATGCTGCTGCCGGATACCGTCGGCACCGGCGGTGACTCCCACACCCGCTTCCCGGTAGGGATCTCCTTCCCGGCAGGCTCTGGTCTGGTGGCGTTTGCCGCGGCGACCGGCGTTATGCCGTTGGATATGCCGGAGTCGGTACTGGTGCGCTTCAAAGGTACGATGCAGCCGGGTATTACCCTGCGCGATCTGGTGCATGCTATTCCGCTGTACGCGATCCGTCAGGGCCTGCTGACCGTTGAGAAGAAAGGTAAGAAAAACATCTTCTCTGGCCGCATCCTCGAGATCGAAGGTCTGCCGGAGCTGAAAGTAGAGCAGGCCTTTGAACTGGCCGATGCCTCTGCCGAGCGTTCCGCTGCGGGCTGTACCATCAAGCTGGATAAGGCACCGATCACCGAGTACCTGACCTCTAACATCGTGCTGCTGAAGTGGATGATTGCGGAAGGATACGGCGATCGCCGTACCATCGAGCGCCGTATCCAGGGCATGGAGAAGTGGCTGGCGGATCCGCAGCTGCTGGAAGCCGATGCCGATGCCGAGTACGCCGCCGTCATCGAGATCGATCTGGCCGATATCAAAGAGCCGATCCTCTGCGCACCGAACGATCCGGATGACGCACGTCTGCTCTCTGACGTCGCCGGTGAGAAGATTGACGAAGTGTTTATCGGCTCGTGCATGACCAACATCGGTCACTTCCGCGCTGCCGGTAAGCTGCTGGACAGCCATAAAGGCCAGCTGCCGACCCGCCTGTGGGTCGCGCCGCCAACCCGTATGGATGCCGCTCAGCTGACGGAAGAGGGCTACTACAGCGTCTTCGGTAAGAGCGGGGCGCGTATTGAGATCCCGGGCTGCTCGCTGTGCATGGGTAACCAGGCGCGCGTAGCCGATGGTTCAACGGTGGTGTCAACCTCGACGCGTAACTTCCCGAACCGTCTGGGTACTGGGGCGAACGTCTTCCTGGCATCAGCGGAGCTGGCTGCGGTCTCTTCGCTGCTGGGTAAACTGCCGACGCCGGACGAGTACCAGATCTTTATGGCGCAGGTCGATAAGACGGCGGTGGATACCTATCGCTATCTGAACTTTGACCAGCTCGGCCAGTACACCGAGAAAGCCGACGGCGTGATCTTCCAGACCGCCGTGTAAGTCAGACCAGGCCTTAGGCCAGCATAAAACCCCTTCGTCTTGCGAAGGGGTTTTTTTATTTCTCCTCCTTCTCCCCGTTACGCTGTTTTTCTTCTCCGCGGCTGCGATAATTACCCTATTGCGGATGTGAGGAAAAAAACATGGATTACGAATTCTTACGCGACATCACGGGCCAGGTGAAAGTGCGCATGTCGATGGGCCACGAGGTGGTCGGACACTGGTTTAACGAAGAGGTAAAAGAGAATCTCGCCCTGCTGGATGAGGTAGAGCAGGCGGCGAAAACCGTCAAGGGCAGCGAGCGCCAGTGGCAGCGAATTGGTCATGAGTACACGATCTGGATGGACGGCGAAGAGGTCATCATCCGCGCTAACCAGCTGGAGTTCTCCGGGGATGAGATCGAAGAGGGGATGAGCTACTACGACGAAGAGAGCCTGTCGCTGTGCGGCGTTGAGGATTTTCTCCAGGTCGTCACGGCGTACCGTAAATTTATTCAGCAGAAGTAACGTGTTTTAAAAAGATTGTCGGAGCGTCCCTGCTCCGGCTTAAGCAGAGATTACACGGCGGGAATATTGCGCGCGTAGTAGATCTCGCGCATCTCTTTCCATAGCGATTCGGTAATGGCCTCTCGCTCTTCGGCGGTGAGATCTTCCGGGCGGGTGTGGAACATATAGTGCTTCAGGTCGAACTCTTTCAGCATCATCTTGGTATGGAAGATGTTCTCCTGATAGACGTTCACGTCCACCATGTCATACAGCGCCTTCATATCCTCAGAGAGGAAGTTCTGAATCGAGTTGATCTCATGGTCGATGAAGTGCTTCATGCCGTTGATGTCGCGGGTAAAGCCGCGCACGCGGTAGTCAACGGTGACGATGTCCGACTCAAGCTGGTGGATCAGGTAGTTCAGCGCCTTCAGCGGGGAGATGACGCCACAGGTTGAGACCTCAATGTCGGCGCGGAAGGTGCACAGGCCGCCTTCCGGGTGGCTCTCCGGATAGGTATGCACGCAGATGTGGCTCTTATCGAGGTGGGCAACCACCGTCTCCGGCAGCGGGCCGGGGTGGGCGGTTTTATCAATCAGGGTCGGATCGACCGGCTCTTCGCTCACCAGAATAGTCACGCTCGCCCCCTGCGGCTCATAGTCCTGGCGGGCAACGTTGAGAATGTTCGCGCCGATGATGGAGCAGGTCTCGGTAAGGATCTCCGTCAGGCGGTTAGCGTTATAGAGTTCGTCGATATAGGCAATATAGCCGTCACGCTCTTCGGCGGTTTTGGCATAACAGATATCGTAGATACAAAAACTCAGGCTTTTGGTCAGGTTGTTAAAGCCATGCAGTTTCAGTTTTTTCAATTTTCATCACCTCCTGAGGAGAGCGCATCGAGCAGGTATTGCGGCAGGGCGAATGACGCCGTATGGACAGCCGGAGTGTAGTAGCGACAGGTCAGGCCAGCGTTGTGAAAGCGCGCCTGGATAATCTCAGTAGAGAGGTTACGCAGGATCTCGTTGTCCGTCGCCCAGGCAAAGGTCATGATGCCGCCGTAGTAGGTGGGCACCGCCGCCTGGTAGAAGCTAACGTCGCTAAAGTAGTAGCTCAGCTTTTTGTGACTGCCTACGGCCTCATCCTGCTGCAGGAAGCTTACGCCGTTCTGAGCAACGAAGATCCCGCCTGGATTCAGGCAGCGTTTGCAGCCCGCATAGAAGTCGGAGGTAAACAGGCTCTCGCCTGGACCCACCGGATCGGTGCAGTCGGAGATAATCACGTCAAAGGTCTGCGCCGTCTGGTTGACGAAATTGACGCCGTCGTCAATCACCAGCGTAAAGCGCGGATCGTCGTAGCTGCCCGCGTTGTGATTCGGCAGATACTGGCGGCAGAACGACACAACGCCTGCATCGATCTCGACCATGGTAATGGTTTCAACATTTTTATGCCGGCTCACTTCGCGCAGCATCGCCCCGTCGCCGCCGCCGATGATCAGCACATGCTTCGCCTGGCCGTGGGCCAGCAGCGGAACGTGGGTCATCATCTCGTGATAGATAAATTCATCACGCTCGGTGGTCTGGACAACGCCGTCCAGCGCCATCACACGGCCAAAGGCGGCGTTTTCAAAGATGATCAGATCCTGGTGATCGGTCTTCTCGTGGTAGAGCACGTTATCAACGGCAAAGTACTGACCAAACTGGTCATGCAGCGTTTCATGCCACTGGCGGGTATCAGCCATGCATCCTCCTTCGTTAACATCCACACAAAATGGGCGCAACATCATAGCTAACTACAGCCGCTGATGCACGGCTATAACTTTAGCAGGGGAGGCGGGTTTACGTTACTTGACGTAGGCCAGCAGGCTGAGGGAGTCCCGGGCCAGCGCTTTGCATTTTTTGGCAACCGGAATGCCAATGCCGCTGAGATCGCGATAGCTATCTTCGCCGAGGGATTTCATATCAAAGGTGTCGTAGTTGCTCAGATCCCACTGGTTCTGCTGGGCAAAAAACACCAGCGCCCGGCGGATCTGGCCATTCGGTAGATTCTGGTAACCACAATCGTTTTTCAGAAACACGAACACGGCCGTCAGATCGGCCATGTCCTCCGCTTCAGACTCGCTGAGAGCATAACTATTTGCTGACATCGCCAGCAGGCTGGTGAACACAACGGTTCTGAAAAACGTCTTCATTCTTTTTACCAAAACATCACGGAAATTAAACGTTAGCATACTTGTGGGTAAGCCGACGATCTTTATTATTCGCCTTTCGCTTGACCTTGCCGCAGGGGCAGGGTTTAAGCTCAGGAGACCGTTTGCCGACGATAAGGATTCGACTATGCAACGCCGTGATTTTCTAAAATATTCCGCTGCGCTGGGGGTGATCGGCGCGTTACCAACATGGGCGCGGGCCGCCGCGCCAGAGGGGCAGGCTACGCTGCCGATACCCGATCTGCTTACTCCCGATGCCCAGAACCGCATCAGGCTCACCGTACAGGTTGGCTCCTCTACGTTTGCTGATAAAACCGCCACGACCTGGGGCTATAACGGCAACCTGCTGGGACCTGCGCTTCAGCTGCGGCAGGGCAAAGCGGTGACGGTAGAGATCCGTAACCGACTGACTGAAGAGACCACCGTTCACTGGCATGGACTGGAGGTGCCGGGTGAGGTAGATGGCGGCCCGCAGGGGATCATCCCGGCGGGCGGTGCGCGGGAAGTGACCTTCACGCCCGATCAGCGGGCGGCTACCTGCTGGTTCCATCCGCATCAGCATGGCAAAACCGGCCATCAGGTCGCGATGGGTCTGGCGGGCTTGGTCCTGATCGAGGACAACGAGAGCCGCATGCTGCGTCTGCCCAAGCAGTGGGGCATCGACGACGTGCCGGTGATTGTGCAGGACAAACGTCTGGCTGCCGACGGCCAGATCGATTACCAGCTCGACGTGATGAGCGCGGCGGTGGGCTGGTTTGGCGAGACCCTGCTGGCAAACGGGGCGGTCTATCCTCAGCATGCGGCCCCGCGTGGCTGGCTGCGTCTGCGCCTGCTGAACGGCTGCAATGCGCGCACCCTTAACTTTGCCCTCAGCGACGGACGTCGGATGTACGTCATCGCCAGCGACGGCGGTCATCTCGCCGAGCCGGTTGCGGTAACGGAGCTGCCGGTGCTGACCGGGGAGCGTTTTGAGGTGCTGGTGGATATCAGCGACGGCAAGCCGGTCGATCTGGTGACGCTGCCCGTCAGCCAAATGGGGATGGCCCTTCCACCGTTTGACCAGCCGCACCCGGTTCTGCGCATCCAGCCGCTGCGGGTCACTGCTTCCGGCATGCTGCCTGATAACCTGGTTAACGTGCCAGCGCTGCCGGATCTCACGGGCTTAACCCAGCGCACCTTCCACCTGTCGATGGATCCGATGCTCGACATGATGGGCATGCAGGCGCTGAAGGATAAGTACGGCGACAAGGCCATGACCGGAATGCATCACGGCGACATGATGGGTCATATGAATATGAACATGGATCACGGCGGCCACGGCGGCGAGTTTGATTTCCACAGCGCCAACCGTATCAACGGTAAAGCCTTTGATATGCATAACCCGCTGTTTGCCGCGAGCAAAGGGCAGTATGAGCGCTGGGTGATTTCAGGGGAGGGGGACATGATGCAGCACCCGTTCCATATCCACGGCACGCAGTTCCGCATTCTGTCTGAAAACGGCAAGCCGCCTGCGGCCCATCGGTCAGGCTGGAAGGATACGGTAAACGTCTACGGCGCGCGCAGCGAGGTGCTGGTGAAGTTCGATCATGATGCCCCGAAAGAGCATGCCTATATGGCGCACTGTCATCTGCTGGAGCATGAGGATACGGGAATGATGATGGGATTCACGGTATAAAAGGTTAGCCAGCGTTACTATAAGGAATCGATCCTTTTCTCGACCGCAGCGCTGTTGTTGCAGCCAGCCCATGATATTTACAGCTTCGCTGCGGTCCTTTAGATCTTTCAATTTTTTAAGATTATTATGGCGTGTAGTAACCGTTGTTAAATTATTGTATAGACTGCTGCTATGAATAGCATATTGAAAAAAGAGTGTAGCATTATTGGAAGCGCCAGGCCTTTAGTTAATACTCTGACACAAATGAGCAGTATGGAAAGGATAAATACAGAACTGTATTCGATTATTGACGAAAATTGTATATGCATCACACTAAAAATAAGAGAGGTAGCAAGCAATGGTACTATCATGCCTTGTCCAGCGCCAAGCGTATTACAAAAATGACATAACGAGTCAAACAGGCAACCTCTGTAAAAAATCTCCTCACAAAATGGGCTTATAATTATAAAGTAAATAATTCCTGGGGTGTCTGACAGAGAAAGATGCAATGAAGGAGTATGTTTATGGGTGAAGATAATGGGCAGGGCCTGCATCAAAAAAACCACTAAAAAAAATGGTAGTGATTTTTTTAAATGTGGGCCACTGATTTGGTTCTGTTTACGGTAGAAAACAGCATACGCACAAGTACCTATGCCTATCTCCAGTATAACCATTATGAGAAAGGCGAACCCTGCGCCAATAAATTTAGACGTAATCAGCGGAGATAATGTATTACCTATGGCCGCTAAAAAAAAGCACATCAATATAAATGATTTTTTTTGCGTGGATGACCCAACTTGGAGTTCTGTTCCTTCATTGATTACAGACATGTATTAACCTATAAAAAATAATATAGATAAAAAGTTGTTTATGCCCGCATTCATAATGCTTGAGCCAAAAGTATCAATGTTGAGAATTGTATTATATCCATATATGTTGTGCGCATAATGCACCTCACTATTACACGTATAATCTGTGTGGGGAATTGTGCATTTGTAAGAAATTATTTCTTTGAAGTAAGTGGTAGGCCGGGTAAGCGTAGCGCCACCCGGCGTCAGGTGCCTTATTCGACATCGTAACGCCCGGCGGCGCGAAGCTTGCCGGGCCTACAGAACTACATTAATTCTATTACTTCTCGTCGTCGGGCAGCGCGTAGGCAACGATATAGTCGCCCATCTTGGTACCAAACGAACCGTGACCACCCGCAGAGATGACAACGTACTGCTTGCCATTCACTTCATAGGTCATCGGCGTTGCCTGACCACCCGCTGGCAGACGACCCTGCCACAGCTTCTCACCGTTGCTCATGTTGTAGGCGCGCAGGTAGTTATCTGCGGTCGCCGCGATGAACAGCACGTTACCGGCGGTAGAGATCGGGCCACCCAGCATTGGCATACCGGTGGTGAACGGTAATGGGATCGGCATCGGGAACGGCAGGCTATCCTGCGGCGTACCGATACGTTTTTTCCACACCACTTCATTGGTTTTCAGATCCAGCGCGGAGATGTAACCCCAGGCAGGCTGTTTACACGGCAGGCCAATCGGTGACAGGAACGGGTTCAGGGTGACACCGTACGGCACGCCGTACTGCGGCTGAATACCTGACTCAGAGCCAGTACCCTGACCATTTTCCGGCTCTTCCATCGGGTTACCCGGACCACGCGGCATCAGCTTAGAGACAAACGGCAGCGCCATCGGGTTGGCAATCGCCACCTGACGGTGCGGATCCACAGAGATACCGCCCCACTCGAACATCCCCAGGTTACCCGGGAATACCAGCGTACCCTGCTCAGACGGCGGCGTGAAGATGCCTTCGTAGCGCAGGTTCTGGAAGATCACGCGGCACACCAGCTGGTCAAACATAGTGGCACCCCACATGTCTGCCCCGCTCAGATCTTTCTTCGGACGGAAGCTCAGGTCGGAGAACGGCTGGGTTTTGGTAACGTAGTCACCTTTGGCCGCACCCTGCGGAACCGGCTTCTCTGGCGCTGGCACAACCAGCTGACCGTTACGGCGATCCAGCACGAAGATGTTACCGGTTTTCGCCGGGGCATAGATTACCGGTACGGTTTGACCCTTAACGGTAATATCTGCCAGCGTCGGCTGGGACGGCATATCCATATCCCACAGATCGTGGTGTACGGTCTGATAGCTCCACGCCAGTTTACCGGTGGTGGCGTTCAGGGCCACGATAGAGCTGGCGTAACGCTCCTGCTCCGGCGTACGGTTACCGCCCCAGATGTCTGGCGTGGTGACGCCCATCGGCAGATAGACCAGATCCAGCTTGGCATCATAGGCCGCCGGTGCCCAGGAGTTCGGCGAGTTCGGCGTAAAGTGATGCTCGTCCGCTGGAATGGCATTCGGATCTTTCGCGCCCGGATCGAAGGCCCACAGCAGTGCGCCAGTGTTGATATCGAAACCGCGAATAACACCAGACGGCTCACGGGTAGAGTAGTTATCGGTTACCGCACCGGCAATAACAATCACCTTATCAGTAACGATCGGCGGCGAGGTTGGCTCGTACATGCCTGGGGTAGTGACCGGCATGTTGGTTTGCAGGTTCAGAATACCTTTGTTAGCAAAGGATTCGCACAGCTTGCCGTTGTCGGCGTTGACGGCGAACAGACGACCATCGTTTACCGGCAGAATGATGCGGCGCGGGCAGTTAGCTACCACGTCCGGGCTAGCATTGTTGGCGTTCGCCTCATGATAGGAGACGCCACGGCAGGTCACGTGCTGGAACGACGGATTGGTGTTCAGCTGCGGATCGAAGTGCCACTTCTCTTTACCCGTTGCGGCATCCAGGGCAAACAGACGCTGGTGCGCGGTGCAGAGGAACAGAGTGTCGCCAACCTTAATCGGCGTGACTTCATTGGTGATCTCACCCGGATCGGTTGGCAGCTTCAGATCGCCGGTACGGAATACCCAGGCCTCTTTCAGCTTGTGCACGTTGTCGGCGTTGATCTGCTTCAGCGGGGAGTAGCGCTGACCCTCCTGGTTACGACCATAGGCCGGCCAGTCGGCATCTGCGACCTGAGAGATCGGTGCAGCAGGCGTCGCATCAGCGCTCAGCGTGCCGTTAATCTCCTGCGGATCGTTAAAGCCCGCCCAGGTCAGCATCCCGCCGGTGATCACCAGCGCCACCAGCAGGGCGGCGACCGCACCGTTGGCAGGCACGATCAGGCGACGCCAGACAAACGGCAGCACCAGCCAGATACCAAAGAAGACGAGGATGTCGCTGCGCGGGGTGAGCGCCCAGAAGTCGAAGCCGACTTCCCAGACGCCCCAGATCATGGTGCCGAGCAGGAGCGCGGCGTAGAGCCAGAGCGCTGCACGCTTGCTACGCCACAGCAGCCAGGCGACGCCGAGCATGATAAGACCGGCAACGGGGTAGTACCAGGAGCCGCCAACGGCGACCAGCCAGACCCCACCGATCAGGAGGAATAGTCCGCATAGTGCTGCGAACAGGGCTGTTAACGTCACGAGCACGCGCGACGTCCGAGCTTTTGTTTCTGCCATAGAAAGAGACTCTTCATGTTTAATATTTTGATAGCAATTAATTATAGGATTTAACAAGTGTGACCGTCATCACATATTTGGCTTTTCTTAACTCACGCCCCCAATAAAAGCATTTGCTGGTATACTGGCGCGCTAATGAATTGATGCTGGAATAGACGCTATCCGCATCGAGTGAGTGGTTAAAAAATCAAACGGTTAGCATATGAAACATACTGTTGAAGTGATGATCCCGGAAGCGGAGATCAAAGCGCGTATTAGTGAACTGGGTCGTCAAATCACCGAACGCTATCAGGAGAGCGGCAGCGAGATGGTGCTGGTGGGCCTGCTGCGCGGCTCGTTTATGTTTATGGCCGATCTGTGCCGCGAAGTGCAGGTCCCGCATGAGGTCGATTTTATGACCGCCTCCAGCTACGGCAGCGGTATGTCCACCACCCGTGACGTAAAAATCCTCAAGGATCTGGATGAAGACATTCGCGGTAAAGACGTGCTGATCGTCGAAGATATTATCGACTCAGGAAATACGCTCTCTAAAGTGCGTGAGATCCTCAGCCTGCGCGAGCCGAAGTCGCTGGCGATCTGTACCCTGCTGGATAAACCATCGCGTCGGGAAGTTGAGGTGCCGGTAGAATTTGTTGGCTTCTCGATCCCGGACGAGTTTGTCGTGGGTTACGGCATCGACTATGCCCAGCGCTATCGTCATCTGCCTTACGTAGGCAAAGTGGTGCCGCTGGAAGAGCAGGCATAAAAAAGCCCGGTAGCGATTACGCTTTACCGGGCCTGACAAACGCGTGCCGCCAGGGCACGCTTATTTGTGGTTAATATGCTTCTGGCCGATGTTGGACACGCCCTTGCGATAGCCCTGTTCAAGAGTATCGCGGCTGGTAGCGGTGACGTCGAGATCGCGCAGCAGGCCGTCGTGAATACCGTAGGCCCAGCCGTGGATAGTGACATTCTGCCCGCGTTTCCACGCCGACTGCATGATCGTTGAGTGGCCCAGGTTATAGACCTGCTCCATCACGTTCAGCTCGCACAGGGTGTCGAGGCGACGCTCTTCCGGCATTTCGCTCAGCAGCGCGTTGTGCTTGAGCCAGATGTCACGGATGTGCAGCAGCCAGTTGTTGATCAGCCCCAGCTCAGGGTTTTCAACCGCCGCCTGGACGCCACCGCAGCCGTAGTGGCCGCAGATGATGATGTGCTCAACTTCCAGCACGTCCACCGCGTACTGCACTACCGACAGGCAGTTCAGATCGGTGTGGATAACCAGGTTGGCGACGTTACGGTGAACGAACAGCTCACCCGGCTCAAGGCCGGTCAAACGCTCGGCGGGAACGCGGCTGTCAGAGCAGCCAATCCACAGGAAACGCGGCTTCTGGGCTTTTGACAGGGTCTCGAAAAATCCGGGATCCTCTTCCACCAGCATTTTTGACCATAGTGCATTGTTACTGATGAGTGTATCTATATCTTTCATGGCGGTTAACGACCTGTAACCAAGTAAATGCGTTGAGCTAATATAGGTCAACTCCATTTAATTTTAAACCACACATAGAGTGTCAGAAAAAAGGTAAGCGAAACGACATGACCATTGCACTGGAGCTTGAGCAGCTTAAAAAAACCTATCCGGGCGGCGTGCAGGCGCTGCGCGGCATTGATTTAAAAGTAGAAGCGGGTGACTTCTACGCGCTTCTGGGACCCAACGGTGCGGGTAAATCGACCACTATCGGCATCGTCAGTTCGCTGGTAAATAAAACCTCGGGGCGGGTAAGCGTCTTTGGCTACGACCTGCAGAAGGACGTGGTAAACGCTAAACGTCAGCTTGGCCTGGTGCCGCAGGAGTTCAACTTCAACCCTTTTGAGACGGTACAGCAGATTGTTGTCAACCAGGCGGGCTACTATGGCGTAGAGCGCCAGGAAGCGCTGATCCGTAGCGAAAAGTACCTTAAGCAGCTCGATCTGTGGGAAAAACGCAACGAAAAGGCGCGGATGCTCTCCGGCGGGATGAAACGCCGCCTGATGATCGCCCGGGCGCTGATGCATGAGCCTAAGCTGCTGATCCTCGACGAGCCTACCGCTGGGGTGGACATTGAGCTGCGCCGTTCCATGTGGGGCTTCCTGAAAGATTTGAACGCTCAGGGCACGACCATTATCCTCACCACCCACTATCTGGAAGAGGCGGAGATGCTCTGCCGCAACATCGGCATTATCCAGCACGGCGAGCTGGTGGAGAACACCTCCATGAAGTCGCTGCTGGCCAAGCTGAAATCAGAGACCTTTATCCTCGACCTGGCTGCGAAAAGTCCGCTGCCGAAGCTGGAAGGCTACCAGTACCGGCTGGTTGATACCTCAACCCTGGAGGTCGAGGTGCTGCGCGAGCAGGGGATCAACAGCGTCTTTAGCCAGCTGAGCGCCCAGGGCGTTCAGGTATTAAGCATGCGTAACAAAGCCAACCGTTTAGAAGAGCTGTTTGTCACGCTGGTACACAATAAAAAAGGAGACCACGCATGATGCAGCTCTACTGGGTCGCGCTAAAGAGTATCTGGCACAAAGAGATCCAGCGCTTTATGCGCATCTGGATCCAGACCCTGGTTCCGCCAGTGATCACCATGACCCTCTATTTCATCATCTTCGGCAACCTGATCGGGTCGCGAATTGGTGAGATGCATGGCTTCACCTACATGCAGTTTATCGTTCCTGGCCTGATCATGATGGCGGTGATCACTAACGCCTACGCCAACGTGGCCTCGTCGTTCTTTAGCGCCAAGTTCCAGCGTAACATTGAGGAGCTGCTGGTGGCTCCGGTGCCTACCCACGTGATCATTGCCGGCTACGTCGGCGGCGGCGTGGCGCGCGGGCTGTGCGTCGGGGTGCTGGTCACGGCGGTATCGCTCTTCTTCGTGCCTTTCCAGGTGCATTCATGGCTGTTTGTTGGCCTGACGCTGCTGCTGACGGCGGTGCTCTTCTCGCTGGCGGGCCTGCTGAACGCGGTATTTGCCAAAACCTTTGACGATATCAGCCTGATCCCGACTTTCGTGCTGACGCCGCTCACCTATCTGGGCGGGGTGTTCTACTCCCTGACCCTGCTGCCGCCGTTCTGGCAGGGGCTGTCGCACCTTAATCCGATCGTCTATATGATCAGCGGTTTCCGCTTCGGCTTCCTGGGGATTAGCGACGTGCCGCTGGTAATGACCGTCGGCGTGCTGGCGGTGTTTATCATTGGGTTCTACCTGCTCTGCTGGTATCTGATCCAGCGTGGACGTGGCCTGCGTAGCTAATCAACATGCTCATGCGTCTACTTCTGGCGCTGCTCCTGGTATGGAGCAGCGCCGCCTCCGCCCGCCTGTTGGATCAGGACTCCCCGGCTCGCTATATGCAGACCACCGAGGCCGCCGCCGTCTGGGCGCAGATTGGCGACCGGGTGATCAACGTCGGCTATCTGCAGGCGGGGCAGATTATTGCGGTGATGAGTGGGGAAGGGGACTACAGCGCCTTTCGCTTCGGCTTTGGCCGGGCCTTTATCGACAAAGGCCATCTGGAGCCGGTGCGCGGTAAAAAACGGGTGCAGGACCGGCTGGGGGATCTCAACAAGCCCCTCAGTAATCAGAACCTGATAACCTGGAAAGCGACCCCGCTCTACAGCGGACCTAACGTCAGAAGCGCACCTTTCGGCATGCTGGCGGAGAACCTGCGCTACCCCATCGTCGGCAAGCTGCGCGACGGGCTGAACCAGACCTGGTTCCAGATCCGCATCGGCGACCGGCTGGCCTATATCAGCAGCCTGGATGCGCAGGAGGATCACGGCATCCCGGTGCTCACCTACCACCACATTCTGCGCGATGAAGAGAACACCCGTTTTCGCCACACCTCAACCACCACGTCGGTTCGGGCCTTCAGCAACCAGATGACCTGGCTGCGGGATCGGGGCTATACCACCCTGACGATGTATCAGCTGGAGGGCTACCTGAAGAACCGGCTCAACCTTCCGGCCCGCGCAGTGGTCATTACCTTTGACGACGGGCTGAAGTCGATCAGCCGCTATGCCTATCCCATCCTCAAGCAGTACGGCTTTAAGGCGACCTCGTTCACCATCTCGTCGCGCATTAAAGCCTATCCGCAACGGTGGGACCCGACATCGTTACAGTTTATGAGCATCTCCGAGCTGCGCGGCATTCAGGACGTGTTTGATATCCAGTCGCACACCCACTTTCTCCATCGGGTGGACGCCACGCGTCATCCCATTCTGCTCAGCCGCAGCTACCACATCATTGAGTTCGATTTTGCCCACTCGCGCCGGGCGCTGTCGCAGTTTAATCCGCACGTGGACTATCTCTCGTATCCCTTTGGCGGTTACAACGAAAAAGCGATCGAGGCGGCGAGGGATGCCGGTTTTCATATGGCGGTAACAACGGTGAAGGGGAAGGTGAAGCCGGGGGATAATCCGTTCTTACTGAAGCGACTCTATATCTTAAGAACGGATTCATTAGAGACGATGGCACGGCTGGTCGGCAACCAGCCGTAGCGATTAGGCAACCTGCACCGGCACCGCTTTTGCTTTGCGGGTCATCTCGTTGTCGCCGTCGAAGTAGGCCACCTTCGGCTGCCAGCTGCGGGCCTGCTCGTCCGGCATCGTCACGTAGGTGGCGATGATCAGGATGTCGCCCACGTCGGCACAGTGGGCCGCTGCGCCGTTGACCGAGATGATTTTCGAGCCGCGCTCGCCGGCAATCGCATAGGTGGAGAAGCGCTTGCCGTTGGTCACGTTGTAAATATCGATGGCTTCGTATTCCAGAATACCAGCCGCCTCAAGGAAATCCTGGTCAATAGCGCAGGAGCCTTCATAGTGCAGGTCTGCCTGAGTCACTTTGACGCGGTGGAGCTTGCCTTGCAGCATAGTGCGGATCATAACGTCTACCTTTGTGCTTGTGTTGGCCCGGCCGCCTGCGCCGCCGGGAGTAAAATGTCAGAGCATTAAACCGCTGGCGGCGGGGTCAGCTCTACCGTCACGTTGTCGATGAGGCGCGCCTGACCAAGCCATGCCGCCATCAGGATCACCGCCCGCTGGCTGGCATCGGTCAGCGCCAGCAGCGTGTCGGCATCGCGGATCTGGATCTCATCGGTACGAAAACCGGCTTCATCCAGCGCCTGTCCGGCCTCGGCAATCATCTCCTCCAGCTGGCGATTGCCTGCCCGCAGCTTCGCCGCCAGGGCGTTCATCTCTTTGCTCAGGGCCGGGGCAATCTTACGCTGCTCCGCCGTGAGGTAGCCGTTGCGCGAGCTGAGCGCCAGACCGTCTTTGGCGCGCACCGTCGGCACGCCAACGATGTCGATGTCGTAGCCCATGTCGGCCACCATCTTGCGGATCACCGCCAGCTGCTGGAAGTCTTTCTCACCAAAGCAGGCGACGTCCGGCTGGACCAGGTTAAACAGCTTGCTGACGATGGTCGCTACGCCACGGAAATGACCCGGACGGCTTGCACCTTCCAGCATGGTAGAGAGGCCAGGAACGTCAACGTAGGTCTGCTCACCGGTGCCCTGGGGGTAGACCTGATCGGCGGCAGGGGCGAAGACAAAATCCACCTTACGCTTGTTCAGCTTCTCGCAATCCTCCTGCAGGGTGCGCGGGTAGCGCTGCAGATCGTCAGGGCGATCAAACTGCATGGGATTAACAAAGATGCTCACCACCACCACATCAGCGTGGGTTTTCGCTTCGTCAACCAGCTGCATATGGCCATCGTGCAGGTTGCCCATGGTCGGCACCAGCGCAACGCGCTGGCCCTCACGGCGCAGTCGGCGGATGTGCTGGCGCAGCAGCGGCAGGGTTTCAATAATCAACACGCGTAGGCTCCTTAGTGAAAACTGTGCTCTTCGCCGGGGTAGGTCCCCGCTTCGACTTCGCTCACGTACTGGCGCACGGCAGCGCGCATGTCGCCCGTACCGGCCAGGAAATTCTTGGCAAATTTAGGAATATGACCGCCGGTGATGCCAAACGCATCGTGCATCACCAGGATCTGGCCGTCGGTGACGTTGCCGGCGCCGATGCCGATCACCGGAATAGTCAGCGCCTCGGTAATACGCTTCGCCAGCGCAACCGGCACGCACTCCAGGACCAGCAGCTGTGCGCCAGCCGCCTCTAACGCCAGGGCGTCATCAAACAGCGTCTGGGCCGCGTCGCCGCGTCCCTGCACCTTGTAGCCGCCGAAGACGTTTACCGACTGCGGGGTTAACCCCAGGTGGCCGCACACCGGCACGGCGCGCTCGGTGAGCATGTTAACCGTCTCGGCCAGCCAGCGGCCGCCTTCGATTTTAACCATGTTGGCCCCGGCGCGCATCACCGTGGCGGCGTTGGCAAAGGCCTGTTCAGGGGTGGCGTAGGCCATAAAGGGCAGGTCGGCGAGCAGCAGGCAGTTCGGTGCGCCACGGCGTACGCTCTGGGTATGGTAGGCGATATCCGCGACCGTGACCGGCAGGGTGGAGTCATGACCTTGTACCGTCATCCCTAACGAGTCGCCGACCAGCATGACGTTAATGCCCTCTTCGGCAAAAAGCTTGGCGAAGCTGTAGTCATACGCGGTGATGGTGGCAAAGCGTTTCTGTTCCTGCTTGCACTTTTGCAGCCAGGAGAGGGTGGTTGGTTTCATAGCGTTTCCTGATGGAGCCTTCAACTTTCCGGCATTTTATCAGTAACGTCAGGGCGGACAATGATTTTCAGCAGGTTTACGAGGCGGAGTGGTATTACCAGCTCGCCGGTTTTGCTGCGCCGAGGCGCGCAAGCACGCTGGCAAGCGTCTCGCCGTCGGGGAAACGCAGTTCAGGCGCGATCTCAAACAGCGGCCAGAGCATAAAACCACGGTTTTTCATATCGTAGTGAGGGACGGTGAGGCGCGGGGTGGAGAGCGTCTCATCGCCGAACAGCATGATATCGAGATCCAGCGTGCGCGGTCCCCAGCGCTCTGCTTTACGCACCCGGCCCTGGTCCAGCTCAATACGCTGGGTGTGATCCAGCAGGGATTCAGGCGCCAGCGAGGTCTCCAGCGCCACGGCGGCGTTAAGGTAGTCGGGCTGATCCTGCGGACCCAGCGGCGGCGTGCGGTAGAAGCCGGAGACGGCGACAATCCGGCTATCGGGGAGGGTTCCCAGCGCCGCGATTGCCGCATTAACCTGGGTCAGAGGTGACGCCAGGTTACTGCCAAGAGCGATATAGACCAGCGTCATGCACTGCCTTCGCGACGCGGGGCGCGCTTACGCGGGCGGCGATGGCGACGGCGGGCCTCGGGCTCGTCGTCCAGCACGTCAAGCATGCCTTTCTGCGCGGGCGGCGCGGCCACCTGAAACTCGCCCCACCACTGCACCAGACGTTGCAGTTCGTGGTTGCCCTCGATCTCGGCCCGCAGGGCGAGCAGATCGTAAGCGGCGCGGAATTTCGGATGCTCCATCAGCTTCCAGGCGCGTTTACCCTGACGACGGGACATGCGCAGCTGCAGCTGCCAGATATCGCGTACCAGGGTGGTGATCCGTTTCGGGATCGCCAGCGTACGGCAGGCTTCGTCCAGCACGTCGTTCATCGCCAGCGCGAAGGCGTCGTGATAGGTCAGGCCGCTCTCCTGGGCGATCTTCTGCGCGGTCTCCAGCTGCGGATACCAGAGCATAGCGGCAAACAGGAACGCCGGATTGACGCGCATGTCGTTCTGAATGCGGGTATCGGTGTTCTTCAGCACCAGGTTGATGATCCGCTCCATCGACGAATCGCCCTTCTCGGTGAAGAAGCGCGTGATGGTTGGGAACAGGGGCTGGAACAGGCTGTACTCGCGCAGCAGCTGATAGGTGTCAAAACCGTTGCCTGCCTGCAGCAGCTTCAGCGACTCTTCAAACAGGCGCGCCGGCGGCACGTCGTTGATCAGCGTCGCGAGACGGGCGATCGGCTCGGCGGTCTCCGGGCTGATGCGCATATGCAGCTTGGCGGCAAAGCGTACCGCGCGCAGCATCCGCACCGGATCTTCCCGATAGCGGGTCTCCGGGTTACCGATCAGGCGGATAACACCCTCTTCAAGATCCTGCATCCCGCCGACGTAGTCACGCACGGAAAAATCGGCGACGCTGTAGTAGAGGCTGTTGATGGTGAAGTCGCGGCGCTGGGCGTCGTCTTCAATCGAACCGAAGATGTTGTCACGCAGCAGCATGCCGTTCTGGCCGCGCTGGGAGGTGGTGCGGTCGGCAGGCTGATCTTCGTGATGACCGCGGAAGGTGGCCACCTCGATGATCTCTGGACCAAACATCACGTGCGCGAGACGGAAACGACGGCCTACCAGGCGGCAGTTGCGGAACAGCTTGCGCACCTGATCCGGCGTGGCGTTGGTCGTGACGTCAAAATCTTTCGGTTTTTTGCCTAACAGCAGATCGCGGACGCCGCCGCCTACAAGGTAGGCTTCATAGCCCGCTTTGTTCAGACGGTACAGCACCTTGAGGGCATTTTCACTGATATCTTTGCGGGAAATTGTGTGCTGCTCGCGCGGAATAACCGTCATTCGCGGCTGGGCGATGACCTCCTCGGCCATGCTTTCCTCGCGGCTTAACACCTTGCGGCAAAAATTAGCGACTCGGGTAAAAATAGTGCACCTCGGTTGTATCAGTCTTAACGACAAAAAAATTGCGGCTAATCATAGCTCAGAGTGGGGCATTTAGGAATGCCGGATTGATCTGCGCTGTCTCAGGAACCCGTGACAGATCCCACTTCTCTACCGCACGCGCCAGCAGGGCCCCGGTGGGCAAATCCTGCCAGTTACTTGTTACATCCTGATTGAGAAATTGTAAAGCACGGATCAGCGTCGGCCGCGGATCGCCTTCCGGCAGCGGTGGGGCATGATTCTGCTTGGAGAGCTTGTTGCCGTCGCTGTTCATCGCCAGCGGCAGGTGAACGTAGTCAGGCGGCTGCCAGCCAAGCTGCTGGTAGAGCGAAATCTGCCGCACCGTGGGGGCGATCAGATCCGCGCCGCGCACGATCTCGGTCACGCCCTGAAAATGATCGTCCACTACCACGGCCAGGTTATAGGCAAACAGGCCATCCCGACGGTGGATAATAAAATCCTCTCGCGCCAGGGCCTCATCAGCGTAGAGGTCGCCGCGCAGCCGGTCGCGAAAGTGCAGCACTGGCTGATGCTGCCACAGACGCAGGGCGGCGTTCTCCGGGCCGTTATCGCGCAGGCGACAGTGGCCGTCATACACCCCGCCAATGCTCTGAATACGCGCCCGCGTGCAGGTGCAGTAGTAGCTCAGCCCGCGCTGGCGTAGATCATTCAGCGCCTCGCGGTAGGCCTCATGCCGCTGGGACTGCCAAAGCACCTCACCGTCCCAATGCAGGCCGTAGCGATCGAGCTGGCGCAGAATAGTGTCGGCCGCGCCGGGTACTTCTCTGGGCGGATCGATATCCTCAATGCGTACCCGCCACGTCCCGCGCTGGGCACGAGCCTGTAAATAGCTGCCAAGGGCGGCTATCAGCGAACCAAAATGGAGTTCACCGGAAGGCGATGGCGCAAAGCGCCCAATATAGTGTGATTCTGGCATGTCGGCAGGCAAGAGATAACAGGGCGGGAGAGACTCCCGCCACAGAGAACGGTGCGAAAACGTCGGGCTTAGCCCGCCATCTGTTTTTCGCGGATTTCAGCCAGTGTTTTGCAGTCAATGCACAGGTCGGCTGTCGGACGTGCTTCCAGACGACGAATGCCAATCTCAACACCGCAGGATTCGCAGAAGCCAAAATCTTCGTCTTCTACTTTCTTCAGCGTTTTCTCGATCTTTTTAATCAGTTTACGCTCGCGGTCACGGTTACGCAGTTCGAGGCTAAACTCCTCTTCCTGGGCGGCTCTGTCAACCGGATCCGGGAAGTTAGCAGCTTCATCCTGCATATGGGTGACGGTGCGATCGACTTCATCCCTGAGTTGATTACGCCACGCTTCAAGAATACGCTTGAAGTGCGCCAGCTGGGCTTCGTTCATATACTCTTCGCCCGGCTTCTCCTGATACGGCTCCACGCCAGCAATGGCGAGAATACTCAGGGACGATGTTTTACGGTTTTGCCCTTCTTGCATGTTGCTTCTCCTTAACACGCACTATCGATCCCCGTGTTCGGGGGAAAAATCAGGCCGCTATAAATAGCAGATGCTTTTCCGGATAGCAATTATCTAAACGTAACACTTGACAACCCTGTGAGGAAAAGCGTATTTGCGCACGTAGACCAGAATGCTATCTGGCTGGTCGCCGGTCCTTAGCTTTCATAAGGTAAAGGCGATCTAAGACTTATTTCTTCGGCAGAAAGTTCCGCTTTGTAAATCAGAATTTCTACCCCCTGCCGCTGCGCTTCTTCTAAAAGCTGTGCGTATTTTGCATCAATATGGCGCGCCGGCGAGAAACGTTCAATGGCGGAGTGCAATACGGTAAACAGCATCACCGCCCGATCCCCACTGGCTGCCACGCTCATTAACTCCCGCAGATGCTTCTGCCCGCGAAGAGTCACTGCATCGGGAAAATAGCCGTATCCCTTGTCGGCAAGCGTGACCGATTTCACTTCAATATAGCAGTTGCGGCGTGCCTCCGCCTGCAACATAAGGTCTATTCTGCTATTTTCGGAGCCGTATTTTACTTCACTTTTCAGCACGCTATAGCCCTGCAGCTCAGGGATGACGCCGGAAAGAATCGCCTCTTTCGCCAGCGTGTTGGCCCGTAATGTGTTGACGCAAATAAACGTGCCATTTTGCGTCTGGGTGATCTCCCAGGTGTGCGGATACTTACGCTTTGCGCTGTCGGAGGTGGAGTACCAGACGGTGTCGCCGGGCGTAGCGCAGCCGGTCATCGCCCCGGTATTAGGGCAGTGCAGCGTCAGGGCCGTGCCGTCCGGGGTAATCACATCCGCCAGAAAACGCTTGTAGCGCTGCACCAGGGTGGCAGGCCGTAACGAAGGGGAGAACTGCATCAGAACCTCTTATTCAGCAAGCCGCCAGCTCTCCAGCGGCGTATAACGGGTGCGCCCCCGGGAAAACTGCGACTCATAAAGCACAAATTCGTTAACGGGAAAGGACCAGCTAAACCCCGGCGGCGGAATAGCCACCGCGTGGCTGGCGTTGCGCAGCAGCGTCACGTGGGGATGAAACGGCTGTGGGCTTTGGTAGCAGCCGCTGCGGGCGGCTTGGGCGCGCAGCAGGTTGGCCAGCTGCAACAGGCCGCGCGGCGGCTGACGCGTGCCGAGCCAGACTACCCGCGAGCGCAGCCACTGTCCGGCATCGTCCAGGGTCAAGGTAAAGCCGGGCTGACGGATGCGTCCGGCAAGCTGGCTCAGGGCGCGTTGCTTCTCCTCGCCGACCTCGCCGAGAAACGCTAGCGTCACGTGAAGATTCGCCGCCTCAATAGGACGTCCGGCCTCCGGGGCAAAGTGGGCCGCCCGCCAGTGGATAATTTGCTGCTGGATCTCGCCGGGCAGCGCAACGGCGAAAAACAGCCTTTTTGGCTCAGACATAAGCGATACTCGGTAATGATTTACGGCGATGCTACAATGCTCGCCGTTGAAATGAAAGTTAACCCCCTGGAGCCATGCGTGTCCTCTCTGCCCGTCGCTGCCGTACTGCCCGAACTGCTCTCTGCGCTCGCCCATGCGCCTCAGGTCCTGCTCAACGCCCCCACTGGCGCGGGTAAATCCACCTGGCTGCCGCTGCACATTCTCGCCGAGGGTAATATTGCCGGGCGCATTCTGCTGCTGGAGCCGCGTCGTCTGGCGGCGCGCAACGTTGCCCAGCGGCTGGCGGAGCTCTTAGGGGAGAAGCCGGGCGAGACGGTGGGCTACCGGATGCGCGGTGAAACCTGCGTTGGCGCAGCGACGCGTCTGGAGGTGGTGACCGAGGGGATCCTGACCCGCATGATCCAGCGCGATCCGGAGTTGACTGACATTGGGCTGGTGATCCTCGATGAGTTCCACGAGCGCAGCCTGGAGGCCGATCTGGCTCTGGCCTTGCTGCTGGACGTGCAGCAGGGGCTTCGCGACGATCTCAAGCTCCTTATTATGTCGGCGACGCTGGATAACGATCGTCTTCAGCGTCTGCTGCCGGACGCGCCGGTTATCGCCTCGGAAGGGCGCGCGTATCCTGTGGATCGCCGCTACCAGCCGCTGCCCAGCCACGTCCGCTTTGACGAGGCCGTTGCCGTGACGACCGCCGAGCTGCTGCGGGCCGAGCGCGGCTCGCTGCTGCTGTTTCTGCCCGGCGTCGGTGAGATCCAGCGCGTACAGGATCAGCTGGCTCAGCGCATCGGCAGCGACGTGCTGCTCTGCCCGCTCTACGGCGCGCTGCCCCTGAGCGAGCAGCGCAAGGCGATCCTGCCCGCGCCGGAGGGGCTACGCAAAGTGGTGCTGGCTACCAACATCGCCGAAACCAGTTTGACCATCGAAGGGATCCGGCTGGTGGTCGATAGCGCCCAGGAGCGGGTGGCCCGCTTCGACGCCCGCACCGGGCTGACGCGGCTGGTGACCCAGCGGGTGAGCCAGGCTTCAATGACCCAGCGTGCCGGACGTGCCGGACGGCTGGAGCCGGGCATTTGCCTGCACCTGCTGGCCAAGGAGCAGGCGGAGCGGGCGGCGGCCCAGAGCGAACCGGAGATCCTGCAAAGCGATCTCAGCGCCATGCTGCTGGAGCTGGTGCAGTGGGGCTGTCGCGATCCGGCCCAGCTCTGCTGGCTGGACATGCCGCCAGCGGTGAACCTGGCGGCGGCAGAGACCCTATTAGTGCAGCTCGGCGCGCTGGAAAACCGGCAACTGACCGCGCGTGGGCAGAAGATGGCGAGGCTGGGCGTGACGCCACGGCTCTCGGCTATGCTGGTGAGTGCCCAGACCGGTGACGAGGCGGCCACGGCGGCGAAGCTTGCTGCTATTCTGGAGGAGCCGCCGCGTGGTGGCAGTACCGATCTCGGGGTGGCCTTCTCCCGCAGCCAGCCGCACTGGCAGCGGCGCAGCCGTCAGCTGCTTAAGCGGCTCAACAGTGGGGAGGGCAGGGAAGATAGCGATCTGATCCCCATCCTGCTGGCGCGCGGGTTTGCCGACCGCATTGCCCGTCGGCGCGGTCAGGAGGGGCGCTACCAGCTGGCGAACGGCATGGGGGCGATGCTCGACGTAGACGACGCCATGGGCCGCCACGAGTGGCTGATCGCGCCGCTGCTGCTACAGGGCAGCCAGCAGCCGGACGCGCGCATTTTACAGGCAGTGTCGGTCAATATTGAGTCACTTACTACCGCCGCGCCGTGGCTGCTGCATAACGCCGATACCGTGGAGTGGGACGACGCCCATGGCACCTTGAAAGCGCTGCGCCGCAGCCAGATCGGCCAGCTGACGGTGAGCGTCAGGCCGCTGGCGAAGCCGTCAGAGACGGAGCTGCACCAGGCGATGCTGAACGGCATTCGCGATAAGGGGCTGCAGATACTGAACTGGACCCCGGCGGCGGAGCAGCTGCGCCTGCGCCTCCACTGTGCGGCGCAGTGGCTGCCAGAATATGATTGGCCAGCGGTGGATGACGCCTCGCTTTTAGCCACGCTTGAGCTATGGTTACTTCCCGATATGCAGGGCGTTCACTCCCTGCGAGCGCTGAAAGCGCTGGATTTGATCCACGCGCTCAACCATTTACTGCCGTGGCCGCTGCGTCAACGGCTGGATAGTGCGCTGCCTGGGCATTACACTGTGCCGACGGGAAGCCAGATTGCCATCCGCTATCATGCGGAAAATCCGCCGGTGCTGGCGGTGCGGATGCAGGAGATGTTTGGCGAGGCCGCCACCCCGGTGATTGCCGAGGGGCGGATGCCGCTGGTGTTGGAGCTGCTCTCGCCAGCGCAGCGCCCACTACAGATCACGCGCGATCTCAGCGCGTTCTGGGCGGGTGCTTACCGTGAAGTGCAAAAAGAGATGAAGGGACGTTACCCGAAGCATGTCTGGCCGGACGATCCGGCGAATACCGCGCCGACAAGGCGGGTAAAAAAATATTCGTAAGATTAGCGAAAGCGAAATTGAGAGATTTCTTCTTCTGCCCTCCGGTAGAAGAAAAGAGAATCGGGCCCTTGCGCCTGAAATAATGTAGCGGAGAGTAAGCATGGCGGGGAATGACCGCGAACCTATTGGACGTAAAGGCAGACCTGCGCGTCCGGTAAAAGAGAAGGTAAGCCGTCGTCGTCTCAGAGATGAAGAGATGGACGATGCGTATGACGAAGACGACGCACCTGCGCCGCGCCGTGGTAAAGGCGGCGGCAATGGCAAAGGAAAAGGCGGCAAGCGCAAGCGCGGCTGGTTCTGGCTGCTGCTGAAGATCTTTATCGTTCTGCTGGTGCTGTTTGCGATTTACGGACTCTATCTCGATCAGAAGATCCGCAGCCGCATCGACGGCAAAGTCTGGCAGCTGCCAGCGGCGGTGTATGGCCGGATGGTCAACCTCGAACCTGAGATGCCGATCAGCAAGAACGAGATGGTGAAGCTGCTGGAGGCCACCCAGTACCGCAAGGTGACGGCGATGACCCGTCCCGGCGAGTTTACCGTGCAGGCTAACAGCATCGAGATGATCCGTCGTCCGTTTGACTTCCCCGACAGTAAAGAGGGGCAGGTCCGCGCTCGCCTGACGTTCAGCGATAACCACCTGGACACCATCGAGAACATGGAGAACAACCGCCAGTTCGGTTTCTTCCGTCTCGATCCGCGTCTGATCACCATGCTCTCCTCGCCGAACGGCGAGCAGCGTCTGTTCGTCGCGCGTAACGGCTTCCCGGATCTGCTGGTGGATACCCTGCTGGCGACCGAAGACCGTCACTTCTATGAGCATGACGGGATCAGCTTCTTCTCCATCGGGCGTGCGGTGCTGGCGAACCTGACGGCGGGACGCACGGTGCAGGGGGCGAGTACCCTGACCCAGCAGCTGGTCAAAAACCTGTTCCTCTCCAGCGAGCGCTCCTACTGGCGTAAGGCGAACGAAGCCTATATGGCGCTGATCGTCGATGCGCGCTACAGCAAGGATCGTATTCTTGAGCTGTATATGAACGAGGTCTACCTCGGTCAGAGCGGCGATAACGAAATCCGCGGCTTCCCGCTGGCGAGCCTCTACTACTTTGGCCGTCCAGTAGAGGAGCTGAGCCTTGACCAGCAGGCGCTGCTGGTGGGTATGGTGAAAGGGGCCTCGATCTACAACCCGTGGCGCAATCCGAAGCTGGCCCTTGAGCGACGTAACCTGGTGCTGCGCCTGCTGCAGGAGCAGAAGGTCATCGACCAGGAGCTGTACGATATGCTCAGCGCCCGGCCGCTCGGGGTGCAGAAGCGCGGCGGGGTGATCTCACCGCAGCCGGCGTTTATGCAGATGGTACGCCAGGAGCTGCAAGCGAAGCTGGGGGATAAGGTTAAGGATCTCTCCGGCGTGAAGATCTTTACCACTTTTGACTCGGTGGCGCAGGACGCAGCGGAGAAAGCCGCTGTGGAAGGTATTCCGGCCCTGATCAAACAGCGTAAGCTGACCGATCTGGAGACGGCGATGGTGGTCGTTGACCGCTTCAGCGGCGAAGTTCGCGCCATGGTGGGCGGGGCGACGCCGCAGTTTGCGGGCTACAACCGTGCCATGCAGGCGCGACGCTCCATCGGCTCGCTGGCAAAACCGGCGACCTATCTCACCGCGCTGAGCCAGCCGAACCAGTATCGTCTCAACACGTGGATTGCCGATGCGCCGATCTCTCTGCCCCAGCCTAACGGCAAGGTGTGGTCTCCGCAGAACGATGACCACCGCTTTAGCGGCCAGGTGATGCTGGTAGATGCGTTGACCCGCTCAATGAACGTCCCGACGGTAAACCTCGGGATGGCGCTGGGCCTGCCAGCGGTGACCGACACCTGGACCAAGCTGGGCGTGCCGAAGGATCAGCTGCATCCGGTTCCGGCGATGCTGCTGGGGGCGCTGAACCTGACTCCGGTTGAGGTGGCGCAGGCGTTCCAGACCATCGCCAGCGGCGGTAACCGTGCAACGCTTTCCGCGCTGCGTTCGGTGATTGCCGAAGACGGGACGGTGCTCTACCAGAGCTTCCCGCAGGCGGAGCGTGCGGTGCCTGCTCAGGCGGCATACATGACCCTGTGGACCATGCAGCAGGTTATCCAGCGCGGCACCGGTCGTCAGCTGGGAGCGAAGTATCCGGGCCTGCATCTGGCAGGTAAAACCGGGACCACCAACAACAACGTCGACACCTGGTTCGCCGGGATCGATGGACGTGAGGTGACCATTACCTGGGTAGGACGTGATAACAACCAGCCGACCAAGCTCTACGGTGCCAGCGGGGCGATGGCCATCTACCAGCGCTATCTGGCGAACCAGTCGCCGATCCCGCTGGATCTGACTCCGCCGGAGGATATCGTCAACATGGGCGTGGACGAAGGCGGTAACTTCCTCTGCGGCGGCGGAGTGCGCTCGCTGCCGGTATGGACATCGAATCCGGATGCCCTCTGCCAGCAGAGCGAGATGCTGCTCCAGCAGCAACAGCAACAGCAGCAGCAGAGCGGTAACCCGTTTGAACAGTCGTCACCGCAACCGCAACAGCAGCCTCAGCAGCAGCAACAACAGCCGCAGCAGCAGGAGAAGAGCGACGGCGTTGCAGGCTGGATCAAAGACATGTTTGGCAACTAAGCCGTAGTAAACAGTGCCGGGCAGCATGATGCTTGCCCGGCCTACACCCCTACAGTTTTAACCCTCTTGTAACACCCTGTTATCCGTCTGGTTATTCCTTAATCCCTTAATTGTCGTAGGGGCGCATAACTCTTGCTATCTCCGCGAGGCCTGGCATATTATGCTGCGGTCATAATAATAATTATCGTTTACGTTATCATTCCATTATCCAGAGAGAAGCACCATGGCGCGTTCTGAAACTGCTCAGCCGGTCAACCTTTCGCTGCGTAAAATTGCCGTGGTGGTTGCCACTGCGGTCGGCAGCATCTCCTTTGCCGCACAGGCAGCTCCAAAAGAAGATACCATCACCGTTACCACCGCTGCCGCTGAGCAGGAGAGTGCCTGGGGCCCGGCACCGACCATCGCCGCCAAGCGTACGGCGACGGCGACCAAAACCGATACCCCGATTGAGAAAACGCCGCAGTCTATCTCCGTGGTGACCCGCGAAGAGATGGACATGAAAGATCCCTCCACGGTGAAAGAGGCGCTGAACTATACGCCAGGCGTATTCGCCACCCGCGGCAGCTCGGAAACCCTCGACGTGATCTCCATCCGTGGTTTTAGCGCCTCTACCGGCGCGAACACCAACCAATATCTCGACGGCTTGAAACTTCAGGGTGATAACTACTCTGAATCCTCTATGGATCCCTATTTCCTTGAGCGTATCGAGCTGATGCGTGGCCCGACCTCGGTACTCTATGGCAAGAGCAACCCCGGCGGCATCGTCTCTATGGTCAGTAAGCGTCCGACCACCGAGCCGCTGAAAGAGGTGGAGTTCCAGATGGGAACCGATAACCTCTACCAGACCGGCTTCGACTTTAGCGATGCCATCGACGATGACGGCGTGTTCTCCTACCGCCTCACCGGCCTGGGTCGCAGTGAAGATGCCCAGCAGACCATGGTTAAATCAACCCGCTATGCCATCGCGCCCGCCTTTAGCTGGCGTCCGGATGACAAAACCGATTTCACCTTCCTGAGCAACTTCCAGAGCGATCCGGATGCGGGCTACTACGGCTGGCTGCCGCGCGTCGGCACCGTGGTGCCGTACACCGACGCCAACGGTAACGCCCACAAGCTGGATACCGATTTCAACGAAGGCGAGCAGGACAACCGCATGTCCCGCCGCCAGCAGCAGATTGGCTACAGCTTCGCGCACGCCTTTGACGACACCTTCACGGTGCGCCAGAACCTGCGCTATACCCGTCTGCATACGCTCTACACCTCGGTCTACGGCAACGGCTTTACGGCCCCGACGCAGATCAACCGCGCCTTTGTCCGCTCCGATGAAGATCTGAACTCCTTCACCGTGGATACCCAGCTGCAATCCGCCTTTGCCACCGGCGCGGTGGATCACACCCTGCTGACCGGCGTTGACTACCTGCGCATGCGCAACGACATCAACGCGGACTACGGCTCGGCCGATCCGATAGACATGGTGGAGCCGCAGTATGGCAATGCTAACGTCAACGTTAACTTCCCGTATGCGGTGATTAACCGTCAGGAGCAGACCGGGCTCTACGCCCAGGATCAGGCCGAGTGGAACCACTGGGTGCTCACCCTTGGCGGCCGCTACGATTTTGCGAAAACCTCGACCTACACCCGCTCTACCAGCTCGCTGAGCGAGATCAACGACCAGCAGTTCACCTGGCGCGGTGGGGTAAACTATGTGTTTGATAACGGTATTGCGCCGTACTTCAGCTACAGCGAATCCTTCGAGCCGGTCGCCGGTTCAACGAAGCAGGGCAAACCGTTCGATCCGTCACGTGGCAAGCAGTATGAAGCGGGCGTGAAGTATGTGCCGAAGGATATGCCGGTTACCGTCACGGCAGCGGTATTCCAGCTGACCAAAGACAACAACCTGACGGCAGATCCGTCTGATAGCGCCTTCAGCGTGCAGGGCGGGGAGATCCGCTCCCGCGGCCTTGAGCTGGAAGCGAAAGCGGCCCTGACCAGCAATATCAACCTGACGGCGGCCTACAGCTATACCGATGCCGAGTACACTGACGATACGCTCTACCAGGGCAAACGTCCGGTGGAAGTGCCGCGTAACATGGCCTCCCTGTGGGCGGACTACACCTTCCACGAGACGGCGCTGAGCGGCCTGACGCTGGGCGCGGGCGCTCGCTACGTGGGCGATACCTCCAGCTTCTACACCGTTGGTGATAACGTCAACGGCACCTTCAACGTCGGCAGCTACACGCTGGTGGATGCGACGGTGAAATACGATCTGGCGCGCGTCGGCATGCCGGGCTCCTCCGTGGGCGTGAAGGTTAATAACCTGTTCAATCGGGAATACGTCTCCAGCTGCTATCGCGACTACGCGTGCTACTGGGGTGCCGATCGCCAGGTTGTGGCTACCGCCAGCTTCAGCTTCTAATCTCCTCCTCTCAGGGCACGGTTAATCGTGCCCTTTTTATTGATAAGTTGGTCCCATGCAGGAAAACAATACGCTTCCCGATACCACCTTTCAGCTCTGTGACGTCTCCTTTCATGTGCCCGGACGCACGCTGCTGCATCCGCTGTCGCTGACCTTTCCAGCCGGCAAGGTCACGGGTCTTATCGGTCACAACGGCTCGGGTAAATCCACCTTGTTAAAGATGCTGGGTCGCCATCAGCCGCCGTCCGAGGGCGATATTCTGCTGGACGGTCAGCCGCTGGAGAGCTGGAACAGCAAAGCCTTTGCTCGCCGTGTCGCCTATCTGCCGCAGCAGCTGCCGCAGGCGGAGGGGATGACGGTGCGCGAGCTGGTGGCGATTGGACGCTACCCGTGGCACGGGGCGCTGGGACGTTTTGGCGTGGCCGACCGGGAGAAGGTAGAGGAGGCGATTAACCTGGTGGGACTCAAACCGCTGGCCCACCGGCTGGTGGATAGCCTCTCCGGCGGCGAGCGCCAGCGGGCGTGGATCGCCATGCTGGTGGCGCAGGACAGCCGCTGCCTGCTGCTGGATGAGCCGACCTCGGCGCTGGATATCGCCCATCAGGTGGATGTCCTGGCGCTGATCCATCGCCTGAGCCAGCAGCGTGGGCTGACGGTGATCGCCGTGCTGCACGATATCAATATGGCGGCGCGCTACTGCGACTATCTGGTGGCGCTGCGCGGTGGAGAGAAGATTGCCGAGGGGACGCCGGAAACGCTGATGCAGGCCCAGACCCTGGGGCAGATCTACGGCATCCCGATGGGCATCCTGCCCCATCCGGCAGGGGCGGCACCGGTGAGCTTTGTCTACTGATGGCGGGGTTACCTATGATTAGTCGCCGCCGTTTGCTGACCGCGATGGCCCTTTCGCCGCTGCTGTGGCGGGCAGGAACCGCACGGGCGGCAGCCCTTGATATTCACCGCATCGTAGCGCTGGAGTGGCTGCCGGTAGAGCTGCTGCTGGCGATGGGCGTCGCCCCTTACGGCGTTGCCGACGTGAATAGTTACAACACCTGGGTCAACGAGCCCAAGCTGCCCGCCTCGACAATTGATGTCGGTCTGCGAACCGAACCTAACCTTGAGCTGCTCACGCAGATGCAGCCCTCGTATCTGGTCTGGTCGGCAGGCTACGGCCCCTCAGCGGAGGTGCTGGCGCGGATTGCCCCTGGCCGAGGCTTTAACTTCAGCGACGGCAAGAAGCCGCTGACCATGGCGCGCAACTCAATGAATGAGATGGCCCAGCTGCTCAACCTCGAGTCGGCGGCCCGGACACACCTCGATACCTTTGATGCCTTTATCGCCGCGATGAAACCGCGTTTTGCCCGGCGCGGCGACAGGCCGCTGCTGATGGTCACCCTGCTTGACGCGCAGCATATGCTGGTCTTTGCCTCGAACTGCCTGTTCCAGGAGACGCTGGATGAGTTTGGTATCCGCAACGCCTGGCAGGGGGAAACCACCTTCTGGGGCAGCACCACGGTGAGCATTGATCGGCTGGCGGTCTATAAGGACGCGGACGTGATCTGCTTCGATCACGGCAACGAGCAGGATATGCAGCGCCTGATGGCGACTCCGCTGTGGCAGGCGATGCCGTTTGTTCGGGCGGGACGCTTCCAGCGCGTGCCAGCGGTGTGGTTCTACGGAGCGACGCTGTCGGTGATGCACTTTGTCCGCGTTCTGGATAACGCCCTGGGAGGTAAAGCATGAGCAAGCGTATCGCGCCGCTTCCCGCCCTGCTGCTGGCGATCCTGTTTATCGCCGCCGCCTGGCTGACCTGGGCGAACCTCTCCCAGGCTCTGCCGCGTGACCAGTGGTCGCAGGCGATCTGGCACCCGGACGTGGATGCCATTACCCAGATGATTTTTCACTACAGCCTGCTTCCCCGGCTGGCAATCTCCCTGCTGGTGGGGGCCGGGCTCGGGCTGGTGGGCGTGCTGTTCCAGCAGGTATTGCGTAACCCGCTGGCAGAACCGACTACGCTGGGCGTCTCGACCGGGGCACAGCTGGGCATTACCGTCACCACGCTGTGGGCGATCCCCGGCGTGGCGGCCTCGCAATTTGCTGCCCTGCTTGGGGCTTGCGTCGTGGGCGCGCTGGTCTTTGGCGTCGCCTGGGGCAAACGCCTGTCGCCGGTGACGCTGATCCTCGCCGGGCTGGTGGTAAGCCTCTACTGCGGGGCGGTGAACCAGCTGCTGGTGCTGTTCCATCACGAGCAGCTGCAAAGCATGTTTATGTGGAGCACCGGCACCCTGACCCAGACCAGCTGGAGCGGGGTAGAGCGTCTCTGGCCGCAGCTGCTGGGCGGGGCGATGCTGACCCTGCTGCTGCTGCGCCCGCTGACCCTGATGGGGCTGGACGACGGCGTAGCGCGTAATCTGGGCCTGGCGCTGTCGCTGGCCCGCCTGGGGGCGCTGCTGCTGGCGATTGTCCTCAGCGCGCTGCTGGTTAACGCGGTGGGGATCATCGGCTTTATCGGCCTGTTTGCGCCGCTGCTGGCGAAGATGCTGGGGGCGCGTCGGCTGCTCTCCCGTTTGCTGCTGGCTCCGCTGATTGGGGCGCTGATCCTCTGGCTTTCGGATCAGGTGATCCTCTGGCTGACCCGCGTCTGGATGGAGGTCTCCACCGGCTCGGTGACGGCCCTGATTGGTGCGCCGCTGCTGCTGTGGCTGCTGCCGCGCCTGAAAAGCATGAGCGCCCCGGAGATGAATGCCGGGGACAACGTTCCCACTGAACGCCAGCACCTGCCGCGCTGGGCACTGGGCGGCATCGTCGTTCTGCTGCTGGCGGTGATGGCTGCCCTGGCGCTGGGCCGCGATGCCCAAGGCTGGCACTGGGCCAGCGGTGAGATGCTGGACGCCCTGGCGCAGTGGCGCTGGCCGCGCATCATTGCGGCGCTGGTGGCGGGCGTGATGCTGGCGGTCGCGGGCTGCATTATTCAGCGGCTGACCGGTAACCCGATGGCCAGCCCGGAAGTGTTAGGGATCAGCTCCGGCGCCGCCTTTGGTATCGTGCTGATGCTCTTCTTTGTGCCGGGGAACGCCTTTGGCTGGCTGCTGCCTGCCGGGAGCCTTGGCGCGGCGGTGACCCTGCTGATTATCCTGATCGCGGCAGGGCGGGGCGGTTTCTCTCCGCACCGGATGCTGCTGGCCGGGATGGCGCTTAGCACCGCGTTTACTATGCTGCTGATGATGCTCCAGGCAAGCGGCGATCCACGCATGGCGCAGATCCTCACCTGGATCTCCGGCTCGACCTATAGCGCCACCGGCGAGCAGGTGATCCGCTCGGCCATCGTGATGGTGATACTGCTGGCGCTCGTGCCGCTCTGCCGCCGCTGGCTGACCATTCTGCCGCTGGGCGGTGATACCGCCCGTTCGGTGGGGATGGCGCTGACGCCGTCGCGTATCGGTCTGCTGCTGCTGGCCGCCTGCCTGACCGCTACGGCGACGATGACCATTGGCCCGCTGAGCTTTATCGGCCTGATGGCCCCGCACATTGCGCGGATGATGGGCTTCCGGCGGACGGTGCCGCACATGGTGATCTCGGGGTTGATTGGTGGGGTGATGCTGGTGTTTGCCGACTGGTGCGGGCGAATGGTGATGTTCCCGTATCAGATCCCAGCCGGGCTGCTGTCGACCTTTATCGGTGCGCCGTACTTTATCTATCTGCTGCGTAAGCAGAGCCGATAGTTTTCCCCGGTGGCGCTGCGCTTACCGGGGCTACAGAGTCCGTAGGCCGGGTCAGGCGAAGCCGCCACCCGGCAATTAACGGTAAAACTACAGTTGGGCAAACGCCTTGCGCGCGGCGTCGAGGGTCTTGTTGATATCCTCGTCGCTGTGGGCAATGGACATAAAGCCCGCTTCAAACGCCGACGGCGCCAGGTAGATCCCCTCATCCAGCATCAGGTGGAAGAAGCGCTTGAAGCGTTCCACGTCGCACTTCACCACGTCCTGATAGCAGGTTACGGTCTCGGCATCGGTAAAGAAGATCCCGAACATGCCGCCGACGTGATTCACCACCAGCGGGATCCCCGCGTCCTGTGCCGCGTCCAGCAGGCCGTCAGCCAGGCGAGTGGTCAGATCCGTCAGGGTTTCGTGCACGCCCGGCTGGGACACCTCGGTTAAGCAGGCATAACCCGCTGCCATCGCAATCGGGTTACCGGAGAGGGTTCCCGCCTGGTAAACCGGCCCGGTTGGAGCCAGGGCGTCCATTACGTCGCGACGGCCACCAAACGCGCCCACCGGCATCCCGCCGCCGATGATTTTGCCGAGGCAGGTCAGATCCGGCACCACGTTGTAGTGTGCCTGCGCGCCCGCCAGCGCAACGCGGAAGCCGGTCATGACTTCGTCAATGATCAGCAGCGCGCCGAACTCATCACACAGCGCGCGCAGGCCCGGCAGGAACTCCGGCTGCGGCGGGACGCAGTTCATGTTGCCCGCGACCGGCTCGACGATAATGCAGGCGATCTCCTGCGGATACTGCTCAAAGGCTTCCCGCACCGAGGCCAGATCGTTATAGGTGCAGGTCAGGGTATGTTTAGCGAAATCCGCCGGCACCCCCGGTGAGTTGGGTTGACCGAGAGTGAGCGCGCCGGAGCCCGCTTTCACCAGCAGGCAGTCGGCGTGGCCGTGGTAGCAGCCCTCGAACTTAATAATTTTGTCGCGGCCGGTAAAGCCACGCGCCAGGCGAATGGCGCTCATCGTCGCCTCGGTGCCGGAGTTGACCATCCGCACCATATCCATGGTCGGGACCAGTTCGGTCACCAGCGCCGCCATCTTCACTTCCATCTCGGTGGGTGCGCCAAAGCTCAGGCCGCGCTCCGCCGCTTCGATCACCGCGTTGCGGATCGCCGGGTGGTTATGGCCCAGCACCATCGGACCCCAGGAGCCGACGTAGTCGACATAGGCCTTACCGTCCGCATCGTAGAGGTAAGCTCCGTCAGCGCGCTCGATAAACAGCGGCGTGCCGCCGACGCCGCTGAAGGCGCGGACCGGCGAGTTGACGCCGCCGGGGATAAGCTCGCGTGCCGCGCTGTAGAGGTTTTCTGACTTACTCATGGATTCGTTCCTGGTTGGTAGAGAAGGTAATTGCACTATTCTAAGGTATTCCGCGTTTGTTATAAAAGGATCGCCCAGGTAAACTACCTGCCCTAATTGTATGACTAATTCATTTTCGGCTATGAAAATAAAAACCAATGCGATGCGAACGCGGCGGATCCTCCGCCTACTGCAGCGGGATAAGACGCCGCTGGCGATCTTACTGATGGCTGCGCTGGTGGGCACTCTCGCGGGCGCTGTCGGCGTCGCCTTTGAGAAGGCGGTCAATGCGGTCAGCCTCTGGCGACTCGGCACGGTGGCGCAATTCGCTGATGACGCTGCGTGGCTGATGTGGCCCCTGGTCTTTGTACTCTCGGCGCTGCTTGCGATGGTGGGCTACTTTCTGGTGCGCCGCTTTGCCCCGGAGGCAGGCGGCTCGGGCATTCCCGAGATCGAGGGTGCGCTGGAGGAGCTGCGTCCGGTACGCTGGTGGCGCGTCCTGCCGGTCAAGTTTATCGGCGGCATGGGCACGTTAGGCGCGGGCATGGTGCTGGGTCGTGAAGGGCCGACGGTGCAGCTCGGGGGCAACGTTGGCCGCATGGTGCTGGATATCTTCCGCATGCGCGGCACCGAGGCGCGGCACACCCTGCTGGCCACCGGCGCGGCGGCGGGGTTGTCGGCGGCCTTTAACGCGCCGCTGGCCGGGATCCTGTTTATCATCGAGGAGATGCGACCGCAGTTTCGCTACAACCTCATCTCGATTAAGGCGGTCTTTACCGGCGTGATCATGTCGAGCGTGGTGTTTCGCTACTTTAACGGCGAGGCGGCGGTGATCGACGTAGGCAAGCTGACCAATGCGCCCATCAACACGCTGTGGCTCTACCTGGTGCTGGGGATGATCTTTGGCTGCGTCGGCCCGTTGTTTAACACCCTGGTTCTGCGTACTCAGGATCTCTTTGGCCGCCTACACGGCGGGCAGATTGGCAAGTGGGTGCTGATTGGCGGAGCCATTGGCGGCTTGTGCGGGGTGCTGGGGCTGATCGTGCCTGAGATCTCCGGGGGCGGCTTTACGCTGATCCCCATTGCGGCAGCGGGCAACTATACCGCCGGGATGCTGCTGTTTATCTTCGTTGCGCGGGTGATTACCACACTGCTCTGTTTCTCGTCCGGCGCGCCGGGGGGCATCTTCGCCCCGATGCTGGCGCTGGGCACGCTGCTGGGCACGGCGTTCGGCATGGCCTGCGCAGAGATTTTCCCGCTCTACCACCTTGAGGCGGGCACTTTTGCCATCGCCGGGATGGGGGCGCTGCTGGCCGCCTCGGTACGCGCGCCGCTGACCGGTATCGTGCTGGTTTTGGAAATGACTGACAATTATCAGCTCATTTTGCCAATGATTATTACCTGCCTGGGTGCCACGCTACTGGCACAGTTCTTAGGCGGTAAGCCGCTCTACTCCACGATCCTCGCCCGCACGCTGGCGAGGCAGGGAGGCGATCCTGACGGCAAGCCTCGCCAGGAGAATACTTGAACGATTTACCAGGGTAATGGATAATATGCACAAAGATCGGGCGGGTTAACGTCCGGATCGCCGTATCAATGGGAGTTTAAAATGAGTGATGACGTAGCGCTGCCTCTGCAATTTACTGAAGCAGCAGCAATTAAAGTAAAAAGCCTGATCGCGGATGAAGAGAATCCGAACCTGAAACTGCGCGTCTACATTACCGGCGGCGGTTGCAGCGGCTTCCAGTACGGTTTTACCTTTGACGACCAGATCAACGATGGCGACATGACCATTGAGAAGCAGGGCGTTGGGCTGGTTGTAGATCCGATGAGCCTGCAATACCTGGTTGGCGGCGCGGTAGACTACACCGAAGGGCTGGAAGGTTCCCGCTTTGTGGTCACCAACCCGAACGCCAAAAGCACCTGCGGGTGTGGCTCCTCATTCAGCATCTAAATCGCACCACGCTCGCCGTAGGCCGGGCAAACAGCGTGCCGCCCGGCATTACAGCGGTGGCATGGTAACGCCCGGTGGCGCCACGCTTACCGGGCCTACAAACTGGTTTTAGCCTCGATTCTCATCCAGCGCAAAAGTGGGCAGCTTCAGGTGCCAGCGGATCGCCGCCAGGCGGATAGTTAAGGTTACTACCATCCCCAGCATACTGGCGCTCTCCAGCGGTACGGCAAAGGTATAGAACGCTGTTGCGTGGACGATGCCGCCGATAATGCAGGCGGTAGCGTAAATTTCAGTGCGCAGGATCATCGGTATCTCCCGCGCCAGCACGTCACGAATAATCCCCCCGCCGACGCCGGTCAGCACGCCCATGCAGATCGCCACCATTGGCCCGGTCTCCGCCAGAAACGCTTTATTCACGCCGATGCCGACAAATACCGCCAGCCCGACGGCGTCCAGCACCGGCAGGATCCACTTTGGCAGCCTGCGCGGCTGACGCACCAGCACGATCGTCAGCAGGCAGGTGACCATCGCGACCACCAGGTCGGTGGGATCTTTGACCCAGAATACTGGCCCATGGGCGAGCGCCATATCGCGGATCGTGCCGCCGCCAATAGCGGTCACCACGCCTAATACCAGCACGCCGAAGGGATCCATACGTAGCTTTCCGGCCAGAAGAACGCCGGAGATGGCGAAAACGGCCGTGCCGATGATATCCAGCCAGTAGACGAGCATTGCTTATCCTCGATTATTTCCCTGCCGCCAGCGCGGTACAGAGTTGTTTTGCGGCGAGGATAATACGCGGGCTTGCGCGTTCAAACCAGTCGCTGTTGAGGACAATAAGTGGAATTTTGAGCTGTTTATCCCAGAATTGCGCAACCTCTGCGGCCTGAGTAGCATTTCCTGCAAAAACAATCGCCTCGGGCTGGCGGGCCAGCACGTGCTCACGGCTCACCTGCGGCCAGGGTACCCGGCTGGCGGCAAAGATATTTTCGCCTCCGCACAGCTCCAGCACCTCGTTCTGAATTGAACCTTTGGCGGTGGTGAAGAGTGGGGTGCCGCCAAACTGTATAAATACCCGTTTAGGCGTGGCGCTGGCGTAGCGTGCCTTCAGCTCGGCGTAGTCGGCCAGCAGCGTGTCAGCGGCGTGGTTAGCCTGCTCAGGGGCAGGGCTATAAGGAGCCAGCTGGCGCAGCGCCGCCGCGATCTGCTCCACGGTCTGGGCGTCGATCCACAGCACCTTGATACCGAGGCCCGCTAGCTGGTTGACCTGCCGCTCGGCGTTGCCGCCGCGCCAGGCCAGCACCAGATCCGGCTTAAGCGCGACGATGCGCTCAAGGTTGATCCCCTGAAAGCTGGCTACCTGCTCGATCTTTTCGGCCGCAGGTGGATAGTCAGAGAAGCTACTCACCCCGACCGGCTCGATCCCCGCCGCAAAGGCAAGCTCGGTATTGGCCGGGGAGAGGGTCACTACGCGGGGGGCGGCCAGCGCCGACCCCGCCGCCAGCAGCAGGGCGACGAGCGCCCTAACGCCGCGGTTAGCCACGCGCCAGCTTCTGCACGAGGGTTTCAACCATCAGGCTGGACTGCTTCGCCGCCACCGCCAGGAACTCGTCGAAGCTCAGGTGCGATTCACGGTCGGCCACGTCGGAGATGGCGCGAACCACCACGAAGGGCACGCCGAAGCTGTGGCAGACGTGAGCGATAGCGGTCGCTTCCATCTCAACGGCCACGGCCTGTGGGAAGTGGCTGCGGATCTTTTCCAGACCGGCTGCGCCGTTGATAAAGGCATCGCCGCTGACGATCAGCCCGCTGGCAGCGTTGAGGTTATGCTCAGCGATACAGGCTTTGGCGGCCGCAATCAGTTTCTCATCGGCCTTGAAGCCCGCCGGGCAGCCTGGCAGCTGGCCATACTCGTAGCCAAATGCCGTCACGTCGGCATCGTGGTAGCGCGCTTCGTCGGAGACCACGATGTCGCCCACGTTCAGCGTCGGGGCCAGGCCGCCGGCGGAGCCGGTGTTGATGATGGCATCCGGCTGGCAGCGCTCCAGCAGCAGGGCCGCGCCCATTGCCGCTGCCACTTTACCAATGCCCGATTTCAGCAGCGCAACGTCAACGCCATGCAGCTGGCCAGTGTAAATTTCGCTGCCGCCCACGCTGTGGGTCTGACGGTTTTCGATTTTGTCGCGCAGGAGCGCAACCTCTTCTTCCATTGCACCAATGATGCCGATTTTCATAGATTTACTCGCGATAAGCCAGATTTGAGGGCATAGTCTATCATGCGCTTACGGGGAAGCGCATTGCTCAGGGGGAGAGGATATGGCACAGATCGATTTCCGCAATAAGATTAACTGGCGTCGCCGCTACCGTTCACCCCAGGGCGTGAAAACCGAGCGCGAAGTGTTACGCATCTTCGAGAGCGATCGCGGTCGGATCGTCAACTCAGCCGCTATTCGTCGTCTGCAGCAAAAGACCCAAGTCTTCCCGCTGGAGCGCAACGCGGCGGTGCGTACCCGTCTGACCCACTCGCTGGAGGTGCAGCAGGTCGGGCGCTACATCGCCAAGGAGATCCTTAGCCGCCTGAAGGAGATGCGCCTGCTGGAGCGCTACGGGCTGGACGAGCTGACCGGCCCCTTTGAGAGCATCGTTGAGATGGCCTGCCTGATGCACGACATCGGCAACCCGCCGTTCGGCCACTTTGGCGAGGCGGCGATTAACGACTGGTTTCGCCAGCGCCTGCACCCGCAGGATGCCGCCAGCCAGCCGTTGAGCGGCGATCGCTGCGAGGTGGTCTCCCTGCGCCTGCGTGACGGCGAGGAGGCGGCCAACGACCTGCGGCGCAAGGTGCGCCAGGACCTCTGTCACTTTGAGGGCAATGCCCAGGGGATCCGCCTGGTGCACTCCCTGATGCGCATGAACCTCACCTGGGCGCAGGTAGGCTGCATCCTGAAATATACCCGCCCGGCCTGGTGGCGGGGCGAGCCACCCGCCAGCCACAGCTATTTAATGAAAAAACCGGGCTACTACTTCTCTGAAGAGGAGTACGTGGCGCGGCTGCGTAAAGAGCTGGACCTGGATACCTGGAGCCGTTTCCCGCTGACGTGGGTGATGGAAGCGGCGGACGATATCTCCTACTGCGTCGCCGATCTGGAGGACGCGGTAGAGAAAAACATATTTACCGTGGAGCAGCTCTACCAGCATCTCTATAACGCCTGGGGGCCGCACGAAAAAGGATCGCTATTTTCTCAGGTGGTAGAGAACGCCTGGGATAAATCCCGGGCTAACTCCCTCAGCCGCAGCGCGGAAGATCAGTTCTTTATGTATCTGCGGGTCAATACCTTAAATAAGCTGGTGCCCTACGCTGCCCAGCGCTTTATTGATAACTTACCGCAGATCTTCTCCGGCGAATTTAACCATGCCCTGTTGGAAGACGACAGCGGCTACAGCCAACTGCTTGAATTGTATAAGAGCGTGGCGGTTGAAAATGTCTTCTGCCACCCCGATGTTGAACAGCTGGAACTGCAAGGCTATCGCGTCATCAGCGGGCTGCTGGATATTTATCGCCCGCTGTTGCAGATGACGCTGGCGGACTTTAGCGAGCTAGCGGAAAAAGAGCGGGTGAAGCGTTTTCCCATTGAAACCCGCCTGTTTCATAAGCTCTCAGGACGCCACCGCCTGGCCTATGTAGAAGCCGTGAGCAAGCTATCGCGTGATGAAGCAGACTTCCCGGTGCTGGAATATTATTACCGCTGTCGCCTTATTCAGGACTATATCAGCGGCATGACCGATCTCTATGCCTGGGACGAGTACCGACGGCTGATGGCGGTTGAATAATATCTGAGCGATTGTAAAGACGCTCAATAAATTTTTACTTTTAACAACACGTTATGCCGGAACTTCGCGCTATAAATTGACTCTTATCGATACTTACACGCCGTTTTGCGTTATCAGTAAATAGAGATTAAGCGACATGAAAAAAACCACGTTAGCAATGAGTGCCCTGGCTCTGAGTTTAGGTTTAGCCCTGTCCCCGCTGTCGGTATCAGCGGCCGAAACCGCCTCAGCGATCCCGCCATCACAGCAGATGCCAAGCCTGGCACCGATGCTGGAAAAAGTGATGCCGTCGGTAGTGAGCATCAACGTTGAAGGCAGCACCACGGTCAATACCCCGCGTATGGGGCGTAACTTCCAGCAGTTCTTTGGTGAAAACTCGCCGTTCTGCCAGGAGGGGTCGCCGTTCCAGAGCTCGCCCTTCTGCCAGGGTGGACAGGGTGGCGCTGACGACGGTGGCCAACAGCAGAAATTTATGGCGCTGGGCTCCGGCGTGATTATTGATGCGGCGAAAGGCTATGTCGTGACCAACAACCACGTGGTCGATAACGCCAGCACCATTAAGGTCCAGCTGGGCGATGGGCGTAAATTTGATGCCAAGGTGGTGGGCAAAGATCCGCGCTCCGATCTGGCGCTGATCCAGATTCAGGATCCGAAAAACCTGACCGCCATTAAGCTCGCTGACTCCGATGCCCTGCGCGTGGGTGACTACACGGTAGCCATCGGTAACCCGTTTGGCCTCGGTGAGACGGTCACCTCGGGCATCGTCTCGGCGCTGGGCCGTAGCGGCCTGAATGCCGAAAACTACGAGAACTTTATCCAGACCGATGCGGCGATCAACCGCGGTAACTCCGGCGGTGCGCTGGTGAACCTCAACGGTGAGCTGATCGGTATCAACACCGCGATCCTCGCCCCGGACGGCGGCAACATCGGTATCGGCTTTGCGATCCCAAGCAACATGGTGAAAAACCTCACCGCGCAGATGGTGCAGTATGGCCAGGTGCGCCGTGGCGAGCTGGGTATTCTCGGCACCGAGCTGAACTCCGAGCTGGCGAAGGCGATGAAGGTTGACGCCCAGCGCGGGGCCTTTGTTAGCCAGGTGATGCCGAACTCGTCGGCGGCGAAAGCGGGCATTAAGGCAGGGGATGTGATCACCTCCCTGAACGGTAAGCCAATCAGCAGCTTCGCGGCCCTGCGGGCAGAAGTGGGCTCAATGCCGATCGGCAGCAAGGTCTCGCTGGGCCTGCTGCGTGAAGGCAAGCCGGTTACCGTTAGCCTTGAACTGCAGCAGAGCAGCCAGAACCAGGTGGAATCCAGCACCATCTTCAGCGGCATTGAAGGCGCTGAGATGAGCAACGCAGGCCAGAACAAGGGCGTCACCGTCAGCAACGTGAAGGCGAACAGCCCGGCAGCGCGCATCGGCCTGAAGAAAGGTGATGTGATTATCGGCGCGAACCAGCAGCCGGTGAAGAACATTGCCGAACTGCGTAAGATCCTCGACAGCAAGCCTTCAGTGCTGGCGCTGAATATCCAGCGTGGCGATACCTCTCTTTACCTGCTGATGCAGTAATCGCATTACCCCTTCTCCGCCCGGGGAAGGGGTCTCCTCACAGATTCTGTGAGGCCTTCCACAACTCCACACTTCCGCACCGTGCTTTGTGCTTTTGCACAATGCAGCGCGCTGGCAACTCCCTTATTCTTGTGATCTGCTCAGGGGAGGGATTACATGGCTGGCTGGCATCTTGATACCAAAATGGCGCAGGATATCGTTGCGCGCACCATGCGCATTATCGATACCAACATCAACGTGATGGATGCGCGCGGGCGCATTATTGGCAGCGGCGATCGGGAGCGTATTGGGGAATTGCACGAAGGTGCGCTGCTGGTGCTCTCTCAGGGGCGCGTAGTGGATATCGACGACGCGGTTGCTCGTCATCTGCATGGCGTACGCCAGGGGATCAACCTGCCGCTGCGTCTGGAGGGGGAGATTGTCGGGGTCATCGGCCTGACCGGTGAGCCGGAGACGCTGCGTAAGTATGGCGAGCTGGTGTGCATGACCGCCGAAATGATGCTGGAGCAGTCCCGTCTGATGCATCTCCTGGCCCAGGATAGCCGCCTGCGCGAGGAGCTGGTGATGAACCTCATCCAGGCCGAGGAGCACACGCCAGCCCTGACCGAGTGGGCGCAGCGTCTGGGGATCGATTTAAACCAGCCGCGCGTAGTGGCGGTGGTGGAGGTCGACAGCGGTCAGCTTGGCGTCGACAGCGCCATGGCCGAGCTACAGCAGCTGCAAAATGCGCTGACCACGCCGGAGCGTAACAACCTGATTGCTATCGTCTCCCTCACCGAGATGGTGGTATTGAAACCCGCCCTCAATCCGTTTGGCCGCTGGGATGCCGAAGACCATCGCAAGCGCGTAGAGCAGCTGATCGCCCGCATGAAAGAGAACGGCCAGCTGCGCTTTCGCGTCGCGCTGGGCAACTACTTTACCGGACCGGGCAGCATTGCCCGCTCCTACCGCACGGCACGCACCACTATGATGGTGGGCAAGCAGCGTATGCCGGAGAGCCGGAGCTACTTCTATCAGGATCTGATGCTGCCGGTGCTGCTGGATAGCCTGCGCGGCGGCTGGCAGGCCAACGAGCTGGCGCGTCCGCTTACCCGCCTGAAGGCGATGGATAACAACGGCCTGCTCAGGCGAACCCTGGCGGCGTGGTTTCGCCACAACGTGCAGCCGCTGGCGACCTCAAAGGCGTTGTTTATTCACCGCAATACGCTGGAGTATCGCCTGAATCGTATCTCGGAGCTGACCGGGCTGGATCTGGGGAATTTTGACGACAGGCTGCTGCTCTATGTGGCGTTGCAATTAGACGAACAAAGATGATTTTTGCCCGGTGGCGCTTCGCTTACCGGGCCTACGGGTGAGCGCCTGTAGGCCTGATAAGCAGAGCGCCATCAGGCGTAATGCACTTACTTGTTACGCGTTAACTTCTCAAGGTCGGACTCGATCTCGTTGATCTTGTTGGTCACCACGCTTTCAAGGTGGCGAAGGTCATCGAGGATCTTCCGTTTCAGGTCGATCTCGCTGCGATCGCGCTGGCAGATCTGATCCAGCTCGTCGATCACATACCGCAGGTTCGGGCTGATCTCCTGAACCTCTTTGTAGCCCTGGCCCACGCCGTCGGCGACCACGGTTTTACGCTGGCGTGGGTACTTAAACTTCACGCTTTTAGCAAAAAACTCGCCCCTGTCCTTATGAAAATAGATTTTCAGAATATCGTTATTGGCCTCCTGGCGAAGGCTATAGCGATCGATTTCATCCGGATTGGTAATGCCTAAACTTTTCAGATTATCGTACATAGCGGTACCCTTAAGCTCAACATAACCTATGAATAATTAACGAAAAATTCTATTTTGGCCACCAGCAAATGTAAAAAAAGCGGGGTAGCCCCCGCTTTTTTATCGCCCATTAGTCGATGGTACGCAACAGTTCGTTAATACCAACTTTGCCGCGCGTCTTCGCGTCGACCTTTTTCACGATAACCGCGCAGTAGAGGCTGTATTTGCCATCTTTTGACGGCAGGTTGCCGGAGACCACCACTGAGCCTGCCGGAACGCGACCGTAGTGCACTTCACCGGTTTCACGATCGTAAATACGAGTGCTCTGACCGATGTAAACGCCCATGGAGATCACTGAACCCTCTTCGACGATCACGCCCTCAACCACTTCAGAGCGCGCACCGATGAAGCAGTTGTCTTCGATGATGGTTGGATTCGCCTGCAGCGGCTCAAGAACGCCACCGATGCCCACGCCGCCGGAGAGGTGAACGTTTTTACCGATCTGCGCACAGGAGCCAACGGTGGCCCAGGTATCGACCATGGTGCCTTCGTCAACGTAAGCGCCGATGTTGACGTAGGAGGGCATCAGCACGGTATTGCGAGCGATAAACGCGCCCTGGCGCACGGCAGCCGGAGGCACTACGCGGAAGCCCTCTTTCTGGAAGCGCGCTTCGTCGTAGTTAGCGAACTTCATCGGCACCTTATCGAAGTAGCGGCTTTCGGCTCCGTCGATAACCTGATTATCGTTGATACGGAAAGAGAGCAGCACCGCTTTCTTCAGCCACTGATGCGTTACCCACTGGCCGTCGATCTTCTCGGCAACGCGCAGCGCGCCGGAGTCCAGCAGGGAAATCACCTGGTTTACCGCTTCACGGGTCACGGTATCCACATTCGCCGGAGTGATCTCGGCGCGACGCTCAAAAGCGGACTCAATAACGTTCTGTAACTGCTGCATTGTTAAACTCTTTCCATATAAATAAACACACTACCCTTTATCGTTTGGATTGAGGGCCTCTGTCAACCGTTGTTGTACTTCCTTCTGCAACACATTATTAAGACCACGCCGGTCGGCGGTAGCGATTATAAATAAATCTTCTACTCGCTCGCCGATTGTCGAAATTCTCGCCCCATGAAGCGAGATCCCAAGGTCGGCAAATACCTGGCCGACGCGGGCGAGCAGGCCCGGCTGGTCGAGAGAGATAAGCTCAAGAAAGCTCTTTCTGTCGGTGTGGGTCGGCAGAAAATTGACCTCGGTATCGACGGTAAAATGACGCAGCCTCGGCGGCTGGCGGCGCGGCTGCGGCGGCTGCCAGCTGCTCTGAGTGATGGCCTGGAGTAACCCCTGCTGGATCGCCTGGTGACGATCCGGCGAGAGCGGGCTGCCGTCCGGCTCCAGCACAATAAAGGTATCCATCGCCATGCCGTCGCGGGTGGTAAAGATCTGCGCGTCGTGAACGCTCAGGTTACGGCGGTCCAGCTCGGCGCAGACGGCGGCAAAGAGGTAGGCCCGGTCCGGGCTCCAGATAAAGATCTCCGTTCCGCCGCGCGTCGCCTGCGGACTGAGCAGGATCATCGGCTGGGTGAGATCGTGCCGCAGCAGATGCCGGGCGTGCCAGGCCAGCTGGTTTGGGCTGTGGCGGACAAAGTAGTTCGCCCGGCAGCGCGCCCAGATGTGATGCAGCGCCTCTTCGTTGATGTTGTCCATCCGCAGCAGGGCCAGCGCCTGCAGCTGATGGTGGCGCACGCGCTCGCGCATATCCGGCGTGCTCTGCACGCCACGACGCAATTGCTTCTCAGTGGCAAAGTAGAGCTCGCGCAGCAGGCTCTGCTTCCAGCTGTTCCATAGGGTCTCGTTGGTGGCGCAGATATCCGCCACCGTCAGGCAGACCAGGAAGCGCAGGCGGTTTTCCGTCTGCACCTGTTCGGCAAACTGCTTGATCACCTCGGGATCCTGAATATCCCGGCGCTGGGCGGTGACGGACATCAGCAGATGCTGACGCACCAGCCAAGTCACCAGCTGCGTCTCCCGCGAGTTAAGGCCGTGCAGCTCGGCAAACTTCTGCACGTCCTGCGCGCCGAGCACCGAGTGATCGCCCCCGCGGCCCTTAGCGATATCGTGGAACAGGGCGGCAATCAAAATCAGTTCAGGATGGGTAAGGCGCGGCCAGAGATCGACGCAGAGAGGATGCTTCTGCCGCGTCTCCTCCCGCGCAAAGCTCTCCAGCTTCAGCAGCACGCGAATGGTGTGCTCATCCACCGTATAAGCGTGGAAGAGGTCGAACTGCATCTGGCCGACGATGTGCGACCACTGGGGCATGTAGGCCCACAGCACGCTGTGCCGGTGCATCGGCAGCAGGCCACGGCTCACCGCGCCGGGGTGGCGCAGCATGCTGAGGAACAGGGTCCGCGCCTCCGGGATGTAGCACAGCGGCTGGGTCAGATGGCGGCGAGCGTGGCGCAGGTGGCGCAGGGTAGTGGAGTAGATCCCGGTGATGCTGCTGTTACGCACCATCATATAGAACATGCGCAGGATCGCCTGCGGCTCGCGGATGAACAGCGTCTCGTCGCGCAGGTCGATCAGCGTGCCGCGCAGCTGGAACTCTTCATCGATAGGGCGGGGCTTCTCGTCGGTGGTGAGGGCCAAAATCGCCTCATCAAAGAGCTGAAGCAGCATCTGATTCAGCTCGGATACCCGACGGGTAACGCGATAGAAGTCCTTCATCATCTGCTCTACCGGCTCGTTGCCGTCGCCGACATAGTTGAGCCGCTGGGCGACGCTGAGCTGACGATCGAACAGCAGACGGTTGTCGTAGCGGTTGATCTCCAGATGGAGGGCAAAGCGGATGCGCCACAGCAGATGCTGACACTCGTTAAGCTCGTTACGCTCGGCCTGGGTTAAGAAGCCGAAGCCTACCATCTCGCTCAGGGAGGTGGCTCCGAAGTGGCGACGCGCCACCCACTGAAGGGTATGAATATCCCGCAGGCCGCCGGGGCTGCTTTTGATATCCGGCTCCAGGTTATAGCTGGTGCCGTGGTAGCGCTGGTGGCGCTCATTCTGCTCGGCAACCTTGGCAGCAAAAAAGGTCTCTGAAGGCCAAAAGCCATCGCTAAAGATATGCTTTTGTAGCTCAAGGAAGAGGGCGACGTCGCCAATCAGCAGGCGAGACTCAATCAGGTTGGTGGCCACGGTGAGATCGGCAAGCCCCTCCAGCAGGCACTCTTCCAGGGTGCGCACGCTGTGGCCCACCTCCAGCTTCACGTCCCACAGCAGGGTCAATAGCTCGCCGATCTTCTGCGCCTGCTCGTCGGGCAGCTTTTTACGGCTGAGGATCAGCAGGTCGATATCTGAGAGCGGATGCAGCTCGCCGCGACCGTAGCCGCCTACTGCAACCAGCGCCGCATCGCCGTACTCCGCGAAGCCATACTCCACCCACAGGCGTTGCAGAAGCTGATCGATAAACTCGGTTCGGGCTTCAATGAGCTGCTCGGCGGAGAGGCCCTGGTCAAAGACGTGGCCCAGCCACTGCTGGAAGGTATCGATATGCGCCTTGATATCCGCGCAGTTCAGGCTGCTCTGCGGCCAGGAGGAGGGGTTAGCAGGCTGGCCGGGGAGGGAGGGCGCCGTGTGGCTAAACTGTTCTGAAAGAGTGTGGCTCATATCGCGTTGCGCTGCCCCCAATATAAGTAAAAGCTATCGCCATAAAAAAGCCGGCAATCGCCGGCTTCTTATCATTCGTTGTGCGAGAGTATCGCCGGGATGGTGTCATCCTTGCGGAGCGTCATAATTTCGCAGCCGTTCTCTGTCACCACAATAGTATGCTCGTACTGCGCCGACAAGCTCCGGTCTTTGGTTTTTACCGTCCAGCCATCTTTCATGGTGCGGATACGGTAGTCGCCTGCGTTGACCATCGGCTCAACGGTGAAGGCCATACCGGCCTGCAGCACCACGCCGCCGTCGTCAGCATCATAGTGCAGCACCTGCGGCTCTTCGTGGAAGCCACGGCCAATGCCGTGCCCGCAGTACTCGCGCACCACAGAGAAGCCTTCCGCTTCGACAAACTTCTGGATCGCCGCGCCAAGGGTGCGCAGACGGATGCCCGGCTTCACCATCTTCAGCGCCAGGTAGAGGCTCTCCTGGGTGACACGGCACAGGCGCTCGCCCAGAATGGTTGGCTTGCCAACGATAAACATTTTCGAGGTGTCGCCGTGGAAGCCGTCTTTGATCACGGTAACGTCGATGTTAACGATGTCGCCGTCTTTCAGACGTTTCTCGTCGTCCGGAATACCGTGACACACCACTTCGTTAATCGAGATGCAGACGGATTTCGGGAAGCCGTGGTAGCCGAGGCTGGCGGAGACCGCGTGCTGCTCGTTAACGATGTGATCGTTACAGATACGATCCAGCTCGCCGGTGCTTACGCCCGGTTTAATGTGCGCTTCGATCATCTCCAGCACTTCTGCAGCGAGGCGGCCTGCCACGCGCATTTTTTCGATATCTTCCGGGGTCTTAATTGGGATAGCCATGAATTCTGTCCATTAGCGTCGATGCATTGATAATAAACGTCATCGACAATAATTGTGTAAGTGCTGTCAATGTTACCAGTCCGAGACATAACCTGCCAAATTGAGAATTTCTGGCAGCACGCTACGCCAACAACTGTTGGAGTCTGCGGCGATTTTATGGTATAAAGCGCGCCGGACTTCCGTTCCTTCTTGTGGAGCGTGAGCCACAAATCTCACTTTGTGTAATAACACACACGTATCGACACATATTCCGGGGTGCCCTTTGGGGTCGGTGATATGGGATACGTGGAGGCATAACCCCAACTTTTATATAGAGGTTTTAATCATGGCAACTGTTTCCATGCGCGACATGCTCAAGGCTGGTGTTCACTTTGGTCACCAGACCCGTTACTGGAACCCGAAAATGAAGCCATTCATCTTCGGCGCACGTAACAAAGTTCACATCATCAACCTTGAGAAAACTGTACCAATGTTCAACGAAGCCCTGGCTGAGCTGAACAAGATCTCTTCCCGTAAAGGTAAGATCCTGTTTGTTGGTACTAAGCGCGCTGCGAGCGAAGCGGTGAAAGAAGCGGCTAACAGCTGCGATCAGTTCTTCGTGAACCATCGCTGGCTGGGCGGTATGCTGACCAACTGGAAAACCGTTCGTCAGTCTATCAAACGTCTGAAAGACCTGGAAACTCAGTCTCAGGACGGTACCTTCGACAAGCTGACCAAGAAAGAAGCGCTGATGCGTACCCGTGAGCTGGACAAGCTGGAAAACAGCCTGGGCGGTATCAAAGACATGGGCGGCCTGCCGGACGCACTGTTTGTTATCGACGCTGACCACGAGCACATCGCGATCAAAGAAGCAAACAACCTGGGTATCCCAGTATTTGCTATCGTTGATACCAACTCCGATCCGGACGGCGTTGACTTCGTTATCCCAGGTAACGACGACGCAATCCGTGCAGTTAGCCTGTACCTGAGCGCTGTTGCTACTACCGTTCGTGAAGGCCGTTCTCAGGATCTGGCTTCCCAGGCGGAAGAGAGCTTCGTAGAAGCTGAATAATAAGGCACGCTCTCTGAGCCCCTTATTGAGCAGGTAGTACCGAGTTTGGTTAGGGGGCCTGTTTATGGCCCCCTTTTTCACTTTTAAGGCTGTTTGGTTTTACGACCAGGCAGGTCAAATCTTCCGAGGATTTTAGAATGGCTGAAATTACCGCATCCCTGGTAAAAGAGCTGCGCGAGCGTACTGGCGCTGGCATGATGGATTGCAAAAAAGCGCTGACCGAAGCGAACGGCGACATCGAGCTGGCAATCGAAAACATGCGTAAGTCTGGCGCGATCAAAGCGGCGAAAAAAGCAGGTAACGTTGCTGCTGACGGCGTGATCATCACCAAAATCGACGGCAACTACGGCGTGATTCTGGAAGTTAACTGCCAGACCGACTTCGTTGCTAAAGACTCTGGTTTCCAGGCGTTCGCTAACAAGGTTCTGGATGCAGCGGTTGCTGGCAAAGTTAGCGACGTTGACGTGCTGAAAGCACAGTTCGAAGAAGAGCGCGTAGCGCTGGTTGCGAAAATTGGTGAAAACATCAACATTCGCCGCGTAGCTACCCTCGAAGGCGACGTGTTGGGCTCTTACCTGCACGGCGCGCGCATCGGCGTTCTGATCGCTGCTACCGGCGCTGACGAAGAGCTGGTGAAACAGCTGGCAATGCACGTTGCTGCAAGCAAGCCTGAATTCGTTAAGCCGGAAGACGTCTCTGCTGAAGTAGTAGAGAAAGAGTACCAGGTTCAGCTGGACATCGCCATGCAGTCTGGCAAGCCGAAAGAGATCGCAGAGAAGATGGTTGAAGGCCGCATGAAGAAATTCACCGGCGAAGTCTCTCTGACCGGTCAGCCGTTCGTTATGGACCCGAGCAAAACCGTTGGCCAGCTGCTGAAAGAGCACAACGCTGACGTCACTAACTTCATCCGTTTTGAAGTGGGTGAAGGCATCGAGAAAGTTGAGACTGACTTCGCAGCAGAAGTTGCTGCCATGTCCAAGCAGTCTTAAGTGGTCTGAAAGAAGCCGCCTGAGGGCGGCTTCTTTTTGTATCCAGCGTAAGCTGTATACTACATACGTTGTATCCGGAATTAACCCCCTCTCAATCGTTGAACGTCTCAGGAAAGAATCATGGCTACCAATGCAAAACCCGTCTATAAACGCATCCTGCTTAAGCTCAGCGGCGAAGCGTTACAGGGCACCGAAGGCTTCGGTATCGACGCAAGCATCCTTGACCGCATGGCTCAGGAGATCAAAGAGCTGGTGGAGTTGGGCATCCAGGTAGGCGTCGTCATTGGTGGTGGTAACCTTTTCCGTGGCGCAGGTCTGGCGAAAGCGGGGATGAACCGCGTAGTGGGCGACCACATGGGTATGCTGGCAACGGTCATGAACGGCCTGGCAATGCGTGATGCGCTCCACCGCGCCTATGTGAACGCCCGCCTGATGTCCGCTATTCCACTGAATGGCGTGTGTGATAACTACAGCTGGGCTGAAGCCATCAGCCTGCTGCGTAACAACCGGGTGGTGATCCTCTCTGCCGGTACCGGTAACCCGTTCTTTACCACCGACTCCGCAGCCTGCCTGCGCGGGATCGAGATCGAAGCGGACGTGGTGCTGAAGGCGACCAAAGTCGACGGCGTATTTACTGCCGATCCGGCAAAAGATCCGGCTGCTACCATGTACGATCAGCTGAGCTACAGCGAAGTGCTGGATAAAGAGCTGAAGGTGATGGATCTGGCGGCCTTTACCCTGGCCCGTGACCACAAGCTGCCGATTCGTGTTTTCAACATGAACAAGCCTGGCGCGCTGCGCCGCGTGGTAATGGGCGAAAAAGAAGGCACTTTGATCACGGAGTAATTTCCGTCATCAACAAATAGAGGTAAGATTCCGCTTTAACAGTAAAGCGGTTCTTATCAGACACCTTTTACCGTGTCATAGATTAAACGGGGCTATACTTAGCACACTTTACGGCGTGCTGACGTATGGTCTGCCTGAGACAAGTTTTCAAGGATTCGTAACGTGATTAACGATATCAGAAAAGATGCCGAAGTCCGCATGGATAAATGCGTTGAAGCATTCAAAACCCAAATCAGCAAAGTGCGCACCGGTCGTGCTTCCCCAAGCCTGCTCGACGGCATTATGGTGCCGTACTACGGTACGCCGACGCCGCTGCGTCAGCTGGCTAACATCACCGTTGAAGACTCCCGCACGCTGAAAATCAACGTGTTCGATCGCTCTCTGAGCCCGGCGGTTGAGAAGGCAATCATGGCGTCTGACCTCGGTCTGAACCCAAGCTCTGCCGGCACCGACATCCGCGTTCCGCTGCCGCCGCTGACCGAAGAGCGTCGTAAAGACCTGATCAAAGTGGTGCGTGGCGAAGCCGAAGGCGCACGCGTAGCGGTACGTAACGTACGCCGTGATGCCAACGACAAAGTGAAAGCGCTGCTGAAAGATAAAGCGATCAGCGAAGATGAAGATCGTCGCTCGCAGGACGACGTGCAGAAGCTCACCGACGTAGCCATCAAGAAGGTGGATGCGGCGCTGGCGGAAAAAGAAGCGGAACTGATGCAGTTCTGATCCCGCGCACGTGATTAAACAAAACGCCGTTCAGAGAAGCCTTACCGGGTTTTTGCTGGCGGCGTTTTGCTATGTTGCTCTTCTTAAGCCACCTTTGGACACCTCTCTCTCATGAAGCAGCTCACCCTCCTTGGCTCAACCGGCTCTATCGGTTGCAGTACTCTTGATGTGGTTCGCCACAATCCCGATCGCTTTACCGTTACGGCGCTGGTTGCTGGCAAAAACGTGGCCCGTATGGCAGAGCAGTGCCTGGAGTTTACGCCGCGCTACGCGGTGATGGACGATGCCGCCAGCGCCCGCGAACTCAAAGAGACGCTGGCACAGCACGGTAGCCGTACCGAGGTGCTGAGCGGCCAGCAGGCCGCCTGCGACATGGCCGCGCTGGACGAGGTCGATCAGGTGATGGCCGCTATCGTTGGGGCCGCGGGCCTGCTGCCGACCCTGGCGGCGATCCGCGCCGGGAAGCGCGTGCTGCTGGCTAACAAGGAGTCGCTGGTCACCTGTGGCCGCCTGTTTATGGAGGCGGTGAAAGAGAGTGGGGCGCAGCTTCTGCCGGTGGATAGCGAGCATAACGCCATTTTTCAGAGTTTACCGCAACCCTTCCAGCGCAACCTGGGGTACGCTGACCTCGAGCAAAATGGCGTAGCATCCATTCTGCTTACCGGGTCTGGTGGTCCCTTTCGTGAGACGCCGCTGTCTGAACTGGCTGCAATGACGCCGGATCAGGCCTGCCGCCATCCGAACTGGTCAATGGGACGTAAAATCTCCGTTGATTCCGCCACCATGATGAACAAAGGTCTGGAATATATTGAAGCGCGCTGGCTGTTTAACGCCTCTGCCCGCCAGATGGAAGTGCTGATCCACCCCCAGTCGGTGATCCACTCTATGGTACGTTATCTGGATGGCAGCGTGTTAGCGCAGCTGGGTGAGCCGGATATGCGCACGCCTATCGCCCATACGATGGCCTGGCCGGATCGCGTCAGCTCTGGCGTCAAGGCCCTCGATTTTTGCTCGCTCAGCACGTTGAGCTTTGCCGCCCCGGACTATGACCGCTATCCCTGCCTGAAGCTGGCAATGGAGGCGTTTGAACAGGGCCAGGCCGCGACAACAGCGCTGAATGCAGCAAATGAGGTGACGGTTGCCGCATTCCTGGACTCGCGCATTCGCTTTACCGATATCGCTGCCCTTAATCTATCCGTACTAGAACGTATGGATCTGCGCGAACCGCAGAGCATCGAGGATGTTCTGGCTGTGGACGCGCTGGCCCGCGAGACGGCGCAGAAACAGGTGAGCCATCTCGCAAGCCGGTGATATTGCAGCCATGAATGGCCGTGATATTTGTTAGCGTTCGGCTTCAGTGATATAGTCTGCGCCACCCGATCGCTGGTCTCAGGGCCGGAGCGGTCAGGTAAGCCGTGGTTTGACACGGCTTTTTTTACGTAAAGGCTTCAGTATTTCTGAGTACCGCTAAATCCTTTTCAGGGACTTAAAACGCGTTATGTTGTCAATGAACCTTCCTTTAAGCGAGAATTTGCCAGCACATGGCTGCCGCCATGTGGCGATAATTATGGATGGCAATGGTCGCTGGGCAAAAAGACAAGGGAAGATACGAGCCTTTGGACATAAAGCCGGAGCGAAGTCCGTCCGCCGCGCAGTCTCCTATGCTGCGAACCACGGCATCGACGCGCTAACGCTGTATGCTTTTAGCAGTGAGAACTGGAACCGTCCGGCGCAGGAGGTCAGCGCGCTGATGGAGCTGTTTGTGTGGGCGCTGGATAGCGAAGTAAAAAGCCTGCATCGTCACAATGTACGCCTGCGCGTCATCGGTGACACCAGCCGTTTTAACTCACGTCTGCAAGAGCGTATTCGCAAAGCGGAGGCGTTAACCGCGCAAAATAGCGGGCTGACGCTGAATATCGCCGCGAATTATGGCGGACGTTGGGATATTATTCAGGGAGTACAGCAGTTAGCGGTACAGGTACAAGAAGGGCTGTTACGCCCGGACCAAATTGATGAAGAGGCGCTGAGTAAGCAAATCTGCATGCATGAACTGGCTCCAGTGGATTTAGTGATAAGGACAGGGGGGGAGCACCGCATCAGTAACTTTTTGCTGTGGCAGATTGCCTATGCTGAACTTTACTTCACGGATGTTCTTTGGCCTGATTTCGATGAACAAGACTTTGAAGGTGCGCTGCATGCCTTTGCCAATCGAGAGCGTCGTTTCGGCGGCACCGAGCCTGGTGGCGACAAAGCCTGATGGGGGTAGCTTTTGCTGAAGTATCGCCTGATTTCTGCTTTTGTATTAATACCCGTCGTCATTGCGGCGCTATTTTTACTCCCCCCGGTGGGGTTTGCTCTGGTCACGCTCGCGGTCTGTATGCTGGCCGCCTGGGAGTGGGGCCAGCTTAGCGGCTTTACTTCACGCACGCAGCGGGTATGGCTGGCCGTGCTCTGCGGCCTGCTGCTGGCGGTGATGCTGTTTACGATCCCGGAGTACCACCATAACGTTCATCAGCCGCTGGTTGAGGGCTCGCTGTGGGCTTCGCTGGGCTGGTGGATCGCCGCGCTGCTGCTGGTGCTGTTCTATCCCGCCTCGGCGGCGCTGTGGCGCCACTCTAAGGCGCTGCGCCTGCTGTTTGGCATCCTGACCATCGTGCCCTTTTTCTGGGGTATGCTGGCTCTGCGCGCCTGGCACTATGATGATAACCACTACAGCGGCGCGCTGTGGCTGCTTTACGTCATGATCCTCGTCTGGGGTGCGGATTCCGGCGCGTACATGTTCGGCAAGCTGTTCGGCAAGCATAAGCTGGCGCCGAAGGTGTCGCCGGGGAAAACCTGGCAGGGCTTTATCGGCGGCCTGTTTACGGCGGCGGTGATCTCCTGGGGCTACGGCATGTGGGCAAACCTTGAGGTGACGCTCTCTACGCTGCTGATCTGCTCCGTGGTTGCGGCGCTGGCCTCGGTGCTGGGGGACCTCACCGAAAGTATGTTTAAGCGTGAAGCCGGTATCAAAGATAGCGGTCACCTTATTCCAGGACACGGCGGTATTCTCGATCGCATCGACAGCCTGACGGCGGCAGTACCGGTGTTTGCCTGCCTACTGCTGCTGGTCTTTGGGACGATTTAACGGATGATTTTATGCTGAGCATTCTCTGGAATCTGGCAGCGTTTATTGTTGCGCTGGGCGTGCTGATTACCGTGCACGAGTTTGGCCATTTCTGGGTTGCTCGCCGCTGCGGCGTCCGGGTTGAGCGCTTTTCCATTGGTTTTGGCAAAGCGCTCTGGCGTCGCACCGACAAGCAGGGCACCGAGTTTGTTATCGCCCTCATCCCGCTAGGGGGCTATGTCAAAATGCTCGACGAGCGCGTCGAGCCGGTGATCCCCGAGCTGCGTCACACCGCCTTTAATAACAAGACCATTGGCCAGCGCGCCGCCGTGATCGCCGCGGGCCCCGTGGCTAACTTCCTCTTTGCTATCTTTGCCTACTGGCTGGTGTTCATCATCGGCGTCCCTGGCGTTCGTCCGGTTATTGGTGAAATTACGCCCAACTCCATTGCCGCCAGCGCACAAATCGCCCCGGGGATGGAACTTAAAGCCGTTGACGGTATCGAAACGCCAGACTGGGATGCCGTGCGTCTGCAGCTGGTGGATAAAATCGGCGACGAACAGACCACCGTTAGCATCGCGCCTTTTGGCAGCGACAGCCGCCAGCAGAAGACGCTGGATCTGCGCAACTGGGCGTTTGAGCCAGACAAGCAGGATCCGGTGGCGTCACTGGGCATCCAGCCGCGCGCGGCACAGATTGAGTCCGTGCTGGCAGAGGTGCAGTCCGGGTCGGCGGCAAGTAAAGCGGGTTTGCAAGCTGGCGACAGGATCGTTAAAGTCGATGGTCAGGCAATCACGCAGTGGATGACCTTTGTGACCCTGGTGCGCGATAATCCGGGTAAACCATTGGCGCTGGATATAGAAAGGCAGGGAACTCCCTTGTCTTTAACGCTGATACCAGATACAAAACCGGGTAGCGGCAAGGATGAAGGGTTTGCGGGCGTCGTGCCAAAGGTTATCCCGCTGCCGGACGAGTATAAGACAGTACGCCAGTATGGGCCGTTTGATGCCGTTGTCGAAGCCACGGGTAAAACCTGGCAGTTGATGAAGCTCACGGTCAGCATGCTGGGCAAATTGATCACCGGCGACGTCAAACTGAACAACCTCAGCGGGCCGATCTCGATCGCCCAAGGGGCTGGGATGTCTGCGGAGTTTGGGTTGATCTACTACCTGATGTTCCTCGCCTTAATCAGCGTGAACCTCGGGATTATCAACCTGTTCCCTCTACCGGTTTTAGATGGGGGACACCTGCTGTTTTTAGCGATAGAGAAGCTAAAAGGCGGGCCGGTATCCGAGCGGGTTCAAGACTTTAGTTATCGCATTGGCTCAATACTGCTGGTGCTGTTAATGGGGCTTGCACTTTTCAATGATTTCTCTCGGTTATGAGAGTTAGTTAGGAAGAACGCATAATAACGATGGCGATGAAAAAGTTGCTTATAGCGTCGCTGCTGTTTAGCAGCGCGACCGTATACGGTGCTGAAGGGTTCGTAGTGAAAGATATTCATTTCGAAGGCTTACAGCGTGTCGCCGTTGGTGCGGCCCTCCTCAGTATGCCAGTGCGTCAGGGTGACACGGTGACTGATGAAGACATCAGTAATACTATCCGTGCGCTGTTTGCCACCGGCAACTTCGAGGACGTTCGCGTCCTGCGCGATGGTGATACGCTTCTCGTGCAGGTTAAAGAGCGTCCTACCATTGCCAGCATCACCTTCTCGGGCAACAAGTCCGTTAAAGATGACATGCTGAAGCAGAACCTCGAAGCCTCCGGCGTGCGCGTGGGTGAATCACTTGACCGCACCACTCTGGCCGATATCGAAAAAGGTCTGGAAGATTTCTACTACAGCGTCGGTAAGTACAGCGCCAGCGTGAAAGCGGTCGTTACGCCGCTGCCGCGTAACCGCGTCGACCTGAAGCTGGTCTTCCAGGAGGGCGTCTCCGCCAAAATCCAGCAGATCAACATCGTCGGTAACCATGCATTCAGTACCGAAGAGCTGATCTCAACGTTCCAGCTGCGCGATGAAGTGCCGTGGTGGAACGTGGTGGGCGATCGCAAATACCAGAAACAGAAGCTGGCAGGCGATTTGGAAACGTTACGCAGCTACTACCTCGATCGTGGCTACGCGCGTTTCAACATCGACTCCACTCAGGTCAGCCTGACGCCGGACAAAAAAGGCATCTACATTACCGTTAACGTTACCGAAGGCGATCAGTACAAGCTTTCCAGCGTTGAAGTCAGCGGTAACCTGGCTGGTCACTCCGCCGAAATCGAGAGCCTGACGAAAATTCAGCCGGGCGAACTCTATAACGGCACCAAAGTGACCAAGATGGAAGACGACATCAAAAAGCTTCTGGGTCGCTATGGCTATGCCTACCCGCGCGTACAGTCTCAGCCTGAGATCAACGACGCGGATAAGACCGTGAAGCTGCACGTCAACGTTGATGCGGGCAACCGCTACTACGTGCGTAAGATCCGCTTTGAGGGTAACGATACCTCCAAAGATGCCGTTCTGCGCCGTGAAATGCGTCAGATGGAAGGCGCATGGCTGGGCAGCGATCTGGTCGATCAGGGTAAAGAGCGTCTGAACCGTCTCGGCTACTTCGAAACGGTGGATACCGATACCCAACGCGTCTCAGGCAGCCCGGACCAGGTTGACGTGGTCTACAAGGTGAAAGAGCGTAACACCGGTAGCTTCAACTTCGGCGTCGGCTACGGCACCGAGAGCGGCGTGAGCTTCCAGGTCGGCGTCCAGCAGGATAACTGGCTGGGTACCGGTTACTCGGTAGGGATCAACGGGACCAAGAACGACTATCAGACCTACTCTGAGCTGTCCGTGACCAACCCGTACTTCACCGTTGACGGCGTGAGCCTCGGCGGTCGTATCTTCTATAACGACTTCGAAGCGGATGATGCGGATCTCTCCTCGTACACCAACAAGAGCTACGGCCTTGACGGTACGCTGGGCTTCCCGGTCAACGAGTACAACACCCTGCGCCTCGGCTTAGGTTACGTACACAACGACCTGTCCAACATGGAGCCGCAGGTGGCCATGTGGCGTTATCTCGACTCGGTGGGGCAGAGCGCCAACACCCAGGACAACGATAACGGCTACAGCGCTGACGACTTCACCTTTAACTACGGCTGGACCTACAACCATCTTGACCGCGGCTACTTCCCGACGGACGGCTCGCGCGTCAACCTGAACGGTAAGGTCACCGTACCGGGCTCGGATAACGAGTTCTACAAGGTAACGCTGGACACCGCGACCTACGTCCCGCTGGATGACGATCACAAATGGGTGGTTCTGGGCCGTACCCGTTGGGGCTACGGTGATGGCTTAGGCGGCAAAGAGATGCCGTTCTATGAGAACTTCTACGCCGGCGGCTCGAGCACCGTGCGTGGCTTCCAGTCCAACAACATCGGTCCGAAAGCGGTTTACTACGGTGGTAACAACCAGGAGAACTGCCAGACTAACGTCGCAGGCACGCTCTGTAAGTCTGATGATGCTGTCGGCGGTAACGCCATGGGCGTCGCCAGCCTGGAAGTGATCACCCCGACGCCGTTCGTGAGCGAGAAGTATGCTAACTCGATCCGTACCTCGGTCTTCTGGGATGCGGGTACGGTGTGGGATACCAACTGGAACGACACGGCGGAAACACGTGCCGCTGGCGTGCCGGACTATAGCGATCCGAGCAATATCCGTATGTCTGCGGGTGTTGCACTACAATGGATGTCTCCGCTGGGGCCGTTGGTCTTCTCCTACGCCCAGCCGTTTAAGAAATACGAAGGAGACAAAGCAGAACAGTTCCAGTTTAACATTGGTAAAACCTGGTAATTGCGCTGCGCAACGGAATGCACAGGTAGTGTAGCGCTGGTGTAGGCGATCAAGAGGTCGCTTCGCCACGCAAAGAAGGTATCTACGGATACATTGGGATGGTAAGGAGTTTATTGTGAAAAAGTGGTTAGTAGCTGCGGGTCTCGGTTTAGCGATGGTTACCTCTGCTCAGGCAGCGGACAAAATTGCGATCGTTAACATGAACAGCCTGTTCCAGCAGGTCGCTCAGACTACCGGTGTGTCCAAAACGCTGGAAAACGAGTTCAAAGGCCGCGCCAGCGAACTGCAGAGCCAGGAAAACGATCTGCAGGGCAAAATGCAGCGTCTGCAGCGTGACGGCTCAACGATGAAAGCGTCCGATCGTAGCAAGCTGGAAAAAGACCTCATGTCTCAGCGCCAGGCCTTCTCTCAGAAAGCCCAGGCATTTGAGCAGGATCGTGCGCGTCGTTCTAACGAAGAGCGTGGCAAACTGGTTAACCGTATCCAGTCTGCTGTGAAAAAAGTGGCAGCCGACCAGAGCATCGATCTGGTTGTTGACGCAAATACCGTTGCTTACAACAGCAGTGACGTAAAAGACATCACCGCTGATGTGCTGAAACAGGTTAAATAAGTAATGTCTACTATTCGACTGTCTGATTTAGCTCAACAGTTGGATGCAGAGTTACACGGTGATGGCGATATCGCCATCACCGGCGTTGCGTCCATGCAGTCCGCTAAAGCAGGTCAAATCACCTTCATGGTAAATCCAAAATACCGTGAACATCTGGCTGCTTGCCAGGCCTCTGCTGTCGTGATGACGCAGGACGACCTTCCCTTTGCCCACGGCCCCGCGCTGGTAGTGAAGAACCCCTACCTGACGTATGCCCGGATGGCACAAATTCTTGATACCACGCCGCAGCCGGCACAGGACATCGCCCCGAGTGCGGTGATCGATCCTACGGCGAAGCTGGGTAACAACGTCTCTATTGGCGCAAACGCCATTATCGAATCAGACGTCGAGCTGGGCGATAACGTAGTGATTGGCGCAGGCTGCTTCGTGGGTAAAAAGACAAAAATCGGTGCAGGCTCGCGTTTGTGGGCCAACGTGACCATTTACCACGAGATTGAAATCGGTGAAAATTGCCTCATTCAGTCCAGCACCGTGATCGGTGCGGATGGCTTTGGCTATGCCAACGATCGCGGCAACTGGGTGAAGATCCCCCAGCTTGGTCGGGTGATCGTCGGCGATCGTGTTGAGATCGGCGCCTGTACCACCATTGATCGTGGTGCGCTTGACGACACCATTATTGGCAACGGCGTTATCATTGATAACCAGTGTCAGATTGCACATAACGTCGTGATTGGCGACAATACCGCAGTTGCTGGCGGCGTCATCATGGCGGGCAGTTTAAAAATTGGCCGCTACTGCATGATTGGCGGTGCGAGCGTGATCAACGGTCACATGGAAATCTGCGATAAGGTCACCGTAACGGGCATGGGTATGGTGATGCGTCCCATTACTGAACCGGGCGTCTACTCATCAGGTATCCCGCTGCAACCCAATAAAACCTGGCGAAAAACAGCAGCGCTGGTGATGAATATTGATGACATGAGCAAGCGACTCAAGGCTCTTGAGCGCAAGGTCGTGCAGCAAGACGAATAATTCACCCGTTTTACGCCCAAACTTCTCGGCCTGACGGCATTAGATTGCCGCGGGCCGTGTTATTATTGCCATTCAGTATTTTTTGACAGGAAGAGTATTTTGACTACTGACACTCATACTCTGCACATTGAAGAGATTTTAGAACTTCTGCCGCACCGCTACCCGTTTTTACTGGTTGACCGCGTGCTGGATTTCGAAGAAGGTCGTTTTCTGCGCGCAGTAAAAAATGTTTCGGTTAATGAACCCTTTTTCCAGGGCCACTTCCCTGGTAAACCGATTTTTCCGGGCGTTTTGATTCTGGAAGCCATGGCGCAGGCCACCGGCATTCTGGCGTTTAAAAGCGTAGGAAAACTGGAACCTGGCGAGCTGTACTACTTTGCCGGTATCGATGAAGCCCGCTTCAAACGTCCGGTAGTGCCAGGGGATCAGATGATCATGGAAGTCACGTTTGAGAAAACGCGCCGTGGTCTGACCCGCTTTAAAGGCGTGGCAACGGTCGACGGTAAAGTTGTTTGTGAAGCTACTATGATGTGTGCACGTAGCCGGGAGGCCTGATACGTGATTGATAAAACTGCCTTTGTTCATCCTACCGCCATCGTGGAAGAGGGTGCCGTTATCGGCGCTAACGCCCACATTGGCCCGTTCTGTATTGTTGGACCCCATGTTGAAATTGGTGAGGGTACCGTACTGAAGTCTCACGTTGTCGTAAACGGCCACACCAAAATTGGTCGCGACAACGAGATCTATCAGTTCGCCTCCATCGGTGAAGTGAACCAGGATCTTAAATATGCTGGCGAACCAACCCGGGTGGAAATTGGCGATCGTAACCGCATTCGCGAAAGCGTAACCATTCACCGTGGTACCGAACAGGGCGGTGGTTTGACGAAGGTGGGCAGCGGTAACCTGCTGATGATCAACGCACACGTTGCGCATGATTGTACGGTAGGGAACAACTGTATCCTCGCTAACAACGCAACGCTAGCGGGCCACGTTTCGGTCGACGATCATGCCATCATCGGTGGCATGACGGCGGTACACCAGTTCTGCATCATCGGCGCGCACGTAATGGTGGGCGGCTGCTCTGGCGTTGCCCAGGACGTGCCACCGTACGTGATTGCCCAGGGTAACCACGCCACGCCGTTCGGGGTTAACATCGAAGGGCTGAAACGTCGCGGCTTCAGCCGTGAAGCGTTGATCGCCATTCGCAACGCCTACAAGCTACTCTACCGCAGCGGTAAGACGCTGGAAGAGGTGAAGCCTGAGATCGCCGAGCTGGCGGAAGCGCACCCGGAAGTCCGCGCGTTCAGCGAGTTCTTTGCGCGCTCGACGCGGGGCCTGATCCGTTAATGGTTGACGATCGTCCGCTTACGATTGCCCTGGTCGCCGGAGAAACCTCCGGCGATATTCTTGGTGCCGGGCTTATTCGTGCGCTCAAGCAGCGCGTGCCTAACGCCCGCTTCGTTGGCGTGGCTGGCCCGCTGATGCAGGCCGAAGGCTGCGAAGCCTGGTATGAGATGGAAGAGCTGGCGGTAATGGGCATCGTTGAGGTGCTGGGCCGTCTGCGTCGCCTTTTGCATATCCGTGCCGATCTGACGCGCCGCTTTACCGCGCTTAAGCCGGACGTGTTTGTCGGCATCGATGCTCCGGACTTCAACATTACCCTTGAGGGCAACCTCAAACAGCAGGGTATTAAAACGATTCACTACGTCAGCCCCTCCGTCTGGGCCTGGCGACAGAAACGCGTTTTCAAAATAGGCAGATCCACCGATCTGGTGCTGGCTTTCCTGCCTTTCGAAAAAGCGTTTTATGACCGCTTTAACGTGCCGTGCCGCTTTATCGGCCATACCATGGCGGACGCCATGCCGCTGGATCCCGATAAAAACGCCGCTCGCGACGCGCTTGGGCTCTCCCATGACGCCCATTGCCTGGCTCTGCTGCCAGGCAGCCGCGGCGCGGAAGTCGAGATGCTCAGCGCTGACTTCCTGCGCACCGCGCAGATCCTGCGCCAGCACTATCCCGATTTAGAGGTGGTGGTGCCGCTGGTCAATGCCAAACGCCGGGAGCAGTTCGAGCGCATTAAAGCCGAGGTCGCACCGGATCTGGTGGTTCACCTGCTGGACGGCAAAGGCCGCGAGGCGATGGTGGCCAGCGACGCCGCGCTGCTGGCCTCTGGCACCGCCGCGCTGGAGTGCATGCTGGCAAAATGCCCGATGGTGGTCGGCTATCGCATGAAGCCGTTTACCTTCTGGCTGGCAAAACGACTGGTGAAAACCGACTACGTTTCGCTGCCTAACCTGCTGGCCGGGCGCGAACTGGTGAAAGAGCTGTTGCAGGACGAGTGTCAGCCGCAGCTGCTGGCGGATGCGCTGCTGCCGCTGCTGGCCCGGGGCAACACCAGCCACGCCATGCATGACACCTTCCGTGAACTGCATCAGCAGATCCGCTGCAATGCAGATGAACAGGCGGCGGATGCTGTGCTGGAGCTAGCAAAATGAATGAATTTATCTATCCGCACCACCACTTAGTGGCGGGTGTGGATGAGGTGGGCCGTGGCCCACTCGTCGGCGCAGTCGTTACGGCGGCGGTGATCCTTGACCCCGCCAGGCCCATTATCGGCCTGAACGACTCCAAAAAACTGAGCGAAAAACGCCGCCTGGCGCTGTTTGCTGAGATTCAGGAAAAAGCGCTATGCTGGAGTCTGGGCCGCGCCGAACCGCATGAAATTGACGAGCTGAACATTCTGCATGCGACTATGCTGGCGATGCAGCGCGCCGTGGCCGGGCTATCCGTTGTTCCCGAATACGTGCTGATCGACGGCAACCGCTGTCCGGCCCTGCCTGTGCCGTCAATGGCGGTGGTAAAAGGCGATAGCCGGGTGGCGGAAATTAGCGCGGCCTCCATTATTGCCAAAGTCACGCGCGATGCCGAGATGGCTGCGCTTGACCTGACGTTCCCTCAATATGGCTTTGCGCAGCATAAAGGGTATCCGACCGCTTTCCATCTGGAGAGACTGGCGGAGCACGGCGCGACAGAGCATCACCGGCGTAGCTTTGCGCCAGTAAAACGCGCGCTGGGGCTGGTCTCCTGATTGCTGCACCAAAATAAGTAGAATGGATTAAGATGGCTGAACCACGTTATGTCCACCTGCGGGTGCACAGCGACTACTCCATGATCGATGGGCTGGCTAAGACCGGGCCGCTGGTAAAAAAGGCGGCCGCGTTGGGTCAGCCTGCGCTGGCGATCACCGATTTTACCAACCTCTGCGGTCTGGTTAAGTTCTACGGAACGGGCCACGGGGCAGGGATTAAGCCAATCGTTGGGGCGGATTTTCACGTCCAGAGCGATATCATGGGCGACGAGTTTACCCAAATTACGGTGCTCGCGGCCAACAACACCGGCTACCAGAACCTGACGCTGCTTATCTCACGCGCCTACCAGCGTGGCTACGGCGCGCTGGGGCCGTGGATCGACCGGGATTGGCTGGCAGAGCTGGGCGAAGGGCTGATCCTGCTCTCCGGCGGACGCATGGGCGACGTGGGCAAAAGCCTGCTGCGCGGCAACGCGGCGCTGGTGGATCAGTGCGTAAGCTTCTATGAAACCCACTTCCCGGATCGCTTCTATCTGGAGCTGATCCGTACCGGTCGTCCTGACGAAGAGAGCTACCTGCACGCCGCGGTTGAGCTGGCCCAGGAGCGTGGTCTGCCGGTCGTGGCGACCAACGACGTCCGTTTTATCGACAGCGGTGATTTTGACGCCCACGAAATTCGCGTGGCTATTCACGACGGCTTTACCCTCGACGATCCCAAGCGCCCGCGCCTCTATTCACCGCAGCAGTATATGCGCAGCGAAGAGGAGATGTGTGAGCTCTTCTCCGACATCCCGGAAGCGCTGGAGAACAGCGTTGAGATTGCCAAACGCTGCAACGTCACCGTGCGTCTCGGCGAATACTTCCTGCCGCAGTTCCCCACCGGCGACATGACCACGGAAGATTTCCTGGTCCTGAAGTCGAAAGAGGGGCTGGAGGAGCGTCTGGAGTTCCTCTTCCCGGACCCGGCGGAGCGCGCCGAGAAGCGCCCAGCGTACGACGAACGCCTCGACGTTGAGCTGAAAGTGATCAACCAGATGGGCTTCCCGGGCTACTTCCTGATCGTGATGGAGTTTATCCAGTGGTCGAAGGATAACGGCGTCCCGGTAGGGCCTGGGCGTGGTTCTGGCGCGGGATCGCTGGTGGCTTATGCGCTGAAGATCACCGACCTCGATCCGCTGGAGTTTGACCTGCTGTTCGAACGCTTCCTGAACCCGGAGCGTGTCTCAATGCCTGACTTCGACGTTGACTTCTGCATGGAGAAACGTGACCAGGTGATCGACCACGTGGCAGAGATGTACGGTCGCGAGGCGGTGTCGCAGATTATCACCTTCGGTACGATGGCGGCGAAAGCGGTGATCCGCGACGTGGGCCGCGTGCTGGGCCACCCCTACGGCTTTGTGGATCGCATCTCCAAGCTGGTGCCGCCGGATCCGGGCATGACCCTGGCGAAAGCCTTTGAGGCCGAGCCGCAGCTGCCGGAGATCTACGAGGCTGATGAAGAGGTCAGAGCCCTCATCGACATGGCGCGCAAGCTGGAAGGGGTGACGCGTAACGCCGGTAAGCACGCCGGTGGCGTGGTGATCGCGCCAACCAAAATTACCGATTTTGCGCCGCTCTACTGCGACGAAGCCGGGCAGCATCCGGTTACCCAGTTTGATAAGAACGACGTGGAGTACGCGGGACTGGTGAAGTTCGACTTCCTCGGCCTGCGTACGCTGACGATCATCGACTGGGCGCTGAAGATGATCAACCCGCGCCGGGCGAAGCAGGGGCTGGAGCCGATTGATATCGCCGCGATCCCTCTCGACGACAAGAAAAGTTTTGATATGCTGCAGCGCTCGGAAACCACCGCGGTCTTCCAGCTTGAATCCCGCGGCATGAAGGATCTGATTAAACGTCTGCAGCCTGACTGCTTCGAAGATATGATCGCCCTGGTGGCCCTGTTCCGTCCTGGTCCGTTGCAGTCCGGGATGGTAGATAACTTTATCGACCGTAAGCATGGCCGGGAAGCGATCTCCTATCCTGACGTGCAGTGGCAGCACGAGTGCCTGAAGCCGGTGCTGGAGCCGACCTACGGCATCATCCTCTATCAGGAGCAGGTGATGCAGATTGCCCAGGAGCTCTCCGGCTATACGCTGGGCGGCGCGGACATGCTGCGTCGTGCGATGGGTAAGAAGAAGCCGGAAGAGATGGCCAAGCAGCGCTCGGTCTTTGAAGACGGGGCGAGAAAGAACGGCATTGACGGTGAGCTGGCGATTAAAATCTTTGACCTGGTAGAGAAATTCGCCGGTTACGGATTTAACAAATCGCACTCCGCTGCCTATGCTTTGGTGTCGTATCAGACGCTGTGGCTGAAGGCCCACTATCCCGCTGAATTTATGGCGGCGGTAATGACGGCGGATATGGACAACACCGAGAAGGTGGTGGGGCTGGTGGATGAGTGCTGGCGGATGGGGTTAAAGATCCTGCCGCCGGATATCAACTCCGGGCTGTACCATTTTCACGTTAACGACGACGGCGAGATTGTCTACGGGATCGGCGCCATCAAGGGCGTGGGTGAAGGCCCGATTGAAGCCATTCTGGAGGCGCGAAATAAAGACGGCTACTTCCGTGAGCTGTTCGACCTTTGCGCCCGCACCGACACCAAGAAGCTTAACCGTCGGGTTCTGGAGAAGCTGATTATGTCCGGGGCGTTTGACCGCCTCGGGCCGCACCGCGCCGCGCTGATGAACTCGCTGAACGATGCGCTGAAAGCCGCCGATCAGCATGCTAAGGCAGAGGCAATCGGCCAGGCGGATATGTTTGGCGTGCTGGCGGAGGAGCCAGCGCAGATCGAGCAGTCCTACGCCAACTGCCAGCGCTGGCCGGAGCAGGTGGTGCTGGATGGGGAGCGTGAAACGTTGGGGCTCTACCTGACGGGTCACCCGATTACCCAGTATTTAAAAGAGATTGAGCGCTATGTCGGCGGGCTTCGGCTCAAAGACATGCACCCGACAGAGCGTGGTAAGATCACCACCGCTGCGGGGCTCGTCATTGCGGCGCGGGTTATGGTCACCAAGCGCGGCAATCGTATCGGCATCTGTACGCTGGATGACCGTTCCGGCCGTCTGGAGGTGATGTTATTCACCGACGCGCTGGATAAATACCAGCAATTGCTGGAAAAAGACCGCATACTCATCGTCAGCGGACAGGTCAGCTTTGATGACTTCAGTGGGGGGCTTAAAATGACCGCCCGCGAAGTGATGGACATTGACGAAGCCCGGGAAAAATATGCTCGCGGGCTTGCTATCTCGCTGACGGACAGGCAAATTGATGACCAGCTTTTAAACCGACTCCGTCAGTCTCTGGAACCCCACCGTTCGGGAACAATTCCAGTGCATCTCTACTACCAGAGAGCGGATGCGCGCGCCCGGTTGCGCTTTGGTGCAACATGGCGTGTCTCTCCGAGCGATCGTTTACTTAACGATCTACGTGGCCTGGTTGGCCCGGAGCAGGTGGAACTAGAGTTTGACTAATACAGGAATACTATGAGTCTGAATTTCCTTGATTTCGAACAGCCGATCGCCGAGCTGGAAGCGAAAATCGATTCCCTGACGGCAGTGAGCCGCCAGGATGAAAAACTGGATATTAACATCGACGAAGAGGTGCATCGTCTGCGCGAAAAAAGCGTAGAGCTGACGCGTAAAATCTTTGCCGATCTCGGCGCATGGCAGGTCGCGCAACTGGCGCGCCATCCACAGCGTCCGTACACCCTGGATTATGTCCGCCTGGCGTTTGATGAGTTCGACGAGCTGGCCGGGGACCGCGCCTACGCTGACGATAAAGCCATTGTGGGCGGTATCGCGCGTCTGGACGGGCGTCCGGTGATGATCATTGGTCATCAGAAAGGGCGTGAAACCAAAGAAAAAATCCGCCGTAACTTCGGTATGCCAGCACCGGAAGGCTACCGCAAAGCGCTGCGCCTGATGGAGATGGCCGAGCGTTTCAACATGCCGATCATTACCTTCATCGACACCCCGGGTGCTTACCCAGGCGTGGGTGCGGAAGAGCGCGGCCAGTCTGAAGCCATTGCCCGCAACCTGCGTGAGATGTCGCGTCTGAACGTGCCGGTGATCTGCACCGTCATCGGTGAAGGCGGCTCCGGCGGCGCGCTGGCTATCGGCGTGGGCGATAAAGTTAACATGCTGCAGTACAGCACCTACTCGGTGATCTCCCCGGAAGGCTGTGCGTCTATTCTGTGGAAGAGCGCCGATAAAGCGCCGCTGGCAGCAGAAGCGATGGGTATTATCGCTCCGCGTCTGAAAGAGCTGAAGCTGATCGACTCCATTATTCCAGAGCCGCTGGGTGGCGCGCACCGCAACCCGGAAGCGATTGCCGCGTCGCTGAAGGCGCAGCTGCTGGAAGATCTGGCCGATCTGGACGTGCTGAGCAAAGATGAGCTGCGTGACCGTCGTTACCAGCGCCTGATGAGCTACGGCTACGCCTGATCTCTTTAGAACGCCGGGCGGCGCTCACGCGTGCCCGGCCTACAAAACCCGCTCGCCTCAACTATGCTTACCTGTGAATTCGCACGGAGGTAAGCATTGAATATCATCGCCATTATGGGGCAGCAGGGCGTTTTTTATAAAGACGAGCCCCTCAAAGAGCTTCACCTTGCGCTGGAGCAGCAGGGTTTCCAGCTCATCTACCCCACCAGCAGCAACGACCTGTTAAAACTCATCGAACACAACCCGCGCATCTGCGGCGTCATCTTTGACTGGGATCGGCATGGCCTCGATCTGTGCAGCGAGATCAACCAGCTCAACGAGTATCTGCCGCTCTACGCCTTTATCAATACTCACTCAACGATGGACGTCAGCGCCCACGATATGCGTATGGCGCTCTGGTTTTTCGAGTACGCGCTGGGCGTGGCCGACAGCATTTCGACGCGTATCCGCCAGTATACTAACGAGTACCTGGACCAGATCACGCCGCCGTTTACCCGCTCGCTGTTCACCTATGTGAAAGAGGGTAAGTACACCTTCTGTACGCCCGGACACATGGCCGGTACCGCCTACCAGAAAAGCCCGGTGGGCTGCCTGTTCTATGACTTTTTCGGCGGCAATACCCTCAAGGCCGACGTCTCGATCTCCGTGACCGAGCTGGGATCCCTGCTCGATCATACCGGCCCGCACCTGGAGGCCGAAGAGTATATCGCCCGCACCTTTGGTGCCGAGCAGAGCTACATGGTGACCAACGGCACCTCGACCTCCAACAAGATTGTTGGCATGTACGCCGCGTCTGACGGCAGCACGCTGCTTATCGATCGCAACTGCCACAAGTCGCTGGCCCACCTGCTGATGATGAGCGACGTGGTGCCAATCTGGCTCAAGCCGGGACGCAACGCGCTGGGTATTTTAGGTGGCATTCCCCGTCGCGAGTTTAGCCATGAAAGCATTACAGAGAAGGTGGCAGCGACGCACGGGGCCAGCTGGCCGGTTCACGCGGTGATCACCAACTCTACCTATGACGGGCTGCTCTATAACACCAACTGGATCAAAGAGACCCTGGACGTGCCGTCGATTCACTTCGATTCGGCGTGGGTTCCCTACACTAACTTCCACCCCATCTACGAAGGCAAGAGCGGCATGAGTGGCGATCGCGTGCCGGGCAAAGTTTTCTTTGAAACCCAGTCGACGCACAAGATGCTGGCCGCGTTCTCCCAGGCATCGCTGATCCACGTTAAAGGCGAATATGACGAAGATACCTTTAACGAAGCCTACATGATGCATACCACCACCTCGCCCAGCTATCCGCTGGTGGCCTCTATCGAGACGGCGGCGGCGATGCTGCGGGGCAATCCGGGTCGACGGCTGATCAACCGCTCCGTCGAGCGCGCGCTTCACTTCCGTAAAGAGGTGCAGCGGCTGAAAGACGAGGCGGAGGGCTGGTTCTTCGATATCTGGCAGCCGGAGGATATTGAAGAGGCCGACTGCTGGCCGGTTGCGCCGGGTGAGGCATGGCACGGCTTCCGCGAGGCGGATGCGAACCATATGTTCCTCGATCCGGTCAAGGTGACGATTCTGACGCCGGGCATGGACGAGCAGGGCAACATGGGTGAGGAGGGCATTCCCGCCGCGCTGGTGGCGAAATTCCTCGACGAGCGCGGCGTGGTAGTGGAGAAGACCGGCCCCTACAACCTGCTGTTCCTCTTTAGCATTGGTATCGATAAAACCCGGGCGATGGGACTGCTGCGCGGCCTGATGGAGTTTAAGCGCGCCTACGATCTCAACCTGCGGGTGAAGAACATGCTGCCGGATCTCTACGCGGAGGATCCCGACTTCTACCGCAACATGCGCATTCAGGATCTGGCCCAGGGGATCCACAAGCTGATCTGCCAGCACGAGCTGCCGCGCCTGATGCTCCAGGCCTTCGACGTGCTGCCGCACATGATCATGACCCCGCATCAGGCGTGGCAGCTCCAGGTCAAAGGCGAAGTGGAGACCGTCGAGCTGGAGGCGCTGGTGGGAAGAGTCTCTGCCAATATGATCCTGCCGTATCCACCGGGCGTGCCGCTGCTGATGCCAGGAGAGATGATCACCGAGCGCAGCCGGGCGGTGCTCGATTTTCTGCTGATGCTCTGCGCCATCGGCCGCCACTATCCCGGTTTTGAAACGGATATCCACGGTGCGAAGCGCGATGAGGACGGCGTTTACCGGGTAAGGGTCTTAAAACAGGCCTGACCCCCTTGCGCAGGGATGCGCAGCGTCGTAACGTTGGCATGAAAAAAGGAGGGGTTATGCTTGGTTTAAAAAAGGTTCACCACATCGCGATCATTGCGACGGATTATGCGAAGAGCAAAGCGTTTTACTGCGACATCTTAGGCTTTACGCTGCAAAGCGAGGCCTATCGTGAAGAGCGGGACTCATGGAAGGGCGATCTGGCGCTGAACGGCGAGTATGTGATTGAGCTTTTCTCCTTTCCTTTCCCCCCCGCGCGGCCCAGCCGCCCGGAAGCCTGCGGCCTGCGCCATCTGGCCTTTAGCGTGGACGACGTAGAGCGGGCGATAACCCACCTGCAACAGCACGGCGTTGAGTGCGAGCCGGTGCGTATCGATCCCTTCACCGGCAAGCGCTTCACCTTTTTCACCGATCCCGACGGTCTGCCGCTGGAGCTGTACCAGCAGGAATGACGCCTTCAACCCTTATGCAAAGTCTGCACGCCTGCCGCCGGTTTCTGGTGGCGTTTAGCGGCGGGCTGGATTCCACCGTTCTGCTGCACCAGCTGGTGCAGTGGCGCATGCAGCAGCCTGACGTTTCCCTGCGGGCGATCCACGTTCATCATGGGCTCAGCACAAACGCCGATGCCTGGGTAACTCACTGCCAGCAGGTATGCCGCCGCTGGGATGTGCCGCTGAGCGTAGTCCACGTGACGCTGGCGGCGGACGGTTTAGGCATTGAAGGCCAGGCGCGTAAGGCGCGCTATCAGGCTTTTGCCGAGGCGCTGCTGCCGGGGGAGGCGCTGCTTACCGCCCAGCATCAGGATGACCAGTGCGAAACGCTGCTGCTGGCGCTGAAGCGCGGCAGCGGCCCGGCGGGGCTGGCGGCCATGCCTGCCGAGCTACCCTTCCACGGCACCCAACTGCTGCGCCCGTTGCTCAATGAAACCCGTGAAACGCTGGAGCAGTGGGCCTGCGCCCATCGGTTAAGCTGGATCGAAGATGAGAGTAACCAGGACGCCAGCTACGATCGCAACTTTATCCGCCTGGAGGTTCTACCCCTGCTGAAGCAGCGCTGGCCGCACTTTGCCAACGCGGCGGCGCGCAGCGCGGCGCTGTGCGGTGAGCAGGAGCAGCTTCTGGACGAGCTGCTGGCAGACGAGCTGGCGGGCCTGGTCAGCACAGAGGGAGCATTAACCGTTGCGCCCTTGATGACCATGAGCGCCAATCGCCGGGCGGCGCTTCTCCGCCGCTGGCTGGGCGGGCTGGGTGCGCCAATGCCGTCACGGGATCTGCTGACCCGCATCTGGCAGGAGGCGATCCTCGCCCGGGAGGACGCGTCTCCGCGTCTGGTGCTGGGATCTCATGAGATCCGCCGCTTTCAGGGCCAGCTGTGGTGGGTGAAAAGCACCTCCAGCCAGCGGCAAACCGTTATTCGCTGGTCCGCGCCATGTGCGCCGCTGACGCTACCCAACGGGCTGGGAGAGCTGGCGCTAGTGCCAGGGGGCGATATTCGCCCGCCGCAGCCAGATGAGCCGGTAACGGTGCGCTTTCATGCGCCGGGGATGCTCTACATCGCAGGACGCCACGGCGGGCGCAAGCTGAAAAAAATCTGGCAGGAGCTGGGGGTCGCCCCCTGGCTGCGGGATACCACGCCCATCCTGTTTTACGGCGAAACGCCGATCGCGGCGGCAGGGCAGTTTGTGACGCAGACAGGGCTAGCGGAAAACGCTGAAGGGTTACGGCTGACGTGGCGGAAATGACGGGCAGCATGCTGCCCGCTGGAACAGGTTCAGGATTCGCTCACCACAACGGTGCCGATATCCGGGTGGCTAAAGCTGGCAATTTTGTCGAGACGGAGTTCACGCGTTTCACCTGCTGCATCGACGAGCAGGTACTCAACGTTCTTACGCGAGACTAAATCGCTGGCTTTGCCCTTGAGCTCTTCGCCATCTTTCAGCGTCAGCGTCAGTAATAGATGCTGCTGGCAGGCGAGTTCAAGGTTGTCATAGTCATCGCAGTTGATGGGTTGATACGTTTCATTCATTGACATAATCGCTCACCAGTAAGTTCGCGGCAGCATAGGCTGCCTTTTCCCTGACGGGCTCAGGAAGCACATCGTCCGATGCCACTTCATTGAGCGCTTTTAACACGCAGCCCAGCGCATCCGGGATAAACCCTAAGTCTCCGCTGGCAATCTCCGCATACCGCTTGCGTATTAACTCACAATAATTGTCCACATGCCCTCCTGTCAGTGTACCGACTTCACCGTGGGATGTAAGTTTAAGCCTACGAAGATAAACTCTGTTTCGCAAGGTGACTATACCATACTCATCCCGGCAATATCAGCGGGCTGAATGTTTGCTACAATAGGCGCTATTTTGCGAAGGAGCGACAACATGGCATTGAAAGCAACCATTTATAAAGCGACGGTGAACGTGGCCGATCTGGACCGTAACCAGTTTCTTGATGCCACCCTGACTCTGGCGCGCCACCCTTCTGAAACCCAGGAGCGTATGATGCTGCGCCTGCTGGCGTGGATCAAATTTGCCAACGAGCGGCTGCAGTTTACCCGTGGGCTGAGCGCGGAAGATGAGCCGGAAGCCTGGCTGCGCAACGATCATCTGGGGATCGACCTGTGGATTGAGTTGGGGCTACCGGAGGAGCGACGCATCAAGAAAGCCTGCACCCAGTCGAAAGAGGTGGCTCTCTTTACCTACAACAGCCGGGCGGCGCAGGTCTGGTGGCAGCAGAACCAGAGCAAGCTGGCTGGATTCAGTAACCTGAGCATCTGGTATCTCGATGATGAGCAGCTGGCGCAGCTGAGCGCATTTGCCTCCCGCACCATGGTGCTTCAGGCCACTATTCAGGATGGCGCAATCTGGCTCTCGGACGCGGAGAATAACCTGGAGATCCACCTGACAACCTGGCAGAGCGCGGCATGATTGAGATTTCACGCAGCGTTGCTATTCCCGACAGCGAGATCGAGCTGACCGCCATTCGCGCCCAGGGCGCGGGTGGGCAGCACGTGAATAAAACCTCCACGGCGATCCACCTGCGCTTCGATATTAAAGCCTCCAGCCTGCCGGATGCGTACAAAGAGCGCCTGCTGGCGGCCAGCCATCATCTCATTACCAGCGATGGCATGGTGGTGATCAAGGCTCAGGAGTACCGCAGCCAGGAGATGAACCGCGAAGCGGCGTTGGCCCGTCTGGTGTCGCTAATTCAGGAGCTGATGGTGGAGCAGAAGAGCCGCCGTCCTACGCGTCCGACGCGGGCGTCGAAAGAGCGGCGTCTGGCAACCAAGTCGCAAAAGTCGTCGGTAAAGGCGATGCGCGGCAAGGTGCGCGGCGGAGAGTAGAGGAAGCACGCCCGGCAGACAGCGCCGCCGGGCAGAGCATGGCTTAGCCTTTGATGGCTTTTACCAGATAGTCGAGAATGTCGCCGGTCTTAATCAGCTGCTTCTCGCCGTTGCGACGGTATTTGTATTCGATATCGTCGCTGTCGAGGTTGCGGTCGCCGATCACGATAGTGTGCGGAATACCGATCAGCTCCATATCAGCAAACATCACGCCCGGACGCTCTTTACGATCGTCCATCAGCACTTCAATCCCCTGCGCGTTCAGCTCAGCGTAAAGCTTCTCGGCCAGCTCCTGCACGCGGAAGGATTTGTGCATGTTCATCGGCAGAATGGCAACCTGGAACGGCGCAATCGCGTCCGGCCAGACGATACCGCGCTCGTCGTGGTTCTGCTCAATGGCCGCCGCCACTACGCGGGTCACGCCGATACCGTAGCAGCCCATGGTCAAGATCTGGTTACGGCCATCTTCACCCTGGACTGACGCTTTCAACGCTTCAGAGTACTTGGTGCCCAGCTGGAAGATGTGACCCACTTCGATACCGCGTTTGATCATCAGCGTACCCTGGCCGTCCGGGCTTGGATCGCCAGCGACCACGTTACGGATGTCTGCCACTTCCGGGGTCGCCACGTCGCGGTCCCAGTTAATGCCGAAGTAGTGCTTGCCGTCAACGTTGGCGCCCGCAGAGAAGTCGCTCATCACGGCAACGGTACGGTCGATAATCACCGGGATCGGCATGTTCACCGGACCGAGGGAGCCAGGACCGGCGTTGACGATAGCGCGGATCTCAGCTTCGGTAGCGAAGGTCAGCGGGCTGGCAACCTGCGGCAGCTTCTCTGCTTTCACTTCGTTCAGCTCGTGATCGCCACGCACCAGCAGGGCGACCAGCGGGTAAGCACTGCCCTCTACCGCTTTTACCAGCAGGGTCTTAACGGTCTTTTCAATCGGCAGGTTAAACTGCTCCACCAGCTCGGCGATGGTTTTCGCGTTTGGCGTATCGACCAGGGTCATCTCCTGAGTGGCCGCCGCGCGCGCTTCTTTCGGTGCCAGCGCTTCGGCAAACTCGATGTTGGCCGCGTAGTCAGAGCTGTCGGAGAAGATCACGTCATCTTCACCGCTCTGGGCCAGCACCTGGAACTCGTGCGAGGCGTTACCGCCGATAGAGCCGGTATCCGCCTGCACGGCACGGAAGTCGAGATCCATGCGGCTGAAGATTTTGCTGTAGGCAGCGTACATCGCGTCGTAGGTCAGCTGTAGTGATTCCTGTGAGGTATGGAAAGAGTAGGCGTCTTTCATCAGGAACTCACGGGAACGCATCACGCCAAAGCGCGGACGGACTTCGTCACGGAATTTGGTCTGGATCTGATAGAAGTTCAGCGGCAGCTGCTTGTAGGAGCTCAGCTCGTTACGGATCAGATCGGTAATGACCTCTTCATGCGTCGGGCCGAGAACAAACGGGCGCTCGCCGCGATCGGCAATGCGCAGCAGCTCCGGACCGTACTGCTCCCAGCGACCACTCTCCTGCCACAGGTCAGCGGGCTGAACCACCGGCATTAACACCTCGATCGCACCGGCGTTGTTCATCTCTTCACGCACGATGTTTTCGACTTTTTTCAGAACGCGCACGCCGGTCGGCAGCCAGGTGTATAACCCGGAGGCCAGCTTGCGGATCAACCCGGCGCGGAGCATCAGCTGGTGGCTGATCACTTCGGCGTCGGCTGGTGTCTCCTTCAGTGTGGAGAGCAGATATTGGCTAGTACGCATGTTATTACGATTCCATTTGGACGATGGGTACAGGCCCAAAGCGGGCCTGACACAAAAAAAGTGATTCAGTTTACCAGCGAGACAGCTATGTCAAAAGAGAGCGGGCAGAATTTACCGCGCTTCCAGCGCAAAGACCTCAAAGCCCGCGTCGGTCACCCGCCAGCGGACGTTGAAATCGAGCAGCCAGACGGCATACTCCTTGCCCGCCTCTTCCTGCTGGCGATAGGCGGGACGAGGATCCTGCGCCAGCACCTCGACGATAAACTGTCGAAGATGCGGATAGCGCGTCTCCAGCTGCGGCAGGCGCGCGGCAAGCTCGGGGGTAAAGCCCACCGGCATGGTGGCCTGCGGTGCCTGCTGGGCGTAGCTGGCTTTGGCCTCCGGCAGGGCTTCGGCAAAGGGCAGGTAGGGTTTGATATCCACCACCGGCGTGCCGTCCACGAGATCGAGGCTGCCTAGCTCAAGGATCACCTGCTCACCCTGGCAGCGAATGCCTTTTAGCTCCACCAGCGACATGCCGATGGGATTCGGGCGAAAGGTCGAACGGGTCGCGAACACCCCCATTCTGGCGTTGCCGCCGAGTCGGGGAGGGCGCACCGTGGGCCGCCAGCCGCCTTCCATCGTTTGATGGAAAATAAACAGCAGCCAGAGGTGGCTAAACGCCTCCAGCCCGCGCACCGCATCGGCCTGGTTATAGGGAGCGATGAGATGAAGCTCACCGCCGCCGCTTTTCACCAATCCCGGCTGACGCGGAACGGCAAACTTCTCTTTATAGGGGGAGCGAATAACGCCTATCTGCGCAAACTGAAAGGTGCTCATTTCGCCGAAACGTTAAGCGCCGATCCGATGCAGACGGCCTGGCGATAGCAGCCCGGCGTGCCGCTGGTCACTTCGCAGCTGTGCTGAAGTACCGCATTGGCTTTCATTTTGGCCGCGTTGATCTGCATACGCTTGCGGGCGGTCGGGATGTTCGGCGGCGAGTCCTGGTTGCTTGCCTGGCAGGAGTCACCGGAGACCTCACCCAGATCGCGGAACGTTTTGCCAATCAGCTCTTCCGGATTGGTGATGACTCTGACCGGAGCCGGGGGCGATACTTTCGTTTTCACTGGCTCCGCTTTCGGCGGCGTTGCTGCGTTGCTTTGAACGGGTTCGACGGGAGATCTGCTTAGCATGGAGCAGCCGCTGAGCATGAGTGCCAGTAAACAGATCGGTAAAGCACGCATAGTATTTCCTCAATGAGTGATCAAATTGTCAGTTATTGAACCAGTTGCCTGCATAAATGACAAGGCGGGCTTGCGCCCGCCCTGAATGATATTATACCGAGGAGAGATTACCAGCCTTTAACTGCACCGCCGTTAAAGACCTTGTTCGCCGCCTGGTCAACTTCGTCAGACTGGTAGGCCTGCACGAATTTCTTCACGTTTTCCGCGTCTTTATTATCTTCACGGGTCACGATCATGTTCACGTACGGAGAGTCTTTGTCTTCAACGAAGATACCGTCTTTCGCCGGGGTCAGGTTGATCTGGCTGGCGTAGGTGGTGTTAATCACCGCCAGGGCAATCTGCGCGTCGTCTAGCGAGCGCGGCAGCTGCGGTGCTTCCAGCTCAACAATCTTGAGGTTTTTCGGGTTCTCGGTCACGTCCAGAACGTTCGGCAGCAGGCCAACGCCCTCTTTCAGCTTGATCAGACCCTGTTTTTGCAGCAGCAGCAGAGAGCGGCCCAGGTTGGTCGGATCGTTCGGAACCGCAATCTGCGCGCCATCCTGCAGTTCGCTCAGGGCTTTGATCTTCTTAGAGTAGCCCGCGATAGGGTAGACGAAGGTGTTGCCTGCGGAAACCAGCTTATAGCCACGATCTTTGATCTGCTGATCCAGATACGGTTTATGCTGGAAGGCGTTAGCATCGATATCGCCCTTGCTCAGCGCTTCGTTTGGCAGCACGTAATCGTTGAAGGTCACCAGCTCAACGTCGAGGCCGTATTTGTCTTTTGCCACTTTCGCGGCCACTTCAGCAACCTGCTGCTCAGCACCCACAATAACGCCGACTTTAATGTGGTTCGGATCTTTTTCATCCTGGCCGCAGCCTACCAATGCCAGAGCACCAATTAGCGCACCCGCCGCCGCAAAGGTCTTAAATTTGAACACCATGTTATTTCCTTAACTCACTGAGTCGATTGTGTTGTGTACAACGCTATTTATGCGTTACTGCCCGGACGATACGATCGCCAGAGAACTGAATCAGATAAACCAGCACGACTAATAATATCAGCACCGTGTTCATTACGGTGGCGTTATAGCCGATATAACCATACTGATAGCCGATCTGGCCCAGCCCGCCTGCGCCGACCGCGCCGCCCATGGCGGAGTAGCCCACCAGGGTGATTAACGTAATGGTGGCCGCGTTGACCAGTCCCGGCATGGCTTCAGGCAGCAGCACCTTGCGCACGATCTGCATCGGCGTCGCGCCCATGGCACGGGAGGCTTCAATCAGGCCGGTCGGGATCTCCAACAGTGCGTTTTCCACCATACGGGCAATAAAGGGCGCAGCGCCTACGGTCAGGGGCACAATTGCCGCCTGCAGGCCGATGGAGGTGCCGACAATCACGCGGGTGAATGGGATCATCCATACCAGCAGGATAATAAACGGAATGGAGCGGAAGATATTCACCAGCGCAGAGAGGGTGCGGTAGAGCTTCGCGTTCTCAACGATCTGCCCCGGACGGGTCACGTACAGCAGCACGCCTACCGGCAGGCCAATCACAAACCCAAAGAAGCCGGAGACAAAGGTCATCGCCAGCGTCTCCCAGACGCCACGCGCCAGTAACCACATCATTGGCTCAGACATAACCCAGTACCTCTACTTTTACATGATGTTCCTGCAGCCAGGCGATGGCGGCCTGGGTATCCTGCTGCGAGCCGTGCATTTCTGTCAGCATAATGCCGAACTTCACGCCGCCGGCGTAATCCATCTGCGCACTGATAATGTTGTTGTTGACGTTGAACCGACGCGCGGTTTCGGAGAGCAGCGGCGCGTCTACCGACTGGCCGGTAAACTCCATACGCAGCATCGGCACGCTGTCGGCCTCTGCGTTGGCCTTCAGGCGCTGCTGGTAATCTTCCGGAATATCCAGATGCAGCGTGGACTGAATAAACTGCTGGGCCAGCGGTGTCTTCGGATGAGAGAACACTTCGCTAACCGTATCCTGTTCAATCAGCTCGCCGTTGCTGATCACCGCTACGCAGTCACAGATACGCTTCACGACATCCATCTCATGGGTAATAAGAAGAATGGTTAAGCCGAGACGGCGGTTGATATCTTTCAACAGCTCCAGAATAGAGCGCGTCGTCGCCGGATCCAGCGCGCTGGTGGCCTCATCGCAGAGCAGCACTTTCGGATTGCTTGCCAGCGCGCGGGCAATGGCCACGCGCTGCTTTTGGCCGCCGGAGAGGTTAGCCGGATAGCTGTCGTGCTTATCGGCCAGGCCGACCAGGTCCAGCAGTTCGGTCACGCGACGCTTGATTTCAGCCGCCGGGGTGTTGTCCAGCTCCAGCGGCAGCGCCACGTTGCCGTAGACCGTACGGGACGCCAGCAGATTAAAGTGCTGGAAAATCATGCCAATCTGGCGGCGTGCGCGGGTAAGCTGCGCTTCCGACAGCGTCGTCAGCTCTTCGCCGCCCACCTGGACGCTACCCTGCGTTGGGCGTTCAAGCAGGTTGACGCAACGAATCAGCGTACTTTTACCAGCACCCGATGCGCCGATGACGCCATAAATTTGCCCGGCAGGGACATGCAGGCTGACATTGTTCAGCGCCTGAATGGTGCGGTTCCCCTGCTGGAACACTTTGGTGATATTCGAAAGTTTAATCATTAGAATATTTTTATCGTAAGAGTTAGCCGTGGCATTTTGTTCTGCCAGATACGGGCAGTGACCGTAAACAGAGCGGATGGTAAGGCATCCAGACGTCTAATTCAATGTAACTCGCTCTCATGAGCACTTTCTTGCCGCGTGAAACATGAGATACTAGCGTGACACGTCTTTTTCAGGAGTAAGCCGGTGGCACAATCAGTACCCGCAATTTTTCTCGATCGTGATGGCACGATTAACGTCGATCATGGTTATGTCCACGAGATTGACGATTTTGAATTTATCGATGGCGTAATAGATGCCATGCGTGAATTAAAAGCGATGGGCTTCGCGCTGGTGCTGGTAACCAATCAGTCCGGCATCGCCCGGGGCAAATTTACCGAAGTGCAGTTCGAAACCCTGACCGAATGGATGGACTGGTCGCTGGCGGATCGCGGCGTTGATCTGGACGGCATCTACTATTGTCCTCATCACCCCCAGGGTACCGTGGAAGAGTTCCGCCAGGTGTGCGACTGCCGTAAGCCGCATCCGGGGATGCTGAACTCCGCACGCGACTTTTTGCATATCGACATGGCCGCCTCATATATGGTGGGCGATAAAGTAGAAGATATGCAGGCAGCAGCAGCGGCTGGCGTCGGCCATAAAGTATTAGTGCGTTCTGGCAAACCGGTCACCCCCGAGGGGGAAAATGCAGCCGATTGGGTGCTTAATAGCCTTGCAGAGCTGCCGGCAACGATTAAAAAGCAGCAAAAGTAGCCGTTATGACGAAAAGATGAGCGGTTGAAATAAAATTGTATTTTTCCGCTTGTCAGCTCCGAATAACTCCCTATAATGCGCCTCCATCGAAACGGCAAACGTGAATCACTTCACGGAAACAGCCGGTCCGGTTGAAGAGAAAAAATTC